>JAZBOY010000059.1:0-12199 GCA_036351375.1 Halieaceae bacterium
ATCTAGGATACTTTGACGAAGACGAGAATCGGGTGGAGCCGGCGGAGAACCCGTTCGCTCCAAAAGTGTTACCCATGTCTCCGGTATAAAGTGCAACCTATGTCTTCGGAATGCACCGATGATGAGATGGCGGACCGGACGGGACTCGAACCCGCGACCTCCGGCGTGACAGGCCGGCATTCTAACCAACTGAACTACCGGTCCAACGGTAGTGACATGCAAAACGGCGTTCGCATGTGTTGCTGCTGCTTCTCTTATAGCGTTTCTAGCGGGAGATGGCCCCGGGTGCTACATCAAGAAGTTCGGAGTGGTGGGTGGTGACGGGATCGAACCGCCGACCCTCTGCTTGTAAGGCAGATGCTCTCCCAGCTGAGCTAACCACCCCCGTTTCCGAGACCGCGCATTATAGAGATTTCACTTAGGCTGTCAAACAGTTGGCTGAAAAATTTCAGGAGCGCGCAAAACCTTAATTTACAAGGGTTTTGCCGCTACACTGGCGCCTGGTTTTTGTCCTGAATACCCCACCCATGGAGATTTACAAAGAGTTCCATTTTGAGGCTGCTCACCGGCTACCCAACGTGCCCGAGGGGCACAAGTGCGCGCGCCTGCATGGCCATTCTTTCCACGTGCGCGTGTGCCTGTCTGGCGAGGTAGGCGAACACAGCGGCTGGATCATGGACTTCGCGGATGTGAAGCGCGCCTTCAAGCCGCTGCATGATCAACTCGACCACTACTACCTGAACGAGATCGAGGGCCTGGAGAATCCCACCAGTGAAAACATCGCGCGCTGGATCTGGGAAAGACTGGCGCGGGAGCTTCCCCTGCTCTCCAGCGTCGAAATCCGGGAAACATGCACCTCAGGATGCATTTATCGCGGCGAGGAGTAAAAGTTGTGCTGGAGAACGCTAACTTGACCGAAAAAGTCCTCGCGTATAACACACCCGACAAGGTTATTCACATTTTTTTTCGGTAAAGAAGATTTCACATACTTACGAACCACTTTAAACATCTAGTCTTACAAATATTCTCTATCTCATTGTTTTAAATGAATAAATTGCTATTGAGCAATTTTTAATCAATCTGTCACATAGGCCATGGGCACTGGGGTGAAAGGCGTGTTGAACAATTTACCCACTGACTTATCCACAATTTCTGTGGACAACAAAAACGACCGGTTCCATCTTGAAACTGATGAGGCGCAGGCCTGCTTCCCCGCCGCGGGGCCTCAAAATTGAGCTGGCTGGACTGGCTGTCCCTGGCCAGCATTTGCCTGCTGGGCGCCATGTCGCCAGGGCCGAGCCTCGCAGTCGTGGTGCGCCATACGCTGGCGGGCGGCTCGGGGGCCGGGATACAGGTCGGCCTTGCCCATGGCTTCGGAATTGCGCTGTACGCGGTGGCTGTGGTGTCGGGCCTGGGACTCCTGATTACCACCTCGCCCCTGCTCTTCCAGGGCCTCCAATGGGCCGGCGCCCTGTTCTTGGCGTACCTGGGAATCCAGTCGCTGCGGAGCGCGGCGCAGGAGAACGAGCCAGACGAGGTTGAGGCCGGTAGAGGCGAACCCTCGGGCGGCACTCCGCTGGGCGGCAATCCGCTGGTGCACGGCTTCACCGTCGCCCTGTTCAACCCGAAGGTGGCAATTTTCTTTCTCGCGTTGTTCAGCCAGTTCCTGGATCCCGAGGCCAGCCTGCCGGAGAAGGCCGGCATGGTGACGCTCATCGGCAGTGTCGATGCTGCCTGGTACTGCGCTGTGAGCGCCATGCTGGGGAATCGGCGCTTGCTGCCACGGCTACAGGCCGCGCGGCGCCCTATCGACCGCGTGTTCGGGGTCATCCTGCTGCTGCTGGCACTGCGGATCGTTTTTGCTGCCCTGGGCGGGCAGTAGCCGGACGCTAGTGAAACTGGTCACCACCGGCGGCATTGTCAGCAGGCCGACGCTCGGCAATCACCACCGCTTGCAGGCGGTTGCCCAACATGATGATGTGGCCGCGCTCCCGCTCCAGCCCCTCAACGCTGTACTCAAAGCGGTACTGTCGCCACAGGCGCCAGCGCCCTGCGTCGTCACGGCTGGCAGACAGGCGCTGGATGCTCACGGTCTCGTCGAGTAGTTGCACGCCGGCGTCCCGACAGGCGCGGCGCGCCGCCACCAGGGCCAGCTCCCGCACCCGCATGGACTGGAACACCCAGGTCGCCACGCCGACCAGCGCGAACAGGACCAGCACATCTCCCAGGGTAAAGGTCACGCGTCCGGCTTCTTGAGTCGCTTGACCACGGCCTGGAAGGTCAAGACCACGTTGTCGCCCACGGCCAGTCGGCCCGATACGAAGGTCATGGAGCCGGTGCGCCTGACCACTTCACCACTGGCTGTTACCCAGTCGCCGTCGCGGGCGGCAGAAATAAAGTCGCTGCTGAAACTGATGGTGGTGCAGTTCTCCTTGACCCCCGACAGCGCCAGCATGGTGACGGCGTAGTCGGCGAAGGCCATCAGTACGCCGCCGTGCACGGTGCCAATGCCGTTGCAGTTTTGCGGCCCGGCGCGAAAGCCCATCTCAAGGCCGCTGTCGGACTTGCGGTAGTAGAACGGGCCCAGGTGATCCTCCGCCGGGCTCAGGCCCGCCAGTGTCTTGAAGCCTTCGGGGATATCGGTCATGCGATGGCCTTGAGGTCTGAAAGAATGGCCTGCCAGGTGGCGTCGGGCAGGCTGTAGGGGGCATAGATGCCCAGACGGTCGGCAATGTCGCCGTAGCGCCCGGCCAACCCCGCGGCTATGGTAGCCGGCTCCCCGCAGATGGCAAAGGCTTCGAGCAGGCCGTCGTCGACAAGCGCGCTCATTTCCTCCCAGCGCCCGGCCTTGGACAGGCGATTGAGCTCTTTCTGCAAGGCGCCCTGGCCGATGGCCTCCAGCGCCGGCAAGTAGGCCGGCGTCGATCCGTAAAAGGCCAGCAGGCCGCGTACGCTGGCATCTGCGGCTCGACATTCCTCCTCGGTGCTGCCGGTGACCACGATGGCGGACACCTGCACCGCGCAGGCGCCAGGATCGCGCCCCGCCTCGGCCACGGCACTGGCCAGCGCCGGCAATTGGCCGTCCCGCAGGAAGGGCTGGCTGTGGAACGGGTGCACAATCAGTCCATCGGCTACCGCCCCCGCCACCGCCGTCATCTTCGGGCCCACGGCCCCCAGGTAGATCGGCGGCGGGCCGGTATCCAATGGGCCGGGATTGAACATCGGCGTCATCAGCGTGTGGCGGAAGTACTCGCCCTCGAAAGCCAGCTCTGCGCCCTCCTGCCAGCAGTCGAAGTGCGCGCGCACGGCGCGGATGTACTCCGCCATGCGGGCCGCCGGTGGATTGAAATCCACCCCGAAGCGCTTTTCGATATGGGCGCGCACTTGGGAACCGAGGCCCAGCCGAAAGCGCCCGCCGGACAGTCGCTGCAGGTCCCAGGCCTGGTAGGCCGTGTGGGCGGGATTGCGCGGGAAGGCGACCGCGATAGAGGTGGCAATGTCGAGGCCCGGGCACTGCTGGGACGCGATTGCCAGCGGCAGGAAGGGATCCGACGGACCCTCAAGGGTATAGACGCCGTCGTAGCCGAGAGCCTGCAGCCGGCGCGCATCATTCCCGGCTTCGGCCAGGGGGGCATACAGCGGTCCGTCGATCTTCAAGTGGCCTCCCCGGCTCCAGTTCCTGCTCGCCCACCATTCCATCATGCCGGGGTGGAGTCAAACGTACCCCGTCCGTGGCCAGTTTGTTAACATTGCGCGCGTTCAACCGATGAGGACTGACATGTTCCGCCTACTGTGTTCTGCGCTGCTCGGCCTGCTGGCCGCCTGTTCATCAGCGCCCACCTATAACCCCACCGTGTTCCCCTACGAGATCGACGAGGAGCGACTGGCCCAGCAGCCGGTCAAGCGTGTGGTGATCGCCCACGTCAATATTGACCGGCTGTCCCGGCGCTACCTGCAGGAGCACGAAGCCCGCATAGACAAGATGGTCGAGCGCTACCTGGAAGATAACGGCATCGAAGTCATATCCTCCCGCACTTTCGAGCAGGAGTGGCGCACGGCGGTGCGCGCCTATGGCAACGTGTTCGACCCGGCCACCGGCGAGGTCAATCGCAAGACCTTTGCCCTGGCGCTGATCGACGTGCGCGATGCGCTGGCAGAGAACGAAGATATCGACGGCATCGTATTCACCGACCTGCTGGAACGTGAGACGACCTTCGGCAGCGGGCTGCAGCATGTGGCACGCTGGGACGGCGTGTCCCGGAAACCCACCCTGCAGGGCCCCGGCGACGGCGTAACCGCCGGCTTCAACTGGGCGCAGCCGCTGGCGGTGGCGTCCCTGTGGGTGAGCGTCTACGACATGGAGCTGAAGCGGGTGTTTACCAGTATCGGTGGCCTGGACACCACCCAGGCGATCGACACGCGTTCCAGTTCAGGTCGCTACGTGCGCCGCCGCAGCATTCTCGAAAGCGACGGGTTTATCGAGGAAGGCATCCAGCTCGCATTCCATCCCCTGATACCGATGGATAACTATCCGGGTGAGGAGCCCTAAATAACCTCCTGGGCTCGCTCGATGCACCACATGGCAGAAAGCGAGCCCAGCAGGTAGACGGGAAGCGCGCGCCAGGCCGGCAGTTCCGCAACCGGCATACGCACCAATAGCGCACCAAAGGCCGCTACGACGGCGATGAAAGTCAGCTGGCCCAGCTCGATACCGATATTGAAAAACAGCAGCGCCAGCGGCAGTTCCGACTGGGGCAAACCTACTTCCGCCAGCGCACCGGCAAAACCCATGCCGTGCAACAGGCCGAAACCGCCCGCCAGCCACCAGGGGTGACGGCGGAACAGGCCGCGACCGTCGCGCCGCGCCAGGTCCAGGGCCAGCAAGAAGATGCTGAGCGCAATCATGAACTCCACCAGCGCCACCGGGTAATCGAAGAACCCGAGGGTGACCAGGGTGAGCGTGACACTGTGGCCCGCGGTAAACGCGGTGATAGTCCATATCAGCCGCTTGCTCCAGCCCACCAGCAACAGCAGCCCGAACACAAACAGCAGGTGGTCGATGCCACCCCAGATATGTTCGGCTCCCAGCCAGGTGTACTCGCGCATCACCTCCCAGGCGGTGGGCTCACCGGGAATGACAAACTCGGGCTGGTCGCCGCTCAGCAGCGACTGGTAGTAGAGCCCGTCGCGGGTCTCCAGTGAAAACAGCACCGAGGCGCTGTTTTCTGCGAGCCCGGTAGCGGCCACGGTCTGGCCGACCAGGCCGCCTTCACAGCGCATGCGCCAGCTGCTGACCACGCCGGTGCCTTCCAGGCTGCCGGGTGAGTCTGCACTGCCGCTGCAGCTGTCCGGGAACCTTGGCAACAGCGGCACTTCGCTGACGCGCTGGGCCGGGGTTTTCCAGATCACCTGGTATTCCCGGTCCGCTACTTCAAACACACGCAACAGCGACGGTGCGAAGCGGTGGGCTTCAGCCTGCAGGGCCGGCACCAGCAGCAGTATGGCGAGTAGCAGCCTCTTCACAGCACCGTTCACAGCAACCTTCACAGTGCTCTTCACAACACGACCTCATACTGCTGACGCACCGCGGCCAGCGCCTCGGCCAGGGCTTCCCGGCGTTTCTCCAGCTCCAGGTCTCGCAGCAGCTGCTGCCGCACCTCTTCGAGGGTCGCCTCCCGGGCAGGTTCGATGGCGTCGACCCACACCAGGTGGGTGCCGTAGGTGGACTCCACCGGCCCTACCCAGGTGCCGGGCCGGGGGTCGCTGCGCTCCAGGTTGAGCACGAACGCGGCGCCAAACTGACGCGCCAGCTGGGCCGGGCTACTCGCAGGAAAGCGGTAACCCGGCAGGAAGGGCGAGCTGAACTCCAGTGCCTGCTCCGGCGTGAGCTGCTCCTCGCGAATTCGCTTGAGTATTGCCTCCGCCTCGTCGCTGCGCTCACGGGCCAGGTAAACCTGTTGCAGGGTGAAGCGCGGCGGCCGCCTGAGCTCTTCGCTGCGGTCGGCAAATGTCGCAGCGATCTCATCTTCCGTGGGTGCTGCCGGTGGCCGACGGGCCAGCAACAGTTCTTCCATGACCTGCACCAGGCGCCGCTTGATCACTTCGTCGCCCAGGTGCAGCTCCATGCGCAGCGCTTCGCGGAACAGGGTCTCTTCGTCTCGGTCCTGGTCGAGCTGCAGGAAGCGCATATTGCGCACCAGCCGCTGCTGCACGATGGGGTCGAACTCATAGATCTTCAGGTCCAGGGCCTCACGAAACAGGATTTCCCGGTCGAGCTCGGCGGCCACCATGGCATTGAGCTGGGCCTCGTTGGGGGGCCGGCCCGTGGTCACGTACCACTGCCGGCGCAGGCTTTCCAGGCGTGTCTCGGGCAGCGGGCCAACGCTCGGCAGCGGCGGCGGATTGAGGGTACGCTGCAACAGGAACAGGGCGCTGCCGATCAGCAGAAAGTGCAGCCAGGGGCGGTTAAGGGTTTTCAGCAAGTCTCAGTTCCCGGGGTAGTGCCAGACCGGCGAGCTCACGGCTCGCTCCTGGATAACGGGCCGGTGAGTGTCGCTGCAGCAGGCCTCGAGGCCATCGCCGATGGTTGCGCGATCGGCGCAATCCACCCCTTTGGCAGCGCAAATGTGTTGGCTCCAGCGGCAGCGCGGGTTCTCCACGGCACGCGCATAATAATAGGCCGGGGCCTGTGGCGAAAAGTCCGGGTCTTCCCATACCGCGCAGAGCTGGGTAAAGCCCTCGCCGTGGGTGCGGCAGCTGTTGATGTCGACACCGGCGCCGTTGTCCGGGTCTCCCGCTATGTCAACGACGGTCTCCCGGTGTCTTCCCTCCTCATCCACCCAACCCTTGATGATCTGCAGGCGCTGCAGGTCCAGGCCCGGGCTGCGCGCCGTCCCAGGGTCCGCCGCCGCGGCCACCGCGATTCGCAGCCCTCGACCCGGCGGCAGCACTGCGCCCATGGGCACACCCTGGCGGTAACCCTGCTGCACAAAGTCCGGGGCATCACAGAGGGAGGTATCGATGTCATCACCGGCGAACAGGCGCAGGGTAATCCGAGGGCCGCTGGTGGCGTACACCTCTCGCCGCCGCAGGGCTTCGAACAGGTCATCACGGCGATTCTGCGGCGCCCACACGGCCGCCAGGCCCCCGGGATTGAATTCGAGATCGTCTACTAGCCCGCTGGGCCCCTCCTCCCCCGCCGGCGCGCCGGCGCCGCCGTGGCCGGCAAACTGCTCTTCACTAACGGCGCCTGAGGCACCCAGGTGGGTATCGGTACTGCCAATAAATCCCAGTTCGAAAGGGTTGGCGCCCAGGCTGTCACGGTAGGCCAGGCCGTCGCGCAGCACCGTGCGAGCGAAGCCATCATCGGCCTGCGGCGGCTTGCGGCCCCAGCGGGCAAACTTGCCGCTGAACTTGTCGTAGGGCAGCTGCTCAAAATCGCACAGCTCGTCTTCCGTGAGGCCGGCCTGGTTGAAGCATTCACTGGCGCCCTTGTGCTGGAACAGCTCCATCAGGTTTTCAAATCGCTGCCGACGTTTGGCCTGCGCACGGTCCAGCAGGCCGAGCTCCGGTGCCGGGAACATGAAGCCGTCACTGAGATTGCTGTTGTGCGGTATCACCAGCACGTCGCAATCGTTGCCCGCCTCCAGGCATTCGTTTTCCAGCGCCAGGAACAGGCTGTCCACGCTGCCGTCTCCGTCCACGAAGCTGGTCGGCAATGCCGGCACGTCAGCGTTGCGGAAGATCACGTTGCGATGCAGGTTGGCGACGTTGTCCGCAGCACCCGTCCATTCATAGCCGACGAAACTGGTAAAGCTGCAGCCGGCCGGGTCGTTGGCCGCCGCAGCCGCCGCGCGAATGTCCTGCCAGGGCGCCTTGGCGGCCTGTCGGCAGCGCGAGCCGTCGTCACCACACATGCCCAACCGACCACCGAGCGAGGCGGTGGTGTTGAACAGGAAAAAGGAGGCGCGCGGGAAATTGCGAAACAGCCGGCAGTAGAGGCTCCCATAGGCGAAGCTGCCCGGTGTGGTACAGAGGGCGACTTCACCCAGCAGTTCTGCGTGATCGGTGACGGCGGCAAAATCCAGTGGTCGTTCCAGCTGCAGGTGTCGCTGCGGCGCTCCGTCGCGCCAAGGCTGGATGCCCAGCCGCGCCCCGCGGGCGAAGGCATAGGCCTGGGCCGGTGTGGTGCGGGTATCCTGGGTGCGGGCATCGAGGCTGTACAGGGTGTGAACGTGCAGGTCGCCCCAGTACAGGTTGTTGAAGGGGTTGTGATGATCGCAGGGTGTTTCCGCGAGCGCGGTCATGCCGTACAGCAGCAGGCCTGCCAGCAGACCACGCCTGTACCCAGTACCCTGCGGTCTGGCTGTCAGGGCGCCCACGCCTTGACGTAATCGTCCAGGGGGCGATCCGGCAAGGGCTTTTCGCGACCCTCGCGGCTGCCGAAGTACAGGAAGCCGACAATAGACTCATTATCCGCCAGGCCCAGCTCGTGGGCGACCAGCGGGTCCTCGGCATAGCTGCCGGTACGCCAGATGGCCGCGTAGCCCTGGGCCTCGGCGGCGAGCATCATGGCGTGGGCCGCGCAACCGGCGGAGATCACTTGCTCCCAGCGCGGCACCTTGGGGTGTTCGGTGTAGCGACAGATCACCACCACCAGCAGTGGCGCCCGCAGCGGCGCAGCCAGGGCCTTGCTGCGCGCGGCGTCATCTGCACCAGGATCTTTCTGCAGCAGGCACTCCAGGAACACTTCTCCCAGCTGCTCGCGCGCCTCGCCTTCGATGGTGAGGAAACGCCAGGGTTGCAGCCAGGCGTGGTCGGGGGCGCGTACCGCTGCCTGGAACATGTAGTCCAGGGTGGCGCGATCGGGGCCGGGGTCAGTGAGCTTGGGGGCGGAGTTGCGGGTCAGGAGCTGTTCGATGGTTTCGTTCATGGCGAAAATTATACCGTGGGCCCCAGCAGGATGTTCATGAAACCTGCATCGCCGGGCACAGCGTCCACATTGTTACACCAGGTCGACAGTGCCGCTGCGTCGGTGGCCACCAGACGGTGTTCAATATGGTCGACAATATGAAAAGGCAGCCCCAGTGTGGCCAGCGTGTCGATCAGCGCGGCTCCGCTGGTGCCGGCGCTGCGCAGCGACAGGGGTGTCAGTTCCAGCAGGACCCGCAGTCGGTCGCCGCTCGCTTGCAGCAGCGGCAACAGTCCCTTGATAACCGTGTGCTCGGCTCCCTGCACATCCACTTTGACAAAATCCAGCTGCGACTCGCGACCGGCGAACCACTCGCTGCCCTGCTCCAGGGTCACGCCCACCGCCGGGCGACCCGGCGCATCCGGCTGTAATTGGTGGTCACCAAAATTGTTGTCACTGAGGTAGAGCTGCGCCTGCCCCGCCTGGTCGGACAGACCGGCCTCGCAGCAGGTCACCCGATCTTCGAAGCGATTCAGGCGAACATTGGCCACGAGCAATTCATAGTTGCGTGGCTCTGGCTCAAAGGCATAGACCCGGCCGGACGTGCCCACCCGGGCGGCAGCGACCAGGCTGAAATAGCCCAGGTTGGCACCAACATCCAGCACCCGGTCACCCGGGCCAAGTGCCTTGAGGAGCAGCCGGGTTTCGAAGGGTTCCCACTGGCCCTGCTCGCGGATCACGGCGCTGACATGCCGATCCTCGCTGCCGTGCAGGTACATGCGCAGCGGTTCGTCCAGGCCTTCAAGGGCCAGGGGTACGGGAGCTTCCAACACGGTGTTCAGTGCCAACCGATGGTGTTGGCAAAGTCCTCGGCATAGCGCACGATCCATTCGCGCGCGGCTTCTTCACTGCTGAGCACGCGACCCTCACGTTCACGCACCTCCAGCCGGTAATCTTCGATCTGGCAGAACTGGGCCACCATGCGCGCCTTGAAGGCCTCTTCGGGCTGGTCGAACTGGACCCCGGCCTCGAAGCCCCGCGACACCTCGCGGCACCACACTACCCGACCGGATGCGGTGTAGTCGGGCCAGATCATGGGCATGGAAATGGTAAGGCGGGCACCGACGGCTACCGGGTGCAACAGCGTAAACGCCAGCCCTCCGGTGGACACGTTCACCAGGGGGAAGGTGTTGCCATCGCCTTCGCTGCCGGACTCATCGATCGCGATATCGATGGGAATGCAGTTCGGGTGGCGGATGAACTTCCGCATGCTCAAGACCGGGCCACTCCCTGTTAGTGCCTGCCCACGTCCCAGTCTAGTGTCTGCGGCACTTCCACGCCACAGGCCGGGCTCAACACATGTCCTGGTAGGGGTTATCCAGGGCCAGGTCGATGCGCTGTTCGCCGAGCAGCAGGCTATCTGTTGAGAGGTTCACCTGTTCGGGGCCGAGCACGCCGTGATCGAATTTATAGGTGGCGCGGAAGCTGCCCTCCAGGCAGGCGTTTTCGAATGCCGCCGCGCGCTCAATCACTGCTTCCGCTGACTGCTGCCAGCGCGCCATGGCCTTGTCACCGTGCCGTGCTGCCAACATCTCACGGGTACGCAGCGGTGACAGCACTGTGGCGGTGGCGTTGTTGCCCCCAAAGCCCTTGGCGTTGATCAGGGCGTACGTCGCCTCACCCTGCAGCTCGCGGTGTTGGGCGGAAATATCCAGGTGGCTGGCGTGCACGTCCTCCGCCACGTGATCGATGGTGCTGATACCCGGCAGCAGACCGTGCTGCCAGATACCGAGAGTGTTGGCGAGCTGATCGCCACCGGCGCAGCCGATGGAGTGGCCGAGGAAGGCCTTCACCGCCACCACCGGCCATTGTTCGATACCGAACTGGCGCGCCACCTCGTTGAGAATATGCGACTCGGTGACCCGGTTCTGGGGTGTGCCGGTACCGTGAGCCTGCACCAGCCCGCCGTGGCGCAAGCGATCCTCGCCCACAAGGTTGCGGGCTGAGGCCAGCGCCTTGGCCACGGTGATGTAGTTGCCGACGCCCGGCGAGGATATGGATTTCTTGTGGCCATCGGCATTGGCGAACACATCGCTGACGGCGCCGAGCACCTGTGCGCCCAGCTCCAGTGCCAGCTCGTCATCGCAGAGAATCACCAGCTGGGCCGATTCGGCGATGGTGAAACCACAGTTGCTGGAGAAGGGTCGGCAGGCACGCCGGTAATCCGGCTCCACCTCATCCGGCAGGCCGTCCAGGGCGCGCAGCTCGCGATCGCTGGCCAGTGCGCCCATGGCGGCGTAGCCGTCCATCACCTCAGCGGTGATCGGTGCCTCAGCGGAACCCACCAGGGCAATGCGGCTGCGTCCTGCCTGGATGTCCTGCACCGCCTGGCGCAGGTTGTAGAGGAACGAGGCGCAAGCGCCCATGTTCGTGCCGGTGCTGCCGAGGCTGCCCAGCACATAGGCGTTGATGAAGTCGGCGGGCATTTCCGCGAAGCCAAAGGGGCAATACTTGGAGGTCACCTTGCGGCCGGTATAGCGTGCCTTCAGCAGGCCGCCGTTGCCGTTGGCATCGAGCTGGCTCATGCCACTGCCGGCATACACGGACACCTGGTCAACCGGGACCCGGGCTCGCACGTCGTCCCAGTCGAGCCCCGCACTGCCGAGAGCATCCGAGGCGGCAAACACCGTCATCTGCAGGCCGCGGGGATGGCTGCGGGAGTTGTAGAAATCAGCCGGGTCGAAGCCGCTGGGCAGCTGCCCCGCCGCCTTCACCGGGGCCTCGCGATGGGTGGGCAACAGGAACATCATGCCCTGGTCGATGGCGACGTGGACATGCTGGTCGTCCTCCGCCTGCACCGACCAGCCAGGCGGCAGTTGCTCGGGAAGCTGCTTGAGCCGGGTGCGGAAGCGCATCGGGTAGCCCTCGGAGTGGGCCACTATGCGCCGGTTCCAGGGAACGGCGTCAACGTCGAAGTGGTCGCGCTCGATGCGCCGGACCAGAGTGGAGTCTGCCAGGGCCTGGCGGGCACCAGAGCTACCGTCGTAGTCGCGACCGGTCAGTGCCGCCAGGGCACGCCAGGTGGCTTCCGCCTCGGCCTCGGGCAGGGCATCGATCACCATGCGCCGGTAGGCGTGGTGGGCGGAACTACGGCCGGCGGCGTTAACGCCTCCAAACCCGACAATCACTGGCAAGCGCACGGGATCACTCCTCGAAGTCTGTGCGCCATTGTAGAAACCGGCGCCAATCTCAACTATGGTATATGCGTCAGTTTGTTGGGCTAATACG
>JAZBOY010000060.1:0-2990 GCA_036351375.1 Halieaceae bacterium
CGGAGGAAGACCAGAGGTTGTAGAGGTTTTCCACTCGCGGGTGCCCGCTCAGCCCAGGGTCAGCAGCGAGTCGCCAACGGCAACCTTGTCGCCTTCGGCCACGCACACCTCACCCACGGTGCCCGCTCGGGGCGCGCGCACTTCTGTTTCCATTTTCATGGCTTCGAGGACCACGATCACATCGCCTTCATTGACGTGGTCGCCGGCTTTGACAGTTACCTTGAAGATGTTGCCGGCCAGCGGTGCGGGCACGGGGTCGCCGGCGGCCGGAGCGCTGGGCGCCGGTGCCGAAGACGCAGGCGCCGCATTGACGGACTGTACATCCCCACCCTCGGCTACCTCCACCACGTAGGCCTGGCCATCCACAGTCACCGTGTACACGGCGGCGCCGGCCGGTGCTGCCGGCGCTGCAGCGGCGGGCACCGGAGCTGGCGCCTCGCTGCCCGGTGCGGGCTCGAAAGCCTCCGGGTTGCCACGGTTCTCCAGGAACTTGAGGCCAATCTGCGGGAACAGTGCATAGGTCAGCACGTCATCGATCTTGTTGTCGCTGCCGGCCAGGCGGATGCCTTTCTCACTGGCCAGGGCATCCAGCTCTTCCGTCAGCTTGCCGAGCTCCGGTTCCAGCAGGTCAGCCGGGCGGCAGGTAATGGGCTCGGCGCCTTCCAGCACCCGCGCCTGCAGCTCCGCATTGACCGGCGCCGGCGTGGCGCCGTACTCGCCCTTGAGCACGCCTGCAGTCTCCCGGGAAATCGACTTGAAGCGCTCGCCAGTCAGTACGTTGATGACTGCCTGGGTACCCACAATCTGCGAGGTCGGCGTCACCAGCGGGATAAAGCCCAGGTCTTCACGCACCCGGGGAATTTCCTCCAACACCTCGTCGAGCTTGTCGGTGGCACCCTGCTCGCGCAGCTGGTTTTCCATATTGGTCAGCATCCCGCCCGGCACCTGCGCCACCAGGATACGGCTGTCGACGCCGCGCAGCGCGCCCTCGAACTTTGCGTACTTCTTGCGCACCTCACGGAAGTAGGCGGCGATTTCTTCCAGCAGGGCGATATCCAGGCCGGTATCGCGCCCGGTGCCCTCGAGAATCGCCACCACGGTTTCCGTGGGCGAGTGGCCATAGGTCATGGACATGGAAGAGATCGAGGTATCGACATTATCGATACCCGCCTCGACGCACTTGAGAATGGTCGAGGTGGACAGGCCGGTGGTGGCATGGCACTGCATGTGGATGGGGATATCGCAGGACTGCTTCAGGCGGGTGACCAGCTCGAAGCCGTCGTAGGGCCGCAGCAGGCCCGCCATGTCCTTGATGGCAATCGAGTCGGCGCCCATATCCTCGATGCGCTTGCCCTGCTCCACCCAGGTATCGATGGTGTGCACCGGGCTCAGGGTGTAGGCGATAGTGCCCTGGGCGTGCTTGCCCACCTGCTTGACCGCCGCCAGCGCGCGCTCGATGTTGCGCATGTCGTTCATGGCATCAAACACGCGGAACACGTCGACCCCGTTGACCGCGGCACGCTCGACAAACTTGTCCACCACGTCATCGGCGTAGTGTCGGTAGCCGAGAATATTCTGGCCGCGGAACAGCATCTGCTGCGGGGTATTGGGCATGGCCTTCTTGAGTTCGCGAATGCGCTCCCAGGGGTCTTCCCCCAGGTAGCGTATGCAGGCATCGAAGGTGGCGCCGCCCCAGGACTCCAGCGACCAGAATCCGACCCGGTCGAGTTTGTCGGCAATCGGCAGCATGTCCTCCAGGCGCACGCGCGTGGCTAACAGTGACTGCGACGCGTCGCGAAGGACGACGTCAGTAATGCCCAGTTTCTGGCTCATGGGGTGTGGTCCTGTTTCGAAGTGGAGCGAGGAGTCGGATGGCCATGCTGCTCCCGGTAGCGGTGCACGGCCGCGCTGATGACAGCCAGCAACCGTGCATCACCGGCAGCGGGCGCCGGCGAAGGCGCACTGGCAGGCGGCGGCGGAGGCGGCGGAAAGAATCGCGCCACGAAGGCCGACATGCCGGCAGTGATGAACACCAGCAGGGTGAGGAACACCACCACCGTGCCCATGCCGAACAGCGTGAGCTCGATGCCCTGTGAGACAAGGTCCTGGTTCAAGTGCCTTCCTGTTTCCCCGTGTTGGTATCCATTACAGCGCCGTGGAGCGTCGCAGCAAATACCGGGTACTGAGTATAACCGCTGAGCAGCGCCCTATCAGGACCAGGCGGTGGGAATCACCGCGTCGATCAGCACCGGGCCGCGCTGGGCCATGGCAGCACTGAAGCGCTCGTTGAATTCATCGGCGCTGGTGACCTGCCAGGCCGGCACTCCCATACCCGCAGCAATGGCGGCAAAGTCCATATCCGGCTTGCCCACATCCAGCATGCTGGCGGCTTTGGGGCCAGGCACGCCGCCGCGGGCGCCGGTGCGCGTGAATTCCAGCTCGAGGATGGAGTACTTGCGGTTGTTGAAAATCACCACGGTAATGTCCAGGTTCTCCCGCGCCATGGTCCACAGGGCGGAGATGGTATACATCGCCGAGCCGTCGCCCTCGAGGCACACCACCTTGCGGTCCGGGCAGGCCAGTGCCGCACCGACTGCATTAGGCAGGCCGAAACCAATACTGCCGCCGGTCTGGTTAAGCCAGTCATGGGGGCGCGCAGTTTCCGAATACAAGGTGCAGGGAATGCCGCTGGTGATGCCCTCGTCCACCACCACCGCGTTGTCCGGCAGGAAGTGCGCGAAGGCGGCGCCGACGCCATTGACGTCGAGATCCTCACCGGTCACCAGTTCCGGCAACTTCAGTTCGTGCCGCTCCGGTTCGGCTTCACTGCCGCCCACTGCGGCCAGCAGGTCCGCAAGGCAGGCCGTGAAATCATCACCCGGCAGCGCCAGCTGCAACTCTTCGCAACCCTCCGGCGCAATCACGCTGGGCAGGTTCGGATAGGCAAAAAACGAAACCGGCGCCTTGCAGCCCACCAGGATCAGTTGCTC
>JAZBOY010000061.1:0-2135 GCA_036351375.1 Halieaceae bacterium
AGCCTGGGGCGCACAGCCTGGGGCGCACAGCCTGGGGCGCACAGCCTGGGGGGCATAGCCTGGATGCCGCAGGCTCTCTACACTGTCTACAACACTCCAATGAGGTAATCGGTATGAACTGGCTCAAAACCCTGCCCCTCGCCGTGCTCATCAGTGGCTGCGCGCTGTTCGAGAACGAAAAGGAAATCCCCCTCTCCGAGGTGCCCGAGGCTGTGATGGCCGCCGCCCAGCAGGCCGTGCCCGGCATCGAGATCGAGGAGGCGGAAATCGAGATGGAAGACGGACAGAAAGTCTACGAGCTGTCCGGCACCGCCAACGGCAAGGAATATGAAATCGAAATAAGCGGAACTGGTGAGATTCTGGAGGTCGAAGAAGACTGAGAAAGCCGGAGCCGTCCCTATGCAAGTCCACAAGAACGCCGTCAAGCTCGCGCACCTGCTGGCCACCCTGGGCCTGGCGGCGGCGCTGCCGATTCCCGGCATGGCGCAAGCGCCAAGGCACGGGGAAATTCGCGCCATGGATGAAGTGCTGGCCTGGGACGGCGACGCCGGTGAGTGGGTCAGCCCGGAACAGTTCTGGCTCAACTACGCCAATACCCGCGGCGGCCTCACCTGGGGACGGGGCCGGGACTACCCGCCCTATGAGAAGGTGAAGGAAGGTGACCTGTTCATGGTGGAGGTGGCCTCAGGGCCGTGCCTGATGGAGTTTTTCCACAGCCGCTGGCGCCGCGCCAACGATGTGCGACGCTGGGACCCGGCGTTCAACGACTACGGCGGTTGCCCGGACGTGTTCAGCTAGCGCCGCGGCTGGCGCTACAGCACCGCCGCGACTGAACTCGCCAGGTAGTCGACGTTGGCCCGGTTCACGCCTGCCACGTTGATTCGCGACGAACCTACCATATACACGCTGAATTCCTCGCGCAGGCGGTCTACCTGTTCCGGCGTCAATCCCAGGAAGGAAAACATACCGCTCTCCCGGCGGATGAAGCTGTAGTCCTGCCCGGTGGCGGCGCTCAGCTTCTCGTCGAGCATGGCCCGCACGTCGTTGATGCGCTCGCACATGCCGGCCAGTTCTTCGCGCCAGCTGGCATTGAGGGCGGGATCGCTCAGGACCATGCCCGCAAGAATGGCGCCGTGGGCAGGCGGCATGGAGTAGATCTTGCGGGCGGCCTTGGTCGCCTGGGAGGAGAAAATCTCCGCCTCATCCGTGCCGGTGCCGCAGAATACGATGGCGCCGGTGCGCTCCCGGTACAGGCCCATGTTCTTGGAGTTGGACGCCGCTATCAGCACCTCCGGTAGCTGCTCGGCCATGTGGCGCAGGCCGAAAGCATCTTCCTCCAGGCCCTGGCCCATGCCCTGGTAGGCAATATCGATAAACGGCATCAGGCCCTTGTCGGCTGCCAGCACCGCGACTGCCTGCCACTGATCCGGCGACAGGTCGGCACCGCAAGGGTTGTGGCAGCAGCCGTGCAACAGCAGCACGTCGCCGGCGTTCGCCGCGGCAAGGTCTGCCAGCATGCCGTCAAAGTCCACGCTGTGGGTGGCGGCGTCGTAGTAGCGGTATTCCTTGAACTCCAGCCCCACCGAGCCGATCAGCGGGATGTGGTTGGGCCAGGTCGGCGCGCTGATCCACACCTTTGCATTCGGATTGGCTGCCTTGATGACCTCGGCGCCAACTCGCAGTGCACCGCAGCCGCCGGGCGCCTGCACGCTGGTGACGCGGTTCGCCGCCAGCGCCGGGTGTTTCTCCCCCAGCAGCAGGCTGCGGATACCGGCGATATAGTTGGCGTCACCCACCTGGGGCAGGTAGGCCTTGGTGACCTCCCGCTCGGACAGGGCTTCCTGGGCACGCTGGATCGCCGCAAACACCGGCGTCTGGCCGCTCTCATCCTTGTAGACGCCGACCGTCAGGTCGATCTTGTCCGGGTTGGAGTCGGCGGCACAGGCCGCAGACAGTCCGAGGATGGGGTCGGCAGGGAGGCGCTCCAGGGCTTCAAACATGGTGGCGGTTCCAGTCAGAGAGTAGGGGTAAGGTCGACACGGCTCAGGCGGCGCTGGCGCTGGGCACGGCCACGGGATTGTCCAACAGCTTGATGCCGCGCTCAACCAGCAGCCGGATTTCCGCGTCAGTTTTCG
>JAZBOY010000062.1:0-3306 GCA_036351375.1 Halieaceae bacterium
CGCCGTCGCCCATGAAACACCACACCCGGCGGTCGCCGTGGTCGACCAGGCCGCGACTCTGCTGGTACTTCATCACGTGGGCCTGGTAGATGGCCTGGATGGGGCCCAGCCCCATGGACACGGTGGGGAACTGCCAGTAGTCCGGCATCAGCCAGGGGTGCGGATAGGACGACAGGCCGTTGCCGTCGACCTCGCGGCGGAAGTTGTCGAGCTGCTCCTCGTTGAAGCGGCCTTCCAGGTAGGAGCGCGCATACATTCCCGGCGCGCTGTGACCCTGGTAGAAGATCATGTCACCGAGATGATCGCCCTCGGCGCCGCGGAAGAAATAGTTGTAACCCACGTCGTAAAGCGTGGCGCTGGATGAAAAGCTGGAGATGTGCCCGCCCAGGCCCTCATCGTTGTCGTTGGCACGCATCACCATGGCCAGCGCATTCCAGCGCACCAGCGAGCGGATCTTGCGCTCCATGAACAGGTCGCCCGGCATGCGCTTTTCCGTATTCGGTGGAATGGTGTTGCGGAACGGCGTGGTGATTGCCATCGGCAGGCGGGTCTGCCGCATGACTGCCTGTTCGGACAGACGGCGCAGCAGGTAGGCTGCCCGGTCAGGACCCTCGTGCTTGACCACAGCATCCAGGGCGTCGAGCCACTCCTGGGTCTCGATTGGGTCCTTGTCCTCGATCATTGGGGTCTCCTGCCCGGGGGTATTTGCGGGGCACTCGATTTTACCCCGCAAGCATGGCGTTTCAAGCAAGCGGGGCCGCCGGCGCCGCAATCAGTGCCGGAAACCCTATGAATACGAATGAAATGTAATCGCTGTGTACTTCTTTGCTGCAGCGTCACTGGCCCGCTCAGTGGCGCTGGTAGAACGCGCGGGAAGCCTGCAATTCGGCGTCGCTGGCCACGCGAGTACCCTCGGGTACCTCGCCCCAGCGGCCCGGTGCAGCCAGCACCAGTGACGCGGGATCGTCGAGAATTACCTGCCGGTACCAGTCCAGCCACTCGTTGTACTCGATGTCCTCCACCGCATCCGCGAGCTGCTCACGACCGTCGAACTGGAACTGTCCGCGGGCAATCTCGCGCCAGAAGTACTGGGACTGCTCCGCAAGATTCTTGTGGGGCCGCAGCACATCCTTCAGCAGGGCCGCCTGGTGGCGCTGGAAGCGCTCGGCGCTGACGCCGTTCTCACCGACCTGGCGCTCGAGGAAGGCCCGCGATTCTTCCCTTACCGCCGTGGCGCTGGCGCTGGGCGACTGCACCATCATGGCGACGGCCGGCACGTCCAGCAGCGGCCAGGGGAAGGCGCTGACCACGTAGCCCAGCTGCCTCTCGGTGCGCAGCTCCTCAAAGAAGTCGGCGCTGATGGCCTGCCCGGTAAGGCCTGCCAATGCGCGGCTGCGAATGCTGTCATCCGGCGCTTGCAGGTACCAGAACAGCACCGAGTCCTCATGCTCCACCTCGGCGCTGTACACCAGGTCTTCACCCGCCGCCAGCCTCACGATGCGCGGCGCCGGCGCCGACAGCGCCAGCTCTTGCTGCATCAGCGGCGCCAGTACCCGGGTGGCGGTGTCGACATCCTTGCGGCTGTAGTTGCCGTTCATCAGCAGGTCCACGCGACTTGAGTTCCACAGGGTTTCGGCATGGGCGGCTACCGCCTCAGGAGTCAGGGCCTGCAGGGCGGCAATCATGTCCTGCTCGCGGAAGCGGCCGGTCAGCAGCAGCCGGCGGGCATCGCTGGACACCTGCCGGAAGGCGGGTGCGGTCTTCACATTCTCGTAGCTGCGCACCAGGTCGCTGCGGATATTGTCGAAGCGGCCGTTATCCAGGCGGGCCGCAACAATCGATTCGACAATGCGCTCCAGCAGCACCAGCTGCTTGTCGTTGTAGCCGCTCACCGTCAAGCCGATGCCGCGGCTGTTGGCCGCAATGCCGAAGTTGAGCCCCGCCAGGAAGGCCGGGTAGGTATATTCGTTGACCGCATCGCGCAGCAGCGCCACGTACAGCTCTGATGCCGCCGCCTGCTCAACCGTGCCGTTGACCTCGGCAGTAAGGAAGTTGGCCAGCAGGTTGCCGCGGGGCACCTGGTAGATGGTGTCCTGCAGGAACCAGACGCGCAGGCGCGGATCGTCCACCACCAGTGCCGGTGTCTCGCCACCCTCGTCGCTCGCGGGCAACAGCTCGACATTGTCGGCAATGAACTCGTTGGCGGCGGGGAGGTGCAGCCGTGCATCCACCGTCTGGATGTTGTCCCAACCGGTGGCCGCCAGGTCCAGGGTGCGCACCGAGTATGGCGTGCCGTAAAACTCGCTCGCCCGGTCCACCGGCAGGTCCGGCGCCATTACCGTGATCACCGCGTTGCCCGGCACGAAGTACTCATTCAACAGTTCCTCGATAAGGGCGGGCTGGTAGTCCTCCATCAGGTAGTTGCCGCTCAGCACATCGCGGGGCGCCAGCGTGTGCATGTCATTGGCAAGACCTGCCACATAGCCCAGCGGTTCAGCTTCTTCCCGGAAGCGGAAGGCCAGCGCCGCCAGCTGCGCCTGCTCGCGGTAGAGCTCACGCTGGGGACCCTCCTCCCGCAGCATCTGGATGTATTCGAACAGCTTGCGCACCACCTGGTCGCGCTCGGCGAGCCCCGCTTCGGTGAGATTGACCGACACCTGGAAGGCCGCACCACCGCGGTAGTTGATGCCGGAGCCGGCGCCCAGCGCCTCAGCCCAGCCCTCTTCCTTCAATAAGGACAGCAGGCTGCCCTCGCCCTCGTGGCCGATCAGGTTGCCGATGTACATCAGCGGCTTGGCGCGGTAGCGGTCGGTCAGGTTGGGTATCGGGAACGCCACCGTCAGCGAGCGGGCGCTGGCCTGGGGTTGGATGTACACCAGCTGCGGCAATTGCTCGGGGGTATACAGCGGCGCCTCGATATCCTCGATGCTGACCTGGTGATTGGGCACCGGCGCAAAGATGTCCCGCACCATGGCCTCCAGTTCGTCGAGGCTCTCGCTGCCCAGCACCGCCAGGGTCATCAGGTTGGCGGAGTAGTACTCGGCGTAGAACTTCAGCAGGTCGTCGCGCACGGCGTGGCCGGGCCGGTCTGCCAGCGTATCGGAAGTACCTACCCCCAGCACGCTGTAGGGGTGCTCGGGGTTGACGGTTTCCCGCGCCACATCCAGGTTGCGGCGGGCGTCGGTATTGAGCCCCATCTGGTACTCGGCGTTGACCGCGTTGACTTCCCGATCCACGTACTCGGCATCAAAGCGCGGCGCGATAAAGAACTGCGCAAACCGATCCAGCGCTTCCTCGAGGTGGCCC
>JAZBOY010000063.1:0-2718 GCA_036351375.1 Halieaceae bacterium
TCGGGGTAGGCCATGATGATGGCGCTGTCGAATTCCACCGCGGCGCGCAGGAAGGTCAGCAAACTCGGGCCGAACGCCTCACTGCCCAGGGCGGCGAGGGTGTCGGTCAGGCGTTGAGTTTGTTCACTGGATAGCTGCGCGCTCATCGCGGCGCAGTTTATCACGCAGCGGCGGCCCTGCGCTTTCGCTTGCCCAGCCGATACTTCTTCAACAGGCCCCGCAACTGGTCGTAGCTCAGCCCCAGGTCGCGGGCGGTGTTGGCCTGGTGGTAGTCGTTGGCGTCCAGCGCCTCACGCAGCAGGCGTTTCTCAAAGTCCGCCACGGCGCGGCTGAAGCGCACCGGGGGCGAGGGCACCGCGGGCTGGTTCGGCCTCGGCGGTGCTGTGGCCGGGGAGGGCGCAGAAGCGCCTGCGCCAGCAGGCGGCGCTGACTGGTTCGGCGTGCCCCAGTCTTCATAAGGCGAATCAAAAGGGTCGATTACCACGTCGCCCACCGGTGCGTCGGGGTTGCCCCAGCGTGAGACTGAGCGCTCCACCACGTTTTTGAGTTCACGCACGTTGCCGGGCCAGGGATACTCCAGCAGCTGCCGGGCGGCTTTCTCGCTGAAACCTTGGAACAGCTCCCAGCCCAGCTCGGAACACATCTGCACGGCAAAGTGGTGGGCCAGCTCCGGCACATCGCTCAGGCGGTGGCGCAGGGGCGGCAGGTGCACCACGTCAAAACTCAGGCGGTCGAGCAGGTCTTCGCGGAACTTGCCCTCGGCGGCCAGCTGCCGAAGGTTGGCGTTGGTAGCGGCAATCACCCGCACATCCACTGCGATGGTGGTCTGGCCGCCCAGGCGTTCGAACTCGCCGTATTCGATGGCGCGCAGCAGTTTCTCCTGCAGCCCGGTCGACATGGTGCCCAGCTCGTCCAGGAACAGGGTGCCGCCGTCGGCGCGCTCAAAGCGGCCGCGGTGGGTGCGGGTGGCGCCGGTGAAGGCGCCGGGCTCATGGCCGAACAGCTCAGATTCCAGCAGCTGCTCGGCGATGGCGGCGCAGTTCACCTTGAGGAACGGCCCGTCCCAGCGCGGCGACAGGTAGTGCAGGCGCTCGGCGGCCAGCTCCTTGCCGGTACCGCGCTCGCCAATCACCAGCACCGGGCGCTGGATGGGGGCAAGGCGAGAGACCTGCTCCAGGGCCTGGGTCAGGGTCACGCTGTTGCCAATAATTCGTTCTGTGTCTCGCATAGGTCGAATCTACCACTTAGTGTGGTCAAATACACCTATAAAGTGGTCAATCAAACCAAATGTCGTTAGCGCCAGAATTCAGTAGCTACGATAAAACCAATAAAAACAATGAGTTAAAAAGTTGGCACGCGAATTGATATAGATACTGCGAACAAGGAATTTTTCGGCCAAGTGGCAACACAGACCAGGCGGCCAACCCCAACGGAGCAGGAACGAACATGAGCACGATCGAAGAACGCATCCTGATTTACATCGCACTGGCCATGGTCTGTGCCTTTGTGGGTGTGTTTGCCGGCATGATTTTCGGCGCGCTCACCTTCCTGCAGATAGCCGCGGTGATTGAGGCGCTGTTCTGGTTCGGCATGCCGAAGCCGGGCGCGTCAAAGCACCGCCAGCACCGAATTCTTTTCAACCACTAATTCAGCGACACGAAGACTGAGATAGGGAGCGACACAATGGGCATTTTTTCCCGCATGACCGACATCATCAATTCCAACATCAATTCCCTGCTGGACCAGGCCGAAGATCCGCAAAAGATGATTCGCCTGATCATCCAGGAAATGGAAGACACCCTGGTAGAGGTGCGCAGCTCCTCCGCCCGGGTACTGGCCGAGCGCAAGGCCGCCGAGCGCCGCCGCCAGCAGGTGAAGGACGACATCGTCGCCTGGGAAGGCAAGGCGAAGCTGGCCATCAGCAAGGGTCGTGAAGACCTGGCCCGTGCCGCCCTGCAGGAAAAGCAGATCATTGAAGAAGAGCTCGCCACCGTGGAAGCCGAACTGAAGGCCACAGACGAGCACATCGAGCAGCTCAACGCCGAGATCGGCCAGCTGCAGCAAAAGCTGACCGATGCCCGCGCCAAGCAGAAGACCCTGGTCATGCGCAGCAAAACCGTGGAGTCGCGCATCAAGGTCAAGCGCCAGATGCACCGCGAGGCGCTGGATGAGGCCTTCTCCAAGTTCGACCAGTTCGAGCGCCGCATGGACAACATGGAAAGCCAGCTGGAAGCCATGGACCTGGGCCGCGAAGTGACCGACCTGGCCAGCGAGATCGACAGCCTGGTGGAAGACGAAAAGGTCAACGAAGAGCTGGCGCGCCTGAAGAGCGAAATGGCCGGCAATGCCGCACCGCAGTCAAACGACAGCGGCGCCGAGAACAAGACCGCCAGCGCGCAGTAAATCGCAGGGCGGCCACGGAAGGGCCGCCCACCAACTATCAAAAGGGTTTTGGGGGAATCACTGAATGAAATTTTTCGACTTTATGTTTGTGCCGACGATCCTGTTCATGGTGGTCGTGTTACCGATCTGGATCACCATGCACTACTCGGCACTGAAGCGCTCCTCGCGCAGCCTCAAGCAGGAAGACCGCGAGGCCGTGGATCACATGATGGAAACCGTCGACAAGCTGACGGACCGCATCCACACCCTGGAAACACTGCTGGACTCCGACTATCCCGACTGGCGCCAGCAGCAGGAGCGCAGGGACCACTACAA
>JAZBOY010000064.1:0-6949 GCA_036351375.1 Halieaceae bacterium
ATCGCCAGCTGCGACTGGCCCAGTGAACGCTTCAGCGCCCGGGCCTGTTGTGACAGTTCGGCCATGGCGACCTGGCGCAGGCCCGCTTCCGAACGCAGCAGGGCCTGGCTCACCACCACCTGCTGGTCATTGACGCGGGACTCCAGCGCCACGAGACGCGGGGCAAAGTTTGAACTGCGGCGGTTGGCAATGGCGCCATCCAGTCGCACCAGCCCCGCTTCGGCTTGCTCCAGGGATTCCTTGAGCGACGCCAGTTCACGCTGGGCGCGCCAGCGCAGGTCCGGGTATTGCTCACTGTCGTCCCAGACCAGCAGGCCGCGGTAGAGCCGCAGCAGCTCACGCTGCCCGTCCGGTGCGCCCAGCGCCCGGGCGTTGGCTTCCGCTTTCTCTACCCGCTGCCAGAGCTCACGGCGCTCGGCATCTGCCAGCGCGCGGCCATCGCCGCTGGCCTCGGCATCGGCCAGCCGTGATTCCAGCTCGGCACTGGATGCGCGCAGCTCGACGAGGCGCGCCTCCAGCTGCTCGCGGCCACCGCCGCTGATGACGCGTTCCCAGTTGGCCTGTTGTTCGGTATCGGCCTGGGCCAATACCGCGAGTTTTTCGTTGGCTCGCGCCAGGTGACGATCGATGCGCTGGAGGTCGCGCAGCTCACGCATGGCGCCCTGGAAGCGATGGCTGGCAATCAGGTGCCGCAGGTACGGCGCCTGCTCGGAAATCGGCAGGATGTTATCACCAAACAGCCAGTCGTTGGACGACTCCACGTCGAGCTGCAGCAGGCTTGCAAGGTCGCCCTCGGCAAACTGCAGGATCGCTGCCTGAACGCTGTCCAGCTCCGACTGCAGCACGTCGCGCGCCTGCTGGTAGCGGGCCAGGGCCAGCCCGGGGCGAGACAGCTGCTCATAGGCATAAGGCACCGCCAGCAGGCTCTCGCGCACGCTCTGGCTGACCGGCGGGCGTGTTCCCAGCTCCTGCCAGGGCGCCAGGGCCGCCATGGCGTCGCCGCTCTCAAAGGCCGCCCAGCCGTGCCCCAGCAGGGCGCGGTCGGCCACCGGGCTCACCAGCCGCACGCGCTTGAAGTCTTCCCGGGCGGCGTCGAACTGCCCCGCCGCCATCAGCGCGTAGCCCGATGCGGTGTAGGCGCGATCGCGCAGGGTGTTGAGCTCAGGTGAGCCGTGGGCTTCTTCCAGCTGCTGAAAATGGCTGGCCGCTGTCGACCAGTCACCTGCGGCGGCCGAGGCAGCGCCCAGGTTGTAACTTGAGTAGAAGCGCCAGGCAGAATCCTCTGGCAGCGTTGCCAGCGCCGCCATCGCCGTTTCACGCTTGCCCTGCGACAGGGCAATGGCGGCGCGCAGGTAGGCCGCTTCCTGAGCGAGATCATTGCGGCGGGTATCCACGGCAAGCAGGTTGCCCTTGTCCAGTGCCGCCGCCGCGCGTTCCGGCTGGCCGCGCTGCCAGGCGACCTTGGCGAGATAGAACCAGGCGCGCTGGCGATTGACGCCGTCGCGCGGCTCTGCCAACAGCGCGGTAAACACCCGCTCGGCTTCCCGGTCCATGCCGTAGGACAGGCTGATGCCACCGCGCAGCAGTTCCGCATTGTCAGCGTGCGGACCCAGCTCTTCGCGGGACTGGCCGACCATCAGTTCGGTCAGCGACTGGAAGTAATCTCCCTGGTACAGGTGGAACAGGCTGACCCCGTAACGCAGGCTCTGGACAGTTTCCGCCGCCCGCGCAGCACCACTGCCCAGCGCGCCCGCAAGGGCCAGCGCCAGCAGCCATGTCGCCGCGCGATGGGGGTTCTGTCCGGGGGCCATGACGCTACCACTCCCTGACCGCAAATTCCGGTTGGCGGGTGGCGGTGGCATCAACGATCTGCAGTTCCAGGTGCTTGGCGCCGGACTGCTTGTCGAACACCAGCTCGGTGGCGCGCCGGTAGTCGCGACCCTTGGGGCCAAAGCCGGTGAATACTGCTACCAGCTCGTGCTCACCGGACTTCAGGTTGCCCAGGAACAGGCGATGTACCCCGCCGCGGCGCAGGGCGCTCAGCTGACGGTCGGTGTAGAGGTAGTGGGTGACCACCTCGCCATCGATAGACAGCTTGACGGCGTCGAGCTTGAAGAATTCGCCCACGTCCAGTGACAGGAACACCGACACCTGGGTATCGCTCGGGTAGAGCAGCTCTTCTTCGAGGATGAACAGGTCGCGATTGAGCTCCAGGGTTTGCTGCTTGATGTCCTGGATGTCGTCGCGAAGCGCGGCCTGCTGGCCGGGGGCAACGGGCTCCTGGGCGCTGGCCAACAGCGCCCACAGGGTCAGGATGCCGGCCAGCAACAGCTTACCGGGCATGAGGTGGGGGCAAGATTGTAGGGACATGTTAGGCGAGCACTCCTCCCGATATGCTGGGCAGGGGCTGGAACGCAATGTAGCGATCCAGGGCCGCCGGATCGCCCAGGCCCTGCGACGGAAAGAAATTCTCCATCGCGAACAGGCCCTGCTCACCGTGCAGGGCCATGTAGTTGAGAATGACCATCTCAACATTGAGATTCACATTATTGGCCGCCGGCGTGGACAGCGTTTCCACTGAGGCATCGGGCCGCATCCAGCCGATCTGCTGGTGCACGAGCGGGTCACTGAGGCCGTCGTCCAATAGCTGCGGCATGCCTCCCGGGTCGTAGACCAGGAAGAAGGAACAGGCGGTGGACGAGTTGTCGCTGGACCACATGAACTTTTCCACGCCGTTGACGATCTCGGAGCTGCCGTTGCTGGACAGTGAGCCGTCGCTGAACACGTACAGCATCAGCGGCGTCTGCTTGCGGCGGGCGTACTCGAGGCAGGCGCCGATACAACGACCGGCGCGCAGGTCGCGGGCATCGGTGCTGTTACGCGAGTTGCCGTGATAGTCGTAGCCGCCCATTTCCACGGTGCCGCAGCCGGCGATACCGTCGATCACCAGCTTCATGACCGAGGCGGTCTTCTGGAACTCACGGTCGTCGTCGAACTCCTGGGCCGTGAAGATGCCACCCTCACCGACAATTTCCGGATCCTGCTCGGGGTTGAGCGCGTCCGGGTTGGAGAAGTTCTCCAGGGTGTCAGCACTGCGCAGGTATTCGCAGCTGAAGCGATCCTTCAGGCGCTGGTCTTCATCGCTGGGGTTGCTGATGCGCGTATTCACCAGGTCCATCTTGAAGTCGGTAATGCGCTTCATGGATTCCAGCACGGAGACGATGTCTTCGGTGTCTTCCAGCAGGAACTTCAGGTCACCCACGTCCACCAGGCCGCTGGCGTCGGAGGGACGGTCGATCTTGGTGGGCTGCAGCTCCGGATCGATCAGCATGGCCGGCGCCAGGCTGTTGCCGCCGGACATGGAGTTCTCGGAGCCGATCAGCTGCAGGATCTGGCCGCGCAGGCCGGCCCGGTAAATACCGTACATGGGGTTATGCGGGTTGTTGCCGGTGTCGTTCTCGGAGCGACCGGGGATCACCGCCCCGTTACAGAAACCGGACACCGCGCTCGCTTTCTCGAGAATGCCGCGCAACATCGCGCTCTCACTGTGGAACAGCAGCCCCAGGGAGTCATCGGTGAAATCACCGCTGAGTGTGGCGGCATTGGCGTTGAACGGCAGGATATCCGGCGGCAGGCCCAGCTTGGCGTAACCGGCGGTGCTGAGCGCATCGCGCTGGCCGCCGGGGCCACCGACGATAACGTTGCCGCCGGCAAAGTTGGCGCCGCCGGCCAGGTCGAAACAGATGAAGGGAATCTTGCGGCCCGCCACCTTGCCGAGGTCGCAGCTCGAATAGTTGGTGAAGGCCGGGTCCAGCAGGTCAGGAGAGATCGCATGCGCGCGCGGGCCGAGCAGGCTGTACAGGGAAGTTCCCAGCAAACCCGCACAGCCGGCGCGGAAGCCCTGGGAAATAAATTCCCGGCGATTCATCGGCCGCCGGTGGTGTGGCTGCCGCAGCGGCTCGTCGACACCGATGTGAATGGGTTTGCGCCTGCGCATGATCATCTCCTGTAAATTCCTTGCCCTTCGGTCCCGACCCTTACTGCGCCATGACCACGGCGCTGCCCAGCACCGTGGTGCAGACGGCCTTGACCACGTCCGCGGTGCGCGACGCCGGGCACGGGGCATCGTTCAGGCAAAACATCAATCCGTCGCGCTTGTTGTGCACGGCGGGGTCGGGGTCCGGCACCCACTCGCCGTCGATCAGCGCGTAGGGCTTCAGGTCCCGGTCATCGGTGACCAGCAGCACCAGTTCGTCGAGAATCGAGCCACGGATGCTGTCTTCCAGCAGCCCGGTGTTGATGGCGCGGTCCACCAGTGGTGCCGCCACCGCATCGCGCCAGTCGTGGCTCGGGTCGTCCACCGGCGCATTGAAGTTGAACGCCGGGAACATCGCGTCGCTGAGGCTTGAACTCTGCACCAGCGCATCGCAGTAGGCCGAGGCCAGCTGGGTCGCAGACATCTGGTGTGCCGAGCTGAAGCCCAGGAAATCGGCGTTGGCGGGCAACCCGCGCCGTACATCCGCAAAGGTCTCTGACACGGTCTTGCCGGTCACCGCGCTGGGTGTCGGACTGGCCGTGGAGACGCCAGTGATGCGCGAGAAGCTGGCATTGATCTCATCGAAGGTGCGCACACCGATATCGGAAGACACTTCACCAGCCAGGGTGTAGCGGAACGGCCGGCGGGCCCCGTCATCTACCGGCGAGGTCTGGCCCTCGGCGGAATCAAAGGCCAGGAAGAAAATATCCTGGTCGGCGCCGTTCTCCAGCGGGATGATCGTGCCGACCCCTGCCAGCGGGTCGCTGAACTGGCCGAGCGCCGAAGTCGCCTGCGCGGAGACATTGGTGAACGCCTGGCCCACTGCCGTGAGTTTGCCGTTCACCCCGATGCGAATGCCCTGCACATCAAAATCGACACTGCCGCCGGCGGGATTGATATTGGCGAAGAAAGGCTCCTCAAACAGGTAGCTCGCGTCATCAAACTGGCTGACCTGGAAGACCACGTAGCAGTAGTTGCTGCGGTTGCCGTCATCATCGACGCGGTAACAGGCGCCCTCGTCGCCGGGGCCCGCGCCCTCGGAATCCTCGATCAGCTCGCTGACGCTGAACATCAGGTAATACTTCTGGCCGACGCCTACATCGAAGTTCTGCTGGATTTGCTCCGGCGTCAGCACCGCATTGTGGATAGCCACCATACGGATGGCGCCCGCCCAGGGCTGGGTGTTGCTGGTGTCGTTGCCCAGCACCAGTGCGAATACTTCGCTCCAGTTGGTGAGCAGGCCACCGCCGGCCTCATCAAAGGCGCCGGTATCCATGCCGTTGACGAATATGCGGCGGCCTTCCACCGCGTCGTAGGTCACTACCACGTGCTGCAGGGTGGCCTGGGCGATCTCGTCGTCGTCCTCAGTGGACACCACCGGCTCGCCGGCGTTGTTGTCCTCAGTGACCGTGCTGCGGTTGTAGGCCTCGTAGTTGTACATCATCTGCGAGACCAGGAAGTTGCGCGTGGTCGGGCCGCCGGCATAGCCGACGATCCAGGCGTTTTCCTGCGCCACATTATCAGGGGCCACCCAGGCTTCGATGGTGTATTCACCGGTGCCGGTGAGCAGCTGGTAGAGCTTGCTGCTGCCGGACACACTGCCCTGGGCCTTGCCGTTCACAAAACGCACGCCCCAGCTGGCCATCCAGCTGTAGTCGCCGGACAGGCCGAGGGGAATTTCGGGCAGCACGCCGCTGGTGTCGGCCGTCGTCGTACCCTGGCCCTCGCGGAACTCCCACTTGGCCACCAGGTTGCTTTCGAAGCGGCCACCACTGTTGGCGATGATGCCGTCGGCCTCAAGAATCTGTGCCTTGCTGATCACCAGCGCCGGGTCGACCTCGGTCACCGGCACAACCGCTGCAATGCGTGCCACGGCGTCTTCCAGCTCCTGCGCGTCGCTGCCGCAGTTGTTGCTCCAGCAGTTGTGCTGCTCGGGGTCGAGCCTTCGCACGATACGCGACACGCCAGGATCGGCGAGGTCGATCACGGTGCGCAGGGCATCGTAGGCTGAATCACGGTCCGCACTGGCAAAGTAGGGCGACTGCGGGAAAGCCGCGTCTTCAGCGTGGCACTCACTGCAGTAGGTGCGCAGCAGGCCGACAATCTCGGTGCCGGACTCTACGCTCAGGCCCAGCGCGTCGAGCTCGTCCGCCGACGGCGGCAGCACGCGCGTACCGGAGGGGTCCACGGGACGGCGCGGGATCAGCCGCACCTCGCTCTCGGTCTGCGACACGCCACTGGCCCAACGCTCAACGTAGCCAGTGAGCGTTGTGGCGCAGGTGGCGGTCTGATCGGAACCCAGCCAGCAGTTGTGGCCATTGGCCACGCGCAGTACTGCGGGTGAGGCGGCGGGGTCATCAAAGTTAACAACCACCTTGGCGACCTGCCACGCGTTGTTCACATCGGTCTGGTCGACAAACGCGGTGCCCGCCGAGCCGCCGGGCGTATGGCACTGGCCGCAGCGGTCGTTGCCGGCCAGCGGGTCGTAGAACTCGCGCTTGAAGTTCTGGATCTCATCGGAGGCCGGTGGCGGCCCCGCATAGACAAACTGGGCGCTGCCCAGGTCCGCCGTCAGGTCGACTTCACGATTGCTCGCGCCGCCGCCGGAACCGCCACTACAGGCCGACAGCAGGACGGCCAGCGCAAGCGCTGCAAAACAGGTCTTCCGGGTGTTGCTCATATCCACGGCTGATCTCCACTGGCTCATGCGCAAACCCCCTACAGGCCCGCCGAGCAGTAACCCGCCACTTCGGCGAATACCTGCTTGACGCTGTGTGAGTTATTGAAGCTGGAGATAAAGCCATCTATCGCGGCGCGTTCACCCGCGGTGTCCATCGGTTCCCGCAGGCAGACGTTCTGGAACACCTTGCGCACCTGGCAGGACGCGAAGGCATCACTGTTGGCGAGCTCTGC
>JAZBOY010000065.1:0-4334 GCA_036351375.1 Halieaceae bacterium
ATATTGCCTCGTTATTCCCGTCATCAACGAGGGGAAAAGACTGGAACAGCAGCTCGCGCAGATGGCGAGCCTCGGCCAGATGGACCTGGTGGACGTGATCATCGCCGATGGCGGTTCCACGGATGGGTCCACCGCCCCAGAGCTGCTGGATTCGCTCGGTATCTGTGCCCTTCTGGTGAAGCGCGGCGCGGGCAAGCTGTCCGCGCAGCTTCGCATGGCCTACGCCTGGGGACTGGAAGCCGGCTATGAGGGCATCATTACCATCGACGGCAACGGCAAGGACGGCGTGGAAACCCTGCCGCTTTTTATTGAAGCCCTGGAGCAGGGCGTTGACTATGCCCAGGCATCAAGATTCCGCCGGGGCGGGCAGGGCATCAATACGCCGCTTTCGCGCTCCATTGCCGTGCGCTGTATCCACTCACCGCTGCTGAGCCTGGCGGCGGGAAAGTGGTTCACCGATACCACCCAGGGATATCGCGCCTACTCGGCTCGTTACCTGCTACACCCCGAGGTGCAACCGTTTCGTTCCGTGTTCATGAGCTATGAACTGCTGGCCTACCTGACCGTCAGAGCCTCTCAGCTGGGACTGCAGGTGACGGAGATTCCAACGGTTCGCGCCTACCCTGACGATGGAGCGGTGCCCACCAAGATCAGCGCGTTCTCCGGTAACTTCGAGCTGCTGAAAACGCTGTTTTCAACGGTTCTCAGACGTTACCACCCCTGAGCCCCGTGCTCTTCTGAGTCGCTTTCATGCTATCTGGGCGATTTAGCCAACGGCAACGCGAAGCACTGCGCTTCTTCCTGGTTTCACTGGCGGGGCTGGTCATTGATATCGCCGTGGCCTGGGCATTGATAGCGCTGGCAAATATGACTGACAGCGTTGCGGCAGTCGCGGGCTTCTCAGTCGCGACCCTGGCAAACTACCTGGGACATCAACTCTGGACATTCGGCGATGGCCAATCCCGAGTATCGGCGGCGCGATTTCTTGCCTTTTCCGTCGTGGTGCTGGTCTCGCTCGGCGTGCGCCTGCTGGCGCTGGGCATGCTCGGCCCGCTCCTGCCGGGTTCCGGGCTCAATGCACCGCTGCGGCTGGGGCTTGCGGCGATGGTCTCCTTTTCTGTGACATTCCTTTTGAGCAAGTACCTTGTTTTTCGCCGCGCGCAATGACCGGATTGTGATACTGGTTTAGGTCGCCAGAAGCAGGCGCCCTGTGACCAATGTAAGTGAAGCGTTTGGCCGCTAGCTCTCCGTCGGCCTGGATATGTCCATGATGACCAGCCCGTCCTTGTGATACTTGATTTCAGCAACGTTGCCCAACGCTTCCAGAGCACTGCGCAATGCCAGCACCTCCTGCGCCAGGTTGCGATGTATCTCGATATTGGACTTGGACGCGCGCTGGTGATTGCGAACCGGCTTCATTCCAAAACCCTGGTATTCCATGATGATGCACTCAATACCCAGCTCCAGCAGGGCATCGCGGAAGACTGCGGTGTCACCCGTGGTAGGAAGGTTGAACCACGGAGTCAGCACTGCCGGGTCTGCAAAGTTGCTGATGTCATTGCGCTGGTAGTCCAGGAGGAAGGGGGTGGAGATCCATGCAAATACGCCGGTTCCTGGCGTGCAGAGCTCCTGCATTTTTGCATAGCCGGTAGCGCGTCGCGGTGACAGCGTGATATCCATGTACTGCCTGTACGCGTCATTCAATGGAAACATGACCGGAGAGGCATTCTGCTTTGTGACATCGACGCGTCGAGTAAACGAATCTGAAAAAGAGTACAGCAGGAGCGACTGCAGGGCGGCAATACAGGCAATGGACGCCCAGCCTGGCCGATTCGGCCGCGGCGCTTCGGCTAACTCTACGTCATCTGCCGGCGCCCTCGTAAACAGCAGGACCGGCGTGGCGGCAACCGCAGCGACCAGGAAGGGCGCCGAGTACCGCAGCGCCATGCTCGGTTCAAATAGCAGCAACCCTAGCGCATAGGCGATCACCGTGGCGCCGGCAAGCGCGAGGGCGACACGGTGCTCCCGGGAAAGTTGTCCCAGGGCGGACCTCGCCAGCAGGAAGACGAAAACGGCGCCCAGCAGTACGAAGAGAGCGTTGTAGCCAAAATAGGTCCCGCCCCAGAACAATTCCTGCCCTGAAAAAAGCTGCTCGAAGGAAAGCAGGTCGAGATTCGAAGCGCCGTCAGCACTGCCTGCGGCCGCTGACTGGTCTGCATCGAACTGCAGCTTCAATGCCTGCCAGTAGTTTGTCCTGTGAACGAGGAACCAGGGGGCGGTCAGTAGCGTGAGGCTCGCGCCAGCCGCAATGAAAAGCCGCAGGCGCTGCGCGAGAGTGTCCTTGTCAGTCGAATCTGACGTCAGGATGAAAAGCATAAACAGCAGCGACGCAAAGATCGCGGAGATCAGTTTGAGGGCGATCAATGCTGAGCATACCAGCAGCAGGGGAAAGACCTGCAGCACCCTTTCGGCGATGGTGTCCGCCGACTCGCGAGCGGCATAGGCGGCACTTGAAGCGAACGCAATCGCCAGCAGTGTTGTCGAGTACACCGAGGATATATTGACCTGCTGGGTGTTGAGGAGCACAACAACCATCGCCCCGGACAGGCCGAGAATCCAATGGGCACCGACTTGCCTTGCCAGTTGAATCACCAGGGCACAGGACAGGATGACGCCCAGCACAGCGTCAAAGCCGTTTACGTACTTGAAACCTGCCACGCTGACGATAAGCGACTGCATGAACTGTTGCGCACCTAGGCTGTCAACGCCGATAAGACCGAAAGGATTGCTGCCCAGCGTGCCTGTTTCCAGCATGGATGTGATGCGCGGAAAGTAGGTGTGGTAATCGTCGTGAAAATTGAAGTTGGCGGAAGGCAGCAGGGTCGCGACAAGAAAAACAGTCACAACACCAATCAACAGCAAGGAAAGTGCCTCCCAGGAGCGCTGGCCCAAGCTGTGTGTCGCCCGCTTCACAAAGCCGCCTTCTGCTCCAGCGCTGTGAACGGAAGATGCGACCACGTAAAAACCGACTACCCATCCCACTGTCAGGATTGCAAGGAGGACGCTGGCGTATGCGACACCTGCCATGTTGAGCACACCGCCCAGGCAGATCAGGGCCGCGACGCCGAGCGCGGTCGTGTAGGCAGCGGGATATTCCCCCCAGGCCCTGCCAGTCACGCGCAGCGCCAAGACGCCCCAGCCATACAGCGATAAAGCGTAGAGCGCGATACCGAGGAACGACAGAATTGTGCTCGCCGCTAGCATGAGCTGATGCGCGTTGTCATCGTATAGGGCTGTCGCTCTGGAAAATGACGAAGAGTCCTAACAAGATAAGCGCCGTGCCGGCGAAATAGCCAATACTCAACCTCTCGCCGTAGATGTACGCACTGGCCATCGGCACCAGCACGAAACTCAGGGTAAAGGTCATGTAGGCCCTGTTCAGCGGGATATCCTTCAGCAGGTATATCCACAGCAAGGTCGCGAGTCCGTAGACAATAGCAGCCACACCAACCGTGATCAGGAAGGAGGCGTTGATCCAGGAGTTCTCCGCTGCCAGTTGCAGGCCGGCTTTCTTGAACAGCAGTTGGCCCACCGATATGGCGCAGACGCAGGACAGGCACAGCAGGAATTGACCGATGGTCATGGCAGTGGGCTATATCTCGATATGCGTGATGTAGAAAAGATTGAGGTCCATTGAAGGCACGCGAAAGGGCAGCCATTGTTCTTCCACCCTCGGGAAGAAGTGCCGGACAAAGGCAACCAGATTGTTAATGGCATTGATGTGCTCCCGGGCCATCCAGTAGTCGTAGTCGAGTCCGGCCTCGATAACCTTCTTCCTCGCAACCGCATAGCGGCCGAGCCGCCACGCTACGCCAGGGTCGCAGGGGAGTACCAGTGTTAGCACCCCGCCCGGCTTGAGCACGCGAGTCCACTCCTGCAGTACCTCGTGAGGCTTTGGCAGATGCTCGAGAACGTGGGCTGCGATCAGTCGGTCAAAGGAATCGTCCTCGTAGCTGAGCCGGGTGGCATCCTGCACCTCGGTGACGACCTGGCCGCCGTTCCCTGTGCCGGCGGTCGCAATCTGGTCCATCAGCGGCGGGTTAAGGTCGGTCATGGTATAGCTGTCGAAAGAATGCCTGACATGATCGATATGGACGCCCGTGCCGGCACCGACTTCGAGTACGCGCGAGAAATGCGTGTCGGGTCCCCAGGGGCGTTCTGCCCAGACATGACTCTTCTTCAGGAAGTAGCCCGCCAGACCCTCGTCATAGTTCACATCCTCATACAGTGCCGCCCACTGTTTCAGGTAGTCGTCGTAGCTGGGATTTTCTCGA
>JAZBOY010000066.1:0-2406 GCA_036351375.1 Halieaceae bacterium
AAGGGCCTGCAGCGCTTCTCGGAATCCGAGGAAGCCTGGGCCATCGGGCTGGATGCCTGGCAGACCATGATCGAGAGCGCCGAGTCACACTACCAGCCGGGCGTATTCACCACCTTCGTGGGCTATGAGTGGAGCTCCATGCCTGCCGACCAGAACCTGCACAGGAACGTGATCTACAAAGACGCGAACGTGCCGGAATTTCCCTTCAGCTCGCTGGATTCGGAAAACCCCGAGGATCTCTGGGACGCGCTGGACGCGCAGCGCGCCGTGGGCATGGAGATGCTGGCGATCCCCCACAACGGCAATGTCTCCAATGGCCTGATGTATGACCAGGTGCAGTACGACGGCAGCCCCATGACGGCAGACTACGCCAACCAGCGCAACCGCAACGAGCCGGTCAGTGAAATCCTGCAGATCAAGGGCACCTCGGAAACCCACCCGCTGCTGTCGCCACAGGATGAGTTCGCCGACTTCGAGCTGATGACCACGATGCTCAGCGCCAAAGGCGATGACAGCAAACCCCGGGGGAGCTACGCAAGGGATGCGCTGCGCACCGGATTGGAAATGTCACATACCGAGGGCTTCAACCCCTACCGGTTCGGCGTGATCGGCAGCAGTGACAGTCACAATGCCAGCAGCTCCGTGGAAGAGGACAACCATCACGGCAAGCTGCCGCTGATGGACGGCACGGCCGCTATCCGACTGGGGCTGACCTCGGTGCTGCCCGAGTCCATGCAGCGTTCCCGCCGCTGGGGGGCGGCCGGTCTCGCCGCCGTGTGGGCACAGGCCAATACCCGTGAGGCCATCTTTGAGGCGCTGGAACGACGGGAAACCTATGCCACCTCGGGGCCACGCATTCGCCTGCGCTTCTTCGGCAGCTTCGACTTTGCGCCGACGCTGATGGACGACCCGGCGCTACTGGATCTGGCCTATGCACAGGGAGTGCCCATGGGCGGCGTGTTGACGGCGAGTGCAGCCCGCAGCACCGTTGACGCGCCACGTTTTGCGGTATGGGCCGAGAAGGACCCCGTGGGCGCCCACCTGGACCGGCTGCAGATCATCAAGGGCTGGGTAGACGCCGACGGCCAGTCGCAGGAGCGCATCTACGACATTGCCCTGTCCGACGCGGGACGCCGACACGCAGACGGCAGCGTGGCGCCGGTGGGGAATACCGTGGACGTGGCCGCGGCAACCTATACCAACAGCATCGGCGCGCCGACCTTGCGGGTGTTGTGGCAAGACCCGGACTTCGACCCCGCGCAGCAGGCCTTCTACTACGCACGGGCCATCGAGATTCCCACCCCCCGCTGGTCGACCTACGACGCCCAGCGCTTACAAGTCGAGGCGCCTTCGCCCACCAGCCTGCAGGAGCGCGCTATCAGCTCGGCAATTTTTTATGACCCGGTAGACAGGAGTACACCCGCCGCCAGGTAACGGCACTGTTTTCGCTCAGGAAACAGACTGGACACGACGACACCGTTTTTCTCCGCCGGGCAGGCGTGTAGTTTTTCGGTGTTGGCCTGAACACTTGCCAGCCGTGCAGCAACAGTGGAACACAGATAAGGAGAAGCCAGCACATGTCCGACCCGACCCAGGAGCCCTCGATCAGCCCCGGCGAGATCAGCCAGTGGCCGATGCTGAAAATCGTCTACCGCACAGAGCCGGACAAGGTGGCCGCGCTGCTTCCACCCGGCATCGAGGCCGCCGACAGCGGGCAGGTGAACCTCACTATCTATAACCTGCCGGTCAATAGCGAGCCCGAGTACGGCATTCTCATGACAGTGGATGCCGACTTCAAGGGCGTCGCGGGAGAATGGGCCCTGGGCTACGGCATCAGCCAGGAGTCGGCCATCTTCATCAGCTACGCGACCAATGGACAGCCGAAATTTCCCTGTGAGACCGAGTACTTCCGCCTGGGCGACAAGGTCTCCGCACGCTGCAGCCACCAGCGCTACACCTTTGTGGAATTCGAGGGCCGCATGGGGGCCGAGGACCCGCTGCCCGCGGAGGGCCTGGAGCGTAACGAATGGTGGGTGAAGGTCTCGCGGCAGGTGGGCGGCGGCAAGGGCTACGATTTCCCGCCGCACGTGGTGCACGTCAAGGGCAAGTACGGGCCCGGCCACCGGGTTGCACTGAACGGCACCCTCACCTTGCGCGAAAGCCCCTGGGACCCCATCGCCTCGCACCTGCCGATGCGCGAGCAGGTATCGGCGCACCTGTGGTGGCCCGAGTACCTGAGTCGCGAGATCTGCCTGTCCGACCCGCTGGACCCTGAAGCCTTCTGGCCACACGTCGACAATATTTCCGGCAGCCGCTGGCCGGGCCACAACGGCGGCCCCGTCAAGGAATGATGCCCGACCAACAGCACGCGCCGATGGAGCCGGGGCTTATGGAGGAAACACCATG
>JAZBOY010000067.1:0-8119 GCA_036351375.1 Halieaceae bacterium
CCACCAGTCCAGGAATTTCGATGTCGGTCGCGCCACCGGAAACAGCACAAACTGGTAGAAGCGAATGACCGGTGCCAGCAGCGCGGCCGTGCGCAGCGGGTGACGGGAGAAATAGGCTTGCGGCATGATTTCCCCGAACCAGGTGATGATAAAGGTGGAAAACAGGAAAGCTGCGATTCCCACCATCACCGAATTGGCCAGCAGGGCCAGCAATACGTTGATGGCCACGTTGCCCCAGAGAATGGTGGCAAGCAGGAAGTTGGAGTCCTGTCGCAGCCTCAGCACCCGACTGGCGCGCTCGTCGCGCTTGGCCTCTACCTCCAGCCGCAGCCGGCTGAGCCGGTAGAACGCGAGGTTGCTGCCAGAGAACATGGCACTCTGGCTTACGCAGAACAGGATGCCTACCCAGGTCAGGGTGTCGTACATGCGGATGCTCCCGCTTTAAAAGAGTAGGTGCTGCGATCGGACAGCCAGCCTGCCGGAACTGCAGCGGGGAATCGCCGGGCCAGGTTCAAGCCGAGGGCTCGGCGCGCAGCGTGGTGATGGCGCGATCACCGACCTCGACAACGGTAAACTTGTAGCCGCTCATGGTCAGGCATTCCCCCACGGTCGGTACATGCCGAAGCCTGGCAACCAGCAATCCACCGATGGTCCTGGCCTCGCTGAGGAATAGACTGGTACCCAACAGCTCATTGACTTCTGCTACCGGAAGGCGGGCGTTGAGCAGATAGTGTCCCTCGCCGAGGGCCTCGTAATTTGGGCCCTCCGCATCCTCACGCTTCTGAAAGCTGGCGCCAGCGTTTACCTGGCCCACAATCGTTTCGATGATCTGGTCCACGTTCACCAGGCCGACGGCGGAGCCGTACTCGTCAACGACGATCGCGCTCTGGTCCTCCCTGCTGCGCAGAATCGGAAGTAGTTCTACAAGTGGCTGCTGAGAGGGCACAAAAAGCGCCGGCTTGACGAAGTCTCCAAGCGCCTGTTCCGAACCGCGCAGGTGGGTCATCTCCCACACCGACAGTGAGATGATGCCAATGATCTGGCTGCGCTCGCCCTCGTACACGGGCACGATCAGGTCCCCGGTGCGGCGCGACAGCTGGAACAGTTTCTGCAGACCTGCGTCGGCATCGATAGCCGTCATTTCTGCGGCAGGCAACATCACATCTCCGGCCATGAACTCGCCGAAGCGCACCACGTTGCGGATACGGGTACGGTCGAACACGTCGACATTGGCTCCGCCTTCTGCAGCGTCAAGGATCGCGCGCAGCTGCGAGCGCATGGTGAAGATTCCTGCGCCCGGGTCGCCGCGGCCAAACAGGCGGGCGGCCAGGCGGGCAATGCGGGAGAAGACGAACACCACCGGAAAAAACAACAGTGAGAAGGCATACAGCGGATAGACGATCCTGGGGGTCAGCTCACTGGCTCGCTGCTGGAAGACACTCTTCGGTACGACCTCTCCCAGCACCAGCGTCAACGGGATCAGCAGAATAGTGGCAAAGACGTCACCGCGCTCGCCCACTGCGGCTATCAGCGTCGTGGTGGCGATGGACGTTAGCATCACCAGCGAGATGTTGGTACCCACCAGGGTGGTGCTCAGTACCACTTCCGGGTTTTCCAGCAGTCGCAGCGCCAGTTTGGCACCGGCGTCACCCTGCTTGGCGAGGAATCGCAGCTTGTTTCGATCGCAGTTGACCAGGGCGATCTCGGAACCGGAAAAGAATCCCTGCAGCAGCAAGAGCAGCACCAGGCCCAGGAGCATGAACAGGGTGGTCATGACGCTGATCGCCCCTTTTCTGGATTGCGATGCAGGCGGGCCTTTGCAACCCGGTAACCATCCATCTCCAGCACTTCCATCTGAATACCATTGATGGACACCAGGTCGCCGGCGACCGGCAGCCGATCCAGCTGCCTGAGGATGAGGCCACCGATGGTGGTCATTCGGGTATCCTGCAGGGCGAGGTTGGTCAGCTGGTTGACGTCGATCAGCTTCATGTCCCCGGGCAGCTCGTAGGTATCACTTGCGGGATCGTAGTCGACGGGGGATTGCTCGATGTCGGTAGGCGGCTGACCAAAGATGCAGGTCAGCACGTCATTGATCGTCAACAGGCCGTCGACGCCGCCAAACTCGTTGAGGACGATGACTGCCTGCAGATCGTGGGTCTGAAAGTAGTCGAACATTTCATCGACCTTCTTGGTGCTGGGCACCATTGGCACCGGTCGCAGCAGGTCTTCGAGCTTCAGGCTGTCGGGATCGATATCCTCGAGCAGCGTTTGCAGCATATCCTCCGCGCACAGGAAGCCAATCACGTTATCCCGGTGCTTGCGGTAAACCGGTACGCGCTGGTGCCGGAAGCGCATAAAGGCCTCGCGAATTTCCGTCATGGACGCGTCACCGTTGATCCAGTTCACACGTGTGCGCGGCACCATCACCTCGATAATCTCGGTGCTGCCGGCCTGCAACAGGTTGTGAATCAGTGCCCGTTCTGTCGCGGTGAGATCGCCGGAGACCACCCCTTCGTCCAGCAGGGAGCGAAATTCGTCGACCTGCAGGATATTGTCCGGCGCCGTTTCCTCGCCGACGATGCGCGTGGTGATGCGGTCGGATACCCGCCGCACGATAGAAGCTACCGGCGCGATCAGGTGCACCCAGAAATGCATGGGCCGGGCGACGATCTTTGTGCTCACCCGGATCGGATTGGAGATCGCAATGGTCTTGGGCGTGGCCTCACTGAACAGGAGCAGCAGCGGCACCATCACCACGGTACTGATCCACGCTGCCTTCTCTACGCCGTAGATTGTCACCAGTGCCGCGGTCAGCACAGCAGTGGCTGCCACGTTGACCGCCTGGTTGCCACACAGCACCGAGATAATCAGTCGTCGCGGCTGGTCCAGCAATTCGTGGAGGGTGTCGGACTGGGGGTTCCGTTCGCGGCGAATGCGGCGCAGGTCAAGGCGTGACAGGGAAAACAGGGCCGTTTCCGAGCCTGAAAAAAAGGCTGATGCCACGAAGAGCACCGCAAGCAGAAAGAACTGTAAAATAAGCTCAATCATTCCAAGCTGACCTGCCCTGGTCGGAATGTCTTGTCCGGGAAGCATGCCCGAACCCTCTGGCCCCGGCAAACCCAGAGCATGCCACTCACTGTCAATGGTCGGCTGGCGTCTGCCGTGAGTCCTTGAGTTACGTCAATTCTCGCCGGGGTTTCGAGCTCTAAGATAGACTGAAGAGGCCGTTCACCACCTGGTCGGAGGTATTTTGGAACAACTTCAGCTACTGATCGGTGGGCTGACTGCCATTGTGCTGTTTATCTTCGGCCTCGAGCACTTCTCGGCCGAGATCGAACGCGTTACCGGCGACCGGTTCCGGCGCCTGCTGGCGAGGGCCACGCGCCTGCCGGTGTTTGGTGTGCTGCTCGGCGCCCTGGTGACGGCCATTATCCAATCGAGCTCCGCCACCTCGGTGATCACCATTAGCCTGGTAAACGCCGGCGTGCTGTCTTTCAAGAGCAGCGTGGGCATTATCTTCGGCTCCAATGTGGGTACCACGGTGACCGCGCAGCTGGTGGCGTTCAAGCTCACCGAGTTTGCGCCGCTGCTGATCATCCTCGGCTTTTTCATGTCGCTGACGCGCTCGCGCTGGAGCCTGTTAGGCAAGCCGATTTTCTATATCGGCTTCGTGTTCTTCAGCCTTAACCTGATTGCCTCCTCGCTCAGCCCGCTGCAAGAGTCGGAAGCCCTTGTGGCCTTCCTGGTCCAGCCCCAGAACCCGCTGCTGGCGGTACTGGCGGGTTGTCTGTTTACTGCGCTGCTGCAATCGAGCTCGGTCACCACCGGGCTGGCAATCATTTTTGCCCAGCAGGGCCTGCTGAGCCTGGAGAACGCGGTGCCATTGATCATGGGTGCCAACATCGGCACCACGGCGACCGCCCTGCTGGCCATGTTCAACATGGACCTGGCTGCCAAGAAAACGGCGCTGTGCCACTTCCTGTTCAACGTCGGCGGTGTCGCACTCTTCCTGCCGGTTTTCCTGCTGTTTGGAAAAGATCTGCATCGACTCGGCGCTGACCCGGCGATCGCCCTGGCCAATATCCACATGATCTTCAACGTGGCCTCCTGCCTGGTCTTCCTTGCCCTCATTGTTCCGTTTACACGACTGGTAGAGTCCGTGATTGGGGAGGGCAAGATGGATTTTGAGCGCATCGATTTCCCCAGCTACAGCCCGGACGTTCCGTTTCCAGAGCAGTTCCAGCGGTTGGAAGACAACCTGCTGCAGCTGCTGGCCTTCCTGCAGGAAAACTACAACCTGGTGACGCTGGGTATCGAGTCCAACTACCGCAGCGTGCAGGAGGCTGCCGAACGAAGAATCGAATATATCGCCTACCTGGAGCGCGACGTGCAGGCGACCTTCTCCCACTTCCTGGTCAGTACGGCGGACGAAGAGGAGTCGCGCCAGCTCATGAACCTGTTCACCCGCTATGACTACCTTTTCCAGATCGAGGATTCCATCGAGGATCTCTTCAACACCAAGGTGACCATGGACAAGCAGTTCATTGAGTTGCGCAGCGACGTCATGTTGATGGTCAGGGAAATATCCAGCCGCACGCTGACGCTATTCGACAAGACCTACCGTGCACTGTCTGAGGGCCAGCGTCCGGAGACCCATGACGCATCGGTGGAGCTGCGCAGCATTATTGACGCCGTCAGTCGCGAACTGCTGCGGCTGCTGCGTGACCCGCGGCGGCAGGACGTGGGCGTGCTGTCGCATTTCGTCACCTACTCGCGACGGGTGCAGGATAAGCTGCAGCGCTTCGGCAAGATCGCCGGGCGCAGCGCGGCCAGCGCTGAGCTGTCAGATGCTGGCTCAGATGCAGTCTGAAGCGGCGGACGGGCGCTACGCGCTTACTGCCCCGCCCTACCAACTCTCTGCGGAGGCAGTACTCGATCAGCTGGAGAGCGACGCCGAACGGGGTTTGACCGCGGCCGAGGCCGATCGCAGGCGGGAATTGTTTGGCGCCAATCTGCTGCGCGAGCAGGGGCGTGCTCCCTGGTATCGGCTGTTGCTGCGGCAGTTCACCGACCTGCTGATCGTCGTGTTGTTCGTGGCCGCGGGCCTGGCCTGGTACCTGGGCGACACCCGCGGTGCTGTCGTGCTGCTGGCGATCATTCTTGTCAACGGCTTTATCGGGCTTTACCAGGAATACCATGCTGAACAGCTCCTGGAACGGCTCAGGCTGATGGTCAAGAGCCAGGCGCGGGTGCTACGCGCCGGCGAGCTGCTGGAGCTGGACGCAGAGCTCCTGGTGCCGGGCGACATCGTTTACCTGGAAGAGGGCTGCGCGGTACCGGCAGACCTGCGGCTGCTTGAGTGCCAGGAACTGGCCACCAACGATTTCACGCTGACCGGCGAATCGATGCCGCAGGACAAGTCGCCGGATCGCCTGATGGAAGGGAAGCCCGGCCTCTCAGAGCAGGACAATCTCGTCTTCATGGGCACCACGGTCGCGCGCGGTAGCGCCACCGGCGTCGTGCTGGCCACGGGCATGGCCAGCGCTATCGGCGAAATTGCCGAACTCGGGCAGGGCATTGAACGCGACCTGTCGCCGCTGCAGCAGGAGATCAATGCCCTGGCCGTTGTATTGACCCGCATGGCCGGCGTGATCGCGCTGGTGCTGTTCGCCGTCAACATACTGCTGAGGGGCGACGACTTCGCTGATATGAGCGCCCTGGTGAATGCCAGTGCGCTGTTCGCGATCGGTGTGGCGGCAGCCTGCGTGCCCCAGGGCCTGCCGGCGCAGATCACCGTCGCCCTGTCCCTGGGGGTGGCTCGGCTGGCGCGGGAGAACGCGGTGGTGAAGCGGCTGTCAGCGGTCGAGACACTGGGTTGCACCACGGTGATCTGCTCTGACAAGACCGGCACCATCACCGCCAACCAGATGACCATAGTACGGGCCTGGGCCGATGGTCGCAGCTACGAGATTACCGGGCAGGGCTATGATCCCGAGGGGGAGATTCTCGAACAGGCGCAACCGGTGCGTCAGGGAGAACTGGAGAGGGTCAAGGAGTTCTTCCAGCACGGCCTGCTGGCCAGCAATGGCCGCACCCACCCGCCCGATGACGAGCACGCGACCTGGTACGCCATGGGGGACCCAACCGAGGCAGCCTTCATGCCGTTTGCCATGAAAGCAGGCCTCGACCCCGATCAGCGGCTCGAGGAGTTTCCCATGCTGGCAGAGCTGCCCTTCGACGGCCGCCGCAAGCGGATGACCATCATCCGTTCCCACAATGACAAAGTGATCGGTTTCATGAAGGGCGCCACCTCAAGAGTTCTGGAGGCCTGCTCAGGTGCGTTTCGCGATGGCGAGGTGGTGCCGCTCGACGAATCTGCCAGGGTCGACGTTATTCGGCAGATGGAAGCCTACAGTGCTGAGTCGCTGCGAGTGATTGCCCTCGCCTACCGTGACTTCCCGGCCGACCAGCGGGAGTTTCCCGGCGCGGATACCGAACGAGATTTCATATTCGCCGGCCTGGTGGCAATGCTGGACCCACCCCGGGAAGGCGTGCGCCAGGCGGTGGCCGAGGTACGTGCTGCCCATGTTCGGGTGCTGATGTTGACCGGTGACGGCCCGATCACCGCGGAAGCCATCGCCAGGAAGATCGGCATGCCGGATGGGCCGGTGTTGACCGGCGAGGACCTGCGCGGCATGTCGGAAGCGGACCTGGAGCAGGCGCTGGCGGCTGAATCCCTCGTATTGTCCCGGGTGTCCCCCCAGGAAAAATTCCGCATTGTGAAGATGCTCAAGTCCCTGGGCGAGGTCGTCGCGGTCACCGGCGATGGGGTCAATGACACGCTGTCTTTGAAGCGGGCGGATATCGGCGTGGCCATGGGTCACCAGGGGTCGGATGTCGCCAAGGAGGCGGCGGAGATCGTGTTGACCGACGACGACTTCACCACCCTCGTGGTCGCCGTGCGGGAGGGCAGGACAATCTACCAGAACCTCCGCAGCGTGATCCTCTCGTCCATTACATCGAACATCGGCGAGCTGAGCTGCGTTTGCGTCGGCTTTGTGGGTGCTGCCATGGGGTTGCCTATCCCCATCACTGCGGTTCAGATCCTCTCTATCGACCTGATCGGTGAAATGCTGCCCCTGATGGCGCTTACGCTCGACCCTGCCGAGGCGGAGGTGATGAAACGCCCACCGCGCAGGCCGGGAGCGCACATCGTTGACCGCGCGCGCCTGCTGGAGCTGGCATGGCTGGGGGTGTTGATGGGCCTGGGCGGCTATTTCAGCTTTTACATGGTGCTGCAAACGGGCGGTTCCGTTGCGACTGCGCGGGCGGCAACCTTTGTTGGGATCATCCTGGTCCAGTACGTGAATATCCTCTCACGCCGTACCGGGGCGACGGTATTTGGCTCCTACGTGTGGGCTAACAAGCCGCTGCTAGGGTCCCTGGTGTTGTCCTTTGCGGTGGTGGCCACAATCACCAGCCACGGGCCGGTGGGCAGCTGGTTTGGTTTCGAGGCGCTGCGGGCTCAGGACTGGGTGTGGCCGCTATCCGCCGCAGGCACGTTCCTCGCCTGCTTCGAACTGAAAAAGCGCTTCTCAGTGGGTCACTGACTCCACTACTTGCAAATTACTGTAGTCGCATTCATATAGGATGGGTGCCTCAGTGTCAGGGGATAGCCTTCGAACCGCGGTATTGGCCCGAAGTTGTCGACAACACCTGGAAGGAAGCGATGGAATTCAAGGACTACTACAAAATTCTCGGTGTCGAGCCGGAGGCGGAAAAGGCGGATATCAAGACTGCCTACCGCAGGCTTGCCCGCAAGTACCACCCCGATCTGAACCCGGGCGAAGAAGCCGAAGCGAGCTTCAAGGAAGTCGCCGAGGCCTGGGAGGTACTGGGTAATGACGAGCGGCGGGCCGAGTACGACGAACTACGCCGTTACGGAAGCACCGGCCGAGGTTTTGAGCCCCCACCCGGATGGCAGTCCCATAGTGGAGGTTCGGAGCACCATTTCAGCGGTGACTTCTCCGACTTCTTCAGCTCCATTTTCGGCGGCGGCTTCGAGTCTGCGGGCGCCGGTAGAGGTTTCGACGGTTTCCGCGGGCAGGACATCGAA
>JAZBOY010000068.1:0-7367 GCA_036351375.1 Halieaceae bacterium
ACCAGGCAGTCCTCCCGGTCGAAATATGGCAGCAGGATACCGGCTGGTTCAGCGCACACGTTCATCGATCGTCCGACCGGCTGCGTCCACGATGGACACCTTCAGGGGCATCTGCCCCAGGGCGTGAGTTGCGCAGCTCAAACAGGGGTCGTAGGCGCGTATACCCACTTCAATGGCATTCATCATGCCTTCAGTAATTTCCGTCTTGCCTGAGAGGTAGCGCTCAGATACCGCATGCACCGTACGGTTCAGCACCTCGTTGTTCTGGGTTGTCGCAACGATCAGGTTCGCAAAGGTGATGCTACCGTCCTCGTCGGCCCGGTAGTGATGAAGCAGGGTTCCCCGCGGCGCTTCGACCACGCCGATACCCTCGCCGGTCCAGGCGCTCTCCGGAGGTACCACCACCAGCGACTCCTCCTGCAGGTCCGGGTCATGGAGTAGCTGTTCGATGAGTTCCGCCGTGTGGATGATCTCGATCGCCCGCGCCCACATGGTGTGCAGAACACGGTTATTGGGTTTTCCGCCACTGTAGGCCTTGAACTCCTCCAGCGCTTCCTGCGCCATGGGTGTGGCGTAGGCCGCGGTATTGTTCACGCGGGCCAGCGGGCCGACACGCAGCGAACCCTGCTCGCGCCCAAGTTCCCTGATGTAGGGGAACTTCATGTAGCTCCAGTCCTCGGTGGCCTCGGCAAAGTGCGCAAGATAGTCGTGGTAGTCGAACTCGCGGACGATCTCTCCCTGGCTGTCGGTTACGCGTAGCCGCCCGTGGTAGTAATCCGCGTTCCCCTCTTCATCCACCAGGCACATGTTCAGCGCATCTACATCTGCGAAGGCATCCACCTCTTCCCGGTGGTTTTCATGGAAGTCCCGGAACACCTTGAGGCCATCCTGGGCATACTCCAACACTTCACGTATGGACAGGAGCCCGCTGTCCCCGTTCAGGAAACGGTCCCTTTCTGCCGCACTCAGATTGTCATTGACTCCACCCGGCACGGAGTTGATGCCATGCATGCGTTTACCAAGCAGTACGGCAATCAGTTCCTGGCCCCACTTGCGCAGCGCCACCACGCGTTTGACGAGTGCAGGGTCTTCTTCGATCAAGCCAAGGATGTTGCGCTTCTCCGGCGGCGCGTCCATGCCGAGCATCATCTCCGGCACAACGAGATAGAAATAGGCTGTGACGTGGGATTGAAGCTGCTGGGCGTAGTGCCCCAGCCGCCGCACTTTCTCCGCCGTGGGCGTAATCCGGGCGCCAGTGCTATACCCCACGCCGATCATGTCATCCAGGGTCTTGGCGCCGGCCAGGTGGTGGCTGACGAAACAGATCCCGCAAATCCGCTGCAGCAGCATGGGGGCCTCCCAGAACGGGTGCCCCTGTACAAATTTCTCAAACCCGCGAAATTCGACAACATGAAGCCGGGCATCGGCCACCCGGTTGTCTTTGTCGAGATTGATAACCACCTTACCGTGCCCTTCGATCCGGGTGACGGGGTCGATTACCAGCTTTCTGCCCATCGTCGGCCTCGCGTCAGTCGAAACGGTTGATGGATGTCGGAAGATCGATCGGGCGACCGTTCAACAGGTCATTGAGCACGCGAAAGATCGCGTCACCGTCCGGCGGGCAGCCAGGAATGAAGTAGTCCATCTTGACCACCTCATGGCAGGCGTAGACGCGGTCTGCAATACGCGGAATTTCCTGGTGCAGCGGCACCAGCGAGGGCGCATCCTGCGGACGCGTTACAGAGTCGGCGTAGGCCTCGCGCAAGCAGTCTTCCAGCTCGGTTCGGGCGTTGCGCATTGCCGGTACACCGCCCCAGATAGCGCAGGCACCCACTGATATCAGCAGGTCGCAGTTTTCCCGAAAGTGCTGGAGCGTCTCGAAGTTCTCCTCATTCGCCACGCCGCCTTCGATAAAGCCGATAGTGCAACGCTCGGGAATGCGCTTTATGTCGGTGAAGGAGGATCGCAGGATGGTGATGCGGTCCAGCAGCTCGAGAATGCGCTCATCCACATCCAGCAGCGACAGTGAGCACCCCCAGCATCCGCAGAGGCCGATCATCGACACCTTGATCTTGTCGCTACGCCCCTCCCTGGTGTTTTCATCCAGGGCGGTGCGGGGCAGGTCGTGGGAAAATTCGCTTTCCGGCTCGCGCTCACTCATCGCTACTGACTCCCATCGCGCGCTCGCGGTGGGTCTGCACTTCGAACTTGCGCTCGCCCATCGGCACGTCGAAACCCACGCGCTTTTCCAGGATGCAGCCAACGGGGCAGATATCCATGGCCTCGCGGACCTGCTCCGGGGGCATCCGGTCGGCAAGCTCAACATCGATCTCGATTCTGGCGCGAGAACCGCGCCCGTTGATGCTGAAGATCTTGTGCCCCGAATTCCTGTCGCGGATATGCTCTACGCAGCGCTGGCAGAAAATGCAGCGGTCCCGCTCCAGCCAGAGGCGCTTTGCACCCACATCGCGGTCGCGCGGCGGGTAGCGGTAGGGAAAGCGCGACACCACCATGCTGGTTTCGTAACCGACCGCCTGCAGCTCGCAGCGGCCGCTCTTTTCGCAGCTCGGGCAATTGTGATTGCCCTCGCTGAACAGGGCCTCTACCAGCGCCCGGCGCATGTCGCTGACCTCTGGCTCGCTCACCTGCACCTCCATTCCGTCGCTCACCGCGACGGAGCAGGCAGCCGTTATATTGCCGTTGACCCTGACCGAACAGACGCGGCAGGTTCCGATGCAGGGCTCACCCTTGAGGTAGCACAGGGTGGGGATGTAGACGCCGTTCTCTCCCGCCACCTCTACGAGGTTGGCGCCCTCCTCTGCTTCGACCGTATTACCTTCGAGCATCAGCTTGGCCATCAGCTGCGCTCCTTCTGCAGTGCGGCGTGCGCCCGGTCGTAGGCGCTGAAAGCGCGGTCGTGATCGAATGACGGTATCAGGCCTGCGTCCATATCCTGACCGGCGCCAGCGTACAGCTCGGGGAACTTCCCCAGGGTGGTGAGTATGGGTTTTGGCGAGGTGCCGCCAAGCCCGCAGCGACTGGTCCTCTGGATCATCTTGCCCCAGCTGCGCAGGTCCTCGATGTCCGACGCCTGCGCCTTGCCTTCAATAAAGAGATCGACCTTGCGCAGCAGGTCTTCATTGCCTGAGCGGCACGGTGTACAGATTCCGCAGGACTCATCGACGAAGAACTGCATGAAATCGCGCACCACGCCGAGCAGGTCCCTGCTGTGATTGAAGACCATCATCGAGCCATTGCAGGACAGGTCGCTGTAGCAGAACCTGCGATGCCCATCCTGCTCTACCGAAACACACTCCCCGGACGGTCCGCTCAACTGCACAGCCCTGGCATTGCGGGCGCCTACGAGCGCCAGCACCTGGTTAAGCGTCACCCCCCATTCGATTTCGTAAATGCCGGGGCGGGCGCAATCCCCGGAAATACTCAGCAGGCGGGTGCCGGCGGAATCCTCGGTACCCAGGCCTTCAAACCAGCGCGCGCCAAGCTCCATGACCCGGGTTACCGTCGCAAAGGTTTCCACGTTGCAAACTGCCGTGGGCTTGCCAAGGTAGCCCTCGTACACCGGGAAAGGCGGTTTCAGGCGGGGCGTGCCACGCTTGCCCTCGCAGGATTCGATCAACGCCGATTCATCACCGCAGACATAGGCGCCGGCGCCCATCTGGATGCGAATATCAAAGTCGATGCCGCGGCCGAGAATATTGTGGCCGAGCAGAGCATCGTCACGCAGAGCCTGCAACTGGGCTTCGAGATAGGCTTTCAGGTAGAAATACTCTGCCCTCAGGTAGACGATCCCTTCCTGTGCGCCGGTGGCGTATGCGGCAATGATCATGCCGGCAAAGACCTGCAAGGGGCTGCGGGTGAGCAACACCCGATCCTTGAAGGTACCGGGCTCACCCTCATCGGCGTTGCAGATGACATAGCGGGTCCTGGATTCAGATTCCCGGCACAGTCGCCACTTGAGTCCAACAGAGAACCCGGCACCGCCGCGACCACGCAACCCGGACTCGGTAGCAACAAGAATCAGTTCCTCTGGGTGACGCGCAAGGCAGCGCTCCAGCACCTGGCGGACGCTGCAACTCTCATCGAAAAACACGGGGCCAGACTGGTGGACGTTGCTTTCAACCAGCGCATCCACATATTCCAGCCGGTGCGCTGGCAGGCTGTCGGGATTGGCAATCTGCTCCGGCGTTTCACCCTGGCGCAGGCGAGCGACGATGTCCGCTACCTTGTCCGGCGTCAGATGGGTGAAGACGACCTTGTCGACCAGCATCGCCGGTTCCTGGTCACTGAGGCCGATGCAACTGGTGTGCTCGAGGGCAAAGGTGCCGCTGGGGTCCACACCGCCAAAGCGGGCGCCGGTTTCGGCCTGCAGGGCATCGCTGACCGCGCCCAGGCCCTGCATTTTTGCGATAGCGGTATTGCTGAGGTAAAGCGTGTAGCGGCCGCCTGGCCGACTGCGAAAAAAATGGTAGAAGGAAGCCGTTTCGCGAATATCCAACGGCGTGGTGTTCATGCCGGCAGCCAGCTCGCGGACCGCGTCATCCGGGATATAGCCGAACTGATCCTGCACATCCCAGAGCACATCGAGAAGGCGGGTTCTGTCGCTGCCGTAGCGATCAAGGATCGACTGGACTGTACTGCTCATCGACTAACCCTTACAGCGCGGGAAGCGTGGCACCCTGGCAACCCGGACCGCCCTTCTGCGCTCCGCCACACCCTGATTTAGCAGAGCCGTCGCCGCATTTCACGGACAACCGGGCAAAAACATGATCTCCCGCAAGTCACCTCGCCTAAATCACGCTGTATACGATCCAGTCCATCGCAACCGAGCCGTTAAAAACCTGGTTTTATAAAGCCCGACCCTGATGTCCACGACGCCCGTCAAAGCATAGTCCGCCGGACTGTAACCCTGGCGGGCTGCGCATGCTGCGCGATGATCACATTTGCTTTACCCTACCGGGCCCAGCAGCTATTCGGGAACCCATAACGTGGCCTACGAACTCACCGGAAAAATCAAACTCATCCAGGAACCCAAAACCTTCGACAGCGGCTTTACCAAGCGGGAGATGGTGGTGATTGTCGACGACGGCAGGTACCCGCAGGAGATCAACCTGGAGTTTGTACAGGACAAGGTGAGCCTGTTGGATAGCCTGCAACCGGGCCAGACGGTGACCGTGAGCTTTGATATTCGGGGCCGCGAGTACAACGGCCGCTACTTCAACAACCTGCAGGGCTGGAAGGTGGAAACCGAGGATGCGGTACCGGCGGATGCCGGCGCGCCACCCCAGGACGTGCCCCCGGCAGACGCCTACGACGACGATATTCCTTTCTAGGCCACCGTCAGTCTTTACTGCTTTCCTTGCTGCTCTCAGAAGCAGCTTCAGCCGCGGCTTCTTTTTCCAGCGCGATGATCTCATCGCCGCGGCCGGGCTGCGGGCTGTCCTCGGTGGTGAAGGGTTTCACCAGGCCACTGCGCTTGATAAGGAACAGCGGCGTCCGCTGGCCTTCGTACTTGGCCTGGAAGGCCTCCCAGTCAAACTCCTCGGTGAGGGTGGTACTGGTGACCTTGCGGCCACGCAACACCGCAGAGACCAGGTCGGCGTAGCTTATCTCGTCGCCGAACAGGCGGTTGCCGACATAGCTGACCGCCTGCTTTCGACCTCCACTGGATTTTTCATCGGCAGGCGCCGTGACCGCGTAGATACGCTGCTTGCCAAATTCATTGCGGAAATGCACGGCTGCGGTGTAATTGAGGTGCCGCTGCCGCGACAGGGCCAGCAATCCACCAATGCCGCTCAGGTCCAGGTGAGCCTCCGCGTGTTCTGAAGCGGGGTTGCCGTAGTAGGTTTCCAGCCCCGCCATACGCGCCTGCCGCAGGTCTTCCCAGTTGGTGTCAGCCAGCACACAGCGGAAGTCATGTTCACTGAGGGCGTCGGCCAGCGCCCGGGAGAACGGGTTGGCACCGACAATCAGGAAACCCCGCGGTGAGGGCTCGGCCACACCCAGCAGTTTTGCCAGCGGGCGCGCCGTGGCGCTCTGTAGCAGCACGGTGCCGACAATCATGGTAAAGGTCAGCGGCACCAGCAGGGTGGCATCGGGATTGCCCTCGGCCAGCAGGCGTTCGGCAAAAATTGCCGAGATGGCGGCGGCGACAATACCGCGCGGGGCGATCCACGCCAGCAGCGCGCGCTCGCGCCAGTTCACGTCGGAACCCAGGGTACTCACCAGCACCTTGACGGGGCGGGCAACGAACTGCAGCACCCCCAGCAGTAGCAAAGCCTGCCAGCCCACCGATAGCAGCTGGTCAGTATCGATGCGGGCCGCCAGCAGGATAAACAGCACGGATATCAGCAGCAGGCTGAGGTGTTCCTTGAAGTTGAGGATGGGATGAATATCCACCTCGTCACGGTTGGCGAGCCACATGCCCATGGCGGTCACCGCGAGCAGCCCGGATTCGTGGGTGATGGCGTTGGACACGGTGAAGGTCACCAGCACCAGGCTCAGGGTAGCCAGGTTGTGCAGGTACTCCGGCATCAGGTTGCGCGACAGGATGATGCCGAGAATGACACCCGCCACGATACCCAGCACGCTGCCGGCCAGCAGCGCCTGCAGGAACAGGCCGATGGCGGCGCCAAACGCATCCTCGGAGGCACTGGCCAGGATGAACTCGAAGGTCATCACCGCCAGCAGTGCACCGATGGGGTCGATGGCGATGCCTTCCCAGCGCAGGATGTTGGCAATCTTGCGATTCGGCCGCACCGTGCGCAGCATCGGCGCGATGACCGTGGGGCCGGTGACGATCACGATGGCACCAAACAGGGCGCTCATCTCCCAGCTGAACCCGAAGATGAAGTGCGCGGCCACTGCCACCACCAGCCAGGTGGTCAGGGCGCCCACGGTGATCAGGCGCTGCACCACGCCACCGAAGCCGCGAATCTCCCTGAAATCCAGGGTCAGGGCGCCCTCGAACAGGATAACCGCGACCGACAGGGATACCGTGGGCATCAGGAAATCACCCAGCAGCGTATCCGGGTCCAGCACCCCGGTGACAGGACCTGCCACCAGGCCGGCGATCAACAGGAACAGGATCGCCGGCAGTCGCACGCGCCAGGCCAGCCACTGGCACAGGCTCGCCAGCAGCAGTATCAGCGCGATGGCCAGCGCGATGTTTTCCATCATGAGTCGCTCTCCAGCTGCACATCCACCAGCACCAGCCGCGGCGCTGCGGCGGCCAGGCTGGCGGCAATGGGCTTGCGATCGGTGTCCAGCTTCACGCCGTAGACCACGGCATCCCGCGGCAGGGCGGTGAGGAAGGCCGTCACGCCGGCCCGCAGGGCGGGGCTGTCACC
>JAZBOY010000069.1:0-5599 GCA_036351375.1 Halieaceae bacterium
CCACCAGTCCAGGAATTTCGATGTCGGTCGCGCCACCGGAAACAGCACAAACTGGTAGAAGCGAATGACCGGTGCCAGCAGCGCGGCCGTGCGCAGCGGGTGACGGGAGAAATAGGCCTGCGGCATGATTTCCCCGAACCAGGTGATGATAAAGGTGGAAAACAGGAAGGCGGCGACTCCCACCATCACCGAATTGGCCAGCAGGGCCAGCAATACGTTGATGGCCACGTTGCCCCAGAGAATGGTGGCGAGCAGGAAGTTGGAGTCCTGTCGCAGCCTAAGAACCCGACTGGCGCGCTCGTCACGCTGGGCCTCTACCTCCAGCCGCAGCCGGCTGAGCCGGTAGAACGCGAGGTTGCTGCCAGAGAACATGGCACTCTGGCTTACGCAAAAGAGAATGCCGACCCAGGTGAGAGTGCTGTGCATGAAGGTGCTCCTGTCTGGCCGGATTGTTGTCCCGCGCGTGGATGTGCCGGGGTTTGATGGCAATCAATCCACCGATGGTCCTTGCTCGAGTGCCGGGAGTCCTTGAGTTGCGTCAATTCCCTCCGGGGTTTCGAACACTAATATAAGCCTCAGGTGCTGCTGGTGATCGGGTGGGGGGTGTTTTGGAGCAACTGCAGATACTCATCGCCGGACTCACGGCCATCGTGCTGTTCATTTTCGGCCTTGAACACTTCTCGGCCGAAATCGAGCGCGTCACCGGCGACCGCTTCCGGCGGGTGCTGGCGCGTGCCACGCGGCTACCGGTGTTTGGTGTGCTGCTCGGCGCCCTTGTAACCGCTATTATCCAGTCCAGCTCCGCCACTTCGGTGATCGCGATAAGTCTGGTGAACGCCGGCGTGCTGTCTTTCAAGAACAGCGTGGGCATTATATTCGGCTCCAACGTCGGCACCACGGTTACCGCACAGCTGGTAGCCTTCAAGCTTACGGAGTTTGCGCCGCTGCTGATCATCGTCGGCTTTTTCATGTCGCTGATGCGTTCTCGCTGGACCCTGTTTGGCAAGCCGGTCTTCTACATTGGCTTTGTGTTTTTCAGCCTGAACCTGATCGCATCGTCGCTGGCGCCTTTGCAGGAGTCGGAGGCGCTGGTTGATTACCTCATCCAGCCCCAGAATCCGCTGCTGGCAATCCTGGCCGGATGTCTGTTCACGGCGCTGCTGCAGTCAAGTTCGGTGACCACCGGCCTGGCCATCATCTTTGCCCAGCAGGGGCTATTGAGCCTTGAAAACGCGGTGCCCCTGATAATGGGCGCGAATATCGGCACCACCGCCACGGCCCTGCTGGCCATGTTCAACATGGACCTGGCCGCCAAGAAAACGGCGCTGTGCCACTTCCTGTTCAATGTGGGCGGCGTGGTGCTGTTCCTGCCCGTATTTCTGCTCTTCGGCGATCGCCTCAACAGCTTTGGCAGTAATCCCGCGGTCGCGCTGGCTAATATCCACATGATCTTCAACATCGCCAGCTGCCTCATTTTTCTCGCGCTGATCGGACCGTTCACGCGACTGGTCGAGTCTGTGATGGGCGAAGGAAAGATGGACTTTGAGCGCATCGACTTGCCCAAGCACAGTCCTGAGACGCCCTTTGCCGAGCAGTACCAGCGCCTGGAGGAGAACCTGCTGCAACTGTTTGCCTTCCTGCAGGAAAACTACAACCTGGTGACGCTGGGCATCGAGTCCAATTACCGCAGCGTGCAGGAGGCCGCGGAGCGGCGCATCGAATACATTGCCTTCCTGGAGCGCGATGTGCAGGCCACGTTCTCCCAGTTCCTCGTCAATACCGCAGACGAGGAGGAGTCACGCCAGCTCATGAACCTGTTCACCCGCTACGATTACCTGTTTCAGATCGAGGACTCCATCGAGGACCTGTTCAATACCAAGGTGACGATGGACAAGCAGTTCATCGAGCTGAGGAGCGATGTGATGCTCATGGTTCGGGAAGTATCGAGTCGCACGCTGCATCTCTTTGACATGACTTACCGGGCGCTCTCTGACGGCCAACGCCCGGAAACCCACGATGCCTCTGTAGAGCTGCGCGGCGTCATCGACGCTGTGAACCGCGACCTGTTGCGCCTGATGCGGGACCCGCGACGGCAGGATGTGGGCGTTCTCTCACACTTTCTCACCTACTCAAGGCGGGTGCAGGACAAGCTGCAACGTTTCGGCAAGATTGCGGGACGCAGCATCGCCCCGCAGACTGAACCTGGGGAGACGGGGGTCGGTGACGTCACTGCCGAGCTCGTACCAGACGAAACCGGCGCCGGCAATGCGTCACCCTGACCCGATGAGCGGCCCGCACGGCCCGTCTTCTACCGGGCGTTGAATTCCGGAATGCATTCGCAGGAGACTATTGAAGGGAATACCGAGCGCTATGCGCTCGGCACCCCACCGTACCGGCTCACTGCAGAGGCGGTACTCGAGCAGTTGGAGAGTGACCCGGAGCGCGGGCTGACCCAGGCCGAAGCTGACCTGAGGCGCAGTCTGCTCGGTGCCAACCTGCTACGCGAACAGGGGCGCCCCGCCTGGTACCAGCTGCTGTTGCACCAGTTTTCAGACCTGCTCATCGCGGTGTTATTCGTGGCTGCCGGGCTGGCCTGGTACCTGGGTGACACCCGCGGGGCGCTCGTCCTGCTCGCCATCATCCTGATCAACGGCTGTATCGGCCTATACCAGGAATTCCACGCCGAGCGGCTCCTCGAGCGGCTCAGGCTGATGGTAAAAAGCCAGGCGCGTGCCCTGCGCGACGGCGAGGTACTGGAGCTGGACGCAGAAGCCCTGGTGGTGGGAGACATCGTTTTTCTCGAAGAAGGCTGTGCGGTGCCGGCAGACCTGCGCCTGATCGAGTGCCAGGAGCTGGCCACCAACGACTTCACACTGACAGGGGAATCCCTGCCACAGGACAAGGAGTCGGACGCCTTGCCCGACGGGGACCTCGGCCTGTCTGAGCAGGACAACCTGGCCTTTATGGGCACCACCGTGGCGCGGGGTAGCGCCACGGGTGTGGTGGTGGCCAGCGGGATGGCCAGCGCCATCGGCGAGATTGCCGCAATCGGCCAGGGCATCGAGCGCGACCTGTCACCGCTGCAGCAAGAGATAAATTCCCTGGCGGTGCTGCTCACGCGCATGGCCGGCGTCATCGCACTGGCGCTGTTTGCCATCAATATCCTGCTGCGGGGCGACGACTTCGCGGACATGGGCGCCCTGATCAACGCCAGTGCCCTGTTCGCGATCGGCGTGGCGGCGGCCTGTGTACCGCAGGGCTTGCCGGCACAGATTACCGTAGCCCTGTCACTGGGTGTTGGCCGGCTGGCGCGGGAAAACGCAGTGGTAAAGCGGCTGTCGGCGGTTGAGACCCTGGGCTGCACCACGGTCATCTGTTCTGACAAGACCGGCACCATCACCGCCAACCAGATGACGGTGGTGCGGGCCTGGGCAAACGGGCGCAGCTACGAAATTACCGGGCAGGGCTACGATCCCACGGGGGAAATACTGGAGAGCGGCCAGCCGGTGCGCCAGGGAGAGCTGGAGCGGGTCAAGGAGTTCTTCCAGCACGGCCTGCTGGCCAGCAACGGCAGGACGCACGAGCCCGACGAGGATCATGCAGACTGGTACGCCCTCGGCGATCCCACCGAGGCGGCTTTCATGCCCTTTGCGATCAAGGCGGGTCTCGATCCCGATCAGCGGCTGGCGGAATTCCCGGTGGTGGCAGAGCTGCCCTTTGACAGCCGCCGCAAGCGGATGACGATCCTGCGGTCGCACAATAGCAAGGTGGTCGGTTTCATGAAGGGTGCGACCTCGACCGTACTGCAGGCCTGCTCCCGCTTGTACCGTGACGGTGAAGTGGTGCCTCTGGACGAAGCCGGCAGAGCCAAGGTTAATCGGCAGATGGAGCACTACAGCGCCGAGTCGCTGCGGGTTATAGCCCTGGCCTACCGCGACTTTCCAGGCGACCAGCAGGAATTCCCCGCGGCCGACACCGAGCGGGATTTCGTATTCGCCGGGCTGGTGGCGATGCAGGACCCGCCGCGGGACGGAGTGCGCGACGCGGTGGCCGAGGTGCGCGCAGCCCATATCCGGGTGCTGATGCTGACCGGTGACGGGCCTATCACCGCTGAGGCCATCGCCCGGAAAATCGGTATGCCGGACGGTGAGGTGCTGACCGGCGAGGACCTCCGCAGTATGTCGGAGCAGGACCTGAAGCAGGCGCTGACGACCGAGTCTGTCGTGTTGTCCCGGGTGTCCCCCCAGGAAAAATTCCGCATAGTGAAGGTCTTGAAGTCCCTGGGTGAGGTTGTCGCGGTCACCGGGGACGGTGTCAATGACACGCTGTCCTTGAAGCGGGCGGATATCGGCGTCGCCATGGGTCGCCAGGGCTCGGACGTTGCCAAGGAGGCCGCCGAGATTGTCCTTACCGACGACGACTTCGCCACCCTGGTGGTGGCGGTGCGTGAAGGCCGGACTATCTACCAGAATCTGCGCAGCGTGATCCTGTCTTCCATTACCTCCAACATCGGCGAATTGAGCTGCGTCCTGGCGGGCTTCGCGGGTGCCGCCATGGGTCTGCCTATCCCGATCACCGCGGTTCAGATTCTCTCCATCGACCTGATTGGCGAGATGTTGCCCTTGATGGCCCTGACCTTCGACCCGCCCGAGGAGCAGGTGATGAAACGACCGCCGCGCCGGCTGGGGGCGCATATCATCGACAGGTCTCGGCTGTTGGAGCTGGTCTGGCTGGGGGTGGTGATGGGGCTTGGTGGCTACTTCAGTTTCTTCATGGTGCTTCACACCGGGGGTACAACGGCGATGGCGCAGGCGGCCGCTTTCCTGGGCATCGTTCTGATCCAGTACATGAACATCGTGTCACGACGGACCGCGGGATCGGTGTTTGGCCCCTACCCGTGGGCCAACAAGCCGCTTATGGGATCCCTGGTGCTGTCATTCGCGGTAGTGGCCCTCATCACCAGCCACGGCGCGGTGGGCAGCTGGTTTGGTTTCGAGGCACTGCGGGCTCAGGATTGGGCCTGGCCGCTAACCGCCGCGTGCACGTTCCTGGCCTGTTTCGAACTGAAAAAGCGCTTCGCAGCCAGTGGCTGAGTCCACTACTTGCAATTTGCTGTTGCCGCAGTCATAGAGGGTGAGTGACACAACCTCAGGCGATAGCCTTCGAGCCGCGGTATCGGCCCGAAGTTGACCACAATACCTGGACGGATGCGATGGAATTCAAGGACTACTACAAGATTCTCGGTGTCGAGCCGGAGGCGGAAAAAGCGGATATCAAGACTACCTACCGCAGGCTTGCCCGCAAGTACCACCCCGATCTGAACCCCGGCGAAGAAGCCGAAGCGAGCTTCAAGGAAGTCGCCGAGGCCTGGGAGGTACTGGGCAATGACGAGCGGCGGGCCGAGTACGATGAACTACGCCGTTACGGAAGCACCGGCCGAGGTTTTGAGCCCCCACCCGGATGGCAGTCCCATAGTGGAGGCTCGGAGCACCATTTCAGCGGTGACTTCTCCGACTTCTTCAGCTCCATTTTCGGCGGCGGCTTCGAGTCTGCGGGCGCCGGTAGAGGTTTCGACGGTTTCCGCGGGCAGGACATCGAA
>JAZBOY010000070.1:0-4091 GCA_036351375.1 Halieaceae bacterium
AGCGCCTCGGCGGGTTGATTGACCTCAGCCTCAGGCCGCGACAAACAGCACGTCAGTGCGCTCTTCCTTGCTGGCAATGCCGCGCAGCAGTTTCAGCTGCCCGGCCTCGTCTTCCAGTAGCGCCGTGCAGTTCTCCACCCAGTCACCGTCATTGCAGTAGAGGATATCCTCGTACTGCTGGATTACCGGGTGGTGCAGGTGGCCGCAGATGATGCCGTCGTAACCCTTCTCACGCACCATGTTTACCGCGGCTTCCTGGTAGGCCTGTATGGCGGCTTCCGCCCGGGCCACGTTGTTCTTGATCCAGCCTGACAGTGACCAGTAGGGCAGTCCCATGCGGTCGCGGATTTTGTTTACCCAGCGATTCACGATCATCATGGTGTCGTAGGCCCAGTCGCCGACCAGCCGGTTGATGCGGCTGAAGCGCACCGCGTGGTCCAGCTCGTCGCCGTGGGTCACCAGCAGGCGGCGACCGTCCGGGGTCACGTGCACGTGCTTGCGCTTGATCACCACGTGGCCGAATTCGCTGCCGCAGAACTCGCGGAAGTTGGCATCATGGTTGCCGGGAATGTAGATGATTTCCACGCCGGCCCTGGATTTGTTGAGCAGCTTGCGCAGCACCATGTTGTGGGCTTCCGGCCAGAACACCCGCTTCGACATCGCCCACATGTCGACGATGTCGCCGACCAGGTAGAGCCGGTCACAGCGCACCCGGTCCAGCAGCTGGATCAGGTGCTCTGCCTTGCAGTTGGCGCTACCGAGGTGTACGTCTGAAATCCACAGGGTCTTGCAGTGTATCTCGCCTTCAAAGCTCAGGGCGTCCATCGTTACTTTCCTCCACTCCCAGTCCTAAGGTCACGTCTGTTCCCAGGTACCGCTTTCTTTTGCGCGGTTTCAATTGCTGCAGGTCGACAACCAGGAAGCCGTCGACGCAGTCTCCAAAATCCGGGTCGATATTGAAGGCGGCGAATCGCACGCCCTCGGGCTCGGCCACTTCCGAATAGTGTTTGAACAGAATAGGGACCGGCATACCGTGCTCGGCCAGGTACTCGCGGAGAGCCCTGAAGTCGGCCTCACGGTCAGTGCCGGAAAACTCTTCGATAAGCTGTTGCTGGTATTCGGGCTGCACCAGGTACGGGGTGCGTCCGCTGACGCCCAGCTCATCGGAGCCGTAGTGGCAGGAGTAGAAGTAGACGATGTGGGCGATGGCAGCATCGCTGTAGAAGCGGCTGATCGATACTGGCCCGTACAGGTAGCGGTAGTTCGGGTAACGGCGCAGGAAGGCGCCGATGCCGCACCACAGGTAATCGAGGCTCTGGCGATTCTGGTAGCGGGGCTGCACGAAGCTGCGGCCCAGCTCCAGGCCGCGCGCCAACACCGGCTGCATGCCGTCGCCGAAGTCGAACAGGGTGTGGGTGTAGAGCGCATCGATACCCTTGCGGCTTACCAGGTCGCCGCTGTCGCCGATTCGATAGGCGCCGGCAATCTCGAGCTGCTCCGGGTCCCACAGCACCAGCTGGAAGTATTCCCGGTCGAAGCGATCGATGTCGCGTGGCAGCCCGGAGCCTTCGCCCACCGAGCGAAACGTCAGCTCGCGCAGGCGACCGATCTCGCGCATCAGGCAATCGGAGGTCTGCTGCTTGTAGAGGTAGATCTGCTTGCCGTCGGGGGTGTCGCCCAGCAGCTCGCATTGCTCCAGCTCGCGCTTCAGTAGCAGCCGGTTTTCCGGTGCCGCCACGGTTTCCGTGGTAAGGAAAATACCGCGGCGGCCGCGGGCCAGCCGGTAGACGTGCTTGCGGAACAGGGCGGCCAGGTGTTTTGCGCCGCCGTCGACGCGCGAGTAGATCTCATGGGGAATCGGGTTGCCAACCCGGGCATCCACCGTGTTGTGGCTTTGCTTGAACATTTCCCGCACCAGCCACACCGTGGACAGCGGCTTGGCGAGGAAGGAAATGCTGTAGAAAAATGCGCTGTTGCGACCGGCCACAAAGATCGGCAGGATCGGCGCCTCGGCAGACCTGGCGATCTTCACGAAGCCCGATTGCCACTTGCCATCCTTGATGCCGGTGGGGCCGAAGCGCGAGACTTCCCCGGCGGGGAAAATGATCAGCGCACCGTCTTGCTTCAGGTGTTGCTTGATATTGGCGAGGTTGGCCTTCGGCGTATTGCCGCCCATGTTGTTGACCGGCAGCATCACCGGCTTCAGTGGGTCGAGCACGGCCAGCAGGTCGTTCGCCACCACCTTCACGTCTGCGCGCACTTCTCGTACCAGGTTCAACAGCGCCAGGCCGTCCAGCGAACCGATGGGGTGATTGGCCACAATCACTACCGGTCCGGTGGCCGGAATGCGGGCGCGCTCGTCCTCGCGCAGGCGCAGGGTGAAGTCGAAGTAGCGGAGTACCGCCTCAACGAAATCAAAGCCCTCCAGGTGCGGGTAGTCTCTTCCGAACTGCTGGAAGCGTGATTCGTAGAACAGGAAGCTGAGAAAGCGGGAGAGGGTACTGGCGGTCTTCGTATGCTGGTTTACAAAGTCGGGGTAGCGCTCTTCGAGGATGTGCTCGACGTTCAGCATGCGATTTGCCTCATCAATTCTCCCTGCCGATAAAGCTGCTGTGATTAACCCGCTGCCAGCGGGTTATTGCTGGACAAGATTCGTCATGTCTTCCTGCTGATGCCAGACGCTGCCCACGCTGGAGCCGCCCGCTACATCACTGTTCAATATGTCGATCTTGCCGCCGCGGCGGAGGAACTCTTCGATCTGAGAATCAATTTCGGCCCGCATACGTTCTTTTTCATGTTCGCTGGCCGGGGACTTCAGCTTTGCCATGGTGCCCACACCCCACTCCTTGTTGGCGAGCAGGATGCCGCCGGGCTGTTGCAGCAAAAATAAGTAGTGGTGAATGTTTTGTGACAGCCCTGGCCGGTTGTTTTTATCGGCCTGCCGCATACACTGGCCTGAAATCAAGCCTGTGAGGCTCGCATGGATTTGCCCAGGGACGGCCGTCGTTGACTGCCGTCGCCCTTGACCAACTCGGCATGGAGTTCGCCGGGACCCCGGTACTTTCAGATATCACCGTGCAGTTCCCCCACGAGTCGATTACCGCCGTGATCGGCCGCAGTGGCAGCGGCAAGTCGACCCTGCTGCGCTCCATCAACGGCCTGGTCAGGCCGACCTCAGGCCGCGTGGAAGTGATGGGCAATCCGATCGACTACCAGGAGCTGCCGGCGCTGCGCCGCGGTATCGGCTATGCGGTGCAGGGTACGGGCCTGTTCCCGCATTTGTCGGTGGAATCCAATATCACCCTGCCGGCGCGCCTGGCGAAGTGGGACTCAGCGCGACTCTCGAGCCGGCTGGAGCACCTGCTCAAGCTGGTGCACCTGGACCGCGAACTGCTGCCGCGCTATCCCCATGAGTTGAGCGGCGGTCAACAGCAGCGGGCGGGCCTGGCCCGGGCCATGATCCTGGAGCCCCCGCTGCTGTTGCTGGATGAACCCTTCGCCGCGCTGGACCCGCTGACGCGACTGGATGTACACCGACAATTGTTGGAGCTGCAGCGCGCCGAGCCGCGCTGCATCCTGCTGGTCACCCACGACATGCGCGAGGCCATGCAGCTGGCGGATCGGATTATCGTGCTGGAACAGGGCAGGCTGCTGGAGATGGCGACGGTCGACGAGTTGAAGGCGCGCCACCCAGACCTGGAACCCGAAGAAGTGCTGCTGAAGCTGCTGGGGGAGTCGACGTGACCTCAGTGAGCCGCAGCATGTTCGCAGCCTGCCTGCTGCTGGCGCTGGCAGCCAACGCCGTCGCGGACAGCCTGACCGTTGGCTCCAAGACCTTTACCGAGAGCCACGTGCTGGCAGAGATCGCCGCCCAGAATCTGGAGCTCGGCGGTTTCACGGTGGAGCGCAAGCAGGGCCTGGGCGGCACCATGGTGCTGTGGGAAGCGCTGCAGGCGGGCGAGATCGATGTGTACCCGGAGTACACCGGCACCCTGGCGCAAACCATATTGCGCCGGCCCAATGCCGACCCCATCGAACTGGCGGCGGCGCTGGCCGAGCGCGACCTGGAAATTGTCGCCGAGCTCGGGTTC
>JAZBOY010000071.1:0-5212 GCA_036351375.1 Halieaceae bacterium
ATTTCCATCACGGGACCGGACAGCGCTGAATGATCCCGTCGGTACAACTGGTACCGGTATTGCCGTTTCCCCTGGTCCAGCCCGGGGATGACCTGGCGGCGGTCATACTCGCCGCCCTCGAGGGTGCCGGGCTGCAGCTGGTCGCCGGTGACGTGCTGGTGCTGGCCCAGAAAATCGTCAGCAAGGCAGAGGGTCGTTACGTCACCCTGTCCGGCGTAGAGGTCAGCGCCGAGGCCGAGCAGCTGGCCGCGGAGGCAGACAAGGAGCCGGCGCTGGCGCAGCTGATACTCGACGAATCCCGGGAAGTGCTGCGAGTGCGCCCCGGCGTGATTATCGTCGAGCATCGGCTGGGCTATGTTCACGCCAATGCGGGCATCGACCGCTCCAACCTGCCCGGGGAAGAAGAAGCAGCGGTGCTGTTGCTGCCTGAGAATCCCGATGCCAGCGCGGCTGCGCTACGATCCGCATTGGAGAACGCCTTCGAGCCCGGCCTGGCCGTCATCATCAACGACAGTGCCGGGCGTGCCTGGCGCCAGGGCACCCAGGGATTTGCGCTAGGCTGCAGCGGCATCACGCCGCTGGAGGACCAGGTGGGCAGGCCCGACCTGTTCGGCAGGCCGCTGGAGGTAACCGAGGTGGCGGTGGCCGATGAAATGGCCGCGGCCGCATCGATGGTGATGGGCCAGGCGGACCAGGGCTGCCCCGCGGTGGTTGTCCGCGGCGCCAACTGGCAGCCTTCCGAGCAGGGTTCAGCGTCCCTGCTGCGTCCCCGCGAGATGGACATGTTCCGCTGATGCGCTGGCGATCCATGCACAAGCGGGGCCGCAGGCAATGAAAATCCTGGCCCTCTCCGGCGGGGTGGGCGGCGCCAAGCTGGCGCTGGGCCTGGCGCGAGTGCTGCCGCCCGGCGCGCTGACGGTGGTGGCCAATACTGCCGACGATTTCGAACACATGGGGCTATATATAGCGCCAGATCTCGATACGGTGATGTACACCCTTGCGGGCATCAACGACACCGAGCGCGGCTGGGGGCTGGCCGGCGAGAGCTGGCAGTGCCTGGATGCGCTGGAACGGCTCGGTGCAGAGCGCTGGTTCCAGCTCGGCGATCGCGACCTTGCCACCCACATCCACCGCAGCGCGCTGCTGCGCGAGGGGCTGAGCCTCAGCGCCGTGACCTCGAAGCTGTGCGAGGCCCTCGGCGTATCCGTTGCGCTGTTGCCCATGTCCGATGACCCGGTACGCACCCTGGTGGATTCCGAGGAAGGCGAATTGCCTTTCCAGCACTACTTTGTGCGCGAGCAGTGCCGGCCCAGGGTCCGCGGCTTCCGCTTTGCCGGCCAGCAGCACGCGCGACCGCAACCCGGCCTCCTGTCGCTGCTGACTGACCCGGAGCTGGCGGCGGTCATCATCTGTCCCTCCAACCCCTATGTCAGCGTCGACCCGATTCTCGGCCTGGCCGGCGTTCGCGACGCACTGGCCGCGTCGGCGGCGCCGGTGTACGCCGTGTCCCCAATCATTGGGGATCGCGCGCTGAAAGGCCCCGCTGCCAAAATGATGGCCGAGCTGGGGCTGCCCGTGAACGGCGCCTCGGTGGCCGCCCACTATCGCGGCCTGGTGGATACTTTCGTCCTGGACGAATCTGACGCTACACTGGCAGACACGATCAACGAACCCGGGATGCAGGTAATGACGGCGCCCACGGTAATGAAGTCCCTCGAAGACCGCGAGCGACTGGCACAGCAACTCCTGGCCCGGGTACAGGCAGGCCGACATGGGTGAGTGCCGGGCGCTGCTGCCGCTGAAGGACCTGGTGCAGGCCAAGACCCGCCTCGGAGGCGTGCTGGCCTCCCACGAACGTCGCGCCCTTGCCCAGGCCATGGCCGAGGACGTGCTGACGGCGCTTACCTCGGCGCGGCTCCTGTCCGGGGTATTATTGGTCTCCGACGACCCTGGCGCCGACATGCTGGCGGGCAAGTACGGAGTCGACTATCTGCCGGAGGCCGAGCTTGGAGCCAGCGGCCTGAACGCGGTGGTGGCGGCCGGCTGTGCGCGTTTGCAGCAGCAGGGCGCGGAGCAGGTGATGGTCGTTCACAGCGACCTGCCGCTGCTGCAGGCGGCGGACGTCGACGCAGTGGTGAAACGCTTCCAGGCACGCTGCCTGGATCTCCTGCTGGTGCCCGATCGCCGCAGGGACGGTACCAATATCCTGCTGGCCCGCAGTGACGCTCTGTCGGAATTCCATTACGGGCACGCCAGTTTTGACGCCCACCACGCGGCAGGCCTGGAGCGCGAACTCGCCGTGGGAGAAATCGCGCTGGCGGGCGCCGCGCTGGACGTCGACCAGCCCGCCGACCTGATCGACGCCTGGCAGGGTCTGTTGCGGGGCAACTGTCGCGGCGCTGCCGGGTCACATACCCGGGCATTCCTGGCACGTTCAGATATCAGCCGGCGCCTGGCTGCACTGTCAGAACTGTATGCCGCCAATACCCGAGGTGCACAGTGACCGGTTACGAGAATCTCTCTGCTGACGCCTGGCTGCAATCCCTGTTGGTGAATCCGCCGGCAGAGGAGGACGCCCTCAAGCTCGCGGAGTTCGATGACACGGCGCGACTGGCCGCGGCCGCCGCCAGCCTGCGCGACCGCAGCCATGGCAATGTGGTGACCTATTCCCGCAAGGTATTCATCCCGCTGACGCACCTGTGTCGCGACGTTTGCCACTATTGCACCTTCGCCCAGACGCCGCGCCATATCCCCCAGGCCTACATGCCGGTGGAAGAGGTGGTGGAGCAGGTCGCCGCTGCCGCCCGGCTGGGCTGCCAGGAGGCGCTGTTCACACTGGGCGAGCGGCCAGAGCTGCGCTACCGGGCTGCCCGCGAGGCACTGGAAGCGATGGGCTTCGAATCGACCCTGGCTTACCTCACCCACGTGGCCGGTCGCGTGCTGGAGGAAACCGGCGTACTGCCGCACATCAACGCCGGCTGCATGGATGATGAGGAAATGCTGGCGCTGCGTGCCGTGTCAGCCTCCATGGGCATCATGCTGGAATCAGCGTCCGAGCGCCTCTGTGAGAAGGGCATGCCGCACTACGGTTCCCCTGACAAGGCGCCCGCTCGCAGGCTCGAGACCATCGAGCGCGCCGGCCGCCTGAAGGTGCCGTTCACCTCGGGGATTCTCATCGGTATCGGGGAAACCCGGCGCGAGCGCATCGAGTCGCTGCTGGCCCTGCGCGCCAGCCATCGCCACCACGGCCACCTGCAGGAAGTGATTATCCAGAACTTCCGCGCCAAGCCCGGAACCCTGATGGCGCAGGCGCCGGAGCCGGACCTCGAGGACCTGCTGTGGACCATCGCGGTGGCCCGTATCCTGTTTGGCGGTGACATGAACATCCAGGCGCCGCCCAATCTCAGCCCGGGCGTGCTGCCGCAAATCGTTGCCGCAGGCATCAACGACTGGGGAGGCGTTTCGCCGGTGACCCCGGACTTCGTGAATCCTGAGGCACCCTGGCCTCACCTGGAGCAGCTGGCCTCGGAAACGGCTGCTGCCGGCAAGACCCTTGTGCCCCGGCTCACTCTCTACCCGGCCTACGCAACCCGTGGCGATGAGTGGCTCGATGACGCCCTGCGCGAGCCGGTGCTGAAACATTCCGACGCCGAGGGCCTGGCGCGTAGCGACGACTGGTCCCCGGGGGCCGACCTGGCACCGCCGCCGGCGGTAATGAAACAGTTGGGCGATGTGCCCGCAGCGGCAGACGTAGCCCCCGAGCTTGTCGATATCGTGTCGCGCTGCCGTGCCGGCGCAGACCTGTCCGAAGCCGACGTCGAGCGCCTGTTCCGGGCGCGCGGGCCGGAGCTGGCCTGGGTGTGCGCGGCGGCTGACGAGCTGCGCCGCGACCGTCACGGCGACCGGGTCTCCTACACCATCAATCGCAATATCAACTACACCAACATCTGCTACTTCAAGTGCCAGTTTTGCGCGTTCTCAAAGGGCAAACTCAGTGAAAACCTGCGCGGGCGGCCCTACGACCTGGATGCCGGGGAAATTGCCCGCCGTTGCCGCGAGGCCTGGGAGCGCGGCGCGACGGAAGTGTGCATGCAGGGCGGGATTCACCCGGAATACACGGGCCAGACCTACCTGGATATTCTCGCCACCGTAAAGGCGGCCACACCGGACATGCATGTGCACGCCTTCTCGCCGCTGGAAGTCTGGCAGGGTGCGCACACGCTGGGGCTGTCGCTGGACGATTATCTCACGCGCCTGAAGGCAGCGGGCCTGGGAACACTGCCGGGCACTGCGGCGGAAATCCTCGACGACGAGGTGCGCGCCGTGATCTGCCCCGACAAGATCAACACGGCCCAGTGGCTCGAGGTCATGGAGGCGGCGCACCGGGTCGGCTTCCGCACCACCGCCACCATCATGTACGGTCACGTTGAGCAGCCGCGCCACTGGGCCCGACACCTGCTGCGGCTGCGCGCACTGCAGCAGCGTACCCGTGGCTTTACCGAGTTCGTGCCGCTTCCCTTCGTGCACATGGAAGCACCCATGTACCTGAAGGGGAGGGCGCGTCGCGGCCCGACCTTCCGCGAAGCACTGCTGATGCACGCCGTGGCGCGACTGACGCTGCACCCCTTTATCGACAATATCCAGGCCTCCTGGGTCAAGATGGGTGAAGCCGGCGTGGCGGCCTGCCTGGATGCCGGCTGTAATGACCTTGGCGGCACCCTGATGAATGAAACCATTACCAGGGCGGCCGGCGCCGAGCATGGACAGGAGTGGCCGGTCGAGGACATCGAGGCATTCCTTGCCAGCCGCGGCCGCGAGTCGTGGCTGCGCGATACCCGCTACCAACCGGCGCCGACCGAACGCCGGGAGGCGGCACTGGCGGCCACGCCGCTGGCGCCGGTGGTGAATACACCTGCGGCGCGCTATGAGCGTGCCCCGGGCGAGCGCCGCACTCTGCTGCGCAACCAGGTGATCGGCAGCGACCGGAACCAGGCTTGATCCAGCTGGAGGCCAGCTGGCTGGCGCGCCTCGAAAACGAATTCGAGCAGCCCTATATGCAGTCCCTCAAGCGCTTTCTGCGCGAGGAGAAAGACGCTGGCAAGGTGATCTACCCGCCCGGCCGGGAGATGTTCGCCGCTTTCGATCACACGCCGCTGGAGCAGGTGCGTGTGGTGATCCTCGGGCAGGACCCATACCACGGACCGGGCCAGGC
>JAZBOY010000072.1:0-5512 GCA_036351375.1 Halieaceae bacterium
CGGGAAGTCAACGCGGTCAACGCCGAGTACCAGATGGGGCTGAATACCGACGCTCGCCGCAACCTGGATGTGGCGCGGGAAACCGTCAACCCCGAGCACCCCTACAGCGTGCTGGGGGTAGGTACTTCCGACACGCTGGCAGACCGTCCCGGCCACGCCGTGCGCGACGACCTGCTGAAGTTCTACGCCGAGTACTACTCCGCCAACTTGATGACCCTGGCGGTGCTGGGCAGCGAAAGCCTGGACGAACTGGAGGCCATGGTGCGGGACATCTTTGCGCCGGTGCCCAACCACCAGGTCAGCATCGCGGACATCGATGCCCCGCTGTATACCCCCGAGCAACTGCCGCAGCTGGTGTACATCCAGCCCCAGGCCAGCGCCCGCTCGCTGACGGTGGCGTTCCCGATCCCCAACCTGACGGACCGCTACCGCGCCAAGCCGCTGATGTACATCGGCAACCTGATCGGCCACGAGGGCGAAGGCAGTCTGCTTTCCTTGTTGAAAGCAGAGGGCTGGGCTGAAGCGCTGGGCGCCGGTTCCGGCATCAGCTACCGCGGTGGTGCGGCCTTCCAGGTGTCGGTCAATCTCACCGAAGCCGGGCTCGCCGAGCGCGACCAGGTGGTGCGCAAGCTGTTCGAATACATCCAGATGCTGCGGGAAGAGGGTCCCCAGCGTGCGCTCTACCGCGAGCAGTCGCAGCTGGCGGCCCTGGCCTTCCGCTTCCGGGAAGAAGCCGAGCCGCTGGGCTATGTGGCAGGTCTTGCCAACGACATGCACACGCTGGCGCCCCGCGATGTGTTGAGCGGCAACTACCTGATGGAGGACTACCAGCCCGCCCTCATCGAGGAACTCTTGAACGAGTACTTCGTGCCGGGCAATGCGGTAGTCACTGTAACGGCACCGGGCCTGCCGGTGGACCGGACGAGCGAGTTCTACGGCACCCCATACTCGGTGCGCACCCTGGACCTGGCGGCCACCGGTTGGGACAACATCCAGACGGTGGATGCACGGCTGCACCTGCCCGCCGCCAACGAGTTCATTGCCGACAATGTCGAGCTGTTGCCCGCGAGCGGAGAAGTCGGCGAGACACCGGCACTGGTGGTGGACGACCCGCGCCTGCGCGTCTGGTTCCTGCAGGACACCGTCTACCAGGTACCCCGCGGCAACCTGCTGGCCAACTTCCTCACCGCCGAGGTCAACGGCACGGTTGAGCAGGCGGCGGCGTCTGAACTGTATGTGGCACTGCTGCGCGACGCGGTCAACGAATACACCTACCCGGCCTACCTGGCGGGGCTCAACTTCGGCATCGCGGCCAACAGCCGCGGCATCGGCCTGACGGTGAGCGGCTACAACGACAAGCAGCTGGTGCTGCTGGAGCGCATCGTCGAATCGATCGCGGCGGCCCGCCTGGATAACGGCCGCTTCGACAATATCCGCAGCGACCTGGTGCGCAGCTATGAGAATGTGAAGACCGCACCCGCCTTCCGGCAGGTGTCCAGCGATGCCCGCCGGCTGCTGCTGACTGGCCGCTTCCGCGAGCAGGACATGATAGCCGCTTTGCAGGCGCTGACCCCGGAGGCGGTAGCGGCCCATGCCGACACCCTGTGGAACTCAAGTCGCGTGGACCTGCTGCTGAACGGCAACTACAGCCGCAAGGATGTCGACACCGCCACCCGGGTGCTGGCGCCGCTGATGCAGCAGGAGCTGGCGCTGTCGGCGCCGGCGCCGCGCATCGTGAGGCTGGCAGCGGGCGAAGACCTGGTGTACAGCGCCGAGGTGGAGCATGAGGACTCGGTGCTGTTCTGGTACCTGCAGGCGCCGGATGACAGCATTCGCAGCCGCGCCCTGGCAGGCCTTACCGGGCAGGCCATCAGCGCCGACTTTTTTGAGGAGCTGCGCACCGAACGGCAGCTGGGCTACGTGGTCAGCGCCTTCCCCTGGCCGCTGCTGGACGTACCGGCCGTCGCCATGATGGTGCAGTCGCCCAGTGCCAGCGCCACGGCGGTATGGGAAGAATCGCGGGCTTTCCTCGAGCGCCAGGTCGGTGACAACGGCGTCAGCGCCGAGCGCTTCCAGCGCCACCAGGCGGCCCTGCTCAAAGATGTGCTGCGGCCCCACAAGAATCTCGCTGAACAGTCCCAGTACTTTTGGCGCGAGATTGCCCGCGGACAGTTCCAGTTCGACGGTCGCGAGCAGCTCGCGACCGCGGTTGAGGACATCGAGTTCAACGAGTGGCTGGGCTGGTACCGGCAGGTGATTCTCGACGATCCCGCGTCACTGGTGCTGGCAGCACCGGGCCGCTGGGGCGAGGTACCCGAGGGCACCGCCGTGGCCAGCGACGCCGAACTGCAGGCTTCGCGCGCGTTCTACCAGCGCCACTGAGCAGGCCAGTGACGCTGCAGCAAAGAAGTACGCAGCGATTACATTTCATTCGTATTCATAGGGCTTCCGGCACTGATTGCAGTGCCGGCGGCCTCACTTGCTTGAAACGCCATGCTTGCGGGGTAAAATCGAGTGCCCCGCAGATACCCCCGGGCAGGAGACCCCAATGATCGAGGACAAGGACCCAATCGAGACCCAGGAGTGGCTCGACGCGCTGGATGCTGTGGTCAAGCACGAGGGTCCTGACCGGGCGGCCTACCTGCTGCGCCGTCTGTCCGAACAGGCAGTCATGCGGCAAACCCGCCTGCCGATGGCGATTACCACGCCGTTCCGCAACACCATTCCACCGAATACGGAAAAGCGCATGCCGGGCGACCTGTTCATGGAGCGCAAGATTCGCTCGCTGGTGCGCTGGAATGCGCTGGCCATGGTAATGCGCGCCAATGACAACGATGAAGGCCTGGGCGGGCACATCTCCAGCTTTTCATCCAGCGCCACGCTGTACGACGTGGGCTACAACTATTTCTTCCGCGGCGCCGAGGGCGATCATCTCGGTGACATGATCTTCTACCAGGGGCACAGCGCGCCGGGGATGTATGCGCGCTCCTATCTCGAAGGCCGCTTCAATGAAGAGCAGCTCGATAACTTCCGCCGCGAGGTCGACGGCAACGGCCTGTCGTCCTATCCCCACCCCTGGCTGATGCCCGACTACTGGCAATTCCCCACTGTGTCGATGGGGCTGGGCCCCATTCAGGCCATCTACCAGGCCCACGTGATGAAGTACCAGCAGAGTCGCGGCCTGGTCGACCACGGCGACCGCCGGGTGTGGTGTTTCATGGGCGACGGCGAGTGCGACGAGCCCGAATCACTGGGCGCGATCTCGCTGGCCGGTCGCGAGAAGCTCGACAAGCTGACCTTCGTGGTGAACTGCAACCTGCAGCGCCTGGACGGTCCGGTTCGCGGCAACGGCAAGATCATCCAGGAGCTGGAAGGTATTTTCCGCGGCGCCGGCTGGAAGGTGTTCAAGGTGATCTGGGGGCGGCACTGGGACCCGCTGCTGGAAAACGACGAGAGCGGCCTGCTGCAGCAGCGCATGGACGAGGTCTGCGACGGCGAGCTGCAGAACTACAAGTACAACGGCGGCGCCTACACCCGCGAACATTTTTTCGGCAAGTACCCGGAGACGCTCAAGCTGGTGGAGCACCTGTCGGACCAGGACATCATGTACCTGAACCGCGGCGGCCACGACCCCTACAAGATTTACGCTGCCTATGCGGAAGCGGTGGCCACCGAAGAGCGCCCCACGGTGGTGCTGGCCATGACCGTGAAAGGCTACGGCACTGGTGAGGCCGGCGAGGCCAACAACGAAACGCACTCGCTGAAGAAGCTCGACATCGAGAGCCTCAAGGCCTTCCGCGACCGCTTCGGCATTCCCATCAGCGATGCGGAGCTGAAGAGCGTGCCCTACTACCGGCCCTCGCCGGACAGCCCGGAACTGCGTTACATGGCAGAGCGGCGCCAGTCCCTCGGTGGGCAGATACCCAGCCGTCGCAATGAGTTCGACGGCCTGGAAGTGCCGTCACTGGAAGACCTGGGTGGCCAGCTCAAGGGCAGCGGCAAGCGCGAGATTTCTACCACCATGTCTTTCGTGCGCACCCTTTCGACCCTGGTGAAAGACAAGAAGATCGGTGAGCGGGTAGTGCCGATAGTGCCCGACGAGGCGCGCACCTTCGGCATGGAGGGCATGTTCCGCCAGCTCGGCATCTACTCCTCCGTGGGCCAGCGCTACACGCCCCAGGATGCTGGCCAGATCATGTTCTACAAGGAAGACATCAAGGGACAGATCATGGAGGAGGGCATCAACGAGGCCGGCGCCTTCTCCGCCTGGCTGGCCCATGCCACCAGTTACTCCACCAGCGGTTTCCCGATGGTGCCGTTCTATATCTTCTATTCGATGTTCGGCTTCCAGCGCATCGGCGACCTGGCTTGGGCGGCCGGCGACAGCCAGGCGCGCGGCTTCCTGATTGGCGCCACCGCCGGGCGCACCACCCTGAACGGCGAAGGCCTGCAGCACCAGGACGGCCACAGCCACGTGCTGGCCAGCACCATTCCCAACTGCCGGGCCTACGACCCCGCCTACGCCTACGAGCTGACCGTCATCATCCAGGACGGCATGCGGCGCATGTTCGAAGACAAGGAAAACGTCTTCTATTACATCACCACTATGAACGAGAACTATGTGCAGCCGGAGATGCCGCCGGGTTCGGAAGCGGGCATCGTCAAGGGCCTGTACCCGCTGAGCAAGAGCAGCAAGCGGAATAAACTTGCAGTCGACCTGATCGGCGGCGGCACCATCCTGCGTGAAGTCGAGGCGGCCGCCGAGATTCTCGAGCAGGACTACAAGGTGGCCTGCAACGTGTGGAGCATGACCAGCGCCAACGAACTGCAGCGCGAAGGCAAGTCGGTGGAGCGTTGGAACCTGATGCATCCTGAAGAAGAGCCGCGCATACCTTATGTGACAGAGTGCCTGGCAGATGCCAGGGGCCCGGTGATCGCGGCTACCGACTACATCAAGGCCTATGCCGATCAACTGCGCGAATTCATTCCCGGCCGCTACGTGACGCTGGGTACTGACGGCTTCGGCCGCAGCGATACCCGCAGCAAGCTGCGCAAGCATTTCGAAGTGAGTCGCGAATACATCGTGCTGGCCGCGCTGAAGGCGCTGGCAGATGACGGCAAGCTGCCGGCGGCTGATGTCGGCAAGGCGATGAAGAAGCTCAGCATCAATCCCGACAAGCCCGACCCGGTGGTCTTGTGATGGGCATCGTAGTGGGTGACTGCAAGAGCAACGGATTAAGGACCGCGTAGTGGCTAAAGAGACGCTTACAGTCCCTGATATAGGCGGCGCGGAAGACGCCGAGGTCATCGAGGTCAGTGTCGCCGTGGGCGACACCATCGAGCTCGAGCAGAGCCTCATTGTGCTGGAATCCGACAAGGCTTCCATGGAGATTCCCGCGGAAGCCGCGGGCACCGTGGTGGAGGTGCTGGCAAAAGAAGGGGACAACCTCAAGGAAGGTGACCCGATCGTGGTGGTGGACACCGCCGGCGACAGCAGCGCGGAAGCCCCCGC
>JAZBOY010000073.1:0-18111 GCA_036351375.1 Halieaceae bacterium
GAACGGCAGGCGCGCAGCGTAGTGGTCCATGGAATCACCGATACCCAGGGCCCAGCCGATGCAGAGGGCCGCGTTGGCCATCATGTCCAGCACCGTGGGGCCCGCCGGCAGGAAGCGGAATTCAATGCGCAGGTGGCCGCCGCCCACATGGCTGTACACTGCCCGGTTCCAGGGCCAGATGGTGCCGTGGTGCAGGCACAGCTCCGGCAGCCGCGGCGGCGAGGAAGACTGCTCCTCATCGGTCAGCACCGGGATCAACGGCTGGTAGAGGGCCACGTTCTCGGCAAACAGCTCCCAGGCGGTGCTGCGCACCCAGCCATGGCCAAAGCTGACCCGCGCCGGCTGGCGCCAGTCGTGATCATTGCGCTCGCGCAGGTCAATGCTCTGCTTGAACAATGCAATCCGCGATTCCTGCCACAGGCGGCAGCCGGCGATCAGCGGCGAGTTGGCCGACAAGGCCAGGGCCAGCGGCGTGGTGAGCTGGGCTGAGTTGAAACAGGTGGCGAAGCGGTCCGCCGGTATCTGCAGGTGGACCTGGAAGGAGGTATTGGCGCCCTCCACGGTCACCCCCTCACCGTGCAGCGAGAGATGGTCTTCACCGGCGATATCGATATGAAAGCCGCCGCTGCGTATCTTGTTGAGGCCGTTGTTCAGCGCGTGGTAGCGAGGCCGATCGGTCATGTAATCGAGGCTCAGGTGCTCGTCCTGCAGCGTGGGCAGGATGCCGATGGGAATCACCTGGGAATCGATACTGTTGGCATGCGTCTGCAGCATGTTCAGGCAGCCGCGCAGCTCATCCTCCATGGCCTTGAACGGCTTGCCCTGTGCAGGCACAGGGCTCATGTTGAATTCCAGGTTGTACTTGTTCAGCTCCTCGGTGAGCTGCTCGTGATTGGCCATCTCCAGCAGCTGGTCGTTAACCGGCGACGGCCTGAACAGGTTATCAGCCAGGTACACCTCCAGCTCCGCACCAAAGGTCGGCTCCCAGCGATTGAACTGTGGCTCCTTGATGACCTCCCGCAGGACGCCCAACTGGTCTTCCAGCCGGATGCTGAATTCGCGGTACTCGGCCGGCGAGAATTCTTCCTTGTAGATCGCCTCGCCCATGGTTTCCCCTTTCTCTGCTACCCGGTGGCCCGGGCCTCGCGCGGCCTGCGCCGCAGTGTGTCATTTCCTGATTATGCCAAGAATTGCTGGCCCAGGCTCAACATCATGCCTATACTGTATATATGTCCAGTAAAGCCCGCATCCCGCCACCCACCAGGCGCTCCGGCAGCGGCCAGCCGCCACCGGCCCACTTGCCGCCGCTCAGCTCCGCCCGCAAGGGCCGGGGTGCTGTCAGCAACCGCGACAGCCGCTACCTGCCGACCCGGGTGGAAATGGACGCGCCGCAGCTCATCACGGACGCGGCTACTGGCGACCCTGTCGATGATTGTAGCGCGGCCCTGGCCACGGAGTGTCGGCCGGAAGTCGCCAAATCCATCATCGCGCGCAACCGCTCGCCGGATGTGCCCTTTGACCAGTCCATCAACCCCTACCGCGGCTGCGAACACGGTTGCATTTACTGCTATGCCCGCCCCAGTCACGCCTGGCTGGATCTGTCGCCCGGGCTGGATTTCGAAACCCGGCTGACCTGGAAGACCAATGCTGCGGAGAAGCTGGAGCAGGAATTGCGCGCGCCTGGCTACCAGTGCAAACCCATCACTATCGGCGCCAACACCGACCCCTACCAGCCGGTGGAGCAGCGCTACCAGCTCACCCGCCAACTGCTGGAGGCGGTGCGGCGCTTCAATCAACCGGTGAGCCTGATCACCAAGGGCCAGGGAATCCTACGGGACATCGACCTGTTGGCCGATATGGCCGCCGACGGCCTCGCCAACGTCGCCATCAGCGTGACAACCCTCGACCGCGATCTCAAGCGCGCCCTGGAACCGCGCACCGCAGACGGCCAGACACGGCTGAAAGTCGTGGAGGCACTGGCAGGCGCAGGCATTCCCGTCAGTGTACTGGTGGCACCGATTATCCCGGCACTGAATGACCGGGAACTGGAAACCATCGTCGCCCGCTCGTCAGAGGCCGGTGCCACCAGTGCCGGTTACATCCTGCTGCGCCTGCCACTGGAGATTCGTGAGCTGTTCGAAGAGTGGTTGCACAGCCACTATCCACTGCGCGCCGAACACGTGATGAGCCTGGTGCGCCAGTGTCGCGGTGGTCGCAACAACGACCCGCGCTTCGGCCACCGCATGCGCGGCACCGGTGAGTTTGCCGAGCTGCTGTCAAAGCGTTTTGACGTCGCCTGCCGTCGCCACGGGCTGAATCACCGGGACGAGCGCCAGGCGCTGGACTGCTCACAGTTCCGCGCACCGCCGGCCGCGGGCGACCAGCTCAGCCTGCTGTAGCCTGCTCCAGCAGCGTGGCAGCGCCCTACTCGACGTCGCCCACCGTCACCGTCAACCCGTTGAGGACATCGCCGTCGATGTCGTAGAAGGTGGCCGACTGCAGGCTGTTGCGGAAGTAGGCCGTGGGATTGCTTTCGAAGCGCAGCTGCTCTGCCACCAGGGCAATATCGAGGTCCTTAAGTCGATTGCCGGCAATGCCATCCGGAGCCGTCATGACCACATTCAGGTCGGTGCCGCCGGCAGGGTTGGGAGCGGACCAGCTCTGGAAACTCACAGACCGCGGGCTAACCAGTTTCACACCTTCAATGACCGACCGTGGGTTGCCCGATGGAGTCTGCACCGGCTCCCGGGGCACGTTGAAGACGTACTGCACGGCACCGATACGCTGGTTGCCGATATTGCCGGTGACCGTGACCAGCGCCTGCTGCGCCGGGGCCAACCAGGGGAGCTTGTTCAGTTCATTTTCTGCGCCGGTCAGCGGGTGCGGCGAACCGGTGCCGGCGAGTATCGTGGTCGAGATTGACAGGTCCCGGGTCAGCTTGGGCGACTGGATATTCAGCGTGGCGGGGCCGGTACTCAACGCGACCGGGTTACCCGAGCCGTCGACAAAGTCGATAACTGCCAGCCACTGGCCCTTGTCCGCGGCGAAGTCGTTTGAAGTCGGGTCCGCATACACGCGGAACACATTGCGCACAGTGACGTTGCGGGTATTGCCGCCGGAGTCGGTCACGCGAGCCGTCACGTCGCCACTGCGAATGATCTCGTGGCCAGTGTTGGTCGGGAACTGCCCCGCTTCACCCGAGAGGCCCACAATAACCGTGTCTCCGGTTCTTACCGCCAGGGACAGGGTCGCCATACTCGTGCAGCCGGCAAGCGCCAGCGTTGCCAGGGCGACCAGCGCGCCACGTTTCCACCAGGGTGTCAGGATGTGCATTGTCGTTCACCTGTCATGTTCTACACCTACTCCTGCAAGCGCCGCTGCAACAGGAGCAGGTCGGCCGCATCCGTCAGGCCGTCTTCGTTGAGGTCCATGACCTCGTTGATTTCACCACTGACTGCCTTCTGCAGCAGCAGTACATCGGCAGCGTCGGTCACGCCGTCACCATTGAGATCGGTGGTGACGCCAAACACCTCGGGGTCCAGAGGGTCCGGGTCACTGCCGTCCCGGCTGCCGTCGTTGTCGGTATCGCTGTCCGTGGGGTCAGTGCGCGCCTCAAACTCTTCCAGGTTGGTCAGCCCGTCATTGTCGAGGTCGCCGTCGGCATCCGACGCGGAATTGGGGTTCAGGCCAAAGGCCTCCTCGAAACCGTTGTTCATACCGTCGCCGTCGTCGTCTGCCTGGTCAGAGGTGAACAGGATTGATCGCGAGGCGACGTAGCTGTCATCGACAGAAGGTGTACTGGTGGAAACCGACACCACCACGCCAGCCGCAACGTCGCCGTAGAAAGCCGGCGTGGTCGACTCCACGGTGAAATCAATGCTGTAGCCCTCGCCTGGGGCCAGAGAGGGCCCGGTGCAGCGCAAGCCGTCACCCGGCAGGCTGCAGCTCACCGAGGCCGGCGCATTACTGACGCCGGTGATGCGGTAGTTCTCGGGGTCAGTCACTTCCAGCTGGGTGTTGTTGGCGGTGAGCCCGTCCCAGCCCTGGGGCCGGCCATTCTCGACGGACAGGGTAAGCACAAAACTGGTGTTGCTGGTTTCCGCATCGGCGGGGTCGAGCTGTACTGCCAGGTTGGCAAGCTCTTCCACCCGGATCAATTCCTCGGAGCAGGCTTGCACCAGTCCGTCCACCACACAGAAGCGGGCGGCAAAATTGCCGGCCCGCGTGTAGACATAGTCCGCCAGCGCCATGCCCTCGCCGACACCGCCGGCGGGCTCGATCAGCTTGATGCCTTCCAGGGTCGGCAGCTCCGGGCCGGCTTCGCCATCCGGGTCGACAAAGTCGCCGGTGGTTTCAACACCGCCGTCGCCCCAGAGAATGAAGGAGTCGTAGGTGCTGGCAATACCATCGTCGCTGAAGTCGGCCATAAACAGTGTCGGGAAGCCACGGGCTACCCGCTGCGGCCATTTTGCTTCATTGAGGCGTACTGGGTCGTCCACCGGGGTCACCGTGATGACAACGCTGGCCTCCTCGGAATCCAGCACACCGTCGTTGGCCCGGTAGGTAAAGCTGTCCTCACCGAAGAAATCCGCATCCGGGCGGTACTGCAGGTTAGGCGGTACGCCGGTAAGCACACCGTGCGCAGGCTCGGTAACTACTGCAAAGCTGAGGGTATCGAGGCCGTTGAAGTCCACGCCGACAATCCCGTCCGGGTCGTCACCCAGCAGTCTGACGGATACCGGCTGGTCTTCCCGGGTAGTCAGGCTCTGTTCCTCCACAGTGGGCGGCCGGAAGTTGCGGTTTACGCGCACGCTGACGGTGCCTAGATTGCTGTCGACCAGGCCATCGTTGGCCAGGTACGTGAAGCTGTCGGTGCCGCTGTGAAAATCGAAGTTGGATACGTAGCTGACCGTGGCGCCGTCGTCGGTGATGTCTTTCAGGGGCGTGGTTTCAAACACGTTTACGAAGGATTCTTCCTGGTCGACTACGAAGAACTGGGTGGAATTCACCGACACCGTCTTGGGTTCACCCATGTTCCCCAGTACGAAGCTCGGGTTGGCGCCGCGGTTGATGCCGGTGCCGGTCGACTGGGCCTGGCCGGCATAGCTGCCGTCCGGCGCGAAGCGCTGAATGCGGCTGTTGGCAGAGTCCGCCACGTAAAGAATGTCATTGGGGTCGGCGGCCAGGTAAACCGGGGTAGAGAACTGGCCGGGCTCGGCACCTTCGGTAGTGGCGACGCTGCAGGTGGCATCGGTACAGCTATAGCCCTTGCTGGTGCCTGTCTCCAGGTCGCAGGCCTTGTTGGTACTGCTGTCGCAGCGCCCCATCCAGCCCACGTAGGCACCGGGCTGGAAGTTGCCGGCTTCGTCGAAGCCGGAGGCCTCGAATTTGTGGATACGGTCACCACAGGTATCGGCGACATAGAGGTTGCCGTCTGAATCCACCTCCATGGCAAAACCCGACCAGCTGCTGCTGAATCTCTCGCAGGCGAAGACTCTCTGGCCGTTGTTGAGCGCACCGAGGTAGACATCGCCCATACCATTACGTGAGTTGCGTTCGGGGTCGGCCAGGTCGGCGCGCACGTCGAATACGAAAATACGCCGCCGATCGTTCACATAGACCAGGCCGCGACGACTATCCACCCGGGCATAGGAGTACTGCTCGTTGACCACCGGGTCATCGCCGGTGGAATCGTTGTCGAAAATCCACAGGTCGCCGCTGAAGTTGCTGTCGGTATCAAAGGTGGGTTTGATCTGGCTGAGCGACATGGTCGTGCTGGAGCCGCCGCCGGTTCGCCTGATGCTGTAGATGAAGTTGTCCTGGTCGAGCACAAAGGCGTCGGTGGTGCCGCCGTAGTCGACCTGGCCGAGGTAGTTGCCGTCGCGATCCCACTTGGAGATTCTGGGCCGGGCGTCTGCATTGCTCGCCTGGCAGGTCCAGTAGGTATCGATCATGAAATAGGTGCCCTCGTCGGTGACCTCGACGAAGCGCGGCTGGTAGGGCCAGTCGCGGCGGATGCGCTGGTTACTGGGACCGGTTCCGTTGCGGCAGAGATTGTCGTACAGCCAGTTGCCGCGGGGATTGGCGAGGAAGAAGTCCTCACCGTAGGGGCCTATCGGGCTGGTGCGATAGTCCTCGATGAAATACGGCAGCAGCGGCGCTATGAACTCTCCGTTCTGGGGCCGATTGACGATTTCCATCGCCAGCGGGTCGACGCGGCCATCCAGCAGGTCGTTGTCGAGGCCGGTCAGGCGAATGTCCACCGGCTCCGAGGTCAAGGTCGTGGCGCTGACATTGCCCACCGTCGGCGGCGTATTGGTGCCCCTGAGTTTCACCGTGACCAGCTGCGTTGCGGTGGACGTGTTGGGAGTGGGATAGCCCTGGTCAGTGGCAGTCCACTGTACCTCTGTGCGTGTGTTGACCGGAAAGAACTCGGGGGCATTGGTGCCGATGGTCGGGTTCGGGTCTGCCAGGTCGACCACCCGGGGAACGCCCAGGTTGACCACTGCGGGGTTCACGCCATCGGCATCCAGGCCGTCGGAAGGGTCATTGTCGTTGGGGTCGACCTCGATGACCCGGGCCGGCGGAGGGACGATGATCGGCGGCTGGGTGTCCTGGACGACAATCTGCGTAAAGGCTTCGACGCTGTTGCGGCCACCCGTGCGATTGGGGCCGAGATCGGTGGCGGTCCAGTTCACCTCAGTGGGCCCCAGGGGCAGCAGCACCGGCAGATCGTTACCCAGCGTGACCGGACGGGCGCAGAAATCATCAGCCGTCACAGCGCCGAACACCTGGTCGCGCACCCGCTCCAGGAAGGTGCCGCCGAAGTCCGAGGCCTCGATGGTCAGCACCGGCGTGTTGACCGTAATGGTGGGGTCGTGGATGTCGTACACCGTAATGGTCTGGATCTCGGTGCGCGCCACCGCAGCGAACTCCGTATCGGTGAAGGCGTCTGCCTGGGGGCCAATGAGCCCAGTGTAGAGCGCCTTGACGCAGGTCTCGGGGCGAGTGCGGCAGGGGTCTGTGGCCTTGATCGCTAGGCGTTTCAGGATGTTCTTGCCGGCGATCTGGTTGGCGCGGTAGGTCTTCGCCAGCTTATTGACCGCTGCGGGCTGCGACAGCAGGAACTCACCTCGCTTGTATTTGCCATACCCGGAGGCCGCCACCAGCGCGGCGGGCAACAGGGCGTCGAACACCACGTCGTACATCGTATCCACTCGCCACGACATGCGGTGGGTACCCGCCGGCAGCTGCACCAGCTGCGTCACATCCGACTGCTCGATGAACGGGCTGGAGACCGAAAGCACCGTGTGGGTGTTGTAGTGCCTGATGTCCGGTGTGCCGAGGTCGCCCCAGTCATCGGGCACACCGAGGAAGGGGCTCTGGAACGCCAGCGCGTTGCTGATATTGATACCGAACACGTCCTGCCGGGAGTAGATGGACTGCGGCAGGTCGAACTCGTGCAGGCAGTTGTTTTCCACTGCGCCGGTGTCCGGGTCGGTCAGGCTGTCGCGGGGCGTAAACGCCCGATCGCCCGGTGTGTCCAGCGGCGCCTTGATGAACTTAAGGGCGATGTTGGTCGCCAGGGATATGTTGTCGGCGGCGAAGGAAGTGAAGGGGTCCGGATTCAGGGAGGCCCCGGTCGCCACCTTGTGCGTGACCTGCAGGGTGCCGATCAATGCTCGATCAAGCTCTTCCTGGCCTTCGAAATCGTCTTCTTCAGCCTGGGCCTGAATCGCAGGCAACACAGTGGTCAGTACCAGCAAAAAGGAAACAAGGGTTGCCAACAGAAGCCGGGACGACAGTGCCCTGGATGACGCTATCAGTACGCGCGCCTCCTCCGGGCGGTGTTCCCCTCTGCTTCCGTGCCTTGTCAACGGCGTCGTACTCCAGGGATGACGATGCGCGGGTACACGCGCATCTCCTCCAAACTAGCACAGACTGGGGAAAATGCACTGAGTTGTGAACGTCGGTTTACTCTTTTATGACGCCTGCAAGCCTGTAAGCTGAGGAACTGACACCACTCGCAAGAGAAGAGACCCCGTGATTTTCCTGTTCGAAGTGCACATCCAGCCGGGCTACACCGCCGAGCAGTATGCCGAGGCCTGGGTGCGAGCCAGCAAGTTGTTGCAGGCGGCGCCCGGTGCCCGGGGTACGCGGCTGCACCGCAAGATTGGCGATCCATCGGTGCTGCTTGCCATTGCCAGCTGGGACAGCAAGACCCGTCGCGATGCCATGGAATCAGAGACGCCCGCGGCGGCGCGACGCATCATCGAGGAGCAGGCGGAGTTTGTGCGGGTCGAGGTGATCGGTGAGTTTGAGGACCCGGAGTGGGAGGTGCTGCCGGGCACCTAGGCGTGGCGAATCACCGCCACTCGTCTATGTTATCTTTACGCGCTTTGCCGCACCTCGAACAACAAGAACAGGGAGAACACCATGAAAACACGTGCCGCAGTAGCCTTCGGCGCCGGCCAGCCGTTGGAGATCGCCGAGGTAGACCTGGAAGGCCCCAAAGCGGGCGAAGTGTTAGTGGAGGTAATGGCCACCGGTATTTGCCATACCGATGCGTTCACCCTGTCCGGTGAAGACCCGGAAGGCGCGTTCCCGGCGATTCTCGGCCATGAAGGTGCAGGCGTGGTGCGCGAAGTCGGCCCCGGTGTCACCTCGGTCAAGCCTGGCGATCATGTCATTCCGCTCTACACACCCGAGTGCCGCGAGTGCAATTTCTGCCTGCACCCCAAGACCAATTTGTGCCAGGCCATTCGCGAAACCCAGGGCCAGGGCGTGATGCCCGACGGCTCCAGCCGCTTCTCGCTGGACGGTAAGCCGCTGCTTCACTACATGGGCTGTTCCACCTTCTCCAATTTCACGGTACTGCCGGAAATCGCGGTGGCCAAGGTGCGCGAAGACGCGCCCTTCGACAAGATCTGCTACATCGGCTGCGGCGTCACCACCGGCGTCGGCGCGGTGGTTTACAAGGCCAAGGTAACGCCGGGCAGCAACGTGGTGGTGTTCGGCCTGGGTGGTATCGGCCTCAACGTCATCCAGGGCGCACGCATGGTCGGCGCCGGCAAGATCATTGGTGTCGACCTGAACCCGGCCAAGGTGGAACTCGCTACCAAATTCGGCATGACCGACTTCATCAACCCCAAGGAAGTCGACGACGTGGTCGGGGCCATTCTCGACCTGACCGACGGTGGCGCCGACTACAGCTTTGAATGCATCGGCAATGTGAACGTGATGCGCCAGGCGCTGGAGTGCTGCCACAAGGGTTGGGGCGAGAGCTACATTATCGGTGTGGCCGGCGCCGGCCAGGAAATCGCCACCCGCCCCTTCCAGCTGGTAACCGGCCGCAGCTGGCACGGCATCGCCTTTGGCGGCGCTCGCGGCCGCAGTGACGTGCCGACCATCGTCGACTGGTACATGGAAGGCAAGATCAACATCGACGACCTCATCACCCACACCATGCCGCTGGACGAAATCAACAACGCCTTTGACCTGATGCATGCGGGAGAAAGCATTCGCAGCGTGGTGGTCTACTAGATGGAGAAAATATCCGATGTGAAGTGTTGTTGGGGGAGCCTCGTGTGAGCCTTGAAAAAGTAGCCGATGTGAAGTGTTGTTGGGGATTTCAGCAGCGCTTCAGCCATCGCTCCGAGGTACTCGACTGCGACATGCACTTCTCGGTGTTCGTGCCGCCCCAGGTGGAGGACCGCAGGGTACCGGTGCTGTACTGGCTGTCCGGCCTGACCTGCACCGACGAGAACTTCGTGATCAAGGCCGGCGCCCAGCGCTACGCCTCGGAGCACGGCATCGCGATCGTCGCTCCCGATACCAGCCCGCGTGGCGACCAGGTACCGGATGACCCGGAAGAGGCCTACGACTTCGGCAAGGGCGCGGGCTTCTACCTGAACGCCACCCAGTCTCCCTGGTCTGCCCACTACCACATGTACGACTACGTGGTGACAGAGCTGCCGGCGCTGGTGCGCGATGGCTTCAATTTCGAACACGACAGCGTGTCGATTTTCGGCCACTCGATGGGCGGCCACGGGGCGCTGACTATCGCGTTAAAGAACCCCGGTGTGTACCGCTCGGTCTCGGCCTTCTCGCCGATCGTGTCGCCGAGCACGGTGCCCTGGGGGGAAAAGGCTTTCTCCCACTACCTGGGAGAGGACCGCAGCACCTGGGCGGCCCATGACACCTGTGCGCTGATCCGCGCCGGCGCAGAGCACCTGCCGACGCTGGTAGACCAGGGCACCGACGATGACTTCCTCGAGGAACAGCTGCAGACCAAAATGTTGGAGCAGGCCTGCGAAGCGGCGGACTTCCCCGCCACCATTCGTTACCAGCCCGGCTACGATCACAGCTACTTCTTCATCGCCAGCTTTATCGGCTCGCACATCGCCTTCCACAGCCAGGCGCTGGGTAACTTCAACCGCATGTGAGCGCCGGCCCGGCGGGCCCCTGGGTGGTCACCCGCACCAAGCGGGGCCGAAATGCCGATTTACAGCGCAAGTTACTGTCTCCACTAGAAAAATTCGGCACCTGAAGCAGCTTTCCCGAGTGTGGCATAGGTCACAGCTTGGGACTTTGTCGCACCATTTTCAGGCTCGCGAAGGGCATAATAGAGCACCCTTGATTGGAGCGAACGCCACATGGACCTTAAGAAACTGGAAGATTTTCTGGCTCGCGAGAACCAGCGCTTTACCTGCTACGCCGCGGCCACCACCGACGTGGACCACGAGAAGTTCAGCGCGCAGATCGAACACCAGGTCGGGCTGTCCCTGACCGGTGACGACCAGGCGGTACTCGAGGAACAGGGTGGGCACATGGCCCAGCTGGTGGCGTTTTATACCGAATTCCCAAGCCTGCGCCTGTACTGCGACACCAACTCCAGCTCTTCGGCCTACTACCTGGCTCGCCCCCGCAAGTGGGACCAGCTCAAGCAGGAGTTCATGGGTTGGGTTCGCATGCTTCATGACGAGGGTAGCCACGGTGCGCTGCCTGACTGGCTGGCTTCCACCCTGGTGTTCGGCGAGATTCCCGAAACCAGCAACTACCTGTTGACGCCCACCGAGGGTGACGAGGCCGGCAAGGTATTCATGTTCGAGCACTCTGGCTTTAACTTCACTGAGCAGGCCCCCGATTTCGCGAGCTTCCTTGAGAAGGTCACCACGCCCAACAAGGGGTTGTTCGAGGAAATCCGCCGCTATACCCAGTACTCCGACGGAGAGACCGCCACCAAGTGGCTGGTTGAGGACTACGCCTACGGCGCCTGAGGCGCCGGCGTCTCTCGACGCCCAGCCCGGCGCCTAGCCAATCTTCGGATAGAACAGGCGCCGCCAGCTACTGCTGCGGAACGGACGCCAGTCGTCATCAGGCTGGGCCAGGCGTTCCGCCAGCAGGAACCACACCATCGGATTGATCGTCAGCCCACAGTGGCTGCCCCACACCTGAATGTTCTGCGCCCGGGGATGGCGCCCTTCCTGTATGCAGGTCTGCCAGTTGGTCACCCCGTCGCCCTTGGAATAGACCGCGGTGGTCGGCACCGGCGGCGGTTCGGTGAGGGTGTGCTGGGCAATGGTGATGTCTTCATCCGGGTTCAGCGCCGAGAACAGGCGCCGCGGGTAGCTGCCGGAATCCCGGCCCTCGCCAAAGGGGCTGCCCAGGGAAATCACCTGGCGAATCTTGTCCGGTAGTTCCTTGGCCAGTTCCCGGGCGTATATGCCACCGAGGCTGTGGCCGATCAGTGTGACCTTGCCGCCGCTGTCATCGGCCAGCTTGTCGATATAGTCCAGCGCCCGCTCCAGCAGGTCGCCCCGCGGCCCCAGGTTGCGCCCCTGGGCCCAGCCGACGCTGTGGTAGCCCAGCCGGTTCAGGTACTTGCGCAGGGGTGCGTTGTAGCCGTCGTCGCCCAGGAAGCCCGGCAGCAGTACCACGCCATGACCGTCACCGCGTGGCATGCGGTCCAGGAAACGTCGGGTGTACACCAGGCTGGTGAATTCTGCGAAGGCGCGGTGGGCCTCGGTGATCGCCAGCCCGATAGGCGGCGGCGGAATCATATGTGTGTTTGCGTGCGCGTCCATACGTAGCTCCCAAGTCTTTTTCTGTTCTTATTATTCTGGTCTGTAAGGCCCGCGCTGTTTCCTCTAGGTGTCTTCTCGACGCCTTATCGATGTGCGGGCTGTGGATGTTCGCCGGGCGGCACTGGCGGCCCTGTTTTTTCCGGCGCTGGCTTTGGTTTTTGAGCCCGCGCCGGCTTTCGCTTTGGCACTGGCCCTCTTCCTGGACTGTCTGGCGGCCCGCGCGTTCTTCGCGGCACGGGCGATAATCTTGTCGGTGTCGCGCTTCAGTTCCTTGAAGCTGTCGAGCAGGCACTGCCGGTAGAAATCCGGGTCGGGCATGATCTGCCGGCAGCTGGTGGCGGAGATGGCAAAGTCGCCACAGTAGCTGGTAATGGCGTGGAACAACCCCATGCCGTCGAGAATCGGCCCGGTGCCGTAGTTGGCGACCAGCCGTGCCCCGGTGTTGTAGAGAGGAATCTGCGGCCCCGGCACGTTGGTGATCACGCAGTTGTAGATCGGTGACATGCGGTTCATCAGCCCCCAGCGGCTGGCAAGGCGTGCGGCCTGGGCCGTCAGGGTGCTGGGAATGAACTGGGTGTAGTCGGTCATCGACTTGGCACCCACCGCGTTGGAAAGCTCCTTGGCTTCTGCCGTGCCGGCATGTACCGCCTTGAGCCTGTCCACCGGGTCCTCGATGTCGCTGCGCACCTGCACCGTCATCGCCGAAACGATATTGCCGCCGGTGCCCTTCTCGCGGGTGTCGCGGGTATTGATAGGCGCCATGGCCGCCAGGCTTTCCGGCGGCAGTTCGTCCTTGGCCAGCAGGTACTTGCGCAGGGCGCCGCCGACGATGGTGATGGCAACATCATTGACAGTCGCACCCACCACAGCGTTTTTGATCCCCTTGATCTCATCCAGCGGGAAGTGCACGGCGTTGAACACCCGGTGCGGTGAGACCTTGCCGTTGAAGCGGGTGCGCGGAATCGGCCCCACCCGGTGCAACTCGCCCTTGCGCATCCGGTTGTAGGCCTGGGCAAAGCCAGGCACCGTGTTGCGCGCCACAGAGATAAAGCGGAACGGCTGCTTGACCGCATTCACCTGGGCACGAATCAGCAGCTCGGCGGTGGTGGGTTCGTTTTCAACCGGCACCGCGTAGGGCTCTGCATCCAGGTGCGCATCCGGCGACAGGTCGTGCAGCGCCGCGGTGATCTCGGTGCCGGAGGCGCCATCCACCGCCGCGTGGTGCATCTTGGTGAAAATGGCGAAGCTGCCCTTCGGCAGGTGCTCCATGTTGTCGAGCCCCTCGATCACATACAGCTCCCACAGGGGTCGCTTGCGGTCCAGCGGGCGGGCGTGAATGCGGGAAATCAGGATGCAGAGCTGGCGCCAGTCGCCGGGCTTGGGCAGGGCCAGGTGACGAATGTGGAATTCCGGGTCAAAGGTGCCGTCAGCCATCCAGTAGGGGTGGTCGAGGCCCAGGGGCACGTTGACCAGGCGCTGCGACATGGTCGGCAGGCGCTTGATGCGGCGCGTGGTGTTGTCGATGATCTGCTTGAAGCGGACCTTGCCGCCGGGCGCGGTAGACGGATCATAGATCGCCAGCCCGGAGATATGCATCGGGGCATTCGGCGTCTCCAGGTAGAGGAAGGAGGCATCCAGTCCAGTCAGTTGCCGCATGGTTTTGAACCTGCAGTATGTCCCAAAAGCATAGCATTTATGCCCGACCCCGGAAACGCGGGTCGCTTCAGGGGCTGGGAACCCGCGTGATCAGCGGGCGATGGGGTGAATATTTGACCGCTCCTCGTTGTCGGCAGTGGCCGGTACTTCCTGGAGGGGCGGCTCGGAATGCAGCCAGCCGGCCATGTTGTCTTCTGCCAGCCCGGCCAGCATGGCAATGTGCGCCTCGTCTTCATTGAGGGCGGGAATGTACTCGAAGCGCTCGCCGCCGGACTCCAGGAACACCTCCTTGTATTGCAGGGCGATTTCCTCGAGGGTCTCGAGGCAGTCGGCGGAGAACCCGGGGCAGATCACCTGCACCGATTTCACGCCGTCTTCCGCCAGCGCCTCCAGCGTTTCGTCCGTGTAGGGCTGCAACCATTCCTCGCGGCCGAAGCGGGACTGGAACACCATCTGGTACTCGCCCTCCGCCAGGCCCAGGGACTCCGCCAGCAGGCGGGTGGTTTTGTGGCACTCACAGAAGTAGGGGTCGCCGTTGTCGAAGTAGCGCTTGGGGATGCCGTGGAACGACATCAGCAGCTTGTCAGCGCGGCCGTGTTCGGCCCAGTGGCGACGCACCGAGGCCGCCAGCGCGTCGATATAACCCGGGTGGTCGTGGTAGTGGGAGATAAAGCGGAAATCCGGCAGCCAGCGGCGCTGCTGGAAATCTTCCGCCACGGCGTCAAAGGTCGAAGCCACCGTGGTGGCCGAGTACTGCGGGTACAGGGGCAGCACCACGATCTTGCGGGCGCCCTGGCGCTTCAGTGAGGCAATGCCGTCGGAGATGGAGGGGTTGCCGTAGCGGAAGCCGAAGTCGACCACCACCTGCTCGCCCAGGCGCGCCTTGAGCTGGTCACGCACCAGGTCAGTCTGGCGCCGGGTATGCACGTACAGCGGTGAGCCCTCTTCCGACCAGACCTCGGCGTAGGCCTCCGCCGACTTCCTGGGGCGGATATTGAGGATGATGAGGTTGAGAATGGGCCACCACAGCAGGCGCGGCAGGTCCACCACCCGCCGGTCAGACAGGAACTGCTTGAGATAGGGCTTCAGCGCAGCCGCCGTTGGCGCCTCCGGGGTCCCCAGGTTGGTCACCAGCACGCCGATACGGGCGGGCTGCTGGTGATTGAATATCGGTGTATCTACCGGTTCCATGCACGCTGTCTAAGTCGGTGAATTCCCCATTATACGCTCTAGATAGGCCAGCAGGATGACATTCAGTGAATCTGCCGCTTCCAGCGGCATCATGTGGCCTGCGCCGGGAATCATCTGCACGTCCTCCAGGCGCGGGAATATGGCGCGCATCAGGGCTATCGGGTCCTCGCCGTGGAAGCCTTCCAGGTCTACATCCCGCTCACTGCCGACAAACCAGGCCGGCACCTCACTGGTTACCCCCTCGAAGGGCTTGCGCTGCTGCCACTTGATATCCATGGAGCGGTACCAGTTGAGGCCGCCGGTAAAGCCGGAGCGGCTGTACTCGGCCACGAACATCTCAAGCTCCACCTCGGTGAGCCAGGGCCAGGGCAGAGGCGGTGTGTCGGGCATCGCGTCGATATAGCTGGTCTCCGGCGGGTGTTTGAATACCTCGAAATAGCTGGCTTCGCCGCTCAGCAGCCACATGACCTTGCGCAGGAACTCCCGCGGCGTGGCGTCCAGGTCGCGATCGGCCCGATCCGGCACCCGAAAATACTCGATATGCAGGAAGTGCTGCTCGCCCATCTCCCGGTAGCCCACCAGCGGTGGCTTGTCCGGATCGTGGGGCGCGGCGGGGTTCTCCAGGCAGATGATGGCCCGCACCCGTTCCGGGTGGCGCAGGGCCAGGTCCTGGATGGCAAAGGCGCCGAAGTCGATGCCCACCAGCACGGCCTGCTCGATACCGCAGTGGTCCAGCAGGGCCAGCAGGTCGGCGGTGATGTGGTCCACCCCGTAGGCCTCCGGCTCTTCCGGCGCACCGGCGCGCCCCATGCCGCGCATGGAGGGTGCAATCACCCGGTAGCCGGCCTGCGCCAGCACCGGGATCTGCCGGTGCCAGCTGAACCACAACATGGGAAAACCGTGGCAGAACACCACCGCCGGGCGGTCCGCCGGACCCTGTTCTACATAGTGGGCTGCAATCCCATTGAGTGTGAGGTGGTGGTGTGCCCAGCCAAAGCCTGCCATTGCCGGTTTTCCCAAACAGAGCCTGCCGACTATTCTACGCTAGACGACTTCAGCCCGGAGACCAGGGAGGCAGACCCATGGGCAGCATCAAGATAGATACCGTATTCGGACACGGCGAGGAACTGGCATCCACCGAAAGCATGGGTAGGCGGGCCCGCGAGCTCGAGGAGCTGGGCTTCGACGGCCTGATGGTCGCGGAAATTGCCCATGACCCGTTCCAGCCGCTGATTATTGCGGCGCACAATACCGCCACCATTGAGCTGCGCACTGCCATTGCCGTGGCGCTGGCGCGCAGCCCCATGACCATGGCCAACAGCGCCCACGACGTGAACGCCTGGTCCGGCGGTCGTTTCAGCCTTGGCATCGGCTCCCAGATCAAACCGCACATCACCCGCCGCTTCTCCATGCCCTGGCACGGGCCCGCGAAGCAGATGCGCGAATACATAGAATCACTGCGGGCCATCTGGGATTGCTGGTACGACGGCAAGCCGCTGGACTACCGGGGCGAGTGTTACCAGCACACGCTGATGACGCCGGAATTTACCCCCACCAACACCGAGCACGGCCGGCCGCCTATCCTGATGGCCGCGGTGGGCCCCCTGATGCTGAAGACCGCCTGCGCGGTGGCAGACGGGCTGATCGTGCACAGCTTCTGCACCGAGCGGCACTTCAAGAACGTCATGCTCCCCCTGCTGGAAACCGAGCTCGCCGCCAACGGCCGCAGCCTGGACGACTTCATCATCCAGTTCCCGGTGTTCACCGCCACCGGCACCACGGAAGAGGAATTGGAGAAAGCCAAGCGTGCCATCAAGTACCGCATCGGCTTCTACGGTTCCACGCCGGCCTACAAGACCGTACTGGACACCCACGACTGGGGGGATTTGCAGCCGATACTGAATCGCATGACCAAGGAGGGCCAGTGGGACGCCCTGCCCGACCAGATCAGTGATGAGATGCTGGAGACCTTTGCCGCCGTCGGTGAACCGGTCGCGGCAGCCCAGGTGCTCGCCGACCGCTTCGGCGGCGTCATCGACCGCACCCTGCTGGAGGCCAAGTACTCACCCGACATCCTCGACCAGCAGATCAAGATCCTGAAATCCGCCGCCTGAGTCGGCGGATCAGACAGGCCCAGCATGTTGCCGGCGCTATCTCATCTCCAGTGAATGCTGACCCACTACCCGGGTCCCGCCACGCTGTTCCAGGCCCGCTTCGCCGCTGTCGAGGCGGTTCTGCTGGTTGAGGGTCACCGGTAAGCGGCGCAGTGACTGGCTGCCCCAACGGTGCTGGGACAGCTCCTCGAGAAGATCGTCGACCTCCACCACGTCAACCGCACTGATAAAGGCCTGGACACCCTGGCCACCACCGGCGTCGCGCTTCCATTCCTCGAAGCTCGCCGATACCAGCCGGTGCTCCTGGTCAAAGTTGAGCAGCATAAAGTCGCCGGTGGCATTGGCCTTGCCCCAGTCGACGTTGAGGAAGTCTGCGCCGGTGAAGCCAAGACCGACGCCTACCTTGTATTCGTCGATGTCCCAGAACTCCCAGGCCATCACGTAACCGCTGCCGTCGCGGGACATACGCAGGGGCGGGCCGAACTGCTCCATTACCTGCGTCACGGTCCAGCCATCCGTTGGATCCGGCACCTCGGCCCTGGCGATAGGCACGCCCAGCTCGTACTCCCGCCATTGCACGCAGCCGGCCAACAGGGCCGCCGCCAGCACGGCTGTGATGCGCAGGCTAGTCCTCACTGTCGCGGGCCCGCACCTGGGTGGCGTAGTCGCTCAGCACATCGTTCTCGTCAAAGAAGAAAATGGCGCGGTCGTAGTGGGTCTGGATCTTGATGTTGTTGTAGACGATCAGCAACAGGCCGTCGCCCTCTGCGTCTTCGAACAGGTAGTAAAGGACCGTTTCGTCCTCAAGCGCAATCACCTGGGAGGGCGGCCCCAGAAGCGCCAATACATCGGCACGGGTGCTCTCGCCCTTCTGCAGCCGGGCAACCACCTCGTCCTGCCAGGCCACTTCAATGCCGCGCTGGTTTCGGAACTGGACGCAGCCAGAAAGGAATGCGACTGCCGTCAGCAGAAGCAGCATGCGCGAAATCGTAGACATCATTGAATTCCTTGGGAATGAGGACAGAACTTAAACGACTATACGCGCGAAAGCCGACAGCGGGCCA
>JAZBOY010000074.1:0-15417 GCA_036351375.1 Halieaceae bacterium
CCTTGATGACCAGGGCCCGCAGCCGGCGCCAGCTCATGCGGCCTGCTCCTGCTGGGCCAGCACCAGGCGAATGAAGGCGTCTTCCATGGAGGGGTCCGGGCAGTCCGGGCCCGCCACGCTGGCCTTGAGGGCGTCCGGGGTATCCAGCGCTATCACCTGGGCGCGATTGACCAGTACCACCCGGTCACAGTACTCCGCCTCTTCCATGAAATGGGTGGTGACCAGCACGGTAACCCCCTTGCGCACCAGGCCGGTGATATGGGTCCAGAACTCCCGCCGGGTGATGGGATCCACACCGCTGGTGGGTTCATCGAGGAACAGTACCCGCGGCCGATGCATCAGCGCGCAGGCCAGCGCCAGCCGCTGCTTGAAGCCCAGGGGCAGGCTGTCGGGGAAGGCATCGAGGTAAGGGTCCAGGTGAAAGATTTCCACCATCTCGGCGATACGCTCGCGGCGCTGGGCTGCCCTGAGGCCGTAGATGCCGGAGAAAAATTCCAGGTTCTGGCGCACGGTCATCAGCCCGTATAGAGAAAACTTCTGCGCCATGTAACCGAGCTGCAGCTTGGCCTCCGTGCCGGACCTGCGCAGGTCAAGCCCCACCACTTCGGCGCGCCCGGCACTGGGCTTGAGCAGGCCGCAGAGCATCTTGAAGGTGGTGGACTTGCCGGCGCCGTTGGGTCCCAGCAGGCCCAGTACCTCCCCGCGACGCACCTCGAAACTCACCCGGTCAGTGGCGGTAAAGTCGCCGAACCGGCGGGTCAGTTCATGGCAGGCCACCATGATGTCCCGATCCGCCGCCACCGGCTCCATGCGGTCAGCGATGGCCGAGTGGCCGAGGCTGCCGCCTTCCAGCAGGTCGATAAAGGCATCTTCAAAGCGACCTTCGACCGGGTCGACCCGCCCGCCGGCCGCACTGACCAGGCGAGACAGGTCCGGCGCCAGCTCGGTCTCTGCCAGCACCAGGCGAACCGCGCCACCCTGGATCACACCGTCGCGCACCGACTCCTGGTCGAGGGCGTCGGCCAGGAAGGCGCGACGGTCCACCTGGAGACCACTGACCAGCACCGAACGCCCGGCAAAGCGTTGGGTGAGCTGGTGGGGGGCGCCGGCATACTTCACCTCGCCCTCGTCCAGCAACAAGACCTGGTCACAGCGCTCGGCTTCGTCCAGATAGGCGGTGGCCCACACCACTGCCATGCCCTCCCCGGCCAGCTCCTGCACCATGCGCCACAGTTCCTGCCGGCTGACCGGGTCGACGCCCACGCTGGGCTCATCCAGCAGCAGCACCTGGGGCCGGGCCATCAGCGCACAGGCCAGGCCGAGCTTCTGCTTCATGCCACCGGACAGCTGGCCGGCGAGGCGGCGGGTAAAGGGCTCCAGCCCGGTAAAAGCCAGCAGCCGCTGGAAACGGCTGGCGGTCTCGCCCCGGGGCAGACCGCGCAGGTCGGCGTAGAGGTTGAGGTTTTCCTGTACCGAGAGGTCCTCGTACAGGCCGAAGCGCTGGGGCATGTAGCCGGTGACCCGATGGATGGCCTCGGCATCGCGAGTGACATCAAAGCCGGCCACTCGCAGTTCCCCCTGGCTGGGGTGTAACAGGGCCGCCATCATGCGCATCAGCGTGGTCTTGCCGGCCCCGTCGGGGCCCACCAGCCCGGTCAGGCTGCCGGGTGCGATCCTGGCGTCGATGCCCTTGAGCGCCTCAACGCCGCCAAAGTCCTTGCGGACCCCGCGGATTTCAACGGCCACGTCCACCGCGTGCTCAGCCAGGGGACGGTCCCAGCCGCACCGTGACCGGCATGCCCTGGCGCAGCCGGTCATCGGGCTCGGCGACTACAATACGCAGCCGGTACACGAGGTCAGTGCGCAATTCCGGGGTTTCCACCGTCTTTGGTGTGAACTCCGCGCGCGGCGAGACAAAGCCGACCTGGCCCTGGTAGATCCGCTCACTGGAGTCCGACAACACTTCAACGCTCGCCCCCGGCACCACCTGGCCAAGCTGGGTCTCACCCACGTAAGCGCGCACATACACCACATCAGTCAGCGACAGGGTGTAGACCGGTTCACCGATATTGACCATGGAGCCGGGTTCGCGGGCCCGCACCTGGATCACCCCGGCGCTGGGCGCGTACAGGCGGGTGTCGCTCAACTGGGTGGCGGCCTGGTCGCGACGCGCCTCGGCCGCTGCCAGGGCAGCTGCAGCCGCCGCCCGGTCTTCAGCCCGAAAGCCTTCCCGGGCCAGGGCCAGGGCTTCCTGCGCCGAGCGCAAACGGGCCTGGGCCTGTTCCTGGCGGGATTCTGCGTCATCCAGCTCGCGGCGGCTGTTCAGTGCCTGGCGGAACAGGTCTTTCTGTCGCACCAGCTGCTTGTCTGCATTGTCCAGCGCCGCCTGGGCCTCCTCCACTGCCGCCTCGGCCTGCTGTATTTCCTGGGGACGTGAACCGGTATTGGCGCGATCCAGGTTGGCCCGCGCCTCCATGACATTGGCCTCGGCCACCGCCAGGGCTTCGCGCAGCGGTTGTTCGTCGAGGCTGGCCAGCAGGTCGCCGGCAGCAACAGCGTCGCCCTCCTCCTTCTCCATGGCCACCAGCCGACCGGCAACCCGGAAGCCGAGCTGCACATCCCGGATATCAACGTTGCCGTAGAGCAGCGTCTCACCGCTGCCGTTGGCCGACCACTGCTGGTATCCCAGGTAGCCACCCACGGCCAACAGCACCAGCACTAGCACCATCACCGGTTTCTTCATTCGGGCACCTCCTCATCGAAGCGCTGGTAGAGTGCGGCGCGGATTTCCCGCCGCACGGCTGACAGTTCCTGCGGGCCCACTTCCGCCCAGCCCAGGTGGCGCATGGCGGTGGCGCGCCCGACCATGAACATCATCAGCTGCCCCATCACGTTCAGCGCCTGGATTCGCGTGCCCTCGGCGCCTGCCGGCTGGCCGGTGAGCCGGGCCATCAGCTGGGTAAAGCTCGCCAGCATTTCCCGGTAGATGCCGCCGTAGAAAATGTCGAAGGCATCGCTGGGGTCCTGCTGCTCGCGCATCACCATGCGCGTCCAGTTGAGGGCCGCGGGCTGGCTGAACATGGCAATGGCGCCACCCAGTAGCTGGTCGATGAAGGCCAGGCAGGCTCTTCGCCCCTCAGCCGTGCTGCCGTCGAGGCTGTCGATCTCCCCCTTGATGCGCGTATGCACGGGGCCGATGTGCTCGTTCATGGTCTGGGTGATGTTCTCGAACACGGCCAGGTAGAGGCCTTCCTTGCCACCGAAATGGTAGGCAATCAGCGCCTGGTTGACCCCGGCCGCCGCGGCGATGGCGCGGGTACTGGCGGCGTGAAAGCCGTCCCGGCCGAAGACCTCACAGGCCGCGGCCAGTAAGGCTTCGCGGGTCTGGGTCGAGCGAGTGTTGGTGCGGGCGGAAACAGCCATCTTATATTTTAATCAATCGTTTGATTAAAAAAATTATAGAGCACTTGTCGTCACTGTCCAGCCCGCATACGCGATAATCCGATAAGCTTTCCCGGCACGAATAAACCCGCAACGCCCGCGATCCCCGCCATGCCCCTGGTAGAACTTACAGATAAAGGCCTGTATTGCCCTGCAGGCGACTTTCATATCGACCCCTGGCGGCCGGTACCCCGTGCTGTGATCACTCATGGCCACGCCGATCACGCCCGCCCGGGCAGCGGCCTGTACTTTGCCGAGGGCAGTGGCATACCCATACTCCGGCAGCGGCTTGGCGCCGATCTCGCGTCGCACGCCCTCGACTATGGGGAAGCGCTGGAGCTGGGCCGGGCCCGCATCAGCCTGCACCCCGCCGGCCACATTCTCGGCTCTGCCCAGGTGCGTATCGAAGTGGACGGTGAGGTCTGGGTCATCACCGGCGACTTCAAGCGGGATGAGGACCCTACCTGCGCTGCCTTTGAGCCGGTCCGCTGTGACACCCTGATTACCGAGGCCACCTTTGCGCTGCCGATCTACCGCTGGCCTGATATCGACATGGTAGCCGCCGATATCTACCGCTGGTGGCAGGCCAATGCCGAACAGGGCCGTGCCAGCGTCCTGTTCTGCTATGCACTGGGCAAGGCCCAGCGAGTATTGGCGGCACTGCTGGCACATACCGAACAGCGCGCTCTGCTGCACGGCGCCGCCGTGCCGCTGACCGACATCTATCGGCAGGCGGGTGTGGCCATGCTGCCCACCGAAGCGGCGCTGGATGCCGAGGTCGAGAAGAAGTTCGCCGGTGAACTGGTCATTGCGCCACCGGGCGCCAACGGGACCGCCTGGATGAAGCGCTTCGGTGACTGCGGCACCGGCTTCTGCTCGGGCTGGATGTTGCTGCGCGGCAACCGCCGGCGCCGGGGCTACGACCGCGGCTTTGTGATGAGCGACCATGCGGACTGGCCGGCCCTGATCCAGACCATCGAGGAAAGCCGCGCCAGCCAGGTGCTCGCCACCCACGGCCGCTCCGATATCCTGGTGCGCTACCTCACCGAGCGAGGCATGCAGGCAGCCGAACTGCGCACCGAGTTCGGTGACGAAGACCTCGCCGCGGACGCCTGATGCAAGCCTTCACTGAGCTGTTCGTCAGCCTCGACAGCACCACGGCCACCAACGCCAAGGTAGCGGCACTGCGCCACTACCTGGAGCAGGCGCCGGCGGCCGATGCTGCCTGGGCCATCTACATCGTGTCCGGTCGACGCGCCAAGCGCCTGGCCGGACGGCCGCTGCTCAAGGATGCACTGCAAACCCTGACCGGTTACCCGGAGTGGATGGTACTGGATGCCTATGCCACCGTCGGCGACTTCGCCGAGACTGCCTCCCTGTTAACCGAGGAAGTGCGCCGCACCGATGCGAGCGATGGCGCTCACTCCCTGGCCCACTGGATGGAGCAGGAAATCCTGCCCCTGGCCGACCTCGACGACGAGGCCAGGAAACAGAAGCTGATGGACTGGTGGCAGCGGCTGCCCCAACTCAGCGCCTTCCTGGTCACCAAGCTGATCACCGGCGGACTACGGGTCGGCGTGTCGCAGACCCTGGTGGCACGCGCGGTGGCCGAGCTGGCCGACCTGCCGCGGGATGTGATTACTCACCGCCTGATGGGCGAGTGGCAGCCGAGCGCCGGCTGGTTTGCCGAACTCACAGACCCGGACATCAGCGCCGAGAAGAGCTCCCGCCCCTACCCGTTCTACCTGGCCTCGCCGCTGGAGCAGGAGCCCGCCGAGCTGGGCGACCGCGAGCAGTGGCTGGCCGAGTGGAAATGGGACGGCATCCGCGCCCAGCTGGTGAAACGCGGCGGCGAAATCAGTCTCTGGTCCCGGGGCGAAGAGTTGATCACTGAGCGCTTCCCCGAGGTGATAGATGCTGCCGCCAGCCTTGAGGACTGCGTGCTGGACGGCGAACTGCTGGCCTGGAAAGACCAGGTGCTGCCCTTTGCCGAGCTGCAGCGCCGCATCGGCCGCAAGACCGTCGGCAAGAAACTGTTGGCAGAGGTGCCGGTGCGCCTGCTGGTCTACGACTGCCTGGAACATGTGGGTCGCGACCTGCGGGCCGAGCCCATGCAGGCGCGACGGGATTGCGCCGAACAGCTCACCCGGGACGCCGATCAGCGCATCAGCACTTCACCCCTGCTGGGCGCAGACAGCTGGGAGGCGCTGGCAGATGCCCGTGAAGGCAGCCGCGAGCGCGGGGTGGAGGGCCTGATGCTGAAAGCGATCGACTCGCCCTACCTGACCGGCAGGAAGAAAGGCGCCTGGTGGAAGTGGAAAGTGGAGCCGCTCACCGTCGATGCGGTCATGATCTACGCCCAGGCCGGCAGTGGTCGCCGCGCCACCCTGTTTACCGACTACACCTTCGCGGTTTGGACCGAACAGGACGGCGAACGCAGCCTGGTGCCCATCGCCAAAGCCTACTCCGGCCTGACCGATGCCGAGATCAACAAGCTCAACCGCTGGATTCGCGCCAATACTATCGAGCGCTTCGGCCCGGTGCGTTCGGTGGCCGCCGAGCAGGTGTTCGAACTGGCCTTCGAAGGCATCAACGCCTCCACCCGCCACAAGAGCGGTGTGGCCCTGCGCTTCCCGCGCATCGCCCGCTGGCGCACCGACCTGCCGCCGGAAGATGCCAACACCCTGGACCAGGTCCAGGACCTGCTGCAGCTCTACGGCCACTCATGAGCCTGCGCCTGCCTGCTCCCATAGCCGACTTCTACCGGCGCCGCGACTGGAAACCCGCCACCTTCCAGCGCCAGACCTGGGAGGCCTTCCAGCGCGGCGAGTCGGGCCTGATTCACGCGCCCACCGGCACCGGCAAGACTTTGGCGGCCTGGTTTGGTCCGCTGATCGCGCAGCTCAAGGCCGGCGACACGACTCCCCAGGGACTCCGCATCCTCTGGATTACGCCAATGCGCGCGCTGGCCGCCGACACCGAGAAAGCCCTGCGGGAGAGCCTTGATGACCTGGGACTCGACTGGACAGTAATGCGCCGCACCGGGGACTCCTCCGCCAGCCAGCGCGCCCGGCTGCGCAAAACGCCGCCCACCGCGCTGGTCACCACACCGGAGTCACTGTCCCTGTTGCTGACCTACGCTGACTTCCAGCCCAAGCTGAGGCAGCTCGATGCGGTTATCGTCGACGAGTGGCACGAACTGGTGGGCAGCAAGCGCGGCGTGCAGCTGGAGCTGTGCCTGGCCCGGCTGCGCTCCCTCAACCCGGCACTACAGACCTGGGGAATGTCCGCCACCATCGGCAACCTTGAGGAGGCCGCGCAGGTCTTGCTGGGTCCCGGGCAGTCACCCACCATCGTGGTGGCAAAACAGAAAAAGCGCATCGACATCGAAGCGCTGGTCCCGGACAACATGGAGCGCTTTCCCTGGGCCGGCCACCTCGGCTTGAACCTCCTGCCGGAGGTGCTGGAGCGGGTGGAAAACGCCGGCTCCACCCTGATCTTCACCAATACCCGTTCCCAGGCGGAGCTGTGGTTCGAAGGCATGCTCAAGGCGCGGCCCGACTGGATCGGCCAGTTCGCCCTGCATCATGCCTCCCTGAGCCGCACAGTGCGCGACAAGGTAGAGGCGGGCCTCAAGGACGGCAGCCTGCGCTGCGTGGTGTGCACCTCTTCGCTGGACCTGGGCGTGGACTTCAGCCCGGTGGAACAGGTGCTGCAGATCGGCTCACCCAAGGGCATCGCGCGACTGCTGCAGCGGGCCGGGCGCTCGGGCCACAGCCCGGGACAGCCCAGCAAGGTGCTGTGCGTGCCCACCCACGCCTTCGAACTGGTGGAGATTGCCGCCGCGCGCCAGGCCGCCAGTGAAAAGACCATCGAGAGCCGACGCCCCATGACCCTGTGCCTTGATGTGCTGGTGCAGCATTGCGTCAGTATCGCCCTGGGCACCGGCTTCAGCTACGACGACCTGTACCGGGAAGTCACCCGCAGCCATGCCTTTGAGCACCTGAGCCGCGAGGCCTGGGACTGGGTGCTGTTGTTTATCACCCGCGGCGGCGCCGCCCTGGAACACTACCCCGAGTATCACCGGGTGGTGGCCGACGAGCGCGGCTACCGGGTGGAAAACCGCCGCGTCGCGCAGCGCCACCGCATGGCCATCGGCACCATCACCAGTGATTCGGTGATGAACCTCAAGTGGAGCAGCGGCGGCTCACTGGGGACCATCGAGGAGAGCTTCATCAGCCGCCTGAAGACCAATGACGGCTTCCTGTTCAACGGCCGGGTGCTGCAGCTGGTCAGGGTCAAGGAGATGACCGCCTACGTGAAACTCGCCAACAAGCAGACCCGAATCGTGCCGCGCTGGCAGGGTGGCAAAGCGCCGCTGTCCACGGAGCTGTCTGATTACACCCGCCGGCTGCTGGGCCTGCCGGAAGGCATCAAGGCGAAGGAGCTGACCGCCATTGCCCCCATACTCGAGCTACAGGCCAACTGGTCAGCCCTGCCCACAGAGGAGGAACTGCTGGTGGAGCAGGTCAGCACCCGGGAGGGGCGCCACCTGTTCGTATTCACCTTCGCCGGTCGCGCCGTGAACGAGGGCCTGGCGGCGTTGCTCGCCTGGCGCCTGAGCCAGAGCCAGCAGATCACCTTCCGGGCCTGGGCCAACGACTACGGTTTCGAACTGCTCACCCGGGGCGACTTCGAGCAGGCAGAAGCGGCCCTGAGGCAGGCCCTCTCGCCTGACAGGCTGCTCGATGACCTGGTGGCCAGCATCAACAGCGCGGAAACCGGCAAGCGCCAGTTCCGGGAAATTGCCCAGGTGGCGGGGCTGGTGTTCACAGGCTATCCGGGCAGCGGCAAGTCCACTCGCCAGATCCAGGCCTCCAGCGGCCTGATCTACGACGTGCTGGCCAAGTACGACCCGGACAACCTGCTGGTAGACCAGGCCATGCGCGAGGTGATGCGCTACCAGCTCGAGTTCGGCCGACTGCAGGACAGCCTGGCGCGTATACAGTCGGTGCGTTGGGTGCTGACCGAACCCAAGCGCCTGACACCCCTGGCCTTTCCACTGTGGGCTGAGCGCATCCGTGCGCAAACCGTCAGCTCCGAGAAATGGAGCGTGCGCCTGCAGCGCATGCTGGAGACCCTCAACAAGGCGGCAGACGCACCAACCCGGCGCCGGCGTCGAGCGCGTTGAGCATGCGTCACACCAAGATCACGCTGCACGGCGAGCGCCTGTGCCTGGACCATCGCCGGGCGCTGGTGTGGCCGCGCCGGCACGCGGTATTTGTGGCCGACACCCACTTTGGCAAGAGTGCCGTGTTCCGGCGCGAGGGGATTGCCCTGCCCGAGGGCAGTGACGCCGCCGACCTTGCCATTCTTTCGGAGCTGCTGGCGGAACACGGCGCGCACTACCTGTACATCCTGGGGGACTTCGTCCATGGCGCCCTGCCGGCCGGCCACGCCTTCTACCGCCGCTTCAACGCCTGGCTTGCGTCTCACGGGGCTGAAGTACACGTGGTACTCGGTAATCACGACGTCTACCTCGACCGCTCGGCCATTCATGGTGTGAGTTGGCACAACAGCCTGACCCTTGATCCCTTCCACCTGGTGCACGACCCCATTGATGCCAATGGCGGTTTCTACCTGGCCGGCCACGTGCACCCGGTAATGCGACTGTCCACCCGCGGGGACTCCCTGCGCATGCCCGTGTTCTGGCAGCGCAGCGCCGGCATGGTGCTGCCCTCCTTCGGTGACCTGACCGGCGGCTATCACATCGAGGCCAGCCGCGGCGAGCGCCTGTACGGTGTCGGGCCCGACTCCGTGGTCCCGTTGACACCCTGAGACCGCCTCACCTACCGTAGGGGATTGCATCAGCACCCGCGGAGAGCAGCACAGCCATGACCAGCAGGCAGTCACAGCCATGAGCAATAGCACCCACAGCTATCGCCAGGACAAGCGCAACCAGGACATTCTCATCAACATCAACGGCGAGCTGTTTCCCCGCGACAAGGCGGTGGTTTCGGTATTCGACAGCGGCTTCATCCTCGGTGACGGTATCTGGGAGGGCCTGCGTGTGCACCACGGCAGGATTCCCTTCCTCGACCGGCACCTGAAGCGGCTCTGGGAGGGCGCCAAGGCGCTGGACCTGGACATGGGCCTGAGCCAGGCGGAGCTGTCGCAGCGCCTGTACGACACGCTGGCCGCCAACCAGATGGAAGAAGACGTGCACATCCGCCTGATGGTCAGCCGCGGCATCAAGTCCACCCCCTACCAGGACCCTGCGGTCACGATTGGCGGCCCCACCATTGTCATCATCCCCGAGTACAAGACCCCGGACCCGACCCTCAACGAGCGCGGTATTCGGCTGTATACGGTCTACGTGCGCCGCGGCTACGCCGACGTGCAGGACCCGCGCATCAACAGCCACTCCAAGCTCAACTGCATCTTTGGCTGCATCCAGGCCAGCAAGGCGGGCTTCGACGAGGCGCTGATGCTGGACCCCCACGGCCACGTGGCGACCTGTAACTCAACCCACTTCTTTATCGTCCGCGAGGGTGAAGTGTGGACCTCCTCCGGCGACTACTGCCTGGACGGCATTACCCGCCGCAACGTGGTCAATCTCTGCAAGGCCAACGATATCCCGGTGTATGAGAAAAACTTCTCGGTGATGCAGGCCTACGGCGCCGAGGAGGCGTTTGTCACCGGCACCTTTGCAGGCCTCACCCCGGTGGTCGATATCGACGGCCGCGCGATCGGCGACGGCAACCGGCCGGTGACCGAGCGATTACAGTCGCTGTACCTGGAGCTGATCGAGTCCGAGTGCCGCCCATGACCCGGCGCATTGCCATGTGGTCGGGGCCACGCAATATTTCCACGGCCATGATGCGCAGCTGGGAGAACCGCCCGGACTGCAGCGTGGTCGACGAACCTTTTTATGCCTGCTACCTGCAGGAAACCGGGCTAGAGCATCCCTGCCGCGCGGCGATTCTCGACGCCCAGAGTGGCTCTCGCGACGCGGTGGTCGCCCAGCTGACCCGCGCCGAGGCAGGCAGCCCGCTGCAATACCAGAAGCATATGACGCACCACATGCCGAGAGGCTTGGATATGCAGTGGTGCGCGGGGCTTGTCCACTGCTTCCTGATTCGCGATCCCGCAGAAGTCATTGCCTCCTACCTCCAGAAAATGCCCGACGTGTCCGAGGACGCCATCGGCATCGTCCGCCAGGCGGAGCTGTTTGAGGAGATCAGCACCGTGACCGGCAGCCCCCCACTGGTGGTGGATTCCGCCGATATCCTGCGGGACCCGGCTTCCCTGCTCGAGCAGCTGTGCGCGCAGCTCGGCGTGGACTGGCTGCCCGAAAGCATGCTGCAGTGGCCGGCGGGGCGGCGCGACAGCGACGGTGTCTGGGCAAGCCACTGGTACCAGAGCGTCGAGGCCTCCACCGGCTTTGCCCGCTACCGGCCGAAGGAGATCGCGCTCAGCGGCGAACATCGGGCCCTGGCCGACGCGATGGCGCCCCACTACCAGGCGCTGGCCAGGCACCGCCTGCAGGCGGACGTCCAAACTGCGGGAGTCTGCTAAGCTCAAGAGGCTGAATAACACAAATAATGTCGGCTCCGGTTGCACGGAGCAGCGGAGGAACAACCATGGCGCAGACCACCGACCACGAAGTGGTTTCCATCTACCCGTTCAGTGACGAAGAAATCGACCAGCTCATGCACCACTCCAGCGAATGCGTGCTGATGTGGTCAACCAAGGACGGCTGGCCGGTGGGTGTTACCCATGCCTTTGTCTGGCACGAGGGCAAGATCTGGTTAACCTTCGCTTCCCACCGCCACCGCGCCGCCGCGATTCGCCGCGACGACCGCGTATCCATCAACGTGAGCAGCATGGGCTACCCGGCGGGCACAGCGGACGGCCTGCCCAGCGGCGCCGTCACCTTCAAGGGCCACGGGGAGTTTCACGATGACGACGACACGAAATACTGGTTCTATCGCGCCCTTGCACAGAAGCTGAACCCGGACAACCCGGACGGCGAGGAATACTTCTTCAATTTCCTGGATTCGCCGCTGCGCACGGTCCTGTCAGTGGCCCCGGTCAAGAAGATCATGTACAACGCCGGTCTCGCCAATCGCCATATGGCCGGCACCGTCGAGGACAGCGAGCTGGGCGAGCGACTGGAAAGTGATCGTGACCGCATGAACCGTGAGCGGGAATCCCGGGGCCTGCCGCCGCGGTAGCCCTCCGCGGCACTCGGCGACTGCCCTTACCCCGCCTGCTTCCGCCAGACCAGGGGCTCGTAGCGCTCGACGCTGCCGTCGCTGCGTGCAACATCCAACGGCTTGAGAATGAACTCGTCACGCCTGGCGTTGTGCTCACACATGGATACCGGCCCATCGGCGGTCATCACCATGAAAGAGCAGGCCTTGACCCTGCCCCTATCGAGCGCTTCGGCATCCATGAAATTCTGGATAAAAAATGTGAGTTTGTGGGCACGCGGTGAGACCCTGAGGTCCGGCCACATTCGCCACAGCTGGCGCAGCAGGTAGCGCAGGCCGCGCCCCCACCAGCGAGGCTTGCTCAGCAGCTGCCCGCCAAAACGCCGGGCCAGTGCGATTGTCGACATATGGCGGGCGTGCTCCAGGGAATCGAAGTCCTCGATGAAGTCGCCAGCGGTCGCGCCAACGTCGGGTTCAGGCCGGTGTCACATCTGGACAGCGGTGAGGGCCCGCGCTGGCTGCGCCTGACAGTCGTCGATGGCACGCCCCGAGTGGACGCTCATGATTTTCGCGACGAGCTAAGCCTGGCCCATTATCCCGAGGGGGTTCTGCGCTGGACGATCGCCATCGCCGATGGCGCGGAGGGCGAAAGAGACGATGCCCGGTGGACGACCGTGGGCGAGCTGCGGGTTGAGGAGTCGGTGGTCTCAGCGAGCTGTGACCAGCGGCTGCACTTCGCCCACCCGCGGCTGTAGCAACAACGTCTAGCGCCAGCGCGGGCCGACGATCCAGGCGATCAGGCTATAGCGCACGCCGCGTTTTACCGGGTTGACGCGATGCATGACCCAGCTGGGAAAGGTCACGATCGCACCCCGCTCCCGTGAGGCAAAGCGTTCCTTGTGGGTATAGAAAAACCCGATGTCACCGCCCTTGTAATCTTCGGAATGGCTCAACTGCACGGACAGGCTGATCTTGCGATTGGCAGTGGCCTGGCCGCCGTCCATATGCCAGGTATAGTGCCCCTTTTTCTTGCCGTCGTAGCGGGTCACCTGCATGCGGCCTTCAAAGCCGGTGATATCGAAGCCATAACTGCTGGCATTCACTTCCTGGATCGCCCGCCACACCTTTTCGTAGGCCCAGGCGTACTTGTCCCGGTCCAGCCAGTGGACCTGTGAGATGCGGATCTCCGGATTGCTGTTCTGGCCGCCAACCGTGGCGTCCCGGAAATCCTCTTCCGCCGCCTGAATCAGTGCGTCCATCTCCTCGTCGGTGAAACAGCGCTCCACCGTGACCTGGCGATCAAAACCCTCCACCTCCGTAGCGGGCCTGGACTTCGCCAGCAGCTGTTGCTGCAGGACCTGCTTTGAGACCGGGTTACCCGGCTTCTTTTTCCTGGGCTTTTTCTTGCTTGCCATGGGAGGACTCGCTGGTATCGGGAAGGTCCAGTCTACCGGACCATCATGGCAGTATTGCTGGACGAAGCAGAATTTTCCAAACGGCGAGCGACGAGTACGTCAACAGCGCAGACCGAACCCCGTGAGAGACAAAAAAAAAGCCCGGCACGCGAGGTGCCGGGCTGCTTGTGAGGTGGGCCAATGCCTGCCCACCGGGGCGGCATCAGCCAGTGCCGGGGGCCAGGCCCCCGGCGCCTAGAGCCTTATTACTTCTTGCTCTTTTTGCTTTTCTTGGACTTCTTGCTCTTCTTTGACTTCTTGCTCTTCTTCGACTTTTTGCTCTTATCGCTCTTCTCACTCTTTACCTTGAGCTTGAGCTTGCTCTTCTCCCTTTCACTACCGGGGTTGTCGACGGTGTTCGACTGCACCAGCTTGATGGAATCGTCATCCGCCACGGTAGCGGTAAAGGACAGAGCCTTCGGAGCGCTGTCGACCGCTTCGTAGTCGAAGCAGACAATCAGTCCGCTGAAGACCGGGCCTTCGTAGGCGGTTCCCGCCGTACCCGTGCCGTTTTCAACACCAACGGTGATGGGACCGAGCGCGTCTTGCAGCACGTCGTTCCAAACTTCATCGATGTTGTCATAGGCGAAGATCACTTCCGGGAAGTCCGGATCAACCGAACTGAAGGTCCAGATCTGGAAGTCGCCGGAGAGCGGGTAAACGCCGCCGGTACCGGCAGGTGAAGACCAGTACTCCACGTTATCCCACTCGACGAGCGAGATATCCGGCCCCAGCGTGGCAGCAGAAATACCGCCACCGAAGTTGGGGTCGATAATCCAGTCGTACCAGAACGGTGCCAACATATCGTTCGGGTCAGTCGGATCCGGGATCGGCAGGTTGATAAACGGCGCCGGCCCGGGTGTGGAGTTGAAGAAGCCGAAGCCATCGTCGGTCACGGTCAGGCCACCGCTGCGCGGAGAACCGTAGAACTCGATCGGATTCTGGCCACCGAAGAACGTGCCGGCGAAAGTGTCACCGGTGAGCGTCGGGTCAGGCCCGATACCAAAGTCTTCCAGGTTGACGTAGCTGCCATCGCCGAAAGGCGTTGCACAGAAGGCGTTGTCGGCGTTGGTGCTGACCGTATAGCTGCCTTCCTTGCCGAGCAGAGACTCCTGGGTCAACTCCCAGCGAATCGTCACGTCTTTCCGACTCTTGTCGCTCTTCTTACTCTTCTTGCTCTTCTTACTCTTCTTGCCTTTCTTGCTCTTCTTGCTCTTGCCACTATCGGCAATGATGGTGCCACCCTCGGAAATCGAGGCCGGATCAACCACCAGGTCTGAGGGCACTTCAACCTCGACCGTATAGGTACGGTCTTCGGGAGTGAAGTTCGGCTGGACGACGGCAGATACCGTCACCATGTCGCCTTCCATCAGGCCGCTGTCGGGCGTTGCCGTCAACTCGACGTCGTCGACGCCGCGGTTGAACTGCAGGGGAGCCTTGCCGAGCAATTGGGTACGCGCCGCGTCTGCATACCACTCGGTGGCAGACAGGTAACGGTCACCCGGCTTGGACTTGATATCCCAGAAGAAGCGCACGTCGAAGGGCTCCAGTACAGGCCAGAAGCCACTCGGGCCCTCGGCGTACAGGTTGTGCGCCTCGCGGCTACCCACGTTGGTGATGGCAAACTCGAAGGCATCAACTGCATCCGGGGCACTGGGCTGCCAGTTCTGGATAACGGCGTAGAACGTGAGCTCCTCAGTGCCGAGTATGTCGCGCAACAGATCCAGGAAGTCTGCATCGAAATCACAGAACTCCAGCGCCGTCGCCGTCGCCGAGGTGCAGACCAGCAGGCCTTCATCCACGGTCGGGTTGGCAGGATCGAGCACGATGCCCACAAACAGGTCGAGGTCGGGAGACTCAGAGCTCAGCACCTCGAACACCGTACGCTGGGTGGTCGCCTTGACGTCGTGGTACAGCACGGTGACACCGTCGGTCAGGTCATCAAAGGCAGAGCTGTTGTCGCTGTCTCCGGGCAGTGCATAGTCTTCACCCCTGACCTTGGCAGGCTTGAGGATCTTGACATTGAAGCCACTCAGTTCGAGCGCCGTGACATCCCGGTACAGCTGGGAACCCGCGTCACGGGAGGCCGCCAGATCGATAGACGCCGGCAGGTCGCCACTGACCGGAATAACCGCCAGCGGTATCTGCGAGGTGGGCACGCTGCTGTCGTCCGGCGTCAGTACCGCGCGACTGAAGGACCAGGCGTCACCTGGCAGCGCGGAAACGTCGGCAGTGACTTCAATCACCTGGGTCTGCCCCGCGGTCAGGCTGAAGGAAGCCGGCGAGACGGTGACCCAGGGATCGAA
>JAZBOY010000075.1:0-2880 GCA_036351375.1 Halieaceae bacterium
ATGAAGACTATGTCGCGCGTTTCCCAGATACTGTACCTTCACACAGCTCCAGGTATGATCGCGCCGGCAGTGTGGCTTGCGAGTTCACAGCCCGCGGTCTGCGACAAACAGGACAGGAAGGCGAGCTCAGGAATGTCTAATCAACAATCTATCGATCCTTTGCTGGTGGCAGCCAGAAAGGCTGGCGACAAAGGCAACAACGCTTTGTGGCTACACCTTCAGCGCGCCATGGAGCTGGAACGGCAGTACCTTCAGCTCTCTGTCGCGCAGGGTCGATTCTGGTTTGTTGATGTGCCTAGAACCGGCTCCACCGGGATTAGATTGGCACTGGGCAAAAGTCATGGATACCCCCATGGCAATCGCAAGGTGCCAAATAGCAGGGCTTTCACCATGGGCGCGGAGTCCTCCCTGATAACCAATCACGTGCCCGCGCATCTGGTGCGGCAGATCATCACTCCTGAAATCTGGAATCAGCTGTTTACCTTCGCCGTGGTGCGTAATCCCTTCGACTGGGTCCAGTCGCTATACCTTTACAACAAACAGTTCGCGACGATCGGGCTGCCTAAGGACAGTTTCAGTGCGTTCCTGCAGGGGTTTGCAAAATTCCTCGAGCTGCCTAAATCGCAGCGGCACACGCTGCCTTCGATGTTTACCCAGTCAGACTATATCCTCGACTGGGATTCAGGCGAGCAGATTGTCAGCGAGTGCCTGCGCTTTGAAGACCGTACTGCAATAGGGGAGGTGCTGCGTACGCGCTGCAACGTCGAATGGGATTCAGAGCAGGTAGTGATGGCTACCAGCCGGGAAGAGCTGGATATCTCGGATGCTGATAGAAAACTTGTTCGCGAACTGTTCTCCGAGGATTTCGAGCGCTTCGGCTATTGACCCGGCCTGGCGCGGCAGTCCGTGTCCGCGCCTGCTCGCTCAGTCAGTAGCGGCTGGTAAGGGTTCAGCAGCCGCCTTTCCGTTGGCCTGACAACACGATATTCATCGTCATCTCCCCCATCGGAGTGCCCATGGTGCCGTCGATGGTGCCAGTCATGGATTCGCCTTTGAATTGCATCGAGGCGTTAAGGTCGACAGTCCCTCCTTCCGGCGTCTTGCAGGTCATGGCGTAGTCCATTCCATCAGCGCGCAGGTCTTTCTTCGCGAAAGTACAGTCGCCGTCCTGCTCGAGGAAGGCCTGGCCCTCTGCGACCTGTTCAGAGGTGAGGCACTCACTGTTGGTTTCGGTGCGTGCCGGCATGGAGAACTGGGCCGATTTCAGGGTTATGGTGCTGGTGGTCTCCCACATGCCCGGATTGATGTTTGGTTCCACGGCGTGGGCGGCGGTGGCCAGTGCAAGGCTTAGGGCGGACACCGCTACTGATTTGATAGTCATCTCTGTGCTCCGATCGCGAATGCAGAAGGGCGTTACATTACTCCGACCCGGTAGCAGATTTCCATCGTAATGCAGTGAAAGTTTCTGTGAACCACTGGCTGCTCTCACTGCTCAGCGGATACGGGCTTTGCTCAGGGCACGGTGTTCAAGGCCGCTTCAAGTGGACCCATGAATGGGGCAATCAGCTCGTGGTCTGCGTGCGGGGAGGCGCGCAGGTACAGGGCGCTGATAAAAGCCCGGCGATTGTGGCAAAAGGTCAGGGATTTTTCACTGCGGAACACCGACGCCCAGGTTTCATAGGGGGCCGGGTCACTGAGGGTGGTGACGAGGTTGGTAATGCGCTGACGCAGTGGGTCGGAGTTTTCCGCGCGCTGCATAAGGTAGAACAGGGCCCTCGCCAGCCGGTCCGGCTCGCCGGTGATGTAGGCCACACCACTTTGCGGGGCAACTTGTACCGAGATGGCGTCCACCAGCGGCAACAGCGCTTCTGACGGTATCTCCGGGTTCAAGGCAAGTTGCAGAACCAGGTCGGCGCCGTGCGCCACACCGTGACGAAATCCCACGCCATCTTCAAAGGCCCGATAATCAGCGACCTCCGAAAGGTATCGACTCGCCACTGCCACCGAATCAAGGCGTTCCTCTGCTGTCATCCACGGCGAGATTCGATCTGTTCGTGCCACTTCCGCCAGCACGATGGCAGCGAACGGCTTCATCACGCCATCAGGGTCAGACACGCTGTCGTCCAGCCTTTCTACCAGGTCTTGCCGCAAGGCACGCAGTGCCGAAATCAGTTGCGGGTCCGCGACATCGTTACGGCGCAGCAGTGTGGCCGTTCCCTCGTAGGCGATCTGGTCCCGGAAAAATGGATCAACAGATGACAGGCAAGATGGCATGCCCTTCAAGAATTCAGGGATGCTCTTGTCCTCAATCGAGGAAAACCCGCTGGCATAGGCATCCTCTAGCAAATCCGATGTCAGGCCCAGAGGTGAACAGTCGGATTGCGCCGAAACTGAGGTCGTGGTCAGCAGGGCTGCTACCAGGAAGATTGACAGGTTGTTCATTTGCGCAAGTTGAGTGGCAAGGACACGGCACAGCTTTCTACCCAATGCCCTTGATGTCAATGAGAGGGCAAGCCCACGGCTTGGCTGCGCCATCCAGACGACCTCGCTGTGCTCGGCCACCCGCGCCTTCCGGCGCGGAGCTATGGTTGCATAGAAGAGTAATCTGGTCGTGGCCGTCCTGCGGACGGCGGAGTTGTGTCTGGCTGGCTGCGCCATCCAGACGACCTCGCTGCGCTCGGCCACCCGCGCCTTCCGGCGCGGGCACAACTCCCGAGTCGCCGTACCAAACAAAAAGGGCCACCCCGAGGGGTGGCCCTTTTTGTTTGTATGGTGGAGGCGGCGGGAGTTGAACCCGCGTCCGCCAGTACTCTGCCTTCAGCTCTACATGCTTAGATTCCGTCTACTGATTTAGCCTCACACAGCCCGACGGGCAGGACG
>JAZBOY010000076.1:0-3585 GCA_036351375.1 Halieaceae bacterium
ACATCGTGGATGTCGAGCCCGTACTGGGTGGTCAGGATCCAGCTCAGCGCCGAGATCTGCACCGACAGGGCAAAGCCCATGGCGGTCGCCGGCAGGCTCAGCAGTACATAGAACGAGCGCGTCAGGTTTTGCTGGATCGGCAGCATCAGGCAGTCTCCGCCGTGTTGGGCGCGCTCGCCTCAGCCGGGTCCCACACCCAGTGCAGGGACAGCGCCGCCAGCACCAGGCTGGCGGCGCCGATGGCAAAAGCGGCGTCGGCACGTCCGTCGAACAAGCTGGTGATAAGCCAACCCAGCAAGCCAGCCGCCAGCAGCTGGGGCAGGACAATAAAGAAGTTGAAGATGCCCATATACACGCCCATCTTCGCCGCCGGCAGGGCTACCGACAAGATCGCATAAGGCATGGCGAGGATTGACGCCCAGGCAATCCCCACCCCCAGCATGGAGAGCAACAACCATTGCGGGTCGCGAAGCACCAGCACCGAGGCGAAGCCGGCGGCGCCCAGCAGCAGGCACAGGGCATGGGCACCCCGGCGGCCGAGCCGGGCAGCCAGGGGCGGCAGGCAGAAGGCAAACAGCGCGGCAAAGCCGTTATACGCTGCGAACAACACTCCCACCCAGTTGGCGCCCTCGTTCCAAGCCGCAGAGCTGGTATCAGTGCTGCCGAAATGACGGGCGGTAATGGTAGCCGTGGCGTAGATCCACATGGCGAACAGGGCAAACCAGGAGAAAAACTGCACCACTGCCAGCTGGCGCATGGTGGCGGGCATGGCCACGAAGTCCTGCGCCAGTTCAACCAGCATCGGGCGGTCGTCGGCTGGCGCCACCTGCCCACCCTCGAAGGCGGCGAGCTGTTCAGGCGGGTATTCCCGGGTACTGACCACTGTCCACAGCACCGCCACAAACAGCGCGGTGCCGCCGATATAAAAGGCAAAGCGCACGCTGTCGGGAATCTCCCCCGGCGGCGCGCTGTTGCTCACGCCCAGGCCGTTTACCAGCAGCCAGGGCAGCATGGACGCGACTACCGCGCCGGTACCGATAAAGAAGCTCTGGGTGGCAAACCCCAGGGCCCGCTGCTCCTCCGGCAGCATGTCACCGACAAAGGCGCGGAACGGCTCCATGGAGACGTTGATGGATGCGTCCATGATCCACAGCATGCCGGCGGCGAACCACAGCACCGGTGAATGGGGCATGACGAACAGTGCCGCGGTAGTGGCGATAGCGCCAAACAGGAAATAGGGCCGGCGCCGGCCGAGCCGGTTCCAGGTGCGGTCACTGTAGTAGCCCACCAGTGGCTGCACCAGCAGCCCGGTCGCGGGGGCGGCGATCCACAGCAGGGGTATGGTGCCGATGTCCGCGCCCAGGGTCTGGAAGATGCGGCTGACGTTGGCATTCTGCAGGGCGAAGCCCATCTGGATGCCGAGAAAGCCGAAGCACATGTTCCAGATCTGGCCGAAGCCCAGCCGCGGGCGCGAAACTGTCGCAGGGTCAGTCACTCAGGTGTTCTTCTACTTATAGTGCCGGTCATGGTAGGCCCGCCCCGGCAAGCCCGACAATACTGAATTCGTATGCTGCCAGTGAATACGTATGCAGGGCGTTGCAGGGGTTTTGGCACCCTATCTACAATTCCCGAATACCAATAACACCCATAAATTGAGGGGATAATAATGAAACACACCCGCAAGACCCGTTCAGGGTCCAGTCAACCGCCGTCACGCAAGCCGATTTCCCAAGGTGTCCGCCAGAGCCTGCTGGCCACCGCCGTCGCCTCGGCCCTGAGCCCGGTGGCCGTGGCGCAAACCGACGGCCGCATGATCGAAGAAGTGATCGTCACCGTGAACCGTATCGAGGAGAACCTGCAGGATGTGGCCGGCACGGTACAGAGCTTCACGTCCGACGACCTGGAGCGGATCGGTATCGGCAGCGACTTTGCCAACCTGCAGTACGGCGTACCCGGCCTGCAGATTGCCAAACAGGAAGGCAAGCTGGAAATCTTCCTGCGGGGTATCGGCTCCTCCGACTCCGACTTCTCCTCCGACCCCTCTATTGCGGTGCACTACAACGGTGTTTACCTGCCGCGGCCGCGGGGCATCGGGCCGCTGTTCTTTGACAGCGAGCGGGTGGAAGTCAACAAGGGTCCGCAGGGCACTCTGCGCGGCCGTAACGCCACCGGCGGCACCATCAATATCATTTCCAACAAGCCCAACATGCAGGAACTGGGCGGCTATGTGCAGGGTGGTCTCGGCAACTTCGACAACCAGGAACTCGAGGGTGTCCTGAACGTGCCAATCACCGACACGTTTGCGGTGCGCCTGGCAGGCTGGGGTCGCAAGCACGACGGCCTGTATGAGAACGGCTTCGATATCAACGACAACAACTTCGACACCCCCAGCGCCCAGGACGACAGCGCCTACCGCATCAGCATGGCCTGGGACATCACCGACCGGCTGACCGCCAACTTCCAGTACTTCAAGGCCGAAGTGCGCAGCACCGGCGACCCCGGCGCCTTCTCCGGCCGCTCCTTCTCGGCCGGCGAAACCGTCGAGGACCTGGACGACCCCTGGGAGCAGTACTTCCGCACCGAGGGCCACTTCGAGCAGGACGTAGACACCGCCCTGCTGCAGTTGACCTGGGACACCGACCTGCTGGGCGGCACCGGCTTCGAATACAACGGCTCCTACAACAACCTGGAAGCCTACAACCAGAATGCCTCCCGGGAATGGCAGCTGGGCATGGTGTACCCGGGCTCCGAGGCGGAGGCTGACTTCATTGCCTCCGGTGAGAATCCGCAGCGCAACCTGCTGGTCAACGACACTTTCTACCAGGGTGACCACTCCGAGTCCCAGACCCACGAAATCCGCGCCTTCTCTACCAGCGGCGGGCGACTGAGCTGGACGGCGGGCGCCTTCTACTTCCAGGAAGACTTTGACTATTTTTCCTGGGACGTGGGTAACGGCTTCTGCGGCGACAGCACCAGCTTTATCGGCGACGTGCCCTGGGACGGCGGCACCATCAGCTGCTGGCAGAACGGCCTGGGCGGTGAGAACCGTGGCGACGAGTCAGAAGTTGAATCCTACGCCTTCTACGCTGACGGCACCTTTGACATTACCGACCGGCTGCGTGTCTTCGGTGGTATCCGCTACACCGATGAAGAGAAAACCCAGAAAGACTCCAACGCCCAGTACCAGTTCAACTGGAGCGCTGACTTCTTCTTCGCCCAGCCGGGCATCAACGAGCCCAGTGACCTGATCATCGGTGAGAAGGGCTTCCGCCTGAAGGAGCCGGGTGATCGCCAGATCAACGACTTTGCTCCCGGCCTCGGCGGCAAGGCGCTGTTCCAGGACGGCATCGCCAGCTACGGCCTCGGTGACAACTGGGGCCGCACCCTGGATGCCTGCCAGGAAGGCGTGGACTGCCAGGTACTGGTGAGTTCGCAGTTCGACCCCAACGGCACCCGCGGCACGATTCGCGCCAAGAACGTGGTAGAGGATGACTACGTCGACTGGCGCCTGGGTGTCGAGTACGACTTCAGCGGCGGCGGCAACTCGGACCTGGAGACCATGTTCTACGGCTCCGTGTCTACCGG
>JAZBOY010000077.1:0-15485 GCA_036351375.1 Halieaceae bacterium
ATTACCGCGTCTGTCATGACTTACTCCTGGTTGAGATCGATGCCCTGGGCTTCAGCGGCCATGCCGGTGAACTTCAGGGTCTGCTCGAAACCGGCCTGCGGCACGGTCTCGTTGGCGGGGTTGGTGATGGCGTCCCAGTGGGCGGCGATGCCCTCGGGGGTCTGGTCTTCCGGCGCAAGGTAGACGCCGTGGGTTTCCACCAGTTTCACCACCGAGTAGCAGCCGGCGCCGGCCGCAATGATGGTGCGATTGGGCCCGTCTTCGCTGACCATGTACAGCACCGCCGGGGTGACAGTTTCCGGGGTCAGCAGGTCAAAGGCCTTCTCCGGGATCAGGCCCTCGGTCATGCGGGTGCCTGCGGTAGGCGCCAGGGCGTTCACCTTGATGTTGTACTTAGCGCCTTCCTGGCACAGGGTGTTCATGGCGCCGATAACGCCCATCTTGGCCGAGCCGTAGTTGGTCTGGCCGAAGTTGCCGTACAGGCCGCTGGAAGACGTGGTCATGACGATGCGCCCATAGGCCTGCTCGCGCATGACTTCCCACACTGCCTTGGTGCAGTTGATGGAGCCCATCAGGTGCACGTCGAGCACCATCTGGAAGTCTTCCAGGGAGCCCTTGGCGAAGCTCTTGTCGCGCAGGATGCCGGCATTGTTCACCAGGATATCCACCCGTCCCCACTGGTCCACGGCCTGCTTGACCATGGCTTCGACTTCTTCGTACTTCGCGACGTTGGCGCCGTTGGCGATGGCCTCGCCGCCCAGCGCCTCGATTTCCGCCACCACGGCCTTGGCCGCATCGCTGGAGCCGCCGGTGCCGTCGGTGGCGCCGCCCAGGTCATTGATAACCACCTTGGCACCGCGCTTCGCCAGTTCAATAGCGTGGCTGCGGCCGAGGCCTCCGCCGGATCCTGTAACAATGGCGACCTTGCCTGCGTATGAAATGCTCATGTTCTGACTCCTTAACCCGTGAACACCATGGAGAGCCATTCGCAGGCCAGCGCCGGCGTTTCCTCGCCCTCGATTTCCACTGAAACGTTCTGCTTGATCAGGAAGCGGTTGTCATCCTTCTGCTGGATGTCCGCGATTTCCACGTGGGCACGAACCTTCTTGCCCGCGCGCACCGGCGCCAGGAAGCGCACCTTGTCGAAGCCGTAATTGACGCCCATCACCACGCCCTCGGGCATGACACCGATACCGGTAGTCATCGGCACCAGGCAGGACAGGGTCAGGAAGCCGTGGGCAATGGTGCCGCCAAAGGGGGTCTGTTTGGCCGCTTCCAGGTCGACGTGGATGAACTGGTGATCGTCGGTGCAATCGGCAAATTCGTTGATGCGCTCCTGGGTCAGCTCTATCCAGCGGCCGGGCTCGAACTTCTGCCCGATGCAATTCAAAAACTCTTCTTTAGGTACGACTTGTACGCCCATGAACAGGGTTCCTTTCTTGGTAGGTGAGGCAGCCCTACAGTGTAGTCCACGCGCGGCAGGCGGCACGGGCTGAGGCCTGCGAAAAGGGATTTGAACATACAGTATGAAATTGCGACTTTCAAGTATATCCCCGGGCCGCGCGTTGCCGCCCGCCCGGGCTGGCGGCATAATGCCCCGCCACAGTCCAAGCCTGTCAGGAGGCTCTGTATAAATGAAGACTCTCACACGGCTCCTGGTGAGCCTATGGGTGGTTGCCACGTGTGTGGCACCGGCATATGCCCAGGAGAAGTTCCCCGGCATAGAGAACCTCATGACTGCCAAGGAGTTCAAGGATGCCGGGCTCGACCAGCTCAGTGACCGGGAGCTCAGGACACTTAACGCCTGGTTGGTGGGCTATACCGCTGGCGAGGCCCAGGTCCTGATTCGAACTAATAAAGAGGTGAAGGAAGCCAAGACAACGGTGGATTCCGACATTGTCACCCGCATCGAGGGGGAATTCTCCGGCTGGTCCGGAGAAACCGTATTTCGCCTGCAAAACGGCCAGGTCTGGCGCCAGCGCCTCTCAGGTCGCTACAAGTATTCGGGCCCGCCCAACCCGGAGGTGCGCATCTCGCGCAATATCATGGGCTTCTACAAGATGACGGTCACCGAATCCGGCAAGAGCGTCGGCGTCAAGCTAGTTAACTAGGGCAGCCCAGGCGGGGCTCTGCAGTCGCCAGGCCTGCCCTCCTCCACCTCCCGGAGGCATGGCACCGGGCGCCGGCCCGTGCAGACAGCGGGCCAGCGGATTTGTTTCCGGAATGTGAATTTTTTACAAACTTGGTTTTCCGGATTCGTTGAGGGACTTGTGCGTTCATGCGTTAATTCGGTACGGCTGGCAGAGTGCACTTTTTGTGTGCACTGCTTGCTCACATCAGATCTGAAAAAATATTCACAGGGGAATCAATATGTTGTCCAAGAAACCACTTGCCCTGGCTGTAAATGCTGCACTGGGATTCGCATCTGCGATGACCGTGCCGCAAGTCATGGCGCAAGAAGACGCCTCCCTGGAAGAGGTGATTGTTACCGGTTCGCGTATTCAACGCGCCAACCTGGTAACTTCCAGCCCCGTTCAGCAGCTCGACGCTGAGCAGCTGGCATTTACGGGTGTTACCCGCGCGGAAGACGTTCTGGCCCAGCTGCCTCAGGTAACGCTGAACCAGTCTTCCGGCCAGGCGATTGAAGCCGACGGTACCGCCACCCTGGAACTGCGCCAGCTTGGCGCCAGCCGTACCCTGGTACTGCTGAACGGTCGTCGCCTGCCGCAGGCGTCTCCGAGCTCCACCGTATCTGCCGGTGACATCAACTTCATCCCGATGCAGCTGGTGAAGCGTGTCGAAGTACTGACCGGTGGTGCATCATCCACCTACGGTGCTGACGCTGTGGCCGGTGTTGTCAACTTCATCCTTCAGGATGATTTTGAAGGCATCAAGCTGGACTACCAGTTCAGCCAGTACCGCCACGACAACGACGGTGGCTTCATCCCGCGTGAGGCAGCCGAGTCCGGCTTCCCGTTCGCCAATGACACCGCCAATGACGGTGACACCGACGACATCACCTTTATCATGGGTGGCAACCTGAACGAAGGCCGCGGCAACATCACCGCTTATGCCACCTACCGCGACATCGAAGGCATCCAGCAGAGCGAGCGTGACTACAGCGCCTGTGCCATCCGTTCCACGGAAGGCCCCTGCCTGGGTTCTGCTACCAACCAGGCCGGTAGCTTCTACTTCGATAACGACGGCTTCTCCGACATCTTCTTCGTTGATGGCAACAACTTCGAACCGGGTCTCGGCCAGCTGTTCAACTTCGCGCCGCCGAGCTACCTGCAGCGTCCGGATGAGCGCACCAACCTGGGTGCCTTTGGTCGCTACGAGCTGACCGAACAGATCGAGGTGTACACCGAACTGATGTTCATGGACACCCGCTCTACCACGCAGTTCGGCCCGGCCGGTGTGTTCTTCAACACCCTGGACTTCAACTGTGGCAACCCGCTGCTGTCAGACCAACAGCGCGACGTTGTGGGCTGTACCGGTGCCCCGGACGACCAGCGCGTTACGACCATCTTTGGTCGTCGTAACGTAGAAGGTGGCCCGCGCTTCGGTGACCTGCGCCACACCACCTACCGCGGCCTGTTCGGCCTGCGCGGCGACATCAACGAGACCTGGAGCTACGACGTTTCCTACCAGTACGCTGAAGTCGATATGCGTAACCGGAACGGCAACTACATCAGTATCGCTCGCGTTGATAACGCCCTGGACGTCAACCCTGACGGCACCTGTATCAACACCGACGGCGGCAACTGTGTACCTTACAACCTGTTCGAAACCGGTGGTGTTACCGAGGAGCAGCTGGGCTACGTTGGCCAGCAGTACTTCGAGCGCGGCACCACTGACCAGGAAGTCTGGCAGGGCTTTGTCACCGGCAACCTGGGTGACTACGGCGTGAAGCTGCCCTGGGCTGAAAGCGGCGTAAGCGTGGTTCTCGGTATTGAATACCGCGACGAGTCCCTGGAATACCAGCCTGACGACGCCGCCCTGGCGGGCCAGGTAGGTGGTCTGGGCGCCGCACTGACCCCGATCAAGGGTGATTACAACGTATGGGATTACTTTGCTGAAGCCAGCGTCCCGCTGGTGGAAGGCAAGGACTTCTTCCAGTCTGTCGTTCTGGACCTCGGCTACCGCTACTCTGACTACGATCCCTCTGGCGAGACCACGGATACGTACAAGGTAGCACTGGGCTGGGATATCAACGAGCAGATCAAGCTGCGTGGTAGCTTCCAGCGTGCGGTTCGTGCACCGAACCTGGCTGACCAGTTCGAGCCGATCTCCGGTGGCCTGTTCGCCATGGACAACGACCCCTGTGGCGGCGTTGTTAACGGCGTGAGCCAGCGTGGTTACACCTTTGAGCAGTGTGCTCGCTCCGGTGTGACCCAGGCAATCTGGGATGCGGGCGGTCCGGCGGATTCCCCGGCTGCACAGTACAACACCATCACCGGTGGTGATCCGGGCCTCGCGCCGGAAGAGTCGGACACCTACAGCTTCGGCTTTATCGTGTCTCCGAACTTCATTCCGGGCCTGAGCGTGAGCGTGGACTACTACGACATCAAGGTTGAGGACGCCATCACCTCGATTGCAGAGGAAACCACCCTGCTGCAGTGTATCGAGACTGGTCAGTTCTGTGACTCGGTTGCTCGTGGCCAGAACGACACGCTGTGGCTGGGCCTTGCGGCACCGGGTAACGGTATCCAGGCACAGTCCACCAACATCGGCTTCTTCCAGACCAAGGGTGTCGACGTCGAGATCACCTACAACCTCGACATGGGCGAGTGGGGTAGCCTGAACTTCGTCAACATCTACGGTTACATCGACGAGTGGACCCAGGAAGAGTATCCCGGCGCAGGCGAGATCTCCTGTGAAGGTGTGTACGGCGGTTCCTGTGTACTCCCGCTGGCAGAAAACCGGAATCGCTTCCAGGCGACCTGGGCTTCTCCCTGGGATGTCACGGTCAACCTGACCTGGCGCTATATCGATGAAGTCGAGCAGGCGTTCACGGCCAACGACCCGATCGATATCGATTCTCAGGATTACATCGATCTGGCCGCCACCTGGGCTGTCACCGACTACGCGACCCTGCGTCTGGGTATGAACAACATCATGGATGAGAAGCCTCCGTTTGTTGCTCAGGGTGTAACCGCTCGTGAAAACGGCAACACCTACCCCGGCATTTACGACCCGCTGGGTCAGTACTGGTTCGCCGGTGTAAGCTTCCAGTTCTAAAGACTGGACTTGAGTGGGGGCAACCCCACCCAGGGAAAGGCGGGCGCAAGCCCGCCTTTTTTTTGCCCTGCGTTTGGCGCCTGATCTGTGCGATAATCGCGCGCTTCTTACGCAGCACTCTTAAGCGATGACAGCCACCAGTACCACCCCACCCACTGCCCTGCTGAAGCAGGCAGCCAGCGAACTGCAGGCCGGCCGCCTCAACGAGACCGCCAGGGTCTGCCAGCAAATTCTCGAAGACCATCCGGGCCAGCCCGACGCCTTGCACATGCTGGCGATGGCGGCCGCCACCAGTGGCCGGCTCGACGAGGCCGAAAAACTGTTCCTGGAGGCCCTCAGGTTTGCACCGAAGCGACCGGACATCCTGGTCAATTTCGGCAGCTTCCTGCGTAACCTGGGCCGCCTGTCTGATGCCCAGGCGCGCATGCGCAAGGCGGTGAAAGTGGCGCCGGAATTCAGCGCCGGCTGGTACAACCTGGGCCTGCTGCTGCACGCCAGTTTTGAAATGCCCGAAGCCGCGCGCTGCGCCCGGAAAGCCATCGACCTCGAGCCCACCCATGCCGCCGCCTGGGAGTTGCTGGCCTCCGCCGAGCAGAAGCAGGGCAATGCCGAGGCCGCCATCAAGGCCTGCCGTGACGGGCTCGAGCACAGCGTCGATTCACCGCGCCTCAATTATGCTCTGGCCCAGCTGCTGCGCCAGGAGTGCCAGTTCGAAGAAGCCGCTGCGGCCTACCAGCTGGCATTGGACAAGGGCTTCCGCAACCCGGAGCTGTTCGCCAACATGGGTGAAGCCCTGGAAGAACTCGGCGCCATGGACAGCGCCGTGGCCTGCCTCGACAGCGGGCTTGCCCAGTACCCGGACAGCGCCCAGTTGCACCGCACCCGCGCTCACCTGGCCTATTCCTCCGGCGCCGAGGGTGACCCCCTCGAGCGGCTGCGTGAGGCGACTCAGGCGCACCCGCAGAACCCGCAGCTCTGGTACACCCTGGCGCGGCTGCTGGATCGGCTGGACCGCAAGGACGAAAGTGCCGAGGTTATAGCCCAGGCACGCGCCGCAGGCGCGGCCGATGCGCCGGAACTCGATATGCAGGAAGCCCTGTGCCGCAGCTATGAGGGCAAGCAGGACGAGGCCACCGCGCTGTTTGAAAAGCTGGTAGCGACCTACCCGAAGCACGTGGACGGCCGCCTGACCTTCGCCGGCCACCTGTTGTCACATGGCGATCCCAGGGACGCGGAAGAGCACTGCGCCGCAGTGATCGACGAGCAGCCCTTCAACCAGCTGGCCTGGTGCTACGCAGGAACCGCCTGGGAGCTTCTCGGCGATGAGCGCGGCCAGTGGCTGATGGATTACGAGCGCATGATCCGGCCCGTGGTAGTACCACCGCCGGCCGGCCATGACAGCACCGAGAGCTTTTTTGCAGAAGTCCAGGCGGCACTTGAAGAGCTACACCACACGCAGGCACGCCCCATCGAGCAGAGCGTGCGCGGTGGCACCCAGACCAACGGCTTCCTGTTCCGGCTCAAGCACCCGCTGCTAGCCACCCTGGAGCAGCAAATCCGCGTGGCGATACAGTCGGCACTGGCGGATTTTCCTGAAGACAAGGATCACCCCTTCTGGGCCCGCAAGATTGCTGAGCCCCGCGGCGACGGCTTCCAGTTTTCCGGCGCCTGGTCGGTGCGACTGTTGAGTGAGGGATTCCACACCAACCATATCCACACCGAGGGCTGGATCAGCTCGGCGCTGTATGTCGCGCTGCCCGACGAGGTGAAGAGTGGTGAAGACCAGGCCGGCCACATCCAGTTTGGCGTGCCCATGACCGAACTGGGGCTGGACCTGCCGGCCAGGCGCGTGGTGAAGCCCGAGGTGGGCACCCTGGTCCTGTTCCCTTCCTACATGTGGCACGGCACCATCCCGTTCCACTCGGAGCAGCCGCGCATTACTGTCGCCTTCGACCTGATACCACAACTCTAGGCCTCAGCGCCGGGCGCGATGCGCCGGCGATCAGGCCTTGCGTCAAGACATGGAGATACACCCGTGAACCCCCTGCAGCAGCAGCTAGACACCGGCATTCAACACCTGCGAGCCGGGCGCTTTGATGAAGCCTGGGCCCTGGCCGAGGCGCTCAAGGCACAGTTCCCGGACCAGGCTGAACCCTACCTGTTCGCAGCCGACGCGGCGCGCATGCGCGGCGATCGCAGCGGCGCGGTGGCGCAGCTGGACGCGCTGCCGGAGGACGTTCGCGGCAGCGCCCCGGTACTGCTCCGCAAGGCCCAGCTGCAGTTCAATGACAGCCGTCGCGCTGACGCGCTGGCCACCGTGCGCCAGGCCATGCCCGCCATCACCGAAGATGAAGGCCAGCTGCGCGCGGTAGCGCGTATTCTAAGCGATTGCCAGCAGGCTGAGGAGGCCCGGGCCTGGCTGCTGGATGCCTACCAGCGGCTGCCGCAGAGCACCGCCGTCCTGTTCGACCTGGCGGTGACGGAATTCCACCTCAACCTGCCGGACGAGGCCGCCGCTCACCTCTCGACCCTGCTGGAACGGGAGCCCTACCACCCGGGAGCGCTGCACCTGCGTTCGCAGCTCGGCGTGCACAGCAGCGAGCACAACCACATCGACTCCCTGCGCGAGTGCCTGGCCAGCGGCCCCGAACACCCCAACCTGGTGACCGCCGCCAACTACGCGCTGGCCAGGGAACTGGAAGACCTGGAGCGTTTCGAGGAATCCTTCGCTGCCCTCGAGGCGGGCGCCGCGGCCTTCCGCCGCACCCTGCAGTACGACGCCACCGAAGAACTCGCCTCCCACGCGCTGATTCGCGATGGCTTCAGTAGCGACGACTTCGCCGCCCTGTCGGCGGGCTATGACGATGAATCACCGATCTTCATCGTCGGCCTGCCACGCACCGGCACTACCCTGGTGGAGCGGCTGCTCAACAGCCACAGCCAAGTGGTGTCTATTGGTGAGTTCAGGGATTTCCCGATGATGCTCAGCGACATGGCGGGCGCTGTAGCACCCTCGATGCCTGGCGCCTCCAACGCGGAGATTTTCCGCTCGGTGGACTTCCGGGCCCTCGGTGAGCGCTACCTGCACGCCGCCCGCGAAGTGGCGGGAGACAGCCCACGCTTTGTCGACAAGCTACCCTACAACTTCCTGTACTGCGGCTACATTCTCGGGGCGCTACCGAAGGCCCGCATTCTGCACCTGAAGCGCCAACCGCTGGATGCCTGTTACGCGATCTACAAGACACTGTTCTTTGGCGCTTACAGCTTCTCCTACGACCTGGATGAACTGACTGACTACATCATCAGCTATCACCGGCAGATGGAGCATTGGCATGGAGTGGCGCCGGGGCGGATTATCGACATCCAGTACGAAACGCTGGTGCAGGAGCCGGAAAGCGAAGCGAGGCGAATTCTGGAAGCCTGCGGGCTGCCCTGGGAGGAACAGGTGATGGATTTCCACAGCCAGCCGGCGGCCGCCATGACGGCCAGCGCGATGCAGGTGCGGCGCCCGATGCACACCGACTCCATAGGCACCTGGCAGCGCGCCGGGGATCGCTTCAAGCGGGTTCAGGAAAAACTGGCCGCCGCCGGTCTCGTCTGACCGGGTCACGCCTGACCGGGTCACGCCTGACCTGGGCATATCAGTCCTGCTGGTTGTTGAGCCAGTCGCTGTGCTCGCGCAGCAGCGCTGAGATCAGGTCGCGCTCCTCCGCCGACAGCAGCGGATTCCAGATATCAAAAATCAGGATGACCCGGGTTTCGTCCGCGTCATTCCAGGCCTCGTGTTCGATCGTGTCGTCGAAGGCCCAGGCCTGGCCAATTTCCCATTCCCGCGTTTCGCTGCCGACCCGGAAACCAGCCGGCCCCGGCAATACCAGCGGCAGGTGCACCAGCAGCCGGGAGTTGGTAGAGCCGGTGTGCGGCGGTATGCGAGTGTGCGGCGCCAGGGCGGAGAACAGGGCGGTTGGCGCGAAGCCGGGCTGGTCTGCCAGCGGCAGTTCAGACAAAACGGCGGTGGTCTCCGGGCAACGCGCCATGGGCTCTTCCTGGGCCACACCGTCCTTCCACAGCCACAGGGAACTCCAGCGCTCATTGTGATTGAGTTCGGCGAACTGGTTCTCCGGCGTACCGGGGTTGTACTGGATGTAGGGGGCAAAGCCGGGCATACCCTCCTCCAGCAATCCTGTCAGCTCCGCCCTGATGACATCGGTGGCGGCCTCCAGTGTCGGCAGCCAGGGAAAGTAGTCACGCTCAAAGAAAGGAATAGCCGGCAGGCGCGGCACCTGCAGCTGAATGGATTCCGAGTGATAGGCCCGGGGCTGGACGCCTGCCATCAGGTCCACCGCTTCGTTGACCCGACCCAGCGCTTCGCCGGTGTTGCGCTCCAGTAAGTCACCCAGCCGCTCCCGCAGGTGGTCGCGCAGCTGGGTGGATTGCCGGTCCACCAGGGCTTGCGCCTTGCGCAGCTGCTCCTGCAGGGCCGGCGGAGACTGTTCGAACGCCGGCGCGATTCGCAGGGCATTGCCGTAGACCTGGGCCGCATGACGGATATGGCCCATCTGCTCCAGTACTGCGCCCTTGGAAATCAGCGCCATGAAAAAGTAAGGCTCGATGGCCAGCGCTGCATCCAGTGCCTGCACCGCGCCGGCCAGGTCCCCCTGGGTGCGCAGCACCATGGCCAGGTTCAACTTGATGTTTGGGTCGGAAGGGTACTGGCGAGCGGCTTCACTGAGCTGAGCGAGGGCACCCTTGCCGTCACCGCGCCTGAGCGCGGCAATGGCGTTGGAAATCAGCGACTGGACAGCCGCCTGCTGGTTCGAAGACAAGGTTTCTTCAGTCTCTCTGGCGTATTCAGTAACGCAGGTTGTAGATGCGCTCCACCGACTCGGTCGCCACCACTTCACCGTCCTCAAGCCGGGGACGGAAGCGCATGGAGCGCAGGTACTTGTATCCACGCGTCACGGCGGGCTGGTTATCGGTCCGATCCGGGGCGAGGATTTCGATATCCCTGGCCAGGCCGATCCTCGATACGGCGAAGCGTACATGGACATCGGTATCGTAGTACAGCCGCACCGGGATGCGGCCGGGCTGGAACACACGCCCCGCCGGCAGCTCCCGGGGGTTCTGGAAATTCGCCAACCGCCAGTTGACGGCATCCGGCTCATCCTCCACCACGTCCCAGGCGGCCTCGTACATGTCAACGGCCTGGGCGAAGCGCTGGTGCCACTGGTACCAGTCACCTTTCATAACCAGCATGTCTGCCAGCTCGGTAGTGGTAGCCTGTGGGTCCTGTTCGAGGATGCTGCGCATCTCGCGAATCGCCGCCAGCCCGCGTCGGAAATTGTCCTTGCTGAAGCCGTTGAAGCGCAGCCGCGTGACATCAGACGTATTGCTGTTGTCGCGTTGCTGGGCCTTGTCCTCTGGCGCCAGCTCTGTTTCTCCGGGGTAAACCGACAACAGGTAGGCGGTGCGCAGCTTGCCCTCGAGGTAGGGCAGTCGCAGGCGGCTTTGTTCGCCGTGCAGGGCCTCTACCTCGCTGGCTGCTTCGGAATAGAGATCGAACAGCTCTACAATGCGCGGAAAGCGCAGCCGGTCAAACTGGCTCAGGTAGGCCGAGCGATGCCAGAGCGCCAGCTGCTCGACCGCTTCGAGCATCTCGGGATCGTCGGCGGCCAGCTGGTGCTTGCGAATACGAAACAGGTAGCGCTGCTGATCGTCCGCGGCCACATAGTCACCCATCTCTACATAGGCCTCGATCAGCTGCTTTACCATGCCCGCCTGCGCCGGGGTATTGAGGCCTTCGTTGACCCGCAACAGGTGAATGGCGCGCCGGTAGGCCGCAATGGAGTCGGCGTACTGGCCGTCCATGAACAGCGCAGCGCCCAGCTCACGCAGCGCCGGCACCAGTGCCGGCGAATAGGCGCCGAGCTCGTTTTCCTCGAGCCAGAGCTGCTGCAGCAACACCTCGGCCGGGGCAGTGACATCGTCGGGGATAAAACGGGGGGGCTGGTAACGGGTGTCGGTGTCGTCACCGCGCGTGACGGTGGCGCCGTAGGTGGTAGCGGTGGACGCATCGACGGCCTGGGAAACCGTTGCCGCCGCAGGCAGGCCCGATAATGCCAGCAAAATTGCCAGCCCGGCGCAAAGCATTGGCGCGGGCTTCCGGCGCAAGTCGCAAGGGCGACCTGCCTGGTCCTGTTCGCTGCGGCAGTGCATCAAGTCTCGACCCATGCTCTTCATCGTATACCCTCCAGCCAGGCTGGTGTAGCGGTGCTCCGCGGGGTGTCGGCGCCCTGTGCGGCGTTGCCGTCAATAGCGGATATTGTAGGTTCTCTCGATGGGCGCGGCGGTGACGACCACGCCGTCCTCCAGGCGTGGCCGGAAGCGCATATCACGCAGGTACTTATAGCCCCTTGTTACCGCCGGCTGGTTGTCGGTGCGATCGGGAGACAGGATTTCGATGTCGTGGGCCTCGCCGTGCCGGGTGACCGCGAAACGGGCGTGTACCTCGGCATCGTGGTAGAGACGCAGCGGCATGCGGCCCGGCTGGAACACCACCTCGGAAGGCAATTCCAGCGGATTGCTGAAATTGGCCGTGCGCCAGCTCTCGGCTCCGGGCTGCCCGTCCATGGCGTTCCAGGCACTGCGGTATAGCCGGATGGCCTGCGCGTAGCGACGATGCCACTGGTACCAGTCACCCTGCTTGACCATCACCTCGGCGATTTCGCGGGGCGTGGAGTTGGGGTCACTTTCGATGATCTTGCGCATCTGCCGCAGGGTTGCCAGGCCGTGGCGGTAGTTGTCGTTGCGGAACGCGATGAATCGAAGCTTCTTGAGGTCGGGCAGGTCAGCGTTGTCGCGCTGCGCTGCCTCTACCTGCAGCGGTTCCTCGCTCTCACCGGGATAGACCGACAGCAGGTACTCCGTGCGCAGCTTGCCCTCGAGGTAGGGCAGCTGGTTGCGGCTGGTTTCGCCCTCGTCTTCCGCAACTCGCTTCGCCGTATCCGCGTACAGGTCGATGAGGTCGACGATGCGCGGATAGCGAAAGCGATCCAGCTGGCTCAGGTAGGCCGTGCGGTGCCAGTCGGCCAGTTGCTCGACGGCTTCGAGCATCTCCGGATCACCAGGCTTGAGATGTTTCTTGCGCACCCGGAACAGGTACTGCTGTTGATCATCGGCGGCGATAAAATCGCCAATTTCATAGTAGGCCTCGATCAGTTGCTCCACCATCCCGGTCTGGGAAGGGGTATAGAGCCCCTCGTTGACCCGCAGCAGATGGATGGCGCGACGGTATGTATCGATGGCATCCGGGTACTGCCCGTCGGCGAACAGGGCCGCCCCCAGTTCCCGCAGTTCCGGCACCAGCTCCGCCGAGTAGGCGCCCACCTGGTTTTCGGTCAGCCACAGCTGCTGCAGCAGCACTTCGGTAGGGGCAGTGACGTCAATGGGCATGAAGCGCCGGGTCTCGTAGTGGGTCCGCGGATCATCGTTGCGGTACATGGTAGATCCGTAGGTGGTAGCCGGCGGGAATTCGGGCGACACCGAGTGGGTGGAGACGATCGGCGCCTGGCCCCACACGGCGCTGCTGCACAGCAGCACCAGGCCCGCCAGCCCCATGCGCACGACCTGCGCCGGATGACGCCCGGGGTAAGGAGTGAGGCTCAATTGTGCCGCTGCTGCCATCGCATATGCCTGCCAGATTTTCGCCGCTACCGGGGCCTACCAGCCCGCTGCCGCGCCTCATTCAGGCCGGCAGGGGTCCTCACAGGACCGGAAAGACAAATTACTACCGGAATTCACGCGGGGATTCAATGTCAAAGCACTGGGATAGCCTGGCCGGTTCAGCTTGTACCCGTGCGCTGCGCCCGGCATCATGCAAAGACAACGATAATGAGAGGAGCGGGCGAGCACCCGCCGCCTGACGCATCGGGAGCGGTGTGAGCCGCGTCTCCGCCGAGCGTCGGGCACCGCGCGCCGCCCGACACGCCAGCCATGCGCGAACAACATTTTAAAGCTCACCTCGTCACCCGACTCTGGGCCCGGCCGCTGGCCGCGCTCGCCCTCGCCGCCCTGCTCGGTGCCTGCGCCGGGGGAATACCCAGCACGGTGCAGGTTGAGTACACGCCAGAGGAACTGGTGCCGGAGCGCGCGCCGTTCTACACCCGCGGTGACGTCAACCAGTTGCCGCCGGTGGACCCGCTGGCCCTGGACGACGACATGCACGCCTTCCTGGACGATATCCAGGCCCGCAGCGGTTCCCCGCGGGTGGTGCTCAATAACATTCTCCGCGGGCTGCTCGGTGAAGGGACCGTCATCGAGTACGACAACTTCAAGACCTACACCGCGCAGGAGACATTCCACGCCCGCCAGGGCAACTGCCTGGCGTTTACCAACCTGTTCGTGGCTTTGGCCCGGGAGGCGGGCCTCGACGTGGTGTACCAGGAGGTCGATATTCCCCACAACTGGGAGCGACGCGGTGAGACCTGGGTCTACAACCGTCACATCAGCGCCTTCGTCGACCTGGATATGGAGGGCGAGTTCTTCATTGACTTCAACCTGAATCCCACTCAGGTAGAACTCTACGACGCCAGGCGCATCAGCGACCGCGCCGCGCTTTCCCAGTACCACAACAATATGGGCGTCTACTGGATCATGGGAGAGCGCTACGACCTCGCCTACCTGCACCTGCAGGAGGCTATCCGCCTGGCCAACAATGAGTCGTGGTTCTGGACCAACCTGGGTGTGCTTTACAGCCGCGTGCACGACGACAAGCGCGCCGAAGCGGCGTGGCTGCATGCCGTGGACCTCGCCAATGACCACACCGCCGAGAGCAACCTGGCGCGCTACTACCGACGCATCGGCGAGCTGGAGCTGGCGGAAATTTTCCAGGAACGGGTACAGCGATTCCGGCTCAAGAACCCCTACTATCGCTATGAACTGGCCGAGACCGCCTACTACAGCGGCGATTACGAGACAGCCATAAGAGAGTTGAAGGCCGCGATTCGGATTCGCGAGAATGACGAGCATTTCCATCGCCTGCTGGGGCTTGCCTACGTTCGCACTGGCGCCGGTGACAAGGCCAGCGCCTCCTTCGCCGCGGCGGAAGAAGTGACCAAGAACAAGGTCGCGCGCCAGGTGTACAGCGAGAAGCAGAAGATCCTGCGGCAGGGGATTGCGACCCGCCAGGTGCCCGAACCGGAGACGGTGCCGCCCGAATGACCGTTCACATTTAGTGAACGGTCAGCGCGAAATAATCAATTTCACAGAAGGATAGCCGGGCGCTAATTTAGCTCCAATATTTTCCGGAGCGAGCTCCCATGTCACAGCCCTGCCACGACACTCAGGCCGGTAACAACCCGCAACTGAAGCTGGTTGCCGCACCCACGACCAAGCCGTTCAAAGTCATCAGCCACGGCATTGCGCGTGCCTATCCAAACCGCCTACTCAGCCTGCTGCGGGCCGCGGGCGCGGGCCTTACGCTGGAGCGCGCCGGGGAAGGCTCTTTCCGCAGCCGCGGCCGCCATGGCTTCGAACTGCCGACTCGCTCATTCCCGGAACTGCAGGCCCTGGCGGCGCCGGGCTTCAGCCTTACTCCGGTGGCGGGCATGCCCGGTGTCATAAAAGGGCTGGCACCCGAGCTGCAAACCCTGGTGATAGGCCTGCCGGAGCAGGTCGACGAACCTCTGTGCCGCGCGCTTGGCATGCTGCTGCGGCGCGTACTGCCCGCCGAGCCGCAGATCGTGGCTGTCGATCACCTGCTGGCCTATCGCGGCCTCCAGGCACAGCTCCCTGACGCCGAGATTCGCCTGCTAGATGCCGCCGAGGTCATGACGGAACTGGTGCAATCCAGCGACCGCGTACCCGTGCTGGTAGTCCCCAGCGAACTGGCACCGCTGTTCTCCTCCGCTGCTATCGGGCTCAACGGCAGCGAAGCGCTGGCCTGCAAAATCGAAGCCGGCCGCAACAAGCTGTGGTTTTCCCACGAAAATCACCAACAGTCCGCGCCGGTAGAGCCCGGCGCCATGGTCCTGGCCCTGGGCTGGCTGCTGGTCGCCATCGGCAAACCTGGCGTGGCCGCCTGCCTGCACAACGCGGTGCTCAAGACTTTCGAGGACGGCATCCATACGGACGCCCTGTCGATCCTGAACCCCTACGCCACCCAGGTCGCCGACACGGCCATGCTGGACGCCATCACCGCCCGGCTGGGCCAGAAGCCGTCGCGCCTCACCGCGGTCGACTACGGC
>JAZBOY010000078.1:0-4666 GCA_036351375.1 Halieaceae bacterium
CACGTCCGTAACTGCTGCCCGGAAACTGTCTGCTCCGGTGAAGTCTGCATCGGGCTGATAGGCATAGGCGCCGGAATCTGCGTTCAGGCTCAATACGCCATGATCTGGCGGCGTGGTCACGGCAAAGGCGTCCGTCGCCGGCAGACCGTCAGGGTCGTTGGCGGGCAGGCTGCCGTTAAGAGTCGTGTTCTCTTCGATAGTCTCGGCGATCGCCGTCGGTGTGACACCGCCGGTGTTGTTGCCGGAGCCGCCACCGCCAGAGCCGCCGCCACCACCGCCACCTGCGGTGCCGGTCAGGACATTGACGATGCTCAGAATCTGGCCATCGTTGATCGAATTTTCGACAATGGAAATCAGCGTGGGGCTTTCTACGAGGTCGACCTGTTCGGGGTTGAGGTGGTAGTCGAGCCGACCTATATCTTCGTAGCCGATGGTGCCGTCTTCGTACCCAGGCACCTCACCTGCCATGACGAGAGCGGCATATTGGTCCAGGTAGTACAGCACCTCGCCCTGGGGACGATCCATAACCGAGTAGTAAAAAGCCGTGGTCAGCTCGTTAATGGTGGCAAAACCACCCACATTACCGTTCCGGTAGACAAACCAGGAGGGGAACAAGATGCTGTAATGGCACACGCTCTCATCGCAGATTTCCAGCAGGTAGGGCACTGCATCGCGTGTATCCAGTTCAGGATGGAGGGTGAGGAGGTCGGAGAGCAGCACCGAACCATAAAAAAGGTCGAAGAAACCCTCAATGTTCGAGGTGGACCTAGTGGCAATAGGGTTGTCCCGGTCGTTCCAGGTGTAGAGTGAGGCCGTCAAACCAGGGCCTCGGGGGTTGGTAATACACCCGCTCAACAGCAAAGAGACCAACGCAGATACCAATAGCTTCTTCATAAAATCCCCGCGGGCTGCCGCTTTGGTGGCTGGACTGGAGGTGCGATGTGCCCGAAGTGCAATAGAGGATACGTAAGTAATCTGCTGGAGTCCTTCATGCTCAGGTGAAAATTAGTGGTCAATAGGGTTTTTTGTGGTTTGAGTCACACCTGCGGATGCGGGCCTTCGCCGGCTCCACAGCTTCCAGAGGGCGCAACAGTAGGACGGGCCACGTAGATCGGGGCCCGGCGACGTCCTTGTCAAACTGGAGGCGACACAATTCGCCGATTCCGGTCCATGGGAGCCGGTTTAGCGACTGTCTCTTGAGAGCTGATTTTGTGGGGCTAAAAGCCCTGATGAAACCGCAGCGGAATTGTGCCTACGCCGGTGAGCGGATGCAAGCGATTGCGAAGTTTTCACACTCCAGCGGGGGTGGGCTTCCGTCTGTTCCACAGCCACGGGGAGGCGCACAGCATCAGCACGCCGCCGCTGGCGAGGGCCCAGCCGGTGAAGGCCGTGGAGCTCTATCTAGTACCGCGACGGCCTGCTGTGGGGTAGAGGTACAAACTGCACAGCTCAGCCATGCTGCGAAATTTTGAAAGCTTTCTGGAAATTCCAGGCGTCCTGGCACATGTCGTACACCCCAAGCCTGGCCTCCCAGGATAACTCTTGCCTTGCTAAAGACGCGTCCGCAAAGCAAGTATCCACGTCACCTTCCCTTCTCTCTACAAATTCAAAAGGCACGCTTTGTCCAGTTACGTCTTCGAATGTTTTCACAATTTCGAGAACAGAATATCCACGCCCGGTTCCAAGATTAAAAGTCGAAAAACATCCTTGTTCAGATTCTTCAATTTTCCTCAGCGCACAAACATGACCCTCGGCGAGATCCATGACATGAATGTAGTCTCGGACACCTGTTCCATCAGGCGTATCATAATCGCAGCCAAAAATACTTAACTTCTCCCGTTGGCCTGAGGCGACCTGGGAAACATAAGGCATAAGATTATTTGGCACCCCTCGCGGCGACTCACCAATAAGCCCGGTTGGATGCGCTCCTACAGGATTGAAATAACGTAATATGGAAATTTTCCAGGCGCTGTCTGATTCGAAAACATCCTGCAGCATGCGCTCTATATATAACTTTGTGCGGCCATAGGGGTTTTTCGGATCGACTGTAGCACTCTCCTTTAGAGGTAAGGTGTTTGATTCGCTATACACAGTGGCGGATGAACTGAATATAAGATTCCTGACGCCTCGAGCAGACATAACTTTAGCCAAGACAATCGCACAATTCAGATTATTGTCGTAATACTCTAGTGGCTGGGATACCGACTCTCCCACTGCTTTATGTCCGGCAAAATTGATTACCGCTTCAATATTATGCTTGGCGAACACAGCATCTAACTCATTGAAATCGCGAATATCCGCCTTTACAAAATCAACTTTCTTGCCGGTAATCTGCTGTATACCGTCAATGCTGGAAACATCGCTGTTAACCAGTGAATCTACGATCACTACGTCATGCCCTGCTTCCAAAAGTGAAACAGATGTATGGGAACCAATATAACCAGCTCCTCCTGCAACCAGAACTTTCATAAATCCACTATTTCCTTGTAGTAAGAACAGGGCAGCCCACGGACATCGCCTCTACCAGGGACAAAGAAAAACTCTCGTAGCGAGAAGACGCGACAGTCACCGAAGATTCTCTTCTGAGAGCGTTCAAAGAGCTGGCAGGACACGTGCCAGGATAATTTATTCGATCCCGGATACCTTTTCCCGAACATCGCCGCCGAGGGTGTTGTAGTCGCTAAACCACTGTTTGATGTACTCGCCCTTGTAACCCAGCGCACCCGCGAAGTCGCGATGCCCGTAGTGGTAGTAGTACATCATTATGGTGTTTCGTTGTTTTTATTTACGCGAACTCTGTCGCATATTCCGCCAATGGTAGTAAAACTACACTACAGGCAACAAACAGGGTATGGCCCATTTGAGCCCCGGATTCCGGGCCGTTATAGGTCTTCGGCGAGCGCCTGGACGCCAGCTCTGGCCCGATTTGCTCGAACACCGACGAAAGGACGCTGTATGAACAACCTGGAACAACGCCTCGCCAGACTCGAAGCCATCGAGGCGATCCGCCAGCTCAAGGCGCGCTATCTCGACGCCTGCGATCAGAAGCAGCCCGAACAGGTGAGAAGCTGCTTTGTCGACGGTGAGATGGTGATCGACTACGACCGGGTTGGCGTGCTGGACAGCGCCGACGCGCTCACTGACCTGTTTACGCGCTTTGGCTGCGAGGCACATGTGGTGGAGATGCATCATGCCCAGAACCCGCAGATCTCGGTGGAGGGCCCTGATCACGCCAGCGGTCGCTGGGGCCTTTACTATCACCTGATCGATGCCCGGGCAGATCGCGTCACGCAGCTCGGCGGATACTATGAGGACGAGTACCGCCGCGTCGACGGCGAGTGGAAGATCAGCGCCACCCGTTTCCGGGTCACCTCGACCCAGATTTTCGATCTCGCCGAGGGCGTGGCAAGGGCCGTGTTCGCCGGCACGGCGGCACCGGCCGAGGTCGACGACGTCCAGCGCCAGTCGTCGGACTGACCCGGGCCGCCCGCTGCCCGCACCAGCGCGATTTCACGCCCGATTCCGGGCTCCTCGAAGGCGTCAGACCCGGCCATCGAGGCAGCTACCCGCCGGGAATATCAACGGGAATATTGCCGTGAGGGCCGTCGTCAGGGGGTGGTAGACTCGCCGTCTTTTCCGTGAACTGGTCGTGCCGGGTCGACAACACCGCGCCCGCGCCCGACCACCGACGTTGCCAGCGAGGAGCCGGGTTCACCATGCCACCATACTTTCCGCTTGCTGTCCTGGCTGCGATCACGACCATCCTGATCGCCCTGGGCATCGTGGAAATCCTGATGCACCGGGCCGTCCTGCGGCGGTTGCCGATCCGCATACACGTCAACGGCACGCGGGGTAAAACCAGCGTGGCCCGGCTGATCTCAGCGGGTTTGCGCGCCGGCGGCCTGCGGGTCTGCACCAAGACCACGGGGTCTTTCGCCTCGGTTTGCGCGCCCGACGGCACCGAGTATCCGCTGCACCGCCCCGACCTGCCCAATATCATTGAACAGATGCGGGTGCTGCGCAGGCTCATCGGCTTCAAGCCCGACGTGGTGGTCATGGAATGCATGGCGCTGCAGCCCGAGTACCAGATGCTGACTGAACGACACATGATGAAATCCACCCACGGCGTCATCACCAACGCCCGCGCCGATCACCTGGACATCATGGGCCCCGGGCCCGAGGACGTTGCCCGCGCCCTGGCGGGGTCGACGCCCTGGAACGCCCGTCTCTACACGGCGGAACAGAACTACCTGGAGCTGTTCCGGCAGGCGGCTGCAGACCGGAACTCCGAGCTGGTCGCTACCAGCAGCGAAGACGTGGCGGCGATTACCGAGCCCGAACTCGACACGTTTCAGTACACGGAACACGCCGAGAACGTGGCGCTCGCGCTCAAACTCTGTACCGACCTGGGTGTGGAACGCTCGGTGGCCCTGCGGGGCATGCAGACCCTGGAGCCGGAGATCGGTGCCACTCGCATCCTGGAAGTCCACTTCTACGAGCGCTCCCTGCTGTTTGTAAATGCCTTCGCCGCCAATGACCCAGAGTCCACGGAAATGATCTGGGAGCGGGTGGTGGAGAAGTACGGTGAGGGTCGCAGCAAGATTGCGCTGGTGAACTGCCGTTTCGACCGCCCCCAGCGCTCCCAGCAGCTGGCCGAGGTGGCCGC
>JAZBOY010000079.1:0-5754 GCA_036351375.1 Halieaceae bacterium
CCATTTGCTCCCTTTCCTCCTGCTGGTCATTGCCCTCGCCGGCGGTGACTGGACCTGCACCGAGCGCGACGGCCTGTGGGATTGCCAGCCGGCGCGACCCCAGCCGAAAGCGGCGCCGCGGCCGCTGACCCGATCCGCTGCACCAACGGCTGAGCTTCCAGCAGCGCAAACGCCGCTAGCTCGGACGCGGGCCGCTGCTGCGCCCCCACGGGAGACTGCAGTAGCGCCTGAACCAGTCAGAACGCCGGAGCCGGCAGGGGAACAGGCCGTCAGGCTTGAGGATGCCTTTATCGTGCAGATCGGGGCCTACCGGCTGCGTACCGAGGCGCAGGCAGCGGCCGATCGGCTAGCTAACGACAAGCTGTCTATTGTGCCCACCGAGCGCAACGGGGAGACCTGGTTTGTGCTATTGCTCGGGGCGTATCCCAGTATCGAGGCGGCGCGGGCAGCGGGGGCGGAACACGAGGCGAACACCGGCGGCAACTACTGGGTGCGCACCGGTAATGACCTGCGCCAGGTGTTGGCTACGCCGGTTAATCCTGGTTGAGCTGCTGTTGCAGCAGCTTCAGCGTTTCGGCGATGTCGGCGTCGTCCATTACGCCCTCCTGGAAGTACAGCACCGTGCCGCCGGTGTCCATGATCACGACGGCTGCATCCTTGGGTGCCAGCGACCAGGTCGCCTGGCCTATGCCGTCTTCATCCAGCACGATGGTGGACTGGGGGTACTGCTTCTTGTTGGAGCGCACTTTGCTCTTCACGAAGCCGGATGTGCCCCACAGGGCCTGGTCGAGGTTTAGTACGGTAGTAACGTGGAAGGTGCCGGTAGGAAAATTGGCCTCCAGCGCATCGGTAAAGGCCTGGGTCTGGCCGCGCGCAGTCATTGTGGCCGCCATGTATTGCAGGATATGCGCTTTGCCGAGTCCTGCAGTCGGCAGCTCCCAGTCCTGGTAGCGGAACTCCTCGCCGTCAAACAGCAGTTCACCCTTGTCGCTGATAGCCAGCGGGGTAAGGGGTTCGCCGATGGTGACGTCCGCGGCCTGTGCGGGAAGCGCCGCGGCAAACAGAAGCAGAACGAAAAACCGAATCATGCTGTTGTCCTCCGCGGACAACTATAGCCTATCCGGCTGACGGCGAGTGAAACACGAAATGGAAGCGGGCGGCCATCAGGCCGCCCGATCGATCAGGCTGCGTCCTGCTCCAGCAGGTTGCCGTTGTTGCCGTCGCTGATGGCGATCTTGCGGGGCTTCATGGCCTCCGGCAGTTCGCGCTCCAGCTCGATGTGCAGCAGGCCATTTTCCAGGCGGGCGTCAATCACGTGCACGTGTTCGTCCAGCTGGAACTTGCGCTCGAAGTTGCGCTCGGCGATGCCCTGGTACAGGTACTTGCGCTCGGCGCTGTCAGCCTGCTTGCCGGCCACCGTCAGCGTGTTCTGCTCGCTGGTGATCTCCAGGTCGTCCTGGCTGAAGCCGGCCACCGCCATGCTGATGCGGTAACGATTTTCCTCGACCAGTTCCACGTTGTAGGGCGGGTAGCTGGGCTTGCTGTCGGTGGCAGCGGCATCCAGCAAACGGGCCATGCGGTCAAAGCCGATCGCGGAACGGTACAGGGGGGAAAGATCCAGTGAAGTTCTCATCATAGTGTCCTCTCAATATCCTTTGTTTAAAGCAATATCATTCAGCGGACCTCGTCGAGCGTCCGCTATGCAAGATTTAGGGTCGCTGTGGGGCATTTCAAGGCCCGGCAAAAGATTTCCTCTACACTGAAGCAAGAATGCAGCAGGGGGAGAAAACCCATGACGAATCTGAGCTGGGAAGAGTTCCAGCGCGTGCAGCTGTGCGTCGGTACAGTGCTGGCGGTAGAACCTTTTCCGGAGGCGCGGAAGCCGGCCTGGAAGCTGCGCATCGACTTTGGCCCGGCCCTGGGAGAACGCAAATCCAGCGCCCAGCTCACCGATCTTTACACGGCGGAGGCGCTGGTAGGCAGGCAGGTGGTGGCCGTGGTGAACTTCCCGCCCAAGCAGATCGGCCCCTTTATGTCAGAGTGCCTGGTCACCGGCTTCCACCAGGAGGACGGCGCCGTGGTGCTCGCCGTGCCGGAGCGCGAGGTGCCCAACGGTGCCCGTCTGGCCTGAGCCATGACATTGCAGGTTCGCCTGATGCGGGATACTGACATCCAGGCCTTCTGGTCGGTGCTCGATGCGGGCGCCTCGGCGTTGCAACCTTACAGGGCAGGGTGAGGAATAGTGCCGTTGTCGGCAAGTGCCGCGAAGCTGAACTCAAAGCTGTCGCCCCTGGGCTGGGCGCCGAACCAGCAGCGTTCACTGTCCAGTACCAGGTGCCAGGCCTGCACGTTGGCTTCGCGCCTGGCGGCCAGGGCTGTGGGGTCGAGTACCGCAACGTTGGTGCCGGCGTAGCGGCACGAGGGGTACCAGATGGCCTGCACCTTCGCCTCACGGGCGATGCTGCCAAAGCGCTGCGGCACAGACCAGTCATCCCGTCGAGTCAAACCGGCGCGGACCCCGGCGAAGGCATCGTCGCGAAGATCCAAGCCCTGCTCGGCGACCACCGGTACCCGGTAGCTGGAGCGCTGATCGCGGATTACCTCCAGCGGGCCCAGCTCGCGAGGGCCTGCCCGGAATAGCCACAGGTACACGGCAGACTCTGCGAACGCTGTCTCCAGCTCGAGTGCGCCGTAGAAAATACCGCGCTCGAATTCACTGCCAAAGCGCGAGCCGTAGCGCAGGGGCGGGTAGCGGAATGGGGTGAACAGCAGGTAGGAGAGCCCGTGAAGGTCTGCGGGCAGCGGCGGCTTGGCCTCCTCGAGCAGTTCCTCCAGTCGCGACTGCTCGGCACTGTTGGCGGTGATAGCCGCCGTGGCGGCAATTTCCTGGGTCTCCACCACTCGCCAGGCGTCGGAGCGCTGGCGCCGGGCCAGCGCCGCCAGTTCAGATACGTCCACGCATGGCGTCGAGGTAGCGCATTACCATCACAATGCCCTCGAGTCGGCCCAGTTGCTCCAGCGGCGCTGTGTCCTGCAGGTGACTGTTTGGCGTCTTCAGCCAGTGCTGCATCTGCTCACGGTTGCCGCCGAGGATGGCGTAGAGGGCCCGGTAAATGCGGATCAGCAGCAGCGCCAGCTCGTAGTCCTTGCCGCTGAAACTGGCGCGCTCGCCCCGTGCCCGGTCCAGCTTGGAGGCAGAGACCCCGAGAATGTCAGCCAACGCGCGATTGCTGAGCCCCAGCTCCGCCGCCGCATTCAGGGCTGCGCGGGTGACCAGGGCCTGGTCTTCAACGGTGTTTTCAGCAGCGTCCATATATCATCAAAAGATGTAATTTATGAGAAAGTACACCAAATGATGGATCTATGCTAGCCCGGTGGCCTAGCGCCGCTTGCGGCGGCCGGGGGTCCTGGGCAGGCCGGTGTGCTGGGTTTTGAACGGGCGGGCTGCGCCCGGCCGGCCGGATTTGCGCTGCTGGGCATTGGGCCCCGGCTGGCGCGGCGGAATCAACTGGTGCTGGCCGTAGCCGATCAGCTTTGCCAGCCCCATCTGTTTCAGGGCCTTGCGCAACATGGGCCAGTTGTCGGGGTCGTGGTAGCGCAGGAACGCCTTGTGCAGGCGCCGCTGGCGCAGGCCCTTTACTGTCGGCATGGCCTCGCCCTCACGGCGAACGCGGTGCAATGGATCCTTGCCCGAGTGGTACATGGCCGTGGCCGAGGCCATGGGCGAGGGGTAGAAGGTTTGCACCTGGTCAGCCCGGAAGCCGTTGCGTTTGAGCCACAGGGCGAGGTTCACCATATCCCGGTCGCTGGTGCCCGGGTGGGCGGCAATAAAGTAGGGGATCAGGTACTGCTCCTTACCCGCTTCCTTTGAATATTTCTCGAACATTGCCTTAAAGGTGTCATAGGTGCCGATGCCCGGTTTCATCATTTTCGACAGCGGGCCTTCCTCGGTGTGCTCCGGGGCGATCTTCAGGTAGCCGCCCACATGGTGGGTGACCAGTTCCTTCACATAGGCCGGGGTTTTCACCGCAATGTCGTAGCGCAGCCCCGAGGCGATCAATACCTTCTTGATGCCGGGCAGCTCCCGGGCGGCGCGATACAGCTCCACCAGTGGCATCTGGTCGGTGTTGAGGTTCTTGCAGATGCCCGGGTACACGCAGGACAGCTTGCGACAGGCGGCCTCGATCTCCTTCGACTTGCAGGCCAGCCGCCACATATTGGCGGTAGGGCCACCGAGGTCACTGATCACACCGGTGAAGCCCGGGGTCTTGTCGCGGATGTTCTCTACCTCACGCAGGATGGACTCCTGGGAGCGGTTCTGGATGATGCGCCCCTCGTGTTCGGTGATGGAGCAGAAGGTGCAGCCGCCGAAGCAGCCGCGCATGATGTTCACCGAGAAGCGAATCATTTCCCAGGCCGGGATCTTGGCGTCGCCATAGCTGGGGTGTGCCACCCGCTGGTAGGGCTGCTCGAACACCCAGTCCATCTCCGGTGTGGTCAGTGGAATCGGCGGTGGGTTGAGCCACACCTCGCGATCGCCGTGGGCCTGCACCAGGGGGCTGGCGTTGTAGGGGTTGGTTTCCTTGTGCAGCACCCGCGAAGCGTGGGCGTACAGCACCGGGTCATCTTTCACCTGCTCGTAGGCGGGGATGCGGATCACGGTCTTGCCGCTGCGCTTGAGGCTTGATTGCCGCGGCACCAGTTTGACCGGCTCCGGGGCAGCTTCCGCCGCGGCCTTGTCTGCGGCAGTGTCACAGGTTGCCGGCGTTTCCATGGCGTAGGGGTCGGGGTGCGGCTCCACCGGACCTACCGGGTCGACGTCGCTGGAGTCGATCACCTGCCAGTCGTCCGGAACGCGCTTGCGCACAAAGGCGGTGCCACGCAGGTCGCGAATCTCGTGAATGGGTTCACCCGCCGCCAGCCGATGGGCAAGATCGACAATGGCGCGCTCGGCGTTGCCATACAGCAGGATGTCGGCGCGGCTGTCGAGCAGGACGGAGCGGCGAATCTTGTCGCTCCAGTAGTCGTAGTGGGCGATGCGCCGCAGGCTCGCCTCGATGGAACCAATCACCAGCGGCACGTCCTTGTATGCCTCTCGCACCCGCTGGCTGTAGACAATCACTGCCCGGTCGGGGCGCTTGCCGCCGACATTGCCGGGAGTGTAGGCGTCGTCGTTGCGGCGCTTGCGGTCGGCGGTATAGCGGTTGATCATCGAGTCCATGTTGCCGGCGGCAATGCCGAAGAACAGGTTGGGCTTGCCCAGCTTCTTGAAGGGTTCGGCGCTGTCCCACTCGGGCTGGGCGATGATACCCACCCGGAACCCCTGGGCCTCAAGCACCCGGCCGATCACTGCCATGCCGAAGCTCGGGTGGTCGACATAGGCGTCGCCGGTAACGATGATGATGTCGCAGGAATCCCAGCCCAGGGCGTCCATCTCTTCCCGGCTCATGGGCAGGAACGGCGCCACGCCGAAGCACTCCGCCCAGTACTTGCGGTAGTCGTAAATGGGTGTGGGTAGCGCTGGCGCGTTCACGGAAACCTCTGGATGAGTTCAGCGACGACCTAGCTTGCCTCCCTGGTCGGAAAGCGGTCGCCGCAATATTTGCAGTAGCGGGCGTCGAGATCGTGGCCGCTGCGCTCGCAGTTGCGGCAGTTCACGCGTGATTTTTCCCGACCGATCTCCTGGGCCAGCTCGGCAGTGATTATACCGGTTGGAACCGCAATAATCGCGTAGCCGATCAACATGCCGAAAGC
>JAZBOY010000080.1:0-2866 GCA_036351375.1 Halieaceae bacterium
CGAGTGCTGCTGGAGCAGGGCCGCGACATCCTCGATGCTGCCGAGCGGCTGGTGGAAACCACCCGGCAGGTGCACTCGGGCTGGGAGTCCCAGCTCAACATCGCGCTGGATTCACTCGTAGAGATCGAGCAGGTCGCGCCGGCGCTGGAGCACTTCTACCGGGAGCACCCGGAGATTGAAATCACGCTCACCGAGGAAGTGCTGGGCGGCGCCTGGGAGGCGGTCATCGAAGGTCGCGCTGACCTGGTTGTTGGCGCTGCCGAGCGGCCTCCGACGGCGGCTGGGCTTAGCGCCAGGGAGTTCATGCAGGTGGAGTGGGTGTTTGCTGTAAACCCCGGTCACCCGCTGGCGACTGCCGCCACACCCCTGGTGCGTGATGACTTTGCCGACTACCGTGCCGTGGTGGTCATGGATTCCTCCCGCAGCCTGCCACCCCAGACGTCACAAACCCTGCGACTCTTCGAACGCCAGGCGGTGTTGCGGGTAGAAACCGTACAGCAGAAAATCGCCGTGCAGCAGGCGGGCCTTGCGGTAGGGTTCCTTCCCCGGCACCGCATCGAGGCCCAGCTGGCGGCAGGCGAGCTGGTGGAGCTGGCGGTGGAGCCGAGCATCGACCCCGCGCCGCTGCAGCTGGTTTGGAAGACAGGTAGCCGCGGCCGTGCCCTGCGGTGGTTTATCGAGGAGTTGAGTCCATGAGTCGTAAAGTGCTGGTTGTGTTGCTGGTGCTCCTGGTGCCCCTTGCCTGGGGGGTGCGCTGGGCCAGCCAGGCCTTGGAGGTAGCCACCGGCTATTCGGCCAAGCAGCTTTGCTCCGGCGTCTATCTGTCGAAGTTTGACCCCGACTTTGTCATAGAAAATGATATTTATCTCAGCATGGGTGTGCTGGGCCCATTACTGTCCCAACTTGAACTGGAGGTGGACACCGACCATGCGCGTACGCGAGCCAAACTGCTGGGTGTTGAGAGTGTAGCGATTTATGCCGGTGACGAGGGCTGCATACTCAACCCGCTGACTCCGCGGGCGATGATGAGAATGAGTATCTACGAGTATGCACGGAACGATCAGGGGTGGTCGCCTTACGCATCTGAGACCCCTTCCCTGATGCCGGTCCTCGATGCTGCTTTTGCCGAGCCTGCAGAGGGGCAGCGCCGCACTCTTGCTGTCCTCGTGCTACATCGGGGCGAGCTGATTGCCGAACGTTATGCAGAAGGGGTGGGCCCACTGACAAAGTTGCAGGGCTGGTCGATGAACAAGAGCCTGATGTCTACCTGGATCGGCATACAGGTACACCGAAATATCCTGGATCTCAGTACGCCAATCTCCGAGCAGCTGGCTTTCGCAGATCCTGCCCTGGCAGCTGCCATTGATCCGTCACTTGATCTCGGCCACCTGCTGCATATGGAGAGCGGGCTGGATTTTGAGGAAACCTACTTCCCGGGCGACGACGCCACCCGCATGTTGTATCGCAGCTCGGCCATGTGGGCTGTTGCGCCTGCGAACGGCCATCGCCATCCGCCTGGCCGGCACTTCAGCTATTCCAGCGGTGACACGAACCTGGCCAGTCTTGTCTGGCAATTGAGTATTCCCGGTCCCTACCACGAATGGCTGCAGGGTTACTTTGTCGCTCCATTGGGGCTAGAGAGCATGACCAGCGAGCATGATGCCGTGGGCGTACAGGTCGGCTCTTCCTACACCTACATGACGGCGCGTGATTGGGCTCGCGTGGGCCAGTTCTGGCTCGATGCCTGGAGGGAAGGCAGTGAATTGCTGCCTGACGGCTGGATGCGCGAAGCCACTACACCGCGCCCTTCGGCCACCATGGGTAACTATGGCCGCGGCTTCTGGCTCAACGCCCAGGGCATGGACTTCCCAGGCCTGCCACGCAACCTGTTCTATGCGTCTGGCCACAATGGCCAGTACGTGGTGGTGTTCCCGGATGAAGAGGTGGTGGTGGTCAGGCTGGGGCTCTCCAGTGGTTCTGCAGCCAGTGGAATTACGCCTCTGCTGGAAGGTGTCCTGGCTACGCTGCCAGCGCCGGATCCGCTCGCAGCCGCTCAGCCATCAGGTCAATAAAGCTGCGCACCTTGCCGGGAGACTGGGGCCCGGAGCGGTGGATGATGTGGACCGGCACGTCGGGTGCTGCGAACGGCTCCAGAATCGGCACCAGCTCCCCCGCCGCAATAGCATCAGCCGCCTGGTAGGACAGCAGGCGGGTAATTCCAAAGCCCTCGATCGCTGCCTCCAGCGCCGCATCGTTGCTGGTGACGGTCAACCTCGGCCGCACGCGCACGTGTTGCTCTCCGTCCGGGAACTGGAAACGCCAGCTCGAGCCGAAATTGCCTGCGCTGGAAGCAATCACCCTGTGCAGATTCAGCGCGTGGGGCGTCTCCGGGGTTCCGCGCTCCTCAAGGTAGGCCGGTGAGGCCAGCACCTGCTGGCGCACAGAACCGACCCGCCGCGCGCGCATGGAGGAGTCTGCCAGCTCACCGATTCTCACGCCGACATCCAGCCCTTCCTCCAGCAGGTTGACCGGCCGGTCCAGGAATACCGCATCGACCTGCATCTCGGGGTAGCGGGTCAGGTAGTCGACGATGCCGGGCATCACGTAGCGGCGCCCGAACAGCACGGGCGCGGTGACTGACAGCATGCCGCGGGGCTCGGCATTGATGCCGGCAGCGGCGTCCTCGGCGGCCTCGACTTCCGCCAGAATACGACGCGCATCCTCCAGGTAGCGAATGCCTGCCTCGGTGGCGCGCACGTAGCGGGTGGTGCGGTTCAGCAGCTTGACGCCCAGGTGGTCTTCCAGGCCAGCGATTGCCCGCGTCACCGCCGGCGCAGACTGCCCCAGGCGGCGCGCGGCCGCCGAG
>JAZBOY010000081.1:0-7687 GCA_036351375.1 Halieaceae bacterium
ATCTAGGATACTTTGACGAAGACGAGAATCGGGTGGAGCCGGCGGAGAACCCGTTCGCTCCAAAAGTGTTACCCATGTCTCCGGTATAAAGTGCAACCTATGTCTTCGGAATGCACCCGGTTGGAAGTGGTAGCTACGGGTGGACTTGAACCACCGACCCCAGCATTATGAATGCTGTGCTCTAACCAGCTGAGCTACGTAGCCACATCAGAGAGAATGCCGCTCAAGGGCAGTCCCGCCAGCGCGAGAGGCGCGCATTTTGCCGATTTCACCGGGGCAAGTCAAGATTCCCCCAAGCGCCGCCCAGCGCGCGCCGTGGGAGGGTAAAACCCGGCGTTGGCCGGGGTTTCGGCGCCGGGCTCGTATCCTGAATCGCGCCGATGCGCTATGGTTCCATTAGATTGCCTACACGGATTATTGCGGTGCCCCTGAGGATAAGGACAGCCTTGAAAAACCTTCTGTTGTTGTTCGCGCTGCTGGCCGGTGGCTGCAAGATCGTGGTGGAGGTGCCCGAGGGCGGCTCTATCACCACGGAGTCTGGCGCCTTTACCTGCGCTGAGTCGGCTACCTGCGAAATTGACGTGGATGATGCCGACTTCGAGGAAGCTTTTGTCGCAGTGCCTGCTCAAGGCTATGAATTCCTGGGCTGGAAACAGCGCGACCTGGGTCTCTGCGGTGTTGCCGAAGCTAGACTGGAGCCCTGCACCATTTCGACGCTTGCCTTCGTAGGGAACCCGGCGATACAGCCTTTGCTCGAGGCCGACCTGCCTGTCTACCTGGAGCCCGAGTTTGCACCCGCTGCAGGCGCGACGATCCTGTTCCCGGTCAGTGGCACCGGGGCGGTCGATTCAGAAATCACGGTACGGGGTACGGCCTACGACCCGGACGGCGTCGCATCGATTACTGTCAACGGCCACGTTGCGGGAATTTCGGGCGCCGAAGGCTCGGAAATGGTCGACTCACGATTTTTCACGACCGTGGACTGGGTACGCCAGCTCAAGCTGGGGCCGGGCACCACTGAGCTAGTCGTCGATGTCATAGACGCCGAGGGCAACCTGACTCCGCAGGCCGATACTGCCAGCATTGATTTCCTCAGGGTGCCTGCGCGCTTTCACTTCGACCCCATACGCAATCGACTTATTGGTCGACCCGACCTCAACGGTTTCTCCCGCGACCTGATCGTGCATGACCTGAACAGCGGTACCCAGACCTTCCTGGAGGGTGTCCTGGATTCACTGCTGCCGGCCTGCTATAAGCCGGACACTGACGAGTACCTGTATCTTTATGGCGGTATCGATCATTACTACGAGATTCGCAGCATCAACGTCGCTACCGGGGGCAAGTCGATTGTTGCAGCCGCCACCCTCGACCCGGTCGCGCTCGGTTTTACCTGGGGCCCGTATCTTGAGAACCTTGCCTGCGCCAGCGGCGACGATGCCGTGTATTTGACTTACGGTCTGCTGCTTGACCGCGGCCCCGGTTCCCCCAACTACCTCACCGATTCCTACATCACCAAATTCGACCTGAATACCGGTCAAGACAGTCTGCTGGCGACCTTTGACAGCCTCGACGGTGACGCCTCGATTCTCGGTGGCACTGAGGTGATGGGTGACAAGCTGGTCGCCTATCCGCCCTATGGCAACGGCAGGCGCACACCGCTGTATTTTGTAGACAAGAACAGCGGCGCCAAGTCGGTCATTGAGGGCAGCCAGCAGCTGGTGGCAGACCTGGCGGTCGACCCCGAAACAGAGACCATTTACGTGATGAATTTCGATGCGGTGTACCGCCTGGATGCCGGAGAAAATCGCTACCGAATCCAGTCTTTCGATCCCACCGACAACTCCCTCGATTTCACCAATCCACACTCGGCCGCTCTGGACACGCGTAATGGCCGGCTTTTGGTGGGTGACGGCCAGTTGAATATGGTGGTGGGCATCAGCCTTGCCAGCGGCAAGCGGACCGAGGTGGTCTCCCGGCGCCAGGGCACCGGCACGTCTTTGGCAAGCGGCTGGGAGCTGTACGTCACCGAGGACCAGACCACCGCCTATGTGGCTGACGACGGCGCGCTGGCTGCTGAAAAGCTCTTCAGGATTGATCTGGCCACCGGCGACCGCCAGGTGATCGGCAAGATCCTGGGAATGGAGGGCCTCATCTCACGCGGGCTGACGGTCGACGAGGAGAGCAACAAGGCCTATGTGGCGTTTAGCCAGAGAATTCTGGAAGCGGACCTGGAGTCAGAGCAATTCCGGGAAATTGCCGGGCCGCAGATCGGGTTTGGGCCCACGCTGGGATATATCTTCGACCTGGTGCTGGACCGGGCACATGACCGCTTGCTGATTGCCGACATCGACGCCAACGCGATTTACGCCATGGACTTGAGGACCAGGGTGCGAGAAGTCTTTTCCCAGTATGGGTCGCAGGGTGATGGAGAGGCGTTTTCGGGCATTGTGTCCATGATTCACGATGCTGAGAACAATCGACTGTTTGTTGCGAATCGAGGCTCGTCTTCCATCATGATGGTCGACCTCGACAGTGGCGACCGGGAGGTGATACTGGAAAGCTGCCTGGACGAAGACGGGCGTGATGTACTGGGGAACTTCAACAGTCTCGAGTACATCGGCTACGGCGACGGGCGCCTGGTAATCATCGATAGCGGTATCAAGGTGTTCGACCTGAACTCCGGCGAGTGCAGCCTGGTCAGCTACCAGAATTCCCGCTACATAAAGGACCTCAGCCACCTGGACGGCGACCTGTATTTTGCCGTCACCGAACGGGGCCTCGGCGTCTTCGACAGCAAGACGAACGAGCTGGTCTATATCTCCGAATAACGCCTGACCCGGCCAGCGGTCAGCAGATGGCTTATGGGTTGGCCCTGAAGCCCGCGGCTCCTTGCACGCTGATGCCGCCTGAATCCAGGGTGTAGCCCACACCCGCGCCAGAGGGGGCGCCCTGGAAGGGGCCGGATCCGATCGGCGCGCCGCCGAAGAAACCTGAGAACGATCCTGTCCCGCCAAGGTCCACGCCATCCACGCTGATGTTGTAGGTGCCGCCGCTGAAGACCGGCGCGCCACTGTCAATGGACCCGGGTGTGGCCGTGGTGGCCTGCCAGGGTGCTCCGTTGACGGTGAGGTTAAGGGTGTTCGTCACCTCCATGGTGGTGAAGTTGGCGGTCAGGCTGCCAGAGTCCAGGGTGGCTTCACCGCCGTCGCTGACGCTGGGCCTGGTGCCGCCGCTCAACTGGTAGTCCAGGGTGCCTTCAGCGGGCAGGAAGACTTCACGGTCAACCTGGGTGTCCGTCACGTAGTGAGCGCTCTCGGGTGCGTCGGCAAAGCCGCTCTCCCAACGCCCCCAGTTCAACTCCGTATCGTTGTCTCCGCCCTCGGCGTTGAGTCCGTCAAACAGTTCGGCAGGAGCGCTCGCAGTACCGAAATCCCTCAGTGTGACAGCGGCGTTATAGGCACCCTGCACACCGTTGCCGCCACCGGCATTGCCGTCGAGAACGCCGTCCCTGAAGTCGTTCCTGTTCTCGCCGATGTCCTCGTAGTCGTCGCGTTCGTCGTCATCGTTGTAGGCATCCCTGAACTGGACAGGCTCGGGCTGCGGTTCCGGCTCGGGTTGCGGTTCAGGCTCTGGTTCGGGTTGCGGCTCGGGTTCGGGTTCGGGTTGCGGCTCCGGCTCGGGCTGCATGTCTGGCTCAGGCTCAGGTTGCGGCTCCGGCTGAGGTTCTGGCTCCGGTTGTGATTCTGGTTCGGACTCCGGCTCTGGCTGGGGCTCAGGTTCTGGCTGAGGCTCAGGCTGAGGTTCCGGTTGCGGCTCAGGCTGGGGTTCCGGTTGCGGTTCAGGCTGGGGTTCCGGTTGCGGTTCAGGCTGGGGCTCCGGTTGCGGCTCAGGCTGGGGCTCCGGCTGCGGTTCAGGCTGGGGCTCCGGTTGCGGCTCAGGCTGGGGCTCCGGCTGCGGTTCAGGCTGGGGCTCCGGCTGCGGTTCAGGCTGGGGCTCCGGCTGCGGTTCAGGCTGGGGTTCCGGTTGCGTTTCAGGCTGGGGTTCCGGCTGAGGCTCTGGTTGCGGCTCAGGCTGGGGTTCGGGCTGCGGTTCGGGCTGGGGCTCAGGCTCGTCCTGCAGTTCTTCGAAATCGTCTTCTACTGAGCCGTCTTCCAGGTCCAATTCGATGTCTTCTTCTTCGTTCCGGGCGGTGATGGTCTGCTCGGGCCGCTCCGGCGAATCCTCGCCGCTTTCGTCTTCACCGTCGTTCTCGTCGCCGGCTTGCTGGTCGTCGGCGGGCTGCTGGTCGTTGCGATTGCGAGCGGCGTCTTCGTCCGCTCCGCGGTCTTCATCGCCGCCGTCGTCGTCGGTATCCTCGTCCTTGTTGGAGGCCGCTTCCGCTTCGTCCTCCTCCTCTTCGTCCTCGTCTTCCTGGGAGCGGGAACGCAGCACGGCAGGGGGTTCCAGCAGGAACTCCGGAGGCAGGTCTGCCGCCGGAACCCAGATAAACTCGCCGGCATCCACGTTGGCTTCATCGGCAGCGTTTTGCGCCCAGATGGAGCCCACGTTGACACCCACGTAAAGGCCGTCTGCGGGAGGGGAGTCGCCACCGCCGCAGTCGCCGTTGCAGAAGCGTGCGACGTAGTCCGTGCCGCGAATGCCCATGGTGGCCACCGGGGCGATCACCTGGTAGTTGGCTTTTACATAGCTCTTGCCGATTTCGCCGGAAATGGCGCGGAAGGCGCCCTTGGCCAGGCGCAGCGTGACCTTGCCGTCTCCGCTGGCGATGGCGATCGGGTCGTTGGTAGCGTCGGCCAGCTGGTAATCCTGGACGGTGAATTCGGTGTTGGGGCGAATGGCGATACGCGCGCCGTCTACCATCAGCAGCTGCAGGCGGCCGCGTTTGCCGGTTTGGATTGTGTCGCCTTCGAAGACAAAGGAGCCCTTGAGCAGGCCGACGGTCGGGCCGTCGCGTTCAACCGAGTTGGGGCCGGCGGCAAACAATACCCGGCCGGCCACGCTGTTTGCCTGGCTGGCGGAGGCAGCGGTGAGCTGCAGTGTGATGAACACTATGGCGATAGCCACTCGGTTCATTGGTTTGCCCCTGCCGACCGTTCTGTCGACACTTTTCTCAAGATCCAAAGGTATTAAACGCGAAGCAAGGACGCACATTATATGTCCTAATCTGTGAACGCGTTCACGAGAAACGCTACTTGGTAGTAGCTACAAACACGCCATCCCAGTCAGGCTGAGGCGGCTGGGCGAGAAATGCATTGATCCGTTGCAGGTAGAGCTGGTACAGAACCGAGCTATTTTCGGCCTCCAGTGTTTCGAATATTGGCCTGGCCCGCTCGAACGCACGGGAGCGATACAGCTGCAGCGCTTGCTGGTAGAGATCCAGCTCTTCCGCAAGTTCCGGGCCGATCGCGCCTTCCCGTCCCAGGGGTTCGTAGATGGTGATGGGCACGTTCTTGCCCTTTACCCGAATCAGGTCGAGTTCCCGCAGCACAAAGCCGTCGAGTAGCGCGGCGGTTTCCTCGGAAACAATGATATTGACGCCATAAGTCTTGGTCTGCCCCTCGAGACGGCTCCCGAGGTTCACCACATCGCCCATCACGGTATATGCCATGCGGAACTCGGAACCCATATTGCCGACGTTCATGGGCCCGGAACTGATGCCGATACCCACCTTGATCGCCGGCCAGCCCCTGGTGGCGAAGGACTCGGTGACCTTCTCCATGGCGTCGATCATGGCGAGCGCTGCACACAGAGCGTTCCTCGCATGCTGCGGGTCACGCAGGGGCGCTCCCCAGAACGCCATGACCGCGTCTCCCATGTATTTGTCGATCGTGCCGCGATGGTCATGGATGATTTTGGTAATCGGCGTGAGAAACTCGTTCATGAGCTGGGTGAGCTCAGTGGGCTCAAGGCCCTCCGATATCGTGGTAAACCCGCGCACATCTGAGAACAGCACCGTCATTTCCCGGTTTTCACCCTCAAGGCTGAGTTCCTCCGCGCTGGCGTCAATCTCCTCCACCAGCTCGGCGGGAATATACTGGCCGAACAGGCGCCCCAGGCGCTGCTTGCGACGCGACTCGATGAAGTAGTCGTAGGTAATCTGCAGGAAGGCCATCACCAGGATGGTGATCAGCACTGAAGCCAACGGCAAAATCAGCTGCGCCTCGCTCCACAGGTAGAAATTGGCCGCCAGGTTGAGTCCCGCCAGGGCGAGGATCAGTAATACCGCCAGGGCCGGTGACAGCACCGGCATCACCGCGGCCATCAGCGCCAGGTTGACGGCGATCTGCACCGCCTCGATGCCCGGGCTGTAGGCGGGGCTGCTCATGAAGCGTTCGTCGAGAATGCCTGAGGCAATATTGGCGTGAATCTCAACGCCCACGTAGGCGTCTGATACCGGCGTGGCGCGCAGGTCCAGCAGGCCGGCGGCGCTGGTGCCCACCATGACAAGCTTGTCCTGCAGCAGCTCGGGCGCGACCCGGCGGTTGAGGACATCGGTGGCTGATACGTAGCGAAAACTGCCCTGGGGCCCGCGGAAGGGAATGTAGGCCTGGGTCTTCTCATCAACGGGGATGCGCCGGTCGCCGAGTCGAATGTGCTCAAGGGTCAGGCCGGAGAACTCTTCGTCGTCGCCAAACTCCAGCTGCAGCGGAGGATTGCCAAGGTAGAGCCGTGCCGCGGCCAGCCCCAATGATTCGTAGATGTCGCCCTGGTAGGCCTCCAGCAGCGGCGTGATGCGGGTGACGTCGTCCAGCCGCGGGTAGCTGAAGAAGGCGCCGAATTCCGCGGCGCCCTGCAGTTCGGCGAAATTGCCGGTATAGCCCGCGCCGCTGTAGAAGGGGATGGCAATGCCTTCGAGCTGCTCGGCGAACAGGCTGGGCATCGGCAGCATGCCGGTCTCCGGGGGCTCGCGCTCCGACACGATGGGCTTGAAGACAAAGCCCAGTATCACGTTACGCGCGATCAGGGACTCGGCGAACTGTCGATCGGTGCGCCAGCGTTCCTCCAGCTCATCGAAGGGCAGCGAGAGTCCTGGCCTGTCGCGCAGTTGGTCGATCAGCTGCAGGGCAGTGGATTCCTCGGGCTCGGCAAACAGCATGTCAAACGCCAGCACCCGTACGCCATAGTCATCGAACAGGATATTGACGAGGTCGGCCATGGTGTCCCGTTGCCAGGGGAAGTGCCCCTGCTCGGCGATGCTGCGCTCGTCCACGTCGACGATGACGATCTGCTCGTCGAGTGTGTTGGGCATGCTCCAGCGCAGTCGCACGTCGTACAGGTATTCCTCGATTTCATCGACCAGGGGAATACGCAGCGCGCCGCTGATATGCAACACCATGAAGGCCATCAGCAGCAGTGCGGCGAGGATGTGGAAGCCGTAACGTCTTATGGCCTGGGCTCGCGGTTTGGAATCAGCGCCAGTCTAGCACTCGGGCTGATGAATGGCAGGGTGGCCGCCGTGGCTACGGCTTGCGCGGCCCAGCCTGCGCGGCCCGGCCTGCATGCCGCCCGCTACTCGAAGGTGCGGTGGAAGGTGAGGCCGACCTCGGTCCGGTCGTAGGTGTAGAGATCCACGGTGGAGTCCACATCTGTGTAGCCGAGCTGACTGATGACACGCCAACCCTGTGCCGGCCAGTCGAACAGGTGCAGCGACAGCGCCGCGTTCCACTGGTCGTCCTCTCGCTGACGG
>JAZBOY010000082.1:0-2350 GCA_036351375.1 Halieaceae bacterium
GCGCCAACCGCTGGTGGAAGAGGTGAGATCGGAACGCGGCGCGAGCTGGATCTCCTCGCCGTCGACGATCACAGGGTCGTAGGTGATTTGCGTCCGCTCCTGCACCTGCACCAGGTCGACCAGGGCGCCATCGGTCAGCAGTGTATACACCACACGGTCCACGGAGCTGTTTTGCACCACCTGCTGGGAGGGCGCCCGCTCGAGGGCTTCAAGCTGCTCGGGCGTGGCGATGCTTTCATCGGGGAACACAAAGCTGGTGAGCTCCAGCGGCTGGTCGTACTCAATCACCAGGCGCCCACCGACGATGGTCCAGGTGAAGCTGCGATTCTGGGCATTGCCGAAGTTGGAATCGTAGGAAAGGCTGCGACCGGTATTGCCTCCGGTATCAAACTCCAGGATGGAACCGTTGCGCGCCAGGTAGCCGGGTCGCGCCGAGGGCACTTCAAAATAGCGGCCGGGAAGCTGCTCCGCCACGAAGCCCGGCAACAGTGATTCGTCGCTGAGGATATCGTCTTCGGTAGTATCCACCGCGTCGGCATCTTCGCCGGCCTCAACGGCGGCGATGAAGCTCGCCACGGCGTCGGCATCGGCGGCAAAGTCCAGCAGTGCTTCAAAGCCCTCCGGCAGCGCGTAGTCGACGTTGTCCACGATCAGCCTGATCACCGCCGCCAGCTCCAGAAGCGCTGAGGCGTCAACGGCGGTTTCCGCCGCCTTCAACTCCGCCAGAGTGGCCGGTTCCTGGCCGCCGTTGGCCGCTACCGCCAGCAGGTAGGCGGCGGTGGTGACATTGGTGATATCCAGCTCGGCGTTGTCGGCCAGGTTGGCAAAGCTGTCGGCCAGGGAAAGAAATTCCAGCGCCTGGCCCGCCTGGCTGGTACCGCGGGCACTGATTCGCACCAGTGCATCGAGCTGGGAGCTGGTGACGTCCAGGCTGTAGAAGCCCTGGGCATCCGCCTGGGTCTGGAAGCTCTGGGTGCCAACAGTGACCGTTACCGCGGCGTTGGGCACCGGGGCGTCGGTCACCTGGCCGCTGATGGTCCGGGTAACGTCACCACTGCAACTGCCCTCCTCGCCGGCACAGGCAAACTGCGGTACCAGGAACAGGGTAAAGTCGGCGTCGATGAAAGCCGCCAGCTGACCCACCAGGGGAGTACTGGATATCTGGCAGGGTTCGAGGCTATCGCCACAGAAATGGCCCGCCGCTTTCAGCCAACCGGCGAACTCGTAGCCCTCAGCAAGCTCGACGGAGAAGGTTTCGTCAAAGGCCGCGTCCTGCACGTCGATAAGACAGGTCTCACCGGCTTCACAGCGGAAGTTTTCCGAGACCACGGCACCGCCGGCGACGGGCACCTGGATTTCAAACTTGCAGGCGGTGGCCAGCAACGCGAGGCCTGCCACCCCAATCAACCTGAAAAACGTCATGATGTTCGATTCCCTGAGAAGCCGGACGCGGCTGTGTCAGGAAAAGTGTAGGAATCCCCTCAGGTGTATCAAGCCCAGGCTTTGAATTTGCCCAACTGGCTCACAGTTTGGGCGCCACCTGGGTAGCGGTTAGTAGCGCACTCCCGGCGGCGGCGTGAAGCTGTCCAACACCGCGCGGTAGCTCTCACGCTCGAAGGCAGCGGGGTCGGCGGCGTTGCGATGACTGAGGCTGCCCTGCATCTGGGCGATCGACTCGTACTCTTTCTCGTCCAGCCACTGCTCCAGTTCCTTGAGGATGGACCGCAGGGCGTCGGGCCCCTGCTGCAGCAGCACGCTGCATAGCTGCACGGCATTGGCGCCCACCAGCAGTGCCTTGATGACGTCCTCGGTCTTGTGGAATCCGCCGGTCACCCCGATATCGATTTCCAGGGCGCCGCGCAGGATGGCCGCCCAGCGCACCCGCAGCAGGGCCTCGTAGGGATCGGAGAGCTTGAGCTGCGGCTCCACCGCCAGGGTCTCCAGGTCGATGTCGCTCTGGTAGAAGCGATTAAAAATGACCACCGCGTCAGCACCGGCCAGGTACAGGTGACGGGTGAGGTGCAGGGGCGAGGAGAATTGCGGCGAGAGCTTCACCGCCACGGGAATCGACACCGCTTCTTCCAGGTGCGCCATCACGTCCAGGTAGCGCCGCTCCACGTCGGCGGCACTCTCCTCCGGGTCGGCGGCCACATAGTAGACATTGACCTCGAGGGCGTCGGCGCCGGCGTCCTGCAGGTCGCGGCCGTAGCCGGTCCAGCCTTCCTCGCTGACACCGTTGAGGCTGGCGATCACCGGGATATCCAGGTGCGTCTTCAGCGACTGCAGCTGCTCCAGGTACTGGTCGAGGCTGGACTGGAAATCCGGCTGCGGCGGCAGGAAGGACGAGGCC
>JAZBOY010000083.1:0-6034 GCA_036351375.1 Halieaceae bacterium
CTGCAGGTAGGCGCCGGTAAACAGGGCCATGGCACCGATCGGCGCCATGGCAGCAGGATGAGGGAAAAAACGCAGCAGGCCCGCTGCAAGCAGCAGGCACAACACCAGGTGGTGCTCCCGGAACCGCATCGGCCGCCCGTCGGACAATGTCACAACCCCGTCATTATTCAGACACGAAAGTGTAGCTTATAAATCTGGGGTCGCTAGTTCCTGGTCCATGTTGCGGCGAATGCCGTGCTCAGCGCCCGAAACTGTAGCGCACGCCGGCGATGGCGGTGCGTCCCGGGGCCACGAAGCCGAACACTTCCTCGTAGTCCTCGTCGCTGGCGTTCTCCACCCGGGCATACAGCTCGAGGCTGTCGAACAGCCGGTAGCTGCCCGCCAGGGTCACCAGGGTAAAGCTGTCCAGTTCCACCCGCTCCCGGAAGGGCGGTACCGGCGGGAAGAAAAAGTCATCCTGCTCGCCGTTGTAATCCACCTGCAGGTTCAGGTTGGCGCGACCAGCGAGGAAATCCCAATTGAGATTGGCGCTGGCAATATGCTCGGCGCGGCGGATTTCGTCGCTGCCGTCCGGGTCCTGTGAATCCAGCCAGGTGTAGGCGGCGTTCAGGCTCAGACCATCCAGAATAAGCCACCGAACCGCCAGCTCCAGGCCTTGCCTCTCGCTTTTGCCGTCTTCGTTGACCGCGGTGAAGTCACCGAATTCGCCAATTGTCGGGTCGAAGAAGAAGCCGTTGATCTCGTCTTCCAGTTCCTCGTCAAACCAGGTGGCAGACACCTGCAGGCGGTCGTCCAGCCAGTTCTGGTCCACACCGATTTCCCAGCCGGTGGATTCCTCCGGTTTGAGATCGGGGTTGCCGACAAAGTTGGTAAAAAAGCCGAAGCGCTCGGTGAAAGTGGGGTTCTTGATGCCGGTGCCCCAGGCGCCGCGAAGGGTGGTGGCATCCGCTACCTGCCAGGCGGCGCTGAGGCGGCCGGTGGTCTTGTCATCGAAATCGCTGTTGTCGTCGTTGCGGGCGCTGGCCAGTACCGAGAACGTGTCGGTGAGCTGGCCGCGGTATTCGAGGATAAACGCATCGGTGTCGATGTCCTCGTCGCGGTTGGGGTCTCCGAAATCGGTGGCCACGCCGCGCTGGGTAAAGTCCTCTTCCCAGCGCTCGTAGGCGCCGGTCAGAGTGTGGCCCTCGGCGAGATCGAAGCTGGTCTGCAGGGTGTAGACGATGACCTCGGCCTCAGTACGGGTGCGGCTGAACTGGCCTCGGTTGTCGTTCTCGGTGTCAGTCAGCGTAATGCTGGCGCTGTGGCGCCAGCGGCCGTCCAGGGTCGAGAGGGTGGCGCCGAGGCGGCCGTAGAGCTGCTCGGTATCGGTTTCGCTATTGCTGTCAGCCGGTAAACCGGTACTGAAATCCACCTCGTCATAGTCATTGTTGGCATCCACGTGGCGCAGGCTGCCCTCGAGGGTCAGGGTTTCGGTGGCGCTCCAGTCGAAGCTGCCGGTGAGGGTGGTGTTCTCGTAGCCGTCGTCCTCGCCGCCCGCGCGGGAGATGTTGTCGCCATCGGTCTCGATACTGGCGATGCCCAGGGCCGCGCGCAGCTGTTCGTTGCCGTAACGGGCATTGGCGCCAAGATTCTGCCAGCTGTTTTCGCCGCCCTCCGCGTAGACGCTGCCGGCCAGGCCGTCGCCGCCTCGGCGCGTGCGAATATTGATCACGCCGGCCAGCGCGTCGCTACCCCACAGGGCGCTCTGGGGGCCACGTATCACTTCCACCGCCTCGATATCGGCATTGAGCAGGTGGGCGAAATTGAACTCGCCGTTCTGCGCCGGATCGTTGGCGCGCACGCCGTCGATAAAGACCAGGGTGTGATTGGCTTCGGCGCCGCGCATGCGCAGCTGGGCCTGGGCGCCGATGGGGCCGGCGCGGCTGACGGCCGTGCCGGGTACCGAGCGCAGAATCTCCGCCAGGGCGGCGGTCTGGCGCTGGGCCAGGTAGCTCTCGTCGAGCACGGTCACCGCGCTGCCGGTGGCAGCGGCGTCGATGGGTTCGCGGGCGGCGCGAACCACAATGGTTTCCAGGCGGTCCTGCTGGGCCAGGCTTACTCCGGGAGCAAGACCCGCCGAAAATACGACCAACAGCAGGGCGCTGCGAGTGGTGCGAGTAATGCGTGTAGTCATGTGTGTCCCCAAACATATGTCAGTTGGGGAGGGGTTCGTGGAATACAGGATGGCGCCGCGGGCTTACCCCGGGTGCGAAGCATGCAAGACCACTGATGAAGCCCTCCGCGTCATCGTGTGCACTGAAGGGCTGGTATCGGGCTCGTGCGGCCTGTTGAGCAACAGGGCGTGCACTTACCGTTGCGGGGGCAGCGCAGGTTTCTCACCTGCTTCCCATTTAATCCCGGCCTGCCAGGCAGGACCGAAAACCGGATCAGCGGCTGTACATTAGTTGGACAGGGTGGGGGAGTCAAGCTGGCGCAGCAGGGCGGCATTGCGCGGCACCGGCACGCCGAGCCGTTCGGCCTCGCGCACCAGGTAGCCGGTGATGTAGCGAATCTCGGTGTGCCGGCCGCCCAGCACGTCCTGCAGCATCGACGACTGGTTGTCGGCGGTGCGCTGTATCACGCCCAACGCCCAGTCCAGCGCACAGCCGGCGCCACGCGGGTTGCCGCGGGCTGCGCTGACGGCGGCCAGTTCCTCGCACAGCAGTTCCACCTCGGCGCGCAGGGTGGGGTTGTCCAGCAGGGCGCCGTTGCGGCAGCGGTGCAGCGCCGTCAGCGGGTTGATGGCACAGTTGATGACCAGCTTCTTCCACAGCGCATCGTCGATATCCTCACACCAGCGGATGCGCTCACTGCCCTCGGCCCAGGGTCCAAACCAGTCTGGTGTATCGCCACCGCCGATCTCGGTCTCCCCAAGGCCCGCATGGACCAGTAGCTCGCCGTCGAGGTGGGCGCCTTCGGTGGTGGTGCCGGCATACAGGGCAAGTCCCGGGTAGCGCTCCCGCAGCATCTCCAGCACGCCCATGCCGTTGTGCAGCAGGATCACCGGAGCACCGGCTGCCAGGCTTGGCAGGCAGGCCTCCACAGCGGCGACGGCGTTGTTGGCCTTGGTGGTGACCAGCAGCCCGGCAATCTCACCGTCCTGCAGATGGTCCGCGCCAACGCTGGCGACCTTTATCGATTCATCATGCTCGCTCCGCCGCCGAATGATAATGGATTCTCCCCGCGCGCCGGCGCGCAGCACCAGGACCGGCGCCAGGTGCAGGTGGTGCAGTTTGCAGGCGAACAGGCGACCGATGGCGCCTGCCCCGAGAATGTGCCAGCGATGGATCACGGCCGGTCCAGTGAACTTGTGGGGCTGCAAGGGTGCTATGATTTCGCGTCCTATTGCAACGCCAGCGGAGGCGCAAATGCCGAGTTTTGATGTGGTGTCAGAGGTGGACGTTCACCAGCTGACCAATGCCGTGGACCAGGCCGGGCGCATCGTCGCCAATCGCTTTGACTTCAAGGGCGTCGAGGCGAGCTTCGAACGCGAGGAGCGGGCAGTGACCCTGACCGCCGAGGCCGAGTTCCAGGTAGAACAGATGCAGGACATGCTGCGCAGCGCGCTGATCAAATGTGAGATCGACCCCAAGGCCATGGAGGTGGGCGATGCGGTCACCTCCGGCAAACTGGTGAAGCAGGCGGTGACCCTGCGCCACGGTATTCCCACCGACACCTGCAAAAAGATCGTCAAGGCCATCAAGGACAGCAAGATGAAGGTGCAGGCGCAGATCCAGGGCGATCAGGTGCGGGTCACCGGCAAGAAGCGCGACGACCTGCAGCAGGTGATGGCCCTGCTGCGCGAGCTGGAGCTGGACCTGCCACTGCAGTTCAACAACTTCCGGGACTGAGCTGCCAGGCCTGCCGAACAGGCCTTGTTGCAACGCAAGCGGCGGGTCCGACAGCGCGCAGTGGTTTAGTTATGGACACCCGCCCGTGTGGCTGCCCTGCGTGCACGGCTGGATAATAGGCAGATACACAGACACCGGGAGGCGCAATATGGCGCAGGCCGCAGATTACCAGCTCGGACCCCACACTTTTCCCCGCGGGTGGTTCATTGTTGCCGAGAGTTCGGAGCTCGACGACGGCCCGATGGCGGTACGCTTTTTCGGGCAGGACTTCGCGCTCTACCGCGGAGAGAGCGGGCGCCCGGTCATGCTGGACGCCTATTGTGCTCACATGGGCACCCACCTCACCGCCAGCAAGAGCGCGGTGATTGTCTCCGACGGCAGGCAGATCGAGGGCGATTCCATCCGCTGTCCCTATCACGGCTGGCGCTACGGCCCCGACGGCCAGCTCGACGATATTCCCTACCACGATGGTCCCTGCCCGAAGTCCGGCGCCATCGAGTCCTACGAAGTGCGGGATGTGATGGGCTGCGTGATGATGTGGTTCGATCCTGAAGGTAGTGAACCGCTGTTTGAGCCTCCCTACCTGCCGGAGTGGGACGACCCCCACTGGGTGCGCTGGCAGCTCGACCACCTGGGCGAGATTGCCATTCACGGCCAGGAAATTATCGACAACATGGCGGATGCCCAACACCTGGGCCCGACCCACGGCGCCCCCTGTGAATACTTTGAAAACGAATTCGCCGACCATATCGTGATCCAGCGCCAGGGCGGCTACCACCAGACATACCAGGCCCACCTGGCGACCACTACCTGGTATACCGGCCCTGGCTTGCTGCTGTCCAAGCAGGAGTTCGGCGATGTGCTTACCTACGAGTTGATCGCCAATACCCCGATCGACGACGGCTTGACCAAGGTCTGGCACGGCGCCCTGGCCAGGGCCCAGTCTGTGCCCCACAGCGAGGAAGATATCGCCACGGCGCGTGAAATCCAGGCCGGTGCGCTGCACGCGTTTGCCGCGGATTTTGACGTCTGGCGTCACAAGCGTCCGGCGCTGCGCATCATGCAGATGAAGAAGGACGGCCCCTTCAAACTGGTCAGGCGCTGGTATGGACAGTTCTACGACCAGAGCACCCAGGCCGGCGAATACCACGCCGAGCTCAACGGCACCCACCACATCAAGGATTTCGATGTGCCGGGAGACGCCCACCAGAAGCTCGACCAGGGCCTGTTCGGCACGTAAGGCCAACCCCGTGAGCGTGAGCAGGCCCTGAGCATGGCGGCGGCTTTTTCCTCTTACCTCGGCGGTGAGTTCGGCCCCTTCCTCGCCTGGGACGAGGTCAATGCGCCCATGATTCGCCACTGGTGCGAGGCCATGGGCGATACCAACCCCATTTACCTTGATCGGGACGCAGCGAGGGCGGCGGGCTTTGCCGACATTGTCGCCCCGCCCACCATGCTGATGGCCTGGACCATGAACGGTTACGGCGGCCAACGACCTCCGGGCTCGGCCCAGGGCAATGCGCTGGCGGTGCTGTCGGCCATGAGCGAGGCGGGCTACCCCGCGGTGGTGGCGGTCAACTGTGAGCAGGAATACGAGCGCTATCTCGAGGTGGGAGACCGGGTCAGCTACCGGGCCACCTGCGAGTCCATTTCCGAAGAAAAAACCACGGCGCTGGGCACCGGCTTCTTCGTGACCGAGCTTTCAACTTTCTACAACCAGCGCGACGAGGTGGTGGGGCGCCAGCGCTTTCGCGTGCTGCAGTACCGGCCGGCGCAACGATGAAGCTTGCAGACATCCGGGCCGGGGCTGCGCTGCCCGAGCTGGCCATCGATATCACCGCAAAGCTCATCGTCGGCGGCGCCATCGCGTCCCGCGATTACCAGGACGTGCACCACGACAAGGCCGCGGCCCAGGCGCTGGGTTCGCCGGATATCTTCATGAATATTCTCACCACCAACGGGCTGGTAGGTCGCTACGTTACGGACTGGGCCGGCTCCGAGGCCCGCCTGGGGAAGGTGAACATTCGACTGGGAGTGCCGAATTTTCCCGGCGATCGCATGGTATTCAGCGGCAGCGTGGACAGTGTCGATGCCGACTCAGGCACGGTGGTGGTGGCCCTGGCGGGCCGCAATCAGCTGGGGGA
>JAZBOY010000084.1:0-2091 GCA_036351375.1 Halieaceae bacterium
AACATGTGGTCGGCGAAGCCGGTGCCAAAGGAATACTGGGCCGGGCACTGCCCCCGTTCTGCCTCCGGCAGTGCCTCTATATTGATGCTCATTACCTGGTGTGACCGTCTACTGAATATTTGGGAGTGAGATGTTACCCATCATGGTCCAGAGGCACCAGCGCCGGCGGGCCCGCGACTGGCGCTTGTCCCAACAGATAGCGCCGAACTTGACCTGCCACATGCCTAGAGAATGACGGTTCGCTGCCCGTTGAGCTGTACCCGCTCCTCACAGTGCAGGCGCACGGCCTGCGACAGCGCCGTGGCCTCGATATCGTGGCCGAGCTGGATCATCTGCTCCACGGTCACCTCGTGGTCAATGGGCCGCACCTCCTGGGAAATGATCGGCCCCTCGTCGAGGTCAGAGGTCACATAATGCGCCGTGGCGCCAATCACCTTCACACCCCGCTGGTAGGCCTGGTGGTAGGGCCTGGCGCCCTTGAAGCCCGGCAGGAAGGAGTGGTGAATGTTGATGGCCCTGCCCTTCAGTTTGCCGCACAGCTCGTTGGAGAGAATCTGCATGTAGCGCGCCAGTACCAGCAGGTCGACATCCAGTTCCGCCATAACCTTGAGAATGCGTGCCTCTTGCTCAGCCTTGGTCTCCGGCGTGATGGGCAGGTGATAGTAAGGCAGGCCGTACCATTCGGTCATCGACTGGCAGTCCGGGTGGTTGCTCACCACACCCACGAGCTCCGCCGGCAGCGCCCCGGAACGCCATTTGTTGAGCAGCACGCTCAGGCAGTGGTCGTATTTCGAGACCGCGACCAACACCCGCGGCAGCTCATTCTCGCGGCGGAGGCGGTAGCTGGCCTTGAAATCCTGGGCAAAGGCGTCGAAATTGTCGCGAAATTCATCAAAAGACACGGTCATCTGGCGGTCGTCGAAGACACAACGCAGGTGGAAGGTCTCGCTCACCGGGTCGGAATAGTTGGAGATCTCGGTAATAAAGGCGCAGGCATCCAGCAGCACCCCGGTGGAACGCGCGACCACACCGATCCGGTCAGGGCACTGGAAGGAGAGAACATAGCGCTGGGTTTCGGCGCCGGCTGAGACCTGGCTCATGGAGCATTCCACAGTAGTAAAACCCCGATCATTCGCGATCTGGCCGCATCCCGTCAACTGCGCCGGCCCGCCCGGAATTAGCCGTTGACAACATGAGGCAAATCATTAACATACGCGGCCTCCAACGAGTTCATTCCGCCTTAGCTCAGTTGGTAGAGCAACTGACTGTTAATCAGTGGGTCGCTGGTTCGAGCCCAGCAGGCGGAGCCAAAAACGAAAAAAGCCCCTCACACGAGGGGCTTTTTTCGTTTTCGGGCCCGTGCTTCTGCTGGGCGCAGGCCAGCAGGGTGAGAGAGGAGCTTTCGCCGCGCACCGACGAAGCCAAACCAGAAAGCCCGGCCGCGTGCCGGGCTTTTTTGTGCCTGGCTGCCTGCGCCGGCAAGGTCCCCGTGGTAGTGTGTTCAATTGCGATCTGCCGGAAGACCGGTCTATGCTGCATTTCCAGAAGTTCTCACCATCGTGGGAAACACCGCGCTATTGGAGAATCGATAGATGCTGAAGGCAGCACTTTTCACCCTGGCAGTCACCACCGCCCTGCTTTCTCTGGGCGCCTGCACGCAGGAGTCGAGCACCGCTCCTGCGCAAGGACCCGCAGCACAGTCGGACACTCTCGGGAACGACCTCAGGGAACAGGTGTCCCGCATGGGCGCTATCGGATATTCCTATCGGGGTGTTTTCTCGCCGGCTGCTGAGCGTGTTGCCTTCGTGAGTAATGCCTCCGGCGTGCCCAACGTCTGGTTGGTCGATGTCGCCGGCGGCGAGCCGCAACAGTTGACCGATTCAGAAGACCAGGTCGGTTCTGTGCTCTGGTCGCCGAAGGGCGACACCCTGGCCATCGACATCGCCCCGGGCGGAGGACTGAACACTCAAATCTACCTGCTCCCGGCCGCCGGCGGCGAGAAGCAGATCATCACCGAGGGTGGCAATACCAACAATTGGCCGACGCGCTGGAGCGAAGACGGCCGCTACCTGAACTTTTCCAGCAGCGCCG
>JAZBOY010000085.1:0-4177 GCA_036351375.1 Halieaceae bacterium
AGCGTTACCGTGCAGGCGCCCGGCGAGGTGCCGGCGCCCCCACCGGCCGATCCGGCACCGGAAGAGCCCACCACGCCACCGCGCCAGGTCGATCGCAACTTTACCTACCACGCAGACACCCGCGACATCATCGAGCGCAAGTGCGTGTCCTGCCACCAGGAGGGCGAGCTGGCCCCCTTCGCGCTGGATACTTATGAAGATGTGAAGCTGTTCGGCCCGGTGGCGGCCTATTCCATCGAGGCGGGCACCATGCCGCCCTGGCCGCCCACCAGGGGCTACACGCCGTTCCATGATGACCGCTCGCTGACCCGCCAGGAGAAATACATCCTGCTGGAGTGGATCAAGGCCGGCATGCCCGAGGGCGACCCTGCCGACTACCAGCCCACCCAGGCGGCTGCCGCCGAGGTGGCAAGCTACAACCTTGAACTGCCCATGGCGCAGGCCTACACCCCCACCCTGCGGCCCGACGACCACCGCTGCTTTGCCATCGAGTGGCCGCTGGATGAGTTCACCTACGTCACCGATGTGAACGTGCTGCCGGGCGAGAAGGAAGTGGTGCACCACGTCATCGTGTCCATCGCCGAACCGGAAGACGCCGCCCTCTATTATGCCGCCGGCGGCGAAGACGGCCGCCCCGGCTGGTACTGCCTGGGGGCCGGCGGCGTGCGGGGCGCACCCCTGCCCCGGCAGATCGGCGGCTGGGTGCCCGGAGTGGGCCGTGAACCGGTGCCGGAAGGTACCGGCATTGGTGTAAAGCCCGGCTCGGTCATGGTGGTGCAGATGCACTACAACACCCTTACCTCCGAGCCGGTGCCCGACCTGTCCACCGTGCAGGTTGCCACCCAGGATTCGGTAGAGCGCGAGGCCCACAGCTTCCTGCTGGCCGACCCAGCCTGGCTGCGACCCGGCGGCATGCCCATTCCGGCAGACGACCCAGACGTCACCCACAGCTGGCGCATCCGCGGCAATGCGCTGGCCTTTGCCTTTGGCGAGTCGGCCGGCGTCAGCCCTGGCCAGCCCTGGGTGATGCACCAGGGCTTTATGCACATGCACAACCTGGGCACCCGCGGGCGCACCACGGTGCAGCGGCCCGACGGCAGCGAGCAGGTAATCCTCGACATCCGCGACTGGGACTTCAACTGGCAGGGTACCTACAACTTCGTCAACGAGATGATCGTCAACCCCCAAGACTGGGTCACCATCGAGTGCAGCTGGGACAACAGCCAGGAAAACCAGGAGTTTGTCGGCGGCGAGCAGCTCATCACACGCGACGTGGAATGGGGCGACGGCACCCAGGACGAAATGTGCCTGATGTCGGTATACATGACCCCGGTGAAAGACGGCGTCGACTACAGCTACCACCCCACGGTGTATACCGAAGCGCCGGGCCACCTGCAGCAGTTTGAGGCGGGGGACCTGGTGCCGCTTAAGCTGGTGTTCAACAACTTCTCACTGCACGACCCCGGCGAGCACGACCACACCATGGACCACGGCGGCGAGCACGGCACCGCGGAAGATGACCACAGCCAGGTGTACGCCGGCCACTACCACGTGTACCTGAATACCGACGACGACAGCGCCGAGCACCTTACCGCCTGGGACGACAGCTACTTCTTCCAGCTGCCCGAGGGCCTTGCCCCCGGCATTCACGAGCTGCGAGTCAGCCTGCGCGGGGCCGACCACCACGCCCTGGGCATTGAAGACCGGGTGGAAATCGAAATCGTCGAGCAAACCGGCGCCACTGACGAGAGCCTGGTCGATGTCAACCAATGGGTGGCCCAATCCGTTGCAGAAGATAGCCGGGCAGACCAGCGCCCGGCAGACTTTAGCTGCCCGGACAACAGCTGGTACGAGGAAGACGGCGCGCTGGAGGTGGAAACCGGCTATTGCAACTTCCTCTCGGTCACCCAGGCCAGCCTGGTCGACGTGGCGGCGGGCGACACCCTGCACCTGGTGCTGTGGCACGGCGACCTGGTGTTTGAAGAGCCGGCTACCGGCCACGCCTCGATCACCATCAACGGCGAGGTCGCCTGGGAAGCAGAAGTGGCCATCCCTGGCGAGGCGGATATTTTTGATGTGAAGTTCACTCTGCCATTCGATGCCCCGGCCGGCAGCAAGGTGGAGTACCACGTGTACAACCACGGCTATAACACCTGGACCCTGTTGCAACTGGAGGTAGAACGATAAGCATGCGACTCACTCCCAGCAGCGTTTGCTGGCTGGCCTGCCTGGCCTTCGCACTGGCCCTGCCGGCCCGCGCCGAGACCATTGCCGTGGGCCAGCCCGCGCCGGTGGTGGTGCTGCCCAGCCTTACCGAGGAAGGCAGAACCTATGACCTCGCCCAGCTCAAGGGCCAGGTGGTGTACGTGGATTTCTGGGCCTCCTGGTGCGGGCCCTGCCGGGTGTCGTTCCCGATCATCGATGAGATCTACCAGGAGCTGGCCGGCCGCGGCTTCCTGGTGCTGGCCATCAATGTCGATGAGTACCCGGAAGACGCCATGGAGTTCCTGGAAGCGCTGCCGGTCAGCTACCCGGTGGTGCGCGACGCCGAGGGTGAAACACCAGCGGCCTTTGGCATTATCGGCATGCCCACCGGCTTCCTGATCGACCAGCAGGGCACGGTGGTGAAGATTCACCAGGGTTTCCGCAAGAGCGACGCCGACTGGCTGCGCAAGGAAATCCTCAAGCTGCTGGAGTCCTGAGCATGCGCGTGTTGTTGATTGTAATTGCGCTAACGGCCCTGGCGGGCTGCGCCTCCGAGCCGGTGCAGCCCTGGGAGCGCGGCACCCTGGCCAAATCTGAAATGCAGTGGGCACCCGACCCGCTGGAAGCGGTGCTGAGGGACCACATCTACTTCAGCAAGGAGGCGTCCACCGGCGGTGGAGGCGCCGCCGGGGGCGGCTGCGGCTGTAACTGATGGCCGGCCGGGACACCCACCCCAGCCTGCTGGCGCTCACCTCCAGCGCCCTGCTGCTGCCGGCCTACCAGCAGGCCAATGCCGACGCCCCGCCCGACTACACCACCCTGGGCATGAGCTACTCGCGCTACCAGGAAGACGACACCCAGGCCGGCCGCACCGTGGGCGGCGAATCCATCGAACGCTACGAAATCGACGTGGCCCAGTTCTACCTGCTGGCACCGGTGGGCGACGACTGGTCGGTGGCACTGGACGTGCAGTGGGAAGATATGTCGGGCGCCTCACCCTGGTTCGTGGGGCTCGATGATGGCGACGCCAAGGTATTCATGAGCGGCGCATCCATTGAAGACACCCGCACCACGGTCAGCGTCAATACGCGCTATTACTATGACCGCGGCAATGCCGGCTTCACCTACACTCGCTCCGACGAAGACGACTACGAATCCGACGCCATCGCCCTGGACGGCGCAATCAACAGCGCCGACGGGCTCACCACCTGGTCGGCGGCGGTCAGCGCCTCCTTTGATGACATCGAGCCCACCCAGGGCGTTACCCCCACCAACACCCTGGAAGACAGCAAGGATATCTACGGCGCCTTCCTGGGCGTAAGCCGCATCATCAGCAAGCGCGCCATCCTGCGCTTTGGCCTCAGCTACACCTACCGGGACGGCTTCCTGACCGATCCCTACAAGCTGCAGGACAGGCGCCCGGATTCCCGCAAGGAGTGGGCCGCCAGCGCCGGCCTGCGGCACTTCTTCACCGGCCCGAATGCGGCCCTGCACGTTGATTACCGCTATTTCGATGACGACTGGGGCATTGCCTCCCATACCGTCGACCTGGCCTGGTGGCAGAATATCGGCCGCAATACCCAATTGGTGCCGTTCCTGCGCTACTACACCCAGGACGAGGCCGACTTCTTTTCCAACACGCCGGATTTCAACGACCGTTACATCGCCGACGACTACCGCCTGTCGGCTTTCGGCGGCATCACCACCGGCCTGCGGGTGCGCCACACCATGGGCAACTGGACCCTAAACGCCACCGGCGAGCGCTACACCACCAGCGAGGATTACGGCCTCTTCGGTGGCGACGAAGCGCCGGCACTGGTGAAGTACTGGCGCTACTCGGTCGGCTTCGACTACAGCTTCCGCTAGTGGAATCGCTGGAGCACCACTTTACCGCCATGGCGGGGCCCTGCCGTTTCCGCCTCTACGGCGAGCAGGAGGTGCTGGCAGGTGCTGCCGAGCAAGCAGAGGCCGA
>JAZBOY010000086.1:0-59330 GCA_036351375.1 Halieaceae bacterium
GCGACTGGTTTCGTCGAGGTCGTCACCGGCCCGTTCGGAATGCACGATGCCGCGCCCGGCGGTCATCAGGTTGATGGCGCCTGCGCGGATGGGTTGCACCACGCCCAGGCTGTCCCGGTGCATGATTTCTCCCTCGAACAAATAGGTAATGGTGGCGATGCCGATGTGCGGGTGTGGCCGTACCGCGATGCCCTTGCCAGGAGGAAATTCCGCCGGGCCCATGTGATCAAAGAACACAAACGGACCCACCTTGCGGCGCCGGCGAGAAGGCAGGGAACGACGTACGGTGAATTCGCCCAGGTCGGTTTCCCGGGGCTCTATCAATAGTGCCACGCTGCCGTCCTGTTCGGCGCAGCGTGCGTCTTCTGCTTTCTCGTAGCTCATGGCGGTGGTTCCCGAATTAGACGCTGTCAGTATGAACAGCTTAGGTTACGCAGAAATGTGCGGGGCCGTTTACCGGCCCCGCAGTGGCTCAGCCCATATCGAACAGCAGGAACTCAGCTTCCTCGACCGCCTCGATGGCAAGACTCTCGGCACCGTCAAGCGCGGCTCCGTCGCCCTGCTCCAGGCGCTCACCGTTGACCAGCAGGCTGCCTCTTGCCACCTGCAGCCAGCCCTTGCGGGCGTCGCCGATACGGTGGCTGACGCTGTGACCCGGCTCCAGCACGGAGGCGTAGAGGTCGACGTCGCGGTTGATCACCACCGCACCGTCGCGGCCGTCCCGGGCACCGACCAGCCGCAACTGGTTGAGCTTGTCTTCGCGGCCGAAGGCCTTCTGCTCGTAACCCGGCTCGGCGCCCTGGTCCTCCGGCAGGATCCAGATCTGCAGGAAGTGCACTTCGTCGCTGTCTGAGGCGTTGTACTCACTGTGGCGCACGCCGGTGCCCGCGCTCATGCGCTGCACGTCTCCCGGCCGAATCACCGAGCCGTTGCCCATGCTGTCCTGGTGCTCAAGCGCACCGTCCAGCACGTAGGAGATGATCTCCATGTCGCTGTGTCCGTGGGTATCAAAGCCGCGGCCCGGCTTGACCCGGTCCTCGTTGATAACCCGCAGTGGGCCATGGCCCATGTAGCGCTGGTCGAAATAGTGACCAAACGAAAAGCTGTGGCGGCTATCCAGCCAGCCGAAGTTGGCGACACCGCGTTCTGCACCAGGTCGAATGGTCATGATGTGTCCTCCTCAAGTTCAGTTGATGAACACAGTTTATTGTTTGCTTGACAGATAACAATCAGTCAAATTAGCAACATTCTGTAGCCATTTGGTTGACAATAGCGCGAGGGCAGCATGGATATTCTCGAGGGTATGCGCAGTTTCACCCGGGTAGTGGAAGCCGGCGGTTTCGCCGCCGCGGCCCGGGACATGGGGGTTTCCCGGGCCGTGGTGAACAAGCAGGTCAAGAAACTCGAGGAATCCCTCGGCGCCCAGCTCTTGTTGCGCAGTACCCGTGTGGTCAAACCCACCGACACCGGAGCCGCTTTCTACGAGCGCTGCCTGGCAGTACTGGCTGAAGTGGACTCTGCCATGAGCGCGGTCAAGGAAGCCCAGGGGCGGCCCGCCGGCACCTTGCGCATCAATGCCCCGATGTCCTTCGGGACCCTGCATATGCCGGACATCGTCTGTACGTTCATGGAAAGCTACCCGGACATGCGGGTGGAGCTGAACCTCAACGACCGCTTTGTCGATCCGCTGGAAGAAGGCTTTGACGTGTCGATCCGCATCAGCGAGCCACATTACAGCACCAGCCTGGCAACCCGGGAGATCACCCCGGTGCGGCGGGTGCTGTGCGCGTCACCAGAGTACCTGGCCGAACACGGTGAGCCGCAGCGCCCCGCTGAACTCGCGGAGCATCGCTGCCTGCACTACGGCTACCAGGCCAGCGGTATTCAGTGGCGCCTGCACGGGCCCGACGGCGAGGAGTCGGTGGGCGTGAACTGCGCGATGTGGTCCAACAATGGCGAAGTGCTGGCGGCGGCAGCCTGTCGTAACCGCGGTATCGCCCTGCTGCCGACCTTTATCGTCGGTGCTTACCTGCAGGCCGGCGAACTGCGCACCCTGATGCCGGACTACGAGCCCACTACCCTGACCCTGTGTGCGCTCTACCCCCGCCACCGCCATCTCTCAAGCAAAGTGCAACTGTTCGTCGACTGCATCAGCGGCGCCATCGGCGAGCGCCCTTACTGGGATCTTGTCAGTTAGGGTACCTGTGCGCGCCACTGCTCCGGCGCCCAGGCGATGATGGCCTCGGCATCCTCCGGCAGCAGGAAATCCGCCGCCACGGCGGCCTCGGCGGCGGCGGTGACGGCGGCCACAAAGCCCGCTTCATCCACATACAGGTTTGCCATCTGCGCAGCGCTGAACAGTTCGGTGGTTCCGAATAGCGGGCAGAAACCGTCGGCGCTCTGGCCCTCTCCCGACAGGATTGCGCTGGGCGCATCGACATAGGGCGTGCGTATCCCACCGGTCACATTACCCAGGCTATCCAGCAGGAAGGCGCTACCGTCATCGGTCAGGTCCAGCCGCGGCGCTACGGGCGGCGGCGTACCGAATCGAATCCAGTCGTCCAGCGCGCGGACAGCGCGGGCAAATACATAGTGCATGGGGCCTGCGTTGAAGGGGCGATCACAGCGCAGGATACCCAGCACCGTATCTTCCTCTACCACGGCGGCAAACTGCGGTTCACCGGTGGCATCCAGTCGCCCGGAGATAATCGAGTAGTAATCGGCGTGAGCGGTACCCGCCACCTCCCACAGGCGAAAGTTGTCGCTGTCTGGCTGGCGTGCGCCAAAGAAGTTGAGGATGGTAAGGTCGGTCTCGGTCTGGAAAGTGATGACCGGGGCCGGCAGGTCGGTGCGCACCCGTGGCTGGGCCGGGGTCGGGATCGGCACCTGGGGGTCCTGCGCCAGCGACGAGGAACCACCGCCGCGGCTGTGCACCATGAAGCCGTCATAGGCACCATAGAGCGGCTGCACGGCATTGATGTAGGTGACCAGCCTGCCGGCGGACTGCGATTCTCCGTAGGCGGCAATCCGGTCCGGCACCATCCCCGCCAGTACATCCCGGTTGGAGCGGCCTTCAAGGATCGGCACCACCTGGGAAAAGATGTCATAGGAAAAGCTGTCCCCCGGGTGCTCCAGGCTGCCATAGCGGGCCGGGTTGACCGCTTTCAGGTGAAACGGCGCAAGGCTGCCCTCGCGCCCTTCGATGCCCACAACCTGCGCCGACACCCCGATCCAGATGTGGCCGCTGCGATACATTTCCACATGGCCGCTGCCCCAGCTCGGAGGAATATCAAAACCGGAGGTCACATTCAGCCACTCCACGATGACCGAACCGTTGAAGCGGGCCGGATCAACAGGGCGGTGCACCACCAGTCGGGTGCGGTAGAAAGCCTGTTCGCCCGGCTCTGCCTCCCAGGCGCCGTCAGGCAACAGTTCACTGAGATTGGTGAAGGCACTGGCCGTACCCTCGTAGAAGTATTCCTGCGCCTCGTAACCCACCACTGCCAGGTCGAAAGCATTGGCCTGCAGGAAGAAGTTGCCCGCCTCAGGCGGGTCGGACACGGTGGGCACAGCCACCGGCAGCAGGTCAGCGCCGGGCTGGGCCGTCTTGGGGATGCTGCCGCCGGAACCACAGGCTACCAGGGCAATCGCAAACAGAAGGGACAAAACACAACGGCTGGGGAACATCTGCACTTACTCTCGCGGGATTATTGGTATTGTTGACGCTATGCGGATTTAAGCATAAAGCATGGCGTCGATAGACTTCACCCCGTAGGGTGAATCTGCGCTATCATGGCGACACTATGCGCCGTAAAGGCGCGCCCCACGTTTTGGTGGATTTGGGCGGATTTTGGGGACAGCTACACTGATCAGAAGAATTACCCCGCTGTTGGTGTTGGGCGGAGCCGTGGCCATCTTCATGTTGCTACAGGCCAACCAGCCCACGCCGGAGAAACGAGAGCAGGGCCCGCGACCGATTACCGTGTTTGTGGAGCCGGTTGAGCGCGACCAGGTGACGCTGGAAGTTGTCACCCAGGGCGAAGTGCGCTCACGGGTGTCCGTCGACATGGTTGCCGAGGTGAGCGGTCGCATTATGGATGTGAGCCCGGAGTTCATGGAGGGCGGCGCGTTCAACCCTGACGCTACCCTGGTGCAGATCGACGACACCGACTACCAGCTCGCCCTCAGCCAGGCCGAGGCGCGCGTGGCCGAGGCACAGGTTGCCCTGGAACTGGCCCTGGCCGACGCCGACGTTGCACGCAAGCAGCTGATCGGAACCCCCAACCCCTCCGACCTCGCCCTCAAAAAGCCCCAGGTGGCTGAAGCCCGTGCCGCTGTGAAGGCCGCCGAGGCGGACCTGGAACAGGCCCGCGTCAACCTCGCCCGCACCCGAGTCTCCCTGCCCTTCGTCGGGCGCATGGCCAATACCTATGTCGATCTCGGTCAGTACGTAACCGCGGGCACGCCGTTGGGCCGGGCGTTCGCCACCGACCGTGTGGAAGTCCGCTTGCCCATTACCTACGACCAGCTGGCCGCACTGGGGCTGCCGATTGGCTTCCGCGCCAACACCGGTGAGGGCCTGCCGGTCACCCTGGAAGCCAACGTCGCCGGACGCAACCAGCAGTGGCGAGGCGAGCTGCTGCGGCTCGACGCTTCCATCGACCGCGAAACCCGTACCCTGTACGCGATCGCCGAGGTCGAAGACCCCTACGGCGCCAACGTGTCCGCCAGCGGCATGCCGCTTGCGGTGGGCCTGTATGTGACCGCCACCGTGCGTGGCAGGGAACTGGCCGACGCGGTCCGTATACCCCGCAAGGCGCTGCGAGCCGGCGATACGGTTTACGTGATCAACAGTGACAATGAACTGGAGATTCGCGCGGTCACCGTGAGCCACAGCTCCCCTCGCCACGCAATCGTCGAAGAGGGCGTGAAGCCCGGCGACCGGCTGATCATCTCCACCATTCGCAACCCGATACCCGGCATGGCCCTGAAGGCCGACGGCGATGCCGAGGCTCTGGTCAGCACCACCCCGGCGGACAGCGGGCCCGGTTGATTGGCATTGCCGGCGTGAAACTCTCCACATGAAGAAGCTGATTGCCTGGTGGGTGCACAACCCGGTAGCGGCGAACCTGCTGATGGTGGGCATCCTGCTGGCGGGCTTCCTTGGCTTCAACGCTATGGAGCGCGAGGCCTTCCCCTTCTTCAAGCCCAACCAGGTCGAAATCGAGGTGACCTGGCCCGGCGCCGCTCCGCAGGAAGTCGAGGAGCAGATCATCCTGCGCATCGAGGAGGCGCTCAAGGGCGTCGACAACGTCTACCGGGTCTACTCCACGGCGGCTGAAAACCTCGCCCGCCTGGACGTGCAGACCTATGCCGGTGTCGATCTCGACGCTTTCCTCGACGAGGTCAAGAACGCCGTCGATTCGGTGACATCACTGCCCCGGGATGTAGAGAACATCCAGGTACGGCGCACGGTTTTCCGCGACGAGATGGCGCGCGTGGCAGTGCACAGCGACGTGCTGACCGAGCGCCAGCTGGTGCGCCTGGCCCAGGACCTGCGCGACGAGATGGCGGGCCTGCCCTATATCTCCATCGTCGAGCTATTCGGCGCCCGCAAGGAAGAAGTCTCTATTGAGCTCTCCGAGCTGGACATGCGCCGCTATGGCTTGAGCTTTGACCATGTGGCCAATGCCGTACGGGCCAGCTCCATCAACCTGTCATCCGGCCAGGTGCGCACCGACACCGGCGACGTTCGCCTGCGGGCTCGCAACCTCGCCGATACCGAGCAGGACTTTGCCCGCATCGTGGTGCGCCAGACCGACGACGGTGGCATCGTCTACCTGAGCGATGTGGCCACCATTATCGACGGCTTCGAAGACGAGGACATTCTCGCCACACTCGACGGCCAGCCCGCCGTGCTGCTGCAGGTGATGTCGCAGGAATACATGCAGGTGGTCAAAAGCAGCGAGACCATGCGCAACTGGCTGGAAGAGCGGCGCCAGACCCTGCCGGAGGGCGTCAACCTCACCCTGTGGGGTGATTCCGCCGACATCTATCGCGGCACCATGAGCACCATCATGCAGTCTGCCTACCTCGGTTTGCTGCTGGTGTTCCTGGTATTGATCCTGACCCTGCGCCCGAAGGTCGCGTTATGGGTGACAGCAGGCATTGCCGTGGCCTTCCTCGGCACCTTCTCGCTGCTGCCGGCCAACGGTGTTTCGCTTAACGTGATGTCCACCTTTGCCTTCCTGCTGGTGCTGGGGATCGTGGTGGACGATGCCATCGTGGTAGGCGAGAGCATTCACCAGCACGCCCACAGCAGCGGTGGCGGAACCGACAGCGCCATTGAGGGTGCCTACGCCGTATCCAAGCCGGTGATTTTCGCGGTACTGACCACGGTGATCGCCTTCGCGCCCTGGTTCTTCGTCTCGCTGGCCGAAGCGCAGATCACCAAGCAGCTCTCGGTGGTAATCACCGTCGCCCTGCTGATCTCCATCATCGAGGCCTTCTTCATATTGCCCGCCCACCTCCGCAAGCTGGAGCACCGCGAGAAGCTGACCGGCCTGATGCGTCGCCAAAAGCGCATCGAGGAAGGCCTGGTAAACTTTGCCCGCGGCCCGTTCCGGCGCCTGCTGGCGTCGGCCATCGAACGCCGCTACCTGACGGTGAGCATTTTCATGGGCGCTTTCCTGGTGAGCATCGGGGTGTTCTCCAGCGGCTGGGTGAAGTTTGCCTTTATGCCCGAGGTGCAGGGCACCCAGGTCTATGTGCAGGCGCAGATGCCCACCGGCAACCCCTACTCCCGCTCGCTGGAGATACTCAACCAGTTCCAGTCGGCACAGCGAGTACTCATTCGAGAAGTAGAGGGCCGCGTCGACGAGGGCGGCACAGGGCAGCTTATTCACGGCTGGTACACCCGGGCACGGCGCGACAGCGTGCTGGCCATCATCGAACTGGTGCCGCCGGAGCAGCGCGACATGACGGCCAAGGAGACCGCTGACCGGCTCAGGCAGCTGGTGGGCGACGTGCCGGACGCTGACGAGATCGAGATCAACTACACCATCGACAACGAATCCCCGGGCGTCTCCTACGTCCTGCGCCATCGCGACAGCGAGGTTCTGGCGGCCGCCAGCATGGAACTGAAGGCCCAGCTACAGTCCTACGATGGCACCTTCTTCGTGCGGGACAACCTGCAGGGCCAGACCGAAGAGCTGCATATGCGCCTGCTGCCTGGCACTGAGAAGCTCGGCCTCACGCTTGCGGAAGTATCGCGCCAGGTGCGCCAGGCCTACTACGGTGAAGAAGTGCAGCGACTGCCGCGGGAGAACGGCGACGTCAAGGTGATGGTTCGCTACCCCCAGGAACAGCGCCGCAGCCTCGATAGTCTTCGCGACTTCCGGGTGCGCACCATGGACGGTCGTGAAGTGCCTCTGCTGTCGGTGGTCGATGTCGAACTGACCACCGGGCTGCGCCGCATCCAGCGCCGTGATGGTGAGCGCATGGTGCAGATCAGCGCCGACCTTGCCGCCGAGCTGATGAGCGACATCAGCAGCGACATGAATGACAACTTCCTGCCGGCCTTCAAGGAACGCCACGCCGGGCTGGTGGTATTGAAGGCGGGCCAGGCGGAGAACGAGGAGTTCTTCCTCACCGAGATTCTCTCACTCTACACCATTGCCCTGTTCGTCATGTACGCGCTGATCGCCGTGGCGTTCCGCTCCTACTGGCTACCCCTGCTGATCATGACAGCCATCCCCTTCGGCTTCATGGGCGCCGTCTACGGCCACCTGATGTTTGGTGTGTCCATGGCCATGTTCTCCTACTTCGGCATCGGCGCAGCGGCGGGCGTGGTGGTCAACGACAACCTGGTGTTGGTGGACTATATCGGGCGCCTGCGTGAGCGCGGTGAGGATATCTACAAGGCCGTGGAGCACGCCGCAGTGCATCGCTTCCGCCCCATCCTGCTGACCACGCTGACGACCTTCATCGGCCTGATGCCGATCATGGCCGAGCGCTCCATCGACGCCCAGTTCCTCAAGCCCGCCGTACTGGCGCTGGCCTTTGGCGTACTATTCGCCCTGTTCGTAACGCTGCTGATGGTCCCCGCCCTGTACTGCATCGGCGAGGATATTCGCGCTGCCCTGTCGCGGCTCTGGCGGCGTCTGCGCGGTATCAGCCGCGACCCGGTGCACAGCCCCTGAAACTCGGGGACAGTTTACTTAATTGTTTTTGCAATTAAGTAAACTGTCCCCGGAGCTTTCACAAGGCTGTTTTGTTGACGTGGTATCACAGCGCTCGACCAGACCGTCGCCAGGACTCCCATGCTAGATACCATCAGCCGTCAGCTGTTTGACGACGCCCCAGCCAGCACCCTCTACCACTACACCTCCTTCAGCGGGATGACGGGGATCGTCAGCTCCGGCGAGCTGCGCGCCAGCGACATTCGCTACATGAACGACTCGGCGGAACTGCGCCACACCCTGGAACTGCTGAAGACCCACGTCACCCAGCGGGTCATCGACGGCACCGACCACCCGCGGCTACTCAACCAGCTGCTGGAGTGGCTGTCCCACCGGGTGGTAAGCGGGCCCATGCTGTTCGGCGCCTCGTTCCGGGCCAACGGCAACCTGCTGTCACAGTGGCGCGGCTACAGTGCCCACGGCAAGGGCGTCAGCCTCGGCTTTGCGCCCGAACATATCAGGCACTGTGCCGGCAGCCAGCGTTTCCAGGTGGCGAGATGCCTGTACTCCCCGGAGAAACAGCGCCGGCTGATCCGCGAAGTAGTGGACGCCATCGAGATCACCGCCATGAGGCTGGGCGAAAATGACGACCCGGCCGCCCGCCACCCAACGCAGTCCTACTACGACGTATTCGAGCACATCGAGGGCGACCTGCTGCGCATAGCCGCCATTCTCAAGCACCCGTCATTCGAGGAAGAGCAGGAATGGCGCATCGTCTCGCCCATCATCGCTGACTCCTGCGACGGGTCAGTAGATTTCCGCGAGGGCGCTGCGATGATGGTGCCCTTCTACCGTTTTTCGCTGGCCGATGCCGACGGCAACCATATGCGCCTCGACCACGTTTTCCTGGGCCCCACCAACAATGTGGAGCTGTCCATGAATTCCCTGGAACTCTACCTGGAGCGCATGCAGACCCGGCCGCTACGCGGTGTCAGCTATTGCCAGATTCCCTACCGCAGCCGCTAGCGAGGCTGGCATCACTATCTCTCAGCGACTAGTATGCTGCCCATGAGCGAACCCAAGCCGGACACTCGAACGCCGTCACCGCCCTATGGCTATTCCTGCGAATGCCACTACCCGCTCGAGCAGCAGATTCGCATAGTGGCCGAGTTTTACGCCCACAACATCCGGCCCAGCCGCATCGCCTACCGCATGGGTATCGACATCGACCTGGTCGAGAAACTGATAGCCGGCGAGATTCACCAGGCGGCGTTCACGGAACTGGTCAACCACTACCGCAAGAACCGTCGCAACCAGCGATTGAAGGATGCACTTGATCTGAAGGGCAGCGCCCGGGTCGAGCTGCAGGCACGCATCGAGAAAGAGTTCAGCGAGGCTGACCGCCTCGACCCACGCTGAGCCACGACTGGAGAACTCCATGGCAGACACCACTACCCTGGTCGAGGGCCTGCATTTTGGCGAGGGGCCCCGCTGGCGCGAAGGTCGGTTGTGGTTCAGCGACTTCTACGACCATGCCGTGAAATCGGTGAGCGGCGCCGGCGACCTGCAGGTAGAGCTGGAGCTCGATGACCAGCCTTCCGGCTTGGGCTGGCTACCCGACGGCCGCCTGCTGGTAGTGGCCATGAAGGCCCGCAAACTGCTGATACGTGAACTGGATGGAGAGCTCAAGGCCTACGCGGACCTGCGCGAACACACCGCCCACCTTTGCAACGACATGGTGGTGGACGGGTTCGGACGGGCCTGGGTCGGCAACTTCGGCTTCGACCTGGATGCCGAACTGGAAGCCCGGGGCACCGACGTCATCCTCAACCACCCCACCACCAACCTGGTGCGGGTCGACCCCGACGGCACAGTGGCGGTGGCCTCCCCGGACATGCATTTTCCCAATGGCACGGTGGTGACCCCGGACGGCGCCACCCTGATTGTGGCTGAAACCCTGGGTAGCTGCCTGACTGCCTTCGATATCGCTGCCGGCGGACAACTGGAGAACCGACGTATCTGGGCGCCCCTCGATGGGGTTGCCCCCGACGGTATCTGCCTAGATGAAAAGCGCCAGGTCTGGGTGGCCAATGCGCTGGCGCCGGAAGTCATTTGCGTCGCAGAAAGCGGCGCCGTGGTACAACGGGTCGAGACCAGCCAGTTCTGCTATGCCTGCATGCTCGGCGGCGAGGACGGTCGCACGCTGTTCGCGGTAACCGCCGCCGGCTCAGACCACCGCGCCGCCTCGGAGGCGCGTACCGGCAGGATCGAAATGGTGCGCGTCGATACGCCCCACGCCGGACTGCCCTAGGGCTGCGACACTACCCACCAGAACCACGGAGACGGCGAATGATCGAGCTGCATTACTGGCCCACCCCTAACGGCAAGAAAGTCAGCATCCTGCTGGAAGAAGCCGGCATCCCCTACCAGGTGGTGTACTGCAACATCGGCATGGGCGACCAGTTTGAAGAACAGTTTCTCAGCATCAGCCCCAACAATCGTATGCCCGCCATCGTGGATACCGAGCCCGCCGACGGCGGCGCCCCACTGTCGGTGTTCGAATCCGGGGCCTGCATGATGTACCTGGCCGACAAGGCCGGCGCCTTTGCGGGCAGCAACCCGCGGGAATACTGGGAAGTGTGCCAGTGGCTGATGTGGCAGATGGCCAACCAGGGCCCGAAGATGGGTGAGCGCGGCCATTTTGCGCGCCTCAAGGATCGCGAGGGGGACCAGAGCTATTCCCTCACCCGCTTCATGGACGAGACCCACCGCCTGTACGGGGTAATGAACAACCGACTCTATGATCGCCGCTACCTGGCCGGCGACCACTACTCCATCGCCGACATGGCCTGCTATCCCTGGGCGGCCTACTACGAGCAGGCCGGTATCGATCTCGATGAATTCAAGTACTGCAAGCGCTGGTTCGAGGAGCTAAGTGAACGTCCCGCCCTGCAGCGCGGCATGGCGGTGGGCGAAGACCAGAGCCAGGACTACTCCCAGCTCAGCGAAGACGACATCGCCCGCCTCAAGGCGCTGCTCTACAACCAGCGTGCGCGGCCGGCGCCCGAGGGCGGGCTACTGTAGCGTCTAAAGAAAGAAAGAAAGGGGACAGTTTACTTAATTGCCGCGGCTATTAAGTAAACTGTCCCCGCATTGTTACTGCTCAACGAAGGCCCGCTCGATCACGTAGTGACCGATGTCGCCGTTGCGGGTTTCACGGAAACCGCGCTCATCCAGCATGGCGGTGAAGTCCTTGAGCATGCTGGGGCTGCCGCAAATCATGAAGCGGTCGTCCTCCGGGTTGATGGCCGGCAGGCCGATGTCGCCGGACACCCGGTCTTCCGCCATGAGGTCGGTCAGGCGGCCCATGGTGCGGAATTCTTCGCGGGTCACGGTGGGATAGTAGACCAGCTTTTCCTGTACCAGCTCGCCGAAGTATTCGTTCTGGGGCAGGTGCTCGGTGATGATGTCCTTGTAGGCCAGCTCGTCCACATAGCGGCAGCCGTGAGTGAGAATCACCTTGTCGAAGTTCTCATAGATTTCCGGGTCGCGGATGATGCTCAGGAAAGGCGCCAGGCCGGTGCCGGTGGCAATCAGGTAGAGGTGCTTGCCCGGCAACAGGTTGTCTTCCACCAGGGTGCCGGTGGCCTTGCTGTTCACCAGGATCTCATCACCGGGGCGGATGTGCTGCAGCTTTGAGGTGAGCGGCCCGTCGGGCACCTTGATGCTGAAAAACTCCAGCTCGTCCTCGTAGTGGGCGCTGGCCATGCTATAGGCGCGCAGCAGCGGGCGGCCCTCTTCTTCCAGGCCGATCATGGTGAAGTAGCCGCTCTTGAAGCGGAAGCCCGGGTCGCGCGTCGTCTTGAAGCTGAACAGGGTATCTGTCCAGTGGTGCACGTCCGTCACCGTTTCTCTCAGCAGGTTGGCCATTGAAGTTCCTCCTTTTGGTTTGCAGAGAATACGCAGCCCGGCCATATTGGTGTAACGGGTAATTCCTATATTATTATTCGGTTTATCCGATATAGATAAGGAGCCGGTCATGCGCTACACCCTGCGGCAGCTCGAGGTATTTCTCGCCACCGCCCGCCATGGCACTCTCAGCCAGGCCGCCGAAAGCCTCGCCATGTCCCAGTCGGCCGCCAGCAGCGCCCTGCGCGATCTCGAGTCCCAGTTTGAAGTGCTGCTATTCGAAAGAGTGGGCAAACGATTAAAAATCAATGAGTTAGGGCAATACCTTCAACCCCAGGCTGAAGCCCTTCTGGAGCGTGCCCGGGAGTTGGAGGAGAGCCTGGCGCTGGGCGGCGCGCCCGGCCACTTGCGGGTAGGCGCCACCCTCACCATCGGCAACTACCTGGCGGTGGGCATGCTGGCGCGTTTCCGGGAGGACTTTCCCCACGCGGATGTCAGCCTCAACGTGGCCAACACCAGCAGCATTGCGGAACAGCTGGCCCGCTTTGAGCTGGACGTCGGGATGATCGAGGGCGAATTGAGCCATCCAGACCTGGAGATCACGCCCTGGCGGGAAGACGAGCTGGTGGTGTTTGCCCCGCCGGGGCACCCCTACACCCAGCTTGCCGCTGTCAGCGATGAGCAGCTCCGCAATACCACCTGGGTGGTACGCGAGCCTGGGTCGGGGACGCGACAGGCCTTCGATCGCGCCATGGCCGGGATTCTGCCGGAACTGGACATAAGCCTGGAGTTGCAACACACCGAGGCCATCAAGCGGGCCGTGGAAGCCGGCCTGGGCCTCGGCTGCCTGTCACGGATCTGCCTGCATGAGGCATTCCGGCGCGGCTCGCTGCAGCCGGTGGCGGTGCCGGGGCGCGATTTTCGCCGCCAGCTCTCCATCGTCATGCATCGCCAGAAATACCGCTCCGCCGGCTTGCGGGCGTGGCTGGCCCTGTGTGCGGAGCAGCGCTCCGGCAGTTAGCAATTGTTAATGCGTCTCGGGAGGACTGCTGGCAGACTTGATCTTGATCTTGCGCTTGATACGCGACAGTGACACGGCGTCGATGCCTAGGTAGGCAGCGATGTGGTACTGCGGAATGCGCGCCATCAGCTCCGGCTGGTGGTCGAGCATCCAGCGATAGCGTTGTTCGGCATTGCAGGTGAGCAGCAGCATTTCCCGCTGTTCGTTGCGCATAAACGCCTCGGATAACAGGGTGATCACCAGCCGTGACACCTCGGGTTCCGAAGGCGCCAGCGACAGCAGCTGTTGCAGGTCGACCGCGAGCACTTCACAGGGCTCGAGGGCCTGGATGGCAAAGCTGGCGGGGTGATCTGTCATGATCGCACTGACCGGCCCGGTGATATCGCCGTCGCCGTAGAACGCCTTGTTGCGCTCACGGCCCTCGGCATCGGTGTAGTACAGGCGCAGCAGGCCGCGCTGGATCAGGTAGATGGCGTTACTGCGCTCGCCGGCGCGCACCAGGTGATCGTCGCCCGCCAGCGCCATGGGCTGCATGCCGGCCAGCCAGTCGGCCAGCGGTGCTGCATCGGCGATGCCCCAGCGTTTTAGCCAGGGCGCGACAAGATTTTCTATACTCACGGTAGTCTTCAGGATTACCTGCCAGGCAACACAGACAAGGCTCTACACCAACAGAGCACGGAGATGAACAAGATGAGCGAAGCCGCCAACAAGATTGTGATGAACAGCGATCTCGCTGACGAGATGTTAAGCGAGCAACCCCAGTCCGTCGAGGACCTGCGCACCGAGCGCAAACAGAAGCTGGCCGCCGCCCTGCGCCTGTTTGGCAAATTCGGCTTTGACGAGGGTGTGGCCGGCCACATCACCGTGCGCGACCCGGAACACAGCGATCACTTCTGGGTGAACCCCATGGGCAAGTCATTCAAGCTGATGACGGTGTCCGACCTGCTGTGCGTTGACCACAAGGGCAACATTGTCGAGGGCGAGGGCCTGCTCAACGGTGCCGCTTTCACCATTCACTCGCAGATCCACATGGCCAAGCCGAACGTGACTGCGGCTGCCCACTCCCACTCGGTATACGGTAAAACCTGGTCCTCCCTGGGCCGGCTGCTGGACCCGCTGACCCAGGACGCCTGCGCCTTCTACGAGGATCACGCCCTGTTCGACGACTTCACAGGCGTGGTACTGGACAACTCCGAGGGCGAGCGCATTGCCGCCGCGCTGGGGGACTGCAAGGCAGCCATCCTGCAGAACCACGGCCTGCTCACGGTCGGCGAGAGCGTGGATGAGGCGGCCTGGTGGTTTATCACCATGGAGCGCAGCTGCCAGGCCCAGCTGATGGCAGAAGCCGCCGGCAAGCCGGTCAAGATCCAGCACGAGCACGCGCTCAATACCCGCGAAACCGTGGGCAGTCACCTGGCCGGCTGGTTCAGCTTCCAGCCGCTCTACGATGTGATCATCAAGGAACAGCCGGAGCTGTTGGACTGATTGCGCGCCGGCTTGATCCGGCGCAATGGGTCTGCCCTTTGGCTGTGCTCTAGTGAGTTCAGGGAGGAACTGACGGCACATGTTTGAAACCCTGGAAATCGGCCGCAAAGTCAAACGCAAGGACTTCAATCGCGAGGTGCTGGAGCTCCGGCAGAAACTGCTGGAGCTGCAGTTCGAGCTGGAGGACCGCGATTTCCCGGTGTTCATCATCGTGTCGGGCGTCGAGGGCGCCGGCAAGGGCTCGGTGGTGCATCGGCTCAACGAGTGGATGGACCCGCGCCTGATCGAGACCCACGCCTTCTGGGACCACTCTGACGAAGAAGAAAGCCGCCCCTTTTCCTGGCGCTTCTGGCGAGCGATGCCGGCCAACGGCCGCATCGGCATCTTTTTTGGCTCCTGGTACACGCGCCCGGTGCTGCATCGCGCCTCCGACAAGATCAGTGAAGACAGCTTTACCGTCGAAATGCAGCGTATCGTCGAGGGCGAGCGCATGCACACCGATGACGGCGCCCTGATCATCAAACTGTGGTTCCACCTGCCGGAAGAGATCGCCTCCGAGCGGGTCCGAATCGACCGGCTGCGAGAGCTGACCGAGATCGACATCGAGGAGGACAGCCTCGAATTTCACGAAGCCTACAATCAGCTGAAGCTGGTAAGCGAACGAGCCATACGCGCTACCGATACCGGCCACAGTCCCTGGCACCTGATCGAGGCGACCGACGCCAACTACCGCGACCTCACCGCGGGCCAGGTGGTGGAACAGTGCCTCCGCGAACGCCTCAAGAAGTCCTACAAGGTCGACAGCAGCTCGCCCCCGGTGAGCCTGGGCGACAGCGGCCAGCCCACTATCCTCGACACACTGGACGCCACAGCCGCGCTGGACAGCGAACACTACAAGGCCGAGCTGGAGCGCTTCCAGACGGAGCTGGAGAACCTGGCCTGGGAGGCGCGCCGCCAGGCAGTGCCCGTTGTTGCCGTTTTCGAAGGCTGGGATGCGGCCGGCAAGGGCAGCGCTATTCGACGCGTCACCCAGGCCATCGACCCACGCCTGTTCCACCTGTTCCAGTTCGCCGCGCCCACCGACGAAGAGGCGGCCCACCACTACCTGTGGCGCTTCTGGCGCCAGCTCGGCCGGAACGGCAAGTTCACCCTGTTCGACCGTTCATGGTACGGCCGCGTGCTGGTGGAGCGCGTGGAAGGCTTTGCCGCCGACAACGAGTGGCAGCGCGCCTACGGCGAGATCAATCGTTTCGAGGAACAGCTTGCCGATCACGGCACTATCCTGCTGAAGTTCTGGATCCACATCAGCCAGGACGAGCAGCTGGCCCGCTTCAAGCAGCGTGAGAAAACCCCGCACAAACAGCACAAGATCACCGAGGAAGACTGGCGCAACCGCGAGAAATGGCACGACTACGAACTCGCCGTGCACGACATGGTGACCCACACCAGTACCCTCTCCGCGCCCTGGACACTGGTGGCGGGCAACGACAAGCGCTACGCGCGCATACAGATATTGCGCACCTTCTGTGAGGCGCTGGCCAAGCGCCTGCGCTAGAACAACCCCTCGATCTGGCCATTGCCGTTGACGTTGATACGTTCCGCTGCCGGTGAGCGCGGCAGGCCCGGCATGGTGAACAGGTCACCGCACAGCACCACCACGAAGCCTGCGCCCGCCGACAGGCGCACTTCCCGCACCGGCAATTCGAAACCCGAGGGCGCGCCTTTGACGGAAGGGTCCGCGGTAAAGCTGTAGGGCGTCTTGGCCATGCATACCGGCAGGTCCCGGTAGCCGGCCTCCTCCAGCGCCTCCAGGTGCTTGCGGCTTTTCTTCTCTGCCACCACCTCCCCCGCGCCGTAAACATCGCGGGCCACGGTTTCGATTTTCTCCAGCAGCGACAGGCTGCCGTCGTAGCTGAACCTGGGCGCCTGCCCTCCCACCTCGGCGGTTTCGCACACAGCCCGGGCGAGATCGGCAGCACCGGCGCCGCCATCCGCCCAGTGAGTGCTCAGGCAGGCTTTCACACCACGGGCCTCACAGAAATCCGCCAGCAGCTTCAATTCGGCGTCGCTGTCGGCGCTGAAGCGGTTGATCGCCACCACGACGGGCACGCCGTAGCGCGCCAGGTTATCCAGGTGCCGTTCCAGGTTGACCAGGCCCGCCTCCAGGGCCGCCAGGTCTTCGCTCTCCAGCGCCGACTGCGGCGCGCCGCCGTTGAACTTGAGCGCCCGAACCGTGGCCACCAGCACCGTGGCAGCGGGCTCGAGTCCGGCCTGGCGACACTTGATATTGAAGAACTTCTCCGCTCCCAGGTCGGAGCCGAAGCCCGCCTCAGTCACCACGTAGTCGGCCAGGTGCAGGCTGGTGCGGGTAGCGATCACCGAATTGCAGCCGTGGGCGATATTGGCAAACGGGCCGCCGTGAATGATGGCGGGCGTCTGCTCGAGGGTCTGCACCAGATTGGGCTGCAGGGCATCTCGCAGCAAGGCGGTCATGGCGCCGTCCGCCGCCAGCTCGGAGGCGCGAATCTGGCCGCCGTCGTTGTTGTAGCCCACCACGATGCGCCCAAGTCGCCGCTGCAGGTCTTCGAGGTCATCCGCCAGGCAGAATACCGCCATGACCTCCGAGGCCACGGTGATATCAAACCCGGTCTGCCGCGGCAGGCTGTTGCCCGGCCCGCCGAGCCCGGCCACCAGGTGACGCAGGGCGCGATCGTTCATATCGACCACCCGCCCCCAGGTGCGCCGGCGCACGTCAAAGTCCAGCCCATTGCCCCAGTGCAGGTGATTGTCGAGCATGGCGGACAGCAGGTTGTGAGCCGTGCCGATGGCATGCAGGTCGCCGGTAAAGTGCAGGTTGATGTCTTCCATCGGCAGCACCTGGGCGAAACCGCCGCCGGCCGCGCCGCCCTTCATGCCGAACACCGGCCCCAGGCTGGGCTCGCGCAGGCATACCAGGCTGTTCTTGCCGATGTGCCGGAGGCCGTCGGCCAGGCCCACTGCGGTGGCGGTCTTGCCCTCGCCCATGGGCGTCGGGGAAATCGCCGTCACCAGCACCAGCTTGCCCTGGGGACGTTCCCGCACCTCGCTGCAGAAGTCGTGGCTGAGCTTGGCCTTGGTGCTGCCGTAACTGATCAGTGAATCCGTGCTGATCCCGAGGCTGGCGCCAATCTCGCTGATCGGCAGCGGGTTGGCCTCACGGGCAATGTGCAGGTCGCTCTTCATAGCGGCTCTCCTGGTGTTTGTTCTTGTGTCCTGTCGTCACCGGCCACCTGCGGGTGGCGGCGCTGGTGATTGCGCTCAAAGGCTGGTTATCATGCTGCCTATGATCGACCCTATCGACAAGCCGCAGCAGGCGCTGGTAACGGCGGAAACCCTGCGCTATATCAGGCTTGCTGCAGATCTCTACGGGCAGGACTTCGCTGCCGTGCCGGTGGATTTCGATCTCAAGGGTGGCAGTGCCGGCATGTTCAGGGTGCGCAGGCAGGACGCCCGCATTCGCTACAACCCCTGGCTGTTCGCCAAATACTTCGAGGAAAACCTCAGCGGTACGGTGCCGCACGAGGTTGCCCACTACATCGTGCACTGCCGCTACGGCCTGCACCGGGTAAAGCCCCACGGCCCGGAGTGGCTGGCAGTCATGAAGGATTTCGACGCCGACCCCAGTGTCACCGGCGATTTTGACCTGACGGGCATACCTACCAGGGCCCAGCGACGTTTCCGCTACCACTGCGGCTGCCGCGAACACGCCGTGTCTACCCGGCGCCACAACACCGTACAGCGCGGCCGCGCCCGCTACGAGTGCCGCCTGTGCCGGAAGGAACTGGTCTACGCCGGCCTCTGAGACGGCGCTGACATGAACCGCAGGGGCTGCCTGCGCGAGCCCCAGTTACCGGGCTCCGCTTCGAATACCCCGGGCACCCGAGCCCCGCAGGCCGCGCAGCATCCCTCTGCAGTGAGTCGCCACTGGCCCAGCCGGTAGCCGCTGCGCTCGATCAGCAGTGCGCCGCACTGATGGCACCAGCTCGAATTACCCCTGGGGTCCTGGACGTTGCCGGTAAACGCGTACTGAACGCCTGCATCCATGGCGATCTCGCGGGCGCGTTCGAGGCTTGCGGCGGTGGTGCGGGGAATGTCCCGCATCTTCCAGTCCGGGTGAAAGGCGGTAAAGTGCAGCGGTACATCGTGACCCAGCTCCCGCACCACCCATTGGCACAGCTCACGCAGCTCGGCATCGGAGTCGTTCTTGCCAGGAATCAGCAGGGTCGTGAGTTCCAGCCAGGTGTCGGTGTCGTGGTAGACATAGGCAATGGTCTCCAGCACGTCGGCGAGGTGGGCGCCGCACAGTTCGTAGTAGAACTCCTCGGTGAAGGCTTTTAGGTCGATGTTGGCGGCGTCCATCACCGCGAAAAACTCACGCCGCGGTTCCGGGCAGATGTAGCCGGCGGTGACCGCCACCGACCTGACACCCTGCTCGCGGGCGGCCAGTGCCACATCGATGGCGTACTCGTGGAAGATCACCGGGTCGTTGTAGGTGTAGGCGATGGAGCGACAGCCCAGTTCCCGCGCCGCCCGCGCCAGCTCGGCGGGCCCCGCAGAGGATGCCAGCGTGTCCATTTGCCGGGACTTGCTCATGTCCCAGTTCTGGCAGAACTTGCAGGCGAGGTTGCAGCCCGCGGTGCCGAAAGAGAGCACCGGGGTACCGGGCAGAAAATGCTTGAGCGGCTTCTTCTCGATGGGGTCGACACAGAACCCGCTGGAGCGCCCGTAGGTGGTGAGTACCACCTCGCCGGCCTCGGCGGCGCGAACGTAGCACAGCCCCTGCTGCCCATCACGCAGCTTGCAGGCCCGGGGACACAGGTCGCACTGGACCCGCCCATCCCCCAGTGTATGCCAGTACCGTGTTGGCACGACCGAGGCGTTCATGATGGTCCGAGTATACAATGACAGCTATGAGCAGCGTGAGACAGGCCGCCGTCGCAGGCCGTTTCTATCCCGCCGATCCATCGATCCTGCAGCGGGAGGTAGACGCCCTGCTCGCCGCGGCGCAACCGTCGGACCACAGCGGGCAAACCAAAGCGCTGGTGGTGCCCCACGCCGGCCACATCTACTCCGGGCCGGTCGCCGCCGACGCCTACCGGCTGCTGCAGGAAAGCCAGCAACCGCCTACCCGGGTCATTCTCCTCGGTCCCGCGCACCGGGTGGCGTTCAAGGGAATCGCAAGCAGCAGCGCCGCGGCATTTCGCACGCCACTGGGTGACATACCGGTGGACCGGGACGCGCTGGCGCGCATCGCTGATCTGCCCGGCGTACATTGTCGCGACGCCGCCCATGCGCCGGAACACAGCCTGGAAGTGCATTTACCCTTTCTGCAGCGCAGCCTGGGACAGTTCCAGCTGCTGCCGCTGGTGGTCGGCGATGCCCCCACCGAGCAGGTAGCCGCAGTGATTGAGGCCCTATGGGGCGGCCCCGAGACGCTGCTGGTGATCAGTTCCGATCTCAGCCACTTCCTGGACTACGATCGCGCTCGGGCCCGCGATGCCAACACCGCCCGGCGTATCGAAGCGCTGGCCACCGACCTGCACGGCGAGGAAGCCTGCGGTTGCCGGCCACTCAATGGCCTGCTCAGCGTGCTGAAGGCCCGGGGGCTCTCGATCCGCCGGCTGGCCATGAACAATTCCGGTGACACTGCCGGCGACCGCGACCGGGTCGTCGGCTACGGCGCCTGGTGCGTCACTGAAGCCGACGCTCCAGCCCCCGATGATGAAGACAGCAACGACGAGAGCCTGGGCCTGGCGCAGCGCCAGCAGCTACTACACGCGGCGCGGCTCGCCATCGGCCATACACTGGCGGGACAGGGCAATCTCGACATCCGCATGCAACAGTACGACTCTGCCCTACACGTCGAGCGCGCCAGCTTCGTCACCTTGAACCTGGAAGGCTCCCTGCGCGGATGTATCGGTAGCCTCACCGCCACCCGGCCGCTGCTGGTGGACGTCTTGCACAACGCGACAGCGGCCGCCTTCAGGGACCGGCGCTTCAAGCCGCTTACCGCAGGGGAATACACGCAGATGGAACTGCATATTTCGGTGCTGAGCCCTGCCCGGCCGCTAGCGGTCAGTTCCCGCGCCGAGCTGCTGGAACGGCTCACGCCCGGCGTGCACGGGCTGGTACTTTCCGAGGCCGGCAAGCGCGCCGCGTATCTGCCCAGCGTCTGGGCCAAGCTTCCCGACCCGGACCATTTCCTCGGTGAGCTGCGGGCCAAGGCCGGCCTGCCGCGCGAAGGCTGGTCTGCAGATACCAAAGTATCCATCTACACCACCGAGGAGTTCAGCTGAGCGCTGCGTGCGGCCTGACGCAGGTCAGGAATTCCCGCCCCGGACACTGCTATATTTAAGTCATGAGCTGTCGATTCTCGGTTGTGCGCAGGCTCGCCGTAGCCCTGCTGGCCGCCGTCATGCTATGGCCGGGGGTAAGCCTTGGCCAAGCGGAGCCACCGCTGGATGCAATCTGGGTCATGGACCTGGACGGAGCGGTCGGGCCCGCCACCAGCGACTACCTGGTACGCGGCCTGGAACGCGCCCGCGATGCCGAAGCGCGACTGGTGGTCATCCGCATGAACACCCCGGGCGGTCTTGACGGCGCCATGCGCGACATTATCGAAGCCATTCTCGCCTCACCGGTACCGGTAGCCAGCTACGTCGCGCCCCAGGGGGCTCGCGCGGCCAGTGCCGGCACCTACATCCTCTACGCCTCGCATATTGCCGCCATGGCACCTGCCACCAATCTCGGCGCCGCCACCCCGGTGCCGCTGGGGGCGCCCTCACCGCCCGGCGGCAATGATGAAACCGGCAGCGAGGAAGCCCAGCCGGAGGAAGGCGGCGCCATAAACCGCAAGATGGTCAATGATGCCGCTGCCTATATCCGTGGCCTGGCGGCCCTGCGTGGTCGCAACAGTGAGTGGGCGGAACTGGCCGTGCGCGACGCGGCAAGCCTGTCGGCACAGGAAGCGCTGGCCGAGAACGTGATCGACCTGGTCGCCAATAATCTGCAGGACCTGCTGGCACAGTCGGAGGGCAGGACCGTGACCGTCAACGGCGAGGAGCGGGTGCTGGCGCTTACCGGCGCCCCCCTGTTCCAGGCGGCGCCGGACTGGCGCACGGAGTTCCTCAGCATCATCACCAATCCCAGCCTGGTGTTGATCCTCGGGATGATCGGCTTCTACGGCATCATCCTGGAGTTCTACAACCCGGGCTCGCTGGTACCCGGCACGGTGGGGGTCATCTGCCTGTTGCTGGCCGGCTATGCGCTGCAGCTTTTGCCGGTGAACTACGCGGGCCTCGCGCTACTGGTGCTGGGCATTGCCCTGATGGTCGCCGAGGCAGTGTCGCCCAGTTTCGGCATTCTCGGTGCCGGTGGGCTGGCGGCGTTCATGTTCGGTGGCATCATCCTCTTCGATACCGAAGTGGAAGCTTTCAAAGTGGGCTGGCCGCTGCTCGCCGCCGTCGGGGTCACCGGTGCGGCCTTCATCATCGTCACGGTTTCGATTGCCATGCGCATGCGCCACCAGGCGGTCACCACCGGCGTGGAGCAGATGATCGGCTGCCGCGCGGTGGCGTTGGACGAACGCCAGGTACGAGCCAGCGGTGAGATCTGGGAGGCCCGCTGCGGCGACCCCCTGAATGCCGGTGACCGGGTGGTGGTGCGCGCCATCGACGGACTCAAACTAGTTGTGGAGAAGGAGTAATGCCCATGGACCTGTACTGGCCGGTGATCCTGTTTTTCGTTATCGGGATTATTTTCTACACCTTCCGCATCCTGCGGGAATACGAGCGTGGCGTGATCTTCTTCCTGGGCCGATTCCAGACCGTGAAGGGCCCCGGCCTGATCATCGTGGTGCCGGGAATCCAGCAGATGGTGAAGGTGGACCTGCGCACCCTGGTTTACGACGTTCCCACCCAGGACGTGATTTCCCGGGACAACGTGTCAGTGAAAGTGAGCGCGGTGATTTACTTCCGGGTGGTGGACCCGGAACGCGCCATCATCAACGTCGAGGACTTCTTTGAGGCCACGGCCCAGCTGGCGCAGACTACCCTGCGTTCGATTCTCGGCCAGCACGAGCTGGACGACATGCTGGCCCAGCGCGACAAGCTCAACCAGGGCATCCAGGTGCTGCTGGATGAACAGACCGAGTCCTGGGGCATCAAGGTGATCAACGTCGAGATCAAGCACGTGGACCTCGACGAGAGCATGATTCGCGCCATAGCCAAACAGGCCGAGGCGGAGCGGGAGCGGCGCGCCAAGGTGATTCACGCCGAGGGTGAGATGCAGGCCTCAGCGAAGCTGCTGGAAGCGGCGGAAACCCTCTCCAAGCAGAGCCAGGCCCTGCAGTTGCGCTATATGCAGACGCTCACCGAGCTGTCCCGGGACCGCAGTTCCATGATCGTGTTCCCGCTGCCCATCGACCTGATCGACAACCTTATGAAGAAGGGGAAGGAGTAGGCGCCGGCCGCAGCAACAGGCGCCAGGAGAGGAACAGCAGGCAGAACGCCTCGTAGCTCATGGCGAATACCGTGTAGCTGCTGAAGTCGCCGTGCATCAGCCCGAGGCTGACCCGTACCACCGCCAGGCCGGCAAAGATAAACAGCAGGGTGTAAAGAGCCACCTGTTCGAGGTGCTTGCGGAACAGGCCCATCAGGCACAGCACTCCGACCGCCACCTGCAGGCCGCCGTACATGGCCTGCAGTTCGATGGTGCCAGTCATACTGGTGGCCGATACGCCCGCCGCCCCCGCCAGCATCCCGGGGTCTACCAGGCAGTAAAGCCCATAGGGTATGAACAGCAGGGCCTGTAGCCCCAGAAATGCCCGCGCGATCATTCATTCGCCTCCGCAGTCATGGCCACTACCCCATCCGGGCGGTAGGCCGTCAATGAAATCTGTCCGTCACCGAGTTCTCCCCGCAGGCGCAGCCGGTCGCCACAGTAAAGCGGCGCCCTGGCGCGAAAGGCGAAGCGGCTGATGCCCGGGTTGGCCTCTCCGGCCAGCCCCGCCAGCAGCAGCGCCGTGAGCGGCCCATGCACCACCGGGCCCGGGTAGCGCTCGACGTCCCGGGCGTAGTCGGCGTCGTAGTGGATACGGTGGCCGTTGAAAGTCAGTGCAGAAAACCTGAACAGCAATACCGGGTCGGTATCGAGCTCGAGGCTGAGATCGGCCTCAGGCACCGGCAGCAGATCCCCATCATGTGGCGTCTCGGGCCTGGCATCCCGAGCCGGCAGGTACATGAAGTCGCGCTCTTCCTCGATGCACAATTCCTCGCGCTGGTAATAGCGGTAGCCGACTTTCAGCAGGGTCATGGGCCCCGCACTGCCCTGCTTCTGCTCGCTGCCAAGAATACTTTCCACCATCCGCGCCGGGGTCTGCAGCTGCAGCCTGCGGTGAAGCTGGCAGCGCGCGCCAACGAACATGCGGCGCGGCTGGGGAATCTCGGGGAAGAAGCTGCCGGTGCGCGCGTGCCCGTCCGGGCCCTGGGTCGAGCGGGCCGGCGTCTCCAGGAAGTACAGCCAGTGCCATAGCAGGGGCAGCCCTAGAGACGGTGGGGACCCGGGAAGGTCGAGGCTGGCGTGGAGCGCCGCTGCGGGCCAGGGGTCGAGCAGCGATCTGAACTCCCGCCGGGCGTCAGGCAGTGCGCTCACCGTGGCTGAGGATCGACTCTTTCATCTGGAACATGTGAAAAACACCGAACAGCAACACATTCAGGGTATGCCAGGCGGGGTGGCCCGGTGCCTCTGCAATGGTCTTGCGGAACAGCACGCACTCCACGGCGTGGGCGATAGCCAGCGCCACGAGGATGCCGGTGGAAAAGTTGGCTTCCAGGGTCAGGGGTCGGGTGATGGCCACATAGGCCAGGAAGCTGTATAAAATAAGCGCAAACAGTTTGATGGCGATCACAGCGACAGGCCTTTATTGTTTTTGGCAGGTTGTTTCGAGTGTCGCCTCCAGTGTAGCAGGCTGCATCAGCCCGGCAGAACCTCGCGGCCAGGAGATATAACAACATGAGCGAGCACAGCGCCAGTGTCACCCCACTTCCCACCGACGCGGGCCTTGACCCCACCGCCGGCGCCGAGGCGCGTTGGGCCCTGTTCCAGCAGCCACTGGTCAGCGCAGACGACTACATCGAGAGCCTGCGCGGTCGCGGGGTGAAGGTTTACCTGTTCGGCGAACAGGTCGAGGAGCCGGTCGATCACCCCATGATCCGCCCCTCGATCAATGCACTGGCCGCCTCCTACCAGCTGGCCCAGGATGACCCCGAGCTGGCCAGCGCCGAGTCGCCCTATACCGGCACCCGGGTCAATCGCTTCCTGCATATTCCCACCAGCCCGCAAGACCTGGTGAACAAGAACCGTATGCAGCGTCGCATGGGCCAGATTACAGGCACCTGCTTCCAGCGCTGTGCCGGCCTCGACTGCATTTCGGTCATGCACTCGCTGACCTACGACATCGACCAGGCCCATGGCACCGAGTACCACAGCCGCTTCCTCAAGCTGCTGGAGGGCCTGCAGCGCCACAACCTGATCATCGCCGCGGGCATGACAGACCCCAAGGGTGACCGCAGCAAGGCACCCCACGAGCAGGCCGACCCGGAGATGTTCATGCGGGTGGTGGACCGCGACGAGCGCGGGCTGTACGTCTCCGGCGCCAAGGCGCATATGACCGGTGGGCTCAACTCCCACTGGGTGATGGTGATGCCCACCATGCGCCTGTCAGAGGCGGACCGTGACTACGCGGTGATCGGCGCAGTACCCCTGCAGACCCCGGGTTTAAGCTTCATCTACGGTCGCCAGTCCTGCGACACCCGCGCCATGGAAGGTGGCGAGATCGACCAGGGCAACGCCCGCTACTCGGGCCAGGAAGTGCTGGTGGTGTTCGACCGCGTGTTCATCCCCTGGGAACATGTGTTCATGGACGGCGAGTGGGAGTTTGCCAGCCTGCTGGTGGAGCGCTTCACCGACTATCACCGCGCCAGCTATGTCTGCAAAACGGGCCTGGGCGACGTGATGGTGGGGGCCGCCGCCACCATCGCCGAGTACAACGGCGTGGAGTCCGCCTCCCATATCAAGGACAAGCTGGTGGAGATGGTGCACCTCAACGAGACCATCTACTCCTCCGGGATCGCCTCCTCCCACCAGGCCTACGCGCTGCCCTCGGGTGCGTGGATCAATGACGGCATGCTCTCCAACGTCTGCAAGCACAACGTCACGAGGTTCCCCTACGAGATTTCCAGGCTGGCCCAGGACCTGGCCGGGGGCCTGATGGTCACCCTGCCCTCGGAGAAGGATTTTGAATCCAGCGATACCGGCGAACTGCTGGAGCGCTTCTTCAAGGGCCGCGACGACATTCCCACCGAGGACCGGGTGCGAATCCTGCGCCTGATCGAGAACATGACCCTGGGCAGGAATGCTGTGGGCTACCTCACAGAATCCCTGCACGGGGCTGGTTCGCCGCAGGCCCAGCGCATACAAATATTGCGCAATATGAACGTGGATGATAAAAAGCGCCACGCTCGCAAGCTGGCAGGCATCATCGCCACCGACGCGGACGCCACCTGAGTATCCCCCACTAGACAAACAGCGAGGAACACGCCTTGAGGCGCTGGTTTGCCCGCACGCTGCTGACAGCGTTGGGCTGGAAGATTGAAGGAGCCAAGCCGCTGCATCACCGCTACGTGCTGATTGCGGCTCCCCATACCTCGAACTGGGATTTCCCGCTGATGATCCTGTTTGCCTGGGCCTTCGACATCCGCATCAACTGGATGGGCAAGGCCAGCCTGTTCAAGCCGCCCTTTGGCTGGGTCATGCGCGCCCTCGGCGGGGTGCCCGTCCAGCGCCGCAGCAGCAACAACGTGGTGGAAGCGATGGTGGTGACCTTCGCTGAGGTAGATGAACTGGTGCTGGTGGTGCCCACTGAAGGCACCCGCGCGCGCACCGAGTTCTGGAAGTCGGGCTTCTACCATATCGCCCGCGGCGCGGGCGTGCCAATTGTGCCCTCCTACCTGGACTTCGGCCAGAAACGCGGCGGCTTCGGCCCGGCCCTGCCCATGAGCGGCGACGTCCAACGCGACATGGAACTGCTGCGCGGCTTCTATGCGCCCATGAAAGGCCTCTACCCTGAACTGTTCGGCCCGGTGCGGCTAAAGGAAGAAGAACCGGAGCAGGCGCGGCGCCGCGCCGCATCCTGAGACTCAGTCAGCGGCGCTGTAGCGCACGTCAGGCAGTTCCGAAGGCAGCGTTTCTGACAGGAAGTCCTGCGCCTGCTCGCGCACATCATCGGCGGCGGCAAAGCGGCTGTCGAAAAAGGCCCTCACCACCAGCGCGGTAATCATCTGCTGGCGCAGCGGATTCATAGCCTCCGGCAGTGGGTCCATCTGGCACAACTCATTGGGCGCGTCGTAGTCGATTCCCTGCTCCGGTGTACCGAGCTCATCCAGCCAGAACTCTTCGGTATCGTTCTCTATGTTGCGTTCAACGATATAGCATCCCAGCGCGTCGGGATTGGACATGAACCGCAGCAGCGTAGACTGTCCCGAAAACCCGGTATGCGAGCCGTTGACTACCGTGACCAGCTGCGCGTCCGGAACCTTTTCCAGCACCGGTGCGGCATTGCTGTCGAAGGGCACCAGGGCATCGATATCCGCGCCCAGCATCAGGAACGGCACCTCGCGATGCTCAAAGAAACGCGGCAGGAACTGGCCGGTAGGCCCGGCGATAGACAGGGCCGCGCCAATGCGCGCGTCACCCAGCTCCGGGTGAAAGGCCGCCAGGGTGGATGTCATGCCGCCGAGGGAGATGCCAGTTACGCCGATCCGGCGTTCATCGATCATCCGCCACAGGGGGCTGTCGGCGTCCACCGAGCGCGCCAGCATTTCATCGATCAGGAAACTGACATCGCCGGGCTGGTTGCTGATGTCGCGCACCCAGGGCCGGTCCGGCGCATAGGTATTGGTGAGCGGGAAATTGGCGGCCACCACCACGTAGCCGTGGCTGGCGAGGTGCTCACCCAGGTAGGCCCCGCCCCTGCGATTGGAAGAGAAACCATGGCTGTAGACAATCAGCGGAAAGGGCCCCGCTTCATAGCTCGAGGGGTGCCAGACCGTAGCCTCCAGCTCACGCTGGGGGGAGCCGGCATAGCTGTCATGGGCCGGGCTGGGACGGCTGGTATCGATGAAGGTTTCCTCGAAGCTCAGCACCTGGTGAGGGCCTGCCGAGAGACGCTCGGCGCTGGTGGTGCCCTGCGGCAGCGGCTCCGCCTGCTTGCCAAAGGCGAGCACCAGCCCGGAGGCCAGCACCAGGCCCACCAGTATCAGCAACAGTTTACGCATAGGCTTCCGGGTCCAGGCGGCGCATCTCCGCCTCGATCCACGTCTCCACTTCTTTCATCATTTCGTCCGCTTGACGGCCTTCGGCGGGAATTGGCTTGCCGATGGAAACGTCGATGGTACCGGGAATCAGCCGGAAGCTGCGGCGCGGCCAGCAGCGCGCTGAGGTCACTGCAATCGGAATAATACTGGCACCGGTGGCAATTGCGAGGCGAGTGGCGCCGGTCTTGTAGTTGCCCTGGCTGCCGCGCGCAGTGCGAGTGCCCTCCGGGAACATGATCACCCAGATACCTTTGTCCATCAGCTCCCTGCCCTGCGCCGCCACCTTGTTCCAGGCCTCCGCCCGCTTGCTGCGATCGATGTGGATCATATCCAGCCGACCGATGGCCCAGCCGAAAAACGGGATCATCAGCAGCTCTTTTTTGAACACAAAGGCCAGGGGGTGGGTGGCAATTGTGGGAAAGGCAAAGGTCTCCCACGTGGACTGGTGCTTGGGGCACAGTATCACCGGTTCGTTGGACTCGGCAGGCGGCAGGTTTTCCGCCCCGTGCAGGCGGTATTCAACGCCGCCGATCAGCCTGGCGGACTGGATGATCTGGTGCAGCCAGCCGATCGCCAGGCGGTACAGAGGTCGCCCACGCATGAAAATCGACAGCAGCACGATAAACACCGCATAGGGAATGACGCTGATGGAGAGCCACACCAGGAATACCGCGCCTCGAATCATGCAGCGGCCTCAGCGCCGGCAACACTGCGGTGGGCGTTCATGAAGCGCTCGATCTGGTCGAAGGCGTGGGCCGACTCTTCCATGTCGCGCAGCACGAAAATATGCCAGACGTGCAGCATATGGCCCCAGGCCTGCAGTTCTACCGGGGAGCCCTGTGACCGCGCCTTGTTCACATAGCGAACGGCGTCGTCCAGCAGCATTTCCTGGGCACTGACATGCACCAGGGTGGGCGGCAGGTTGGCGAGGTCGGCATACACCGGCGACACGTTCGGGTGGCGCGGCGGCATGCGGTTGTTGAACAGGTTGACCAGCCGCAGCAACAGCTTCGGTACCCGGTTCATCTTGCCGAACAGCGGCCCGAGCATGTGATCGCTCTCGACATTGAACTTCAGGCTGGGGCTGGCAAAGGTGTTGTCGGTGGCGGGCGACAGGGCAATCACACCGTTGGGCGCGGTGATCCCCTGGTCGCGAACCCAGTTGGAGAGGGAAAGGCTGAGATTGCCACCGGCTGAGTCCCCGGAGACGAACAGCTCGCTGGCGCGCCCGGGGCCGTCAGGGCTGGTCTCGAGTATCCAGCGGTAGGCTGCCCGGCAGTCGTCGATGCCCGCCTGGCGCGGGTGTTCCGGCATCAGGCGATAATCCAGCGCAAACACCGCGCCGCCGTAGCGCCGCGCATATTCGGTAGTGATGGCCCGGTGGCTCAGGGGGCTACCGGCCACAAAGGCGCCGCCGTGTATGTACAGCAGCCGCCGGTCCGGGTCCGCGCCAGGGGCCAGGATCCACTCGCCGCGGATGCCGTCGATGTCCACTGCAATGATCTGGCCGTCGAACTCGACTTCTTCGCCCAGTGCGTCCATGTGCTCGCGCATCACCGCCAGCTGCTGCCGACGGGACACCGACTGGATGGCGGTGTTCATATCACCGAGGGAGGCGATGGCCTCGAAGTGCGCCTGGCTGGGCTCCCTGCCTTCGTTCAGGGGCTCGGGCCGGGGGGTGTCGTAGATCTTCAGGTCCTCGCCCCGCAGCACAAAAAAGTTGATCGCCAACAGGATTGCGACCACTACCACCATCAACCAGATCATCGTTACTTCCCCCGAAGTTAAAGGTGCCGCCGCCGCACTCCCTAAAAGTGCGCAGTAGCGCAAACACCCTCGCCTGCCCCGGTGACGCTTGACGCGTTCGAGTCGGGCAGGCGTTACTTGTCAACAAAGACGCGATTTAACCTATTATGAATGCTGGTTGCAAACAGGGATGGTGCCATGCACTGGACTTACCAAAAGGGCCTGCACGAACTGGGAAACGGCAGCTATGCCTGGCTGGCCCCGGACGGTTCCTGGGGCTGGAGCAATGCCGGGCTGATTACCGACGGTGAAGAATCGCTGCTGGTAGACACCCTGTTCGACCTGGCGCTGACCGATGAAATGCTCACCGCCATGCGGACAGCGGCGCCGCTTGCCGCCGCCCGCTTCGACCGACTGGTAAACACCCACGCCAACGGCGACCACTGTCACGGCAATGAGCTGGTCGCGGACGCGGAGATCATTGCCTCAGCGGCCTCAGCGGAGGAAATGAACGAACTGCCGCCCGACGCGCTGGCCGCTTTCATGGCCATGGCCGACGAGCTGGGCCCCGCCGGCGCCTACCTCAAGCACTGTTTCAGCGCCTTCCGCTTTGACGGCATCAGGTTTACCCCGCCCACCCATACATTCAGTGGCGAGCTGTCGGTTTCAGTGGGCGACAAGCCGGTGCAGCTGATCGAGGTAGGGCCCGCCCACACCCGCGGGGATGTACTGGTGCACAGCCCCGCGGATCGCACCGTGTTCACCGGGGATATCCTGTTTATCGACGGCACGCCGATCATGTGGCAGGGCCCGGTGGCGAACTGGATCGCCGCCTGTGAGCGTATTGAGGCCATGGATGTCGATACTATTGTGCCCGGACACGGCCCGATCACTGACAAGGCCGGGGTGCGCCGGGTGCGGGACTACCTGGCATTTGTGCGGGACGAGGCACGGGCCCGGTTTAACGCCGGCATGAGCGCCTTCGAGGCGGCGCAGGACATCGAGCTGGGCCCGTTTGCCGGCTGGCTCGATTCCGAACGCATCGCCGTCAATGTGAATACACTTTATCGAGAATTCAGGAAAGACTCTCAAGCCACTGATATTGTTGAATTATTTAGCCAGATGGCGCAGCTCGCCGGTTTCGGGGCAGCGGGACCCGAAAGCACAGGAGAGCCGGGCTGAGACTATGGGCCGACCGGGGCCCACAAGGCGCGAAAGCCTGTCTCAATCAGTCGCTTGCCACCAGAACCCGTGGTAATTTGCAAACCTATGGGAAAACTCGGATACGCATTTATTGTTGGCCTGGCCGCTATCCTGATCGGCGTCGGCCTGCTGTACAAGGACCCTGCAGAAGCACCGCCAGAGGGCAAGTCTGCGCCCGCGGTCGTTGACGCCGCGACGGAAGGCACATCGAGCGCCGCACAGGAGGCTGTGAGCCCGGTACCGCTCTCCAACGGCCAGCGGCCGCTGGATTATCTCGACCAGGTCACCCGTAAGGCGCCCCGCAAGTTCGCCGAAATGCGCGAGGCCAACGTGCTCCGCGCCCTGGTGACCCACAGCAAGACGTTCTATTTCTTTGACGGCGCCACCCAGCGGGGCCTGTCCCACGACGCCCTGGTGGCCTTCGAGGACTTCCTCAACAAGGAGCTGAAGACCAAGACCATCAAGATGCGTGTGGTCTTCATCCCGGTCACCCGCGATCAGCTGCTCCCCGCCCTAAAGGCAGGCTACGGCGATATAGCGGTCGCCAACCTGACAGTCACGCCGGAACGGGAATCCCAGGTCGATTTCTCACGGCCCATTTACCGCAATGTTGCCGAAGTCGTCGTTACCGGCGCCCACGTGGAACCGGTGGCCAGCATCGACGACCTCGCTGGGCGCGTGGTCCACACGCGACAGTCCAGCAGTTACTACGAGAGCCTGCAGGAGACCAATGAGGAGCTGGACAGCCGTGGCCTGGCGCCCATCAGGATTGTTGCAGTCGACGAACATCTGGAAGACGAAGACCTGCTGGAGATGGTCAATGCCGGGTTGATCGACGCTATTGTCATGGATTCCCACAAGGCCCAGTTCTGGGAGCAGATCTTCGAGGATATTCGCGTCCACAGCGACGTGGCGCTGCGCGATGGCGGCTCCATCGCCTGGGCGATGCGCAAGGATTCCCCGGAACTCAGGAAGATGGTGGACAAGTTCCTGCGCCGCAACGGCGAGGGGACGCTACTCGGCAACATTCTTCTCAAGCGCTACCTGGACGAGAACGTCTACATCCGCAATCACCTGGCCTCGCCGGAGATGAAGAAGTTCAACCAGACAGCCCACCTGTTCCAGAAGTACGCCGCCAAGTACGATTTCGACTGGCTGATGGTGATGTCCCAGGCCTACCAGGAGTCGCGGCTGGACCACAACGCGCGCAGCCACACCGGTGCCGTGGGCATCATGCAGATGCTGCCGAGCACCGCCGCCGACAAAAACGTGGGCATACCGGATATCAGCGACCTGGAAGACAACATCCACGCCGGTAACAAGTACCTGCGCTTCATCCGCGACCGCTACTTTGAAGACGAACCCATGTCGGACCTCAACAAGACCCTGTTCTCGTTTGCCGCCTACAATGCCGGGCCGGCCAGGGTCGCGCGCCTGCGCCGCGAAGCAGAGCGCCAGGGCCTGGACCCCAACGTCTGGTTCGACAATGTCGAGGTCATCGCCGCCAAGCGCATCGGCCGGGAAACCGTGCAGTACGTCAGCAATATCTATAAGTACTGGGTCGCCTACCGGCTGAGCCGCGACACCCTCAAGGAATCCCTCGCCACCGCCGCCTGATCGGCTCGCGGTGACCGGGTCACGCCGACCGCGTCTAGCCGACCGCGTCTCGCCGACCGCGTCTAGCCGACCGCGTCTAGCCGACCGCGTCTAGCCGACCGCGTCTAGCCGACCGCGTCTAGCCGACCGCGTCAGGCAATCGCCTCGTCCACGGTGGCGTTGAACTTTGCCAGCGCCCCCTCAAAGCGGCCGAAGTTGAGATGGGGGTTGGCGCCGCTGTCCAGCCCGCGCTGGATCGCCTCCCCCAACTCGAAGTCCTCATCCAGCGTGTAGATGGTCAAGTCGTGGTTGCGGCGCCAGTAGCTCTGCTTCTCCGGCGTGTGGGCGGCAACGGGAATCATGGTCGAGAGGCGCATAAGGGTGCGGTCAGGCGCAACCGGTATCCCCTGGATCCACACGAAGTGGTCTTCCTGCACCAGGAACTGCGAACCCGGCAACAGGCTGTAGAGCAGGTTGGCGTGCTTGTTGATGTCCCAGTCCTCGCTGGGGGCACCGGCCAGCTCCGGCAGCGTGCTGCGCGGCAGCACCGAGCGGATGTGGCGGCCGACACACTGGTAGGAGGACAGGTTGTCGAGGAACAGCGGCGCAATGGTCCCGCGGTGCGCCACCCGGAAGTGGTAAGCCTCCAGGCCCCCTTCCACCAGGATCTTCCAGTTGCACTTGAGCTCGCGCACGGTGGTGTCAAACACCACGTGGGAACCGGCGTCGATGCGCGCAAACTCACCGTCGAGCTCGCCCAGGTGCGCGGCCACGTCGATGTCACCCTCCCCCGACAAACGCACCCAGATCCAACCGGCGCGCTCCTCGACGGCCACTTCAGTCAGCCGGTAGGCCTCACGGTCGAGCTCCGGAAAGCCGGTTTTCTCGTGGGGCACCCCGATCAGCTCACCGCTGCTGTTCCAGGTCCAGGCATGGTAAGGGCAGCTGAAGCGGTGCTTGCAGCCCGAGGCCTCGCCCACCAGCTGGGCGCCACGATGACGGCAGACATTGATAAAACAGCGCGGCGCGCCGCTCTCATCGCGCACCAGCAGCAGTGGCTTGCCCACCAGCTCCATCGTCTTGTAGGAGCCGGGCTCCGGCAGCTCGCTCACGTGTGCGGCAATCAATGGCCTGGCCAGGAACAGGCGCTCACGTTCACGCTGGAAGCGCTCAGCATCCGTGTAGCGAGTCGTCTCGACCTGGGTCCAGGGCTCCGTCAGGTACGGCGCCTTGTTGTCGTGCAGTTCCACCAGCTCCTGCAGGAGCTCTACCTGGGTATTCTTTTGCATGGCGGGGTCCACCTGGATTGCTTACCGTTCGGTAAGGCAATGTACTTACCGACTGGTAAGCTGTCAAGACCTGCCGTACACTGCCCAAAACCCTGTTGAGGCCGCCATGACCGCCAGCACCCGAGACCAGTTCCTGTCTGCCGCAGAACACCTGTTCGCGGAAAAGGGATTCTACGGCGCCAGCATTGCCACCATTGCCCGCGAACTGGGGCTGACCAAGCAGGCACTACTGCACCACTTCGGCAACAAGGAGAAACTCTACGGCGAGGTGCTGCGATCCATCAGCGAACGGCTGGGAGCCAGCATCGACTCCATAAGGGCGTCGGTCAGTTCACCCGCCGAGCAGCTCGAGGAAATGGTGGTGGCCCAGTACCGGGCACAGATTGAGGACCAGGACTCCGCCCGGCTGATCATGCGCGAGCTGCTGGACAATGAGCAGCGCGCCGACCAGGCGGGCAACTGGTACCTCAAGGATTACCTGGAAGAGCTGGTGACTACTGTCCAGTCGGTGAAAAGCTGCGAATCGCGATCACGCGCGCGGTCACTGGCGCTCGTCTACCAGCTGCTCGGAGCCGCCCATTATTTCGCCGTGTCCCAGCCCACCCTTGGCAGTATTTTTGGCAAGACCGAGCTGGCCGATACCCGCGCCTGTTTCGAAGCAGAGTTGCGGAGCCTGGTACGCGCAGCACTCCACCAGGCGGGCCCGGCTAGGGCGGGTCAGCAGTAGGCGGCCCCACCTAGGCGGCCCCACCGTCAATCTTGATCACCGCGCCCGTGGTGTAACCACCGGCGTCGCTGGCCAGGAACAGGGCAGCGCCAACGACTTCCTCGGGCTCGCCGACCCGCCCCAGTGGCACCATCTGCTTGAACATCTCCACCACCTCCGGCGTCCAGGCCTTTGATATATCGGTCGCGAACGGCCCCGGCATGATGCAGTTGCAGCGTACCTTCGGCGCATAGGCGCGAGCGATGGACTGGGTCAGGTTATTGAGGCCGGCCTTGGCGGTACCGTAGGGAACCTCGGTCGGGGTCGGTGATACTGCGGCAATGCTGCTGACATTGATGATGCTGCCGCCCTCACCCGCCGCCATGCGTTCTCCCACCACTGCGGACAGCCGGAACGGCCCTGCCAGGTTCACGGCCAGCACCTTGTCCCACAGTTCCCGGCTGACGCTGGTCAGGGAGGGGTATAGCGGCGACATGCCGGCGTTGTTGACCAGCACATCAATACGTCCGAACCGTTCGTAGACGGCCTCCACCAGGGCGTCGCAGGCATCCCAGTCGCCAACATGACAGGCGATGCCGACGCACTGCTGGCCGCTGGCGGCGGCAATGTCTGCTGCGGCGGCGTCACAGGCGTCCTGTTTGCGGGAACTCACCACCACGCTGGCGCCGGCGGCTGCGAATGCCCGGCTCATGGCCAGGCCAAGGCCACGGCTACCGCCGGTGACCAACACGATCTTGCCGCTCAGGTCGAAGAGGGCGGCAATCTTGTCTGCTTGCATGCTTGATTCCTCAGGCGTTGCGAATGGTCACGCCACCGTCCACCACCAGCGCGGAGCCGGTGATAAAACTCGAGGCCGGCAGGGCCAGGTGCAGGATGGCGTGGGCAATTTCTTCCGGGTCGGCGTAGCGGCGCAGCGCTGTCCGGCGCTGGGCAAAAGTCTGCTTGTCGTCCTCGGGGATGGCCTCGGTGATGCCGGTACGCACCGGTCCCGGGCACACCGCATTCACCGTAATTCCTTCCTTGCCCAGGTCTACCGCCAGCGCACGGGTCAGCCCGACAGCGGCGTGTTTGGCCACCACGTAGGCACTGTTGAAACGGGTGGCGCCCAGGCCCTCGGTTGAGGCCAGGTTGATGATGCGCGGGTGCTCGGCTTGCCGCAGCGCCGGCAGCGCGGTGCGCGCCGCCCAGGCCTGGGCTTCTACCATCACGGCGAGCGACGCGTCCCAGGAGGCGGCGTAGTCTTCCGCGTCGATGGCCGCGGGGATGGCAAAACCGGCGTTGTTGACCAGGATATCGAGGCCACCGAGGGTGTGGACGGCGGCAGCGACCACCTCAGACACACGCTCGCGCTGGCTGAGGTCAACCTCGAACGCGCTCACTGTGCCGCCCACCGCGGCAATTTCCTCGCGAAGGGAATCGAGCGCTTCGGCATTGCGGTCCAGCAGCGCCAGCGTTGCGCCCTCGTCCGCAAACAGGCAGGCGGTGGCCCGGCCGATACCACTGGCGGCGCCGGTGACAATCACCCGGCTCCCTTCGACGGAGCGGCTCAGCTTGCTCAGTGGCATAGTCGCGCGACCCGACTACGAGGCCGCGATCACGCCACCGTCCATGACGATGGTGTGGCCGCACAGGTAGTTGCTGGCCTTTGAACACAGGTAGATGGTGGTGCCGGCGGCGTCCTCGGGGCGACCCAGGCGGCGGATCGGTTGCTCCACCTCCATTTCCTCAGGGTCTTCCGGCAGCAGGAAGGCGGTCATCTTGCTGGGGAAGAAGCCGGGGGCGATACCGTTGATATTAATGTGCTCCGGGCCCAGATCCGCGGCCATATGCCGGGTCAGCTGGATGACGGCGGCCTTGCTCGCCGAGTAGGAGTAATTGTTCATACCCGGGTGAGTGATGCCGTTGATGGATGCGATGTTGACCACCCGCGCCGGGTCTTCCTTGCTGCCCGCTGACCGCAGTGCCGGCAGCAGGCGTTGGGTGAGGAAAAATATCGACTTCACGTTGAGGTCCATCACCTTGTCCCAACCGGCTTCCGGGAACTCATCCACCGGCGCACCCCAGGTGGCACCTGCATTGTTGATCAGGATGTCGATCTTGCCCTCCTCGGCCAGCACGGCATCGGCAAAGGCGTTGACCCCGTCCATGCTGGACAGGTCGGACTGGATAGCGACACAGCTACCCGACCCCGCTGCTATCTCGTTCAGTGCCGCCGCCGTCTCATCCAGCTGCGGCTGCTTGCGGGCGGTGATATAGGTCTTCACACCGTTCTCGACAAAGCCGCGGGCAATCATGGCACCGATGCCGGTACTGCCGCCGGTCACCACGGCTACCTTGCCGCTGACATCAAACAAATCCTTCATCTCTCCTCCCATCAAATGGGGACGCACCACCTTATCGAGCGAAAAAGTGTTGCCCCGTTCCAGTCGTTCTGCTTAACCAGTCAAAAACGTGGGCTGTCGCCGTTTTCAGGCGGCATCCAGCAGCAGCGCGGCCAGTCGCTTGCGGTGATGCCAGGCATCGCCGAACTGTTGCTGGGCATACTGGGCCCGGCGGATATAGAGCTGGGCGTCGCACTCGTAGGTAAAGCCCATGCCCCCGTGGAATTGCACGGCGCGGTCGCCGGCAAAGGTAAGCGCCTCCACGGCCTGGGCCTTGGCCATGCGGCAGGCTATCTCGGTATCGGTATCCAGCTCGCCGGTGGCCTCTGTCTCGTCCAGCAACGTTGCTGCGTGGTAGATCAGGCTGCGCGCCGAATCCAGCTGGCAGAGCATCTCCACCGTCGGATGCTTCAGCGCCTGGTAGGAACCGATGAGCTGGCCGAACTGCTTACGGGTCTTCAGGTAGTCCACCACCGTATCCAGGCAGGCGCCGGTGCTGCCGGTGGCTTCCGCCGCCACCAGCAGGGCACCCAGCAGACCCAGGTCGCGCAGCACCGCGTTGGCGCCGGCACCATCCAGCAGCTGCGCGGCGGGCACGCTCACCCCGTTGAAGCTGACCCGGGCGGCGCGCTTGGTTTCATCCAGCAGGGTATGCGGCTGTATGGCATCGGCAGCGAGCTGGTCGCGGTTTACCAGCAGCAGCGCACTTTCGCCTTGCAGCTCGCACCAGGCCACAAACAGCTGCGCCACGCCGGCATCGGCCACAAACCATTTCTCACCTTCTAGGACAATGTTGTCACCGTCGCGACGGGCCGCGCAGTGGGTAGTGGGTGCACCCCAGTCACCGCCGTCGAGCAGCGCCAGGGTGGCCGGCGTGCCGGCAGCAAGCTGCGGCAGCCACTGCTCCTTGTGTGCTGACTGGCCGGCGCGCAGGATGGCCTGGGCCGCAAGGGTAGTGCTGAACAGAGGCGTCGACAGCAGGGCCCGGCCCATGCTCTCGGCAATCGGCACGATACTGCCGAAGCCGAGGCCGGCACCGCCAAACTCCTCGGGAATGGCCAGTGATGGCCAGCCCAGGGCCACCATTTCTTCCCAGGTGCCAGGGTCGTAGCCATGTTCGCTGTCCAGCAGTGCGCGCACTGCGGATACCGGGGATTTTTCCCGGCAGAACTCCCGGGCGCTGTCGAGAATCATGGCCTGTTCGTCGCTGAAACTCAGTGCGTTAGACATATCGACTCCCTCTACTTCGGCAGGCCGAGCACGTGCTCGCCCACGATGTTGGCCTGGATCTGGCTGGTACCCCCGCCGATGGTGGTGGAGAAATTGTTGAGATAGGCGCGCTGCCAGAAGCCGGCGTCCAGCGCGTTGCCATCGCCGACGTACAGGCCGCCGTGGGCACCCTGGGCCGCCACCGCAAGCTTGCGCATGCGGCGGGCGTATTCGCTGCTGCGCAGCTTCCCGGAGAGGTTGAGGGAGAACGGATAGTCCGAGGTCAGGGCGGGAATGCCGGCGCGGCGATTGCTGAGCCCCTGGGCCTTTTCCTCGATCATCAGCTTCACCAGCTCGTCGCGAATCACCGGGTCTTCCAGCAGCGGCTGGCCGTCGCGGGTTACGCCTTTCAGGCATTCGATGACGTCGTCGATGACCACTCGCACCTGCATCAGGCCCCCGGCTGCGCCGGCCTCGGCACCGCGCTCGTACTGCAGGGTCTGCATGGCGATCTTCCAGCCTTCGCCCTCCTCGCCCATCAAACAGCTGGCGGGAATGCGAGCATCGGTGAAGAAGGTTTCGGTGAAGCCGTACTCGCCGGTGAGCTTCTGGATTGGCCTTGGGTCGATGCCATCGACCTGCATCGGCGACAGGAAGAATGACAGCCCGTCGTACTTGCGCTCTGCCTCGGGGTTAGTGCGCGCCAGCAGGATCATGTACTTCGCGTAGTTCCCCATGGTGGTCCAGATCTTGGTGCCGTTGATCACGTATTCGTCGCCGTCTCTTACGGCGCGGGTCTGCACGTTGCCGAGGTCGGAACCGTGGTCGGGTTCGGAGAAGCCCTGGCACCAGATGTCTTCCGCACTGAGAATATTCTTCAGGTATTTCTGCTTCTCTTCCTCGGTGCCCCGGTGCAGGATCAGCGGCCCGGCCCAGCCGAGACCGATCACGTTGAAAGCAATCGGCACTGCCGCCCGGCGCATCTCGGCATCGGCAATCACCTGGAACACCGCCGGCACACCCTGGCCACCGTATTCTTTTGGCCAGGCCATACCCAGGTAGCCGGCAGACCACAGCTTGTACTGCCACTCACGCAGGAAATCGAGTTGCTGGTCGGAGCCCACTTCCATGAATGTCTGTGGCAGCAGGAAACCCGGGTCTGCAGGCTTGTTGTCTTTCAGCCAGGCAGCCACCTGGCCGCGGAATTCGTCGAGTTCGTTTTGCGAAGGTGCGTCTACGGCACTGTTCATGACTCGTCCTCCCTAATAAAGTCTTCCGCCTTACTGCCACCGTCGTCGCCGATCGCGTCGGCGCGCTGGAAGGCGGGTCGCGCCCGCAGCCGGTCCAGGTAGGCGGCGGTCTGGGGCCTGAATTCGCGCCCGCAGGCTTCTCCCAGCTTCAGGGTGTCCGCCAGGTAGAGCGCGTAGCCCACTGCGATGTCGGCTACGGTGAAGCGATTGTCCACCAGCCACTCGTGGTTCTCCAGGTGGGTATCGAGCCGCCGCAGGCGCGCGTAGAACCATTTGCCGTAGTCCACCGCCACCGGCTGTTTTTCTGGAGTCGGCTCCAGGTGGAAGTAGCGCATGGCGATGGTCTGCGGAAACGTCAGCGTGGCGTCGGAATGGTACAGCCAGTTCAGGTAGTTGCCGTATTCCGGGTGGTCGGCCTTGAGGCCGAAATCCCACTGCTGGTAGCGGTCTACCAGGTAGTGGCAGATCGCGCTGGACTCGGTCATATCTGCGTCGCCGTCCTTCAGGAACGGGATCGTTCCCAGCGGATTCACCTCCAGGTATTCCTTCTCGAAGATACGCGGCGGGAACTGCATCACGTGGATATCGTAATCGAGCCCCATCTCTTCCAGGGCCCACACCGCGCGCAGGGAGCGCGCGCCGCGGCAATGCCAGAGCTTCATGGTCATCTCATTCTCCCAACATGCCCGCTCAGGGCTGTTTACAGTTTGTACTGGCGCGCCGCCAGGTCGCGCATGATTTCTTCCGAGCCGCCGCCGATGGCGTTGACGCGCACTTCCCGGTAGATACGTTCCACCCGGCTACCGCGCATATAACCGATGCCGCCGAGAATCTGCATCGCCTCGCGGGCGCAGAACTCCATGGTCTCGCTGGCCTGCACTTTCAGCAGAGCGATATCGCCCGGGTCCGGGTTGCCGGCCTCTATCGCCTCGTAGCAGGCGCGAATGTAGGCCTGGGTGGCATTGAGTTTCTGCTTCATCATGGCGATCTTGTGACGAATCACCTGATGATCCGCCAAACGCTTGCCGAAGGTGTTGCGGTCACGCGCCCACTCTACCGCCTCTTCCAGGCAGACCCGGCCCAGCGCCTCCATGCCGGCGGCCATGGCCATGCGTTCGCCGTTGAAGTTGGTCATGATGACCAGGAAGCCCTTGTTCTCCTCCCCGATCAGGTTCTCCACCGGCACCCGCACGTTGTCGAAGTACAGCGTCGCGGTGTCCGAGGCCCACCAGCCCTGTTTGCGGTCCAGGGCAGTGCGCGAAAAGCCCTCGGCGTCGGTGGGAATCAGCAGCATGGAAACGCCTCCCGCCCCTTCGACGCCGGTGCGCACTGCGGTCGATACCCAGTTGGCGCGCATGCCGCCGGTGATATAGGTCTTGGAGCCGTTGACGATGAAATGATCGCCGTCGCGCACGGCAGTGGTTTTCAGCTGGGCCACGTCGGAACCGCCGCCGGGCTCGGTGATGCCCAGTGAAATATGCTTCTCACCGCGCAGCACTGGCGGCGCGACTTCCTGCTTCATCCAGTCCGGCCCCCAGTTGATCACAGGTGGCAGGCCGATGCCGTGCACCATCAGGCTGGCGTTGACGCCGCCGACACTGTGGCGCGCCAGTTCCTCGTTGGTAATCCAGCCGTACCAGGAATCGATGCCCTCCTGCACGCCGCCGTACTCCTCCGGGTAGCTGAGCCCCAGCAAACCCACTTCGGCAGCCTTGGGCCACAAGTCCATGGGGATTTCCCCGGCCTCATCCCACTCCTCTGCATACGGCATGATCTCGGTATCGATAAACCGCCGCAGCTGGGTGCGCCAGGCCTCGTGCTCCTCGGTCAGGTGCGGGTTGGGCAGGCGGGCGGAATCAAAATCCAGCGACATGTCACTCTCCTGTTATTCAAACGGGCCACACACCAGGGCACGCTTTACCCCGGGGGCCAGGTTCTCGAGGCCGGCAATCAGCTGCTCAGGCCCCAGCAATACGTCGCGAATCTGCCCGGAATAGCGCAGCGCAGTCTCGCGCATCATGCCCATCATCGGCCAACCCCACAGGGACGACACGGTCACGCCACTGTGGACGAAATGAGGGTCGGTAAGAAAAGTGCAGCTCAGCACGGCTTCCACCGGGGAGCGGTTGGTGGGGCTGCCGCCCACCAGGTCGATCACCACGGAGCCGTCGGGCACCAGGGTCTCCAGGTGATGATTGCTCACCAGGAAGTTGAGGCCCCTCAGTTCCCTGGGTTGTTCGGCGCCGTTGACCACCAGGTCGACATCGCGCAGCCAGTAGCTGATGCGGCCGTCCATGGTGTGGGTTCGGCCCAGCACATTCACGCAGCCAACACCCTGGGCGTTGAGTTCGTGTATCGCGCCCTGCCCCACATTGCCGTAGCCCAGCACCACCACCCTGGCGTGGCGCAGGTCGATATCGGGCTTGTTCTTCTTCAGCAACTCCACGCCGTAGCGGGCGCCGGCCCGGCCTGTCTCATGCAGGCACTGGATGCGCCGCATGCCGAATGGGTGCGGCGGGTGCTGGGCCCGGTAGGCAGTAATGGCGTCAGCGCCCTGCTCCCGTTCAAACTGCGCGAGATCGAACAGGCGACAGCCGTCCTGCTCCAGGCGCGCCAGCAGGCTGTGCCGGTCGACAAAGCTGTCACTGTCGTAGAAGTACAGTGCCTCGGTGCCCAACTTGTTGAGCTCTTCGTACTGCGAGTCGCCCTGCAGGACATCCAGCGAGCGCGGGTCCCGGTTGCCGGCCCGGCGAATCGCCGCGTCCAGTCGGGGACTCCACTGCAGCACCCGCACCCGGGTGCCGCCAATGGTGTTGTCGTCCATGATGGGGGTCAGCGCCGCGTTCATCGCCACCCGGCCGAGGATTCGCAAATCGGTCTGGGACTTGGGTGACTCCAGCACCTCTTCCATGGCGATCACGTTGATACGGTGCTTCTGCAACAGCGCGGCGCGCTCGGGATAGGAGTGAAAGTGCGCCATGCAAAACAGGGTGCAGCCCGGCGCCATCTCAGGGATGGATTCCATGGCGGGGCCCTTGAACTTGATCAGCAGGTCCTTGTCCCGGTAAATCTCCTGCACGCTCTCGAATCGGGCACCGGCGGCCAGGTATTCCTCGTCGCTGAAGCCCACACCCTCGCCGGCGCCGTTTTCCACAGCCACGTCGATGCCGGCCTCCACCAACGCCCGAACATCTTCCGGCACCAGCGCCACGCGCCTCTCGAGGCCCCCGGGGTTCTCAGGCGATTCGCATTCACGGACCAGGCCGATACGTTGGAAACTGCCCGCCATCGCCTTACCAGGTGTCCACGAAGTTGCGGCGGCTACCCTTCGGTGGCCGCGGCGCGGGGGCGGCATTCAGGGCGCGGATGATGACGGCGCGGGTGTCGACCGGGTCGATGACCGCGTCGATCTCCAGGTGGGAGGCGGCCTCGGTGGCCTTGCCGATTTCGTACAGCTTTGCCACCAGCTGCTCGAACAGCGCATCGCGCTCCGAAGCTTCCGGTACGGCATCCAGCTCCTTGCGGTAGCCGAGCCGCACCGCGCCCTCCAGGCCCATGCCGCCAAACTCGCCGGTGGGCCAGGCGGCGGCATAGACCGGCGAGGCAAAGCTGCCACCGGTCATGGCCATGGCGCCGAGGCCGTAACCCTTGCGCAGGAAAATGGCCACCAGGGGTACGGTAATCGATGCCGCGCTCACGAACAGGCTGGACATGCGCCGCACCGCGGCCTGCTTTTCGCTGTCTGGCCCCACCATGAAACCCGGGGTATCGGTCAGCGACACCACCGGCAGTTCGAAGGCGTCACAGAGCTGCAGGAAGCGCGCCGCCTTCTCGGCGCTTTCCGCATCCACCGCTCCGCCCAGTTGCTGGCAATCGTTGGCGATCAGCCCCACCGGCCGGCCTTCCAGGCGCATGAAGCCGGTGATGATGGGCCGACCGTAGACCCGCCGCAGCTCCAGGAAGGAATCGCTGTCGGCGATGGTCTCGATAATGCGGCGCACCGGGTAGCCCCAGCGTCGATCTTCCGGCACTGCGTCCCGCAGGCTCGACTGGTCGACCGCTTCCCAGTCCTCCACCGGCCCCTGGAAATAGCCCAGCAGCCGACGTGCGATTCGAGTGGCGTCGGCCTCGTCCTCGGCCACGATATCCACGGTACCGTTGCGTTCCTGCACGTCGATGGGGCCGATGGCGGTGGGCTCGTGCACGCCGAGGCCACCGCCTTCGATCATCGCGGGGCCCGCCATGCCGATCCAGGACGAACGGGTGGCCACGGTGATATCGGCACAGCCAAACAGGGCGGCGTTGCCCGCGAAGCAGTAGCCGTTATTGACGGCGATACGCGGCACCTGTCCCGACAGCCGCGCCCAGGTCACGAAGGACTGCACCTGCAGGCCGGCTACCGATACGGTGGCGTCCGTGTCACCGGGTCGGCCACCGCCGCCCTCGGTATACATCACTATCGGCAGTTCCCAGTGCTCGGCCAGTTCGAAGATCCGGTCCAGTTTGTGATGGTGGAAATAGCCCTGGGTGCCCGCCAGCACGCTGTAGTCATACACGACGATCGCCGCACGATGGCCGTTGATGGTGCCGACGCCCGTGATCACGCCATCCGCCGGGGTGTTGACCTGCAGGTCCTCGTAGTCACGCCGGTTGCGCTGGGCAGCCACGGCCAGCTGGCCGTACTCGATAAAGCTGTCGGCATCCACCAGGTCGTCGAGGTTTTCCCGCGCCGTGCGGTAGCCCTTGCCATGGCGGCGAGCGGCGGCCTCGGCGCGCACCTCGTCGCCGGTGTTGGCCAGGCGCTGCTTCAGCGCCGCCAGCTCGGGTCTCAGCTCGGGTGGGTCGGAGCCGTCAGCCATTACTTGCCTTCATTCGAAGAAACTCACTTTGCCTGTTTCCAGGTCATAAACCGCGCCGACAATCGCCAGGCCGCCGGACTGCATATGGCTCTCCAGGAAGTCGGAATCGTGCAGCAGGTGCTCCACAGCCGCCAGCGTGTTTGACTCCACGGCGGCAGCGAGCAGCGCAGCCTCGTCCTCGGCCAGCTTCGAAGACAGCAGTTCACTGACCGCAGGTGCTATGCGCGACACCACCGGCGCCAGTGCCTCGTCGCGCTCTTCCTCCGGCAGCCGCAGCTGGTCGAGGGTGGCCTGAACCGCGTCACAGCCTGAATGCCCCAGCACTACCAGCAGCCTGGCTCCGGTGTCCTGGGCGGCCTTCTCGATCATCACTATCTGTTCCGGGCCCGCCACGTTGCCCGCATCCCGCACGGTATAGAGATCGCCCAGCACCTGGTCGAACACCATCTCCGGCGGCACCTTGGCATCGGAGCAGGCAAGCACCACTGCCATCGGCGATGTCTCTGGTTTGCGACCGGCCACGGCCGCCAACTCGCCCCTTACAAAGCGTTCGTTTCCCGACTTCAGGCGCGCCAGCGCCGTTCCCGCATCCATCCTGTTTTCCCGTTCCCGACCACTCCACGTAGTCTTTTATTAGTGTGTTGTTTCAGTCTGGCACAGACCGCCGGCCATGGCTTCAGTGATCACCGTATTCCGGATCGCGCTTGCCAAAGAATGCCCGCTGGGCCTCGGCACAGTCAGCCGTCAGGGCGGTGAGGCTCTGTTGTCGATCCTCCATGGCCATGGCTGCCTCCAGGCTCGGCGCATCCACCGCGTGGTTGAGGCCCTCCTTGGTCAGTCGCAGGCCCATGGGCGTGGTCTTCAGCATTTCTTCGATGTAGGGCCCGGCCGCGGCTTTCAGTGCATCATCGGCCACCACCTCAGACACCAGGCCGGTCGCCAGTGCGCGCTCGGCGTGGATGAAGCGCCCGGTCATCATCAGCTCCGACGCCACCGACAGGCCTACCAGGCGCGGCAGGAAATAGCTGCAGCCCATATCGCAGGCGCTGAAACCGGCGCGGATATAGGCCGCGTTCATCTTCGCACTCTCGCCGGCGATGCGAATATCCGCCGCCAGCGCCAGGCTGAAGCCGCCGCCACAGGCAGCACCCTGCACCAGGGCGATAATCGGCTGCGGGCAGGCGCGCATGGCGCGGTAGATATTGCCAATGCGCTTCTGCATACCGTAAATCATTTGCGGTGATGGCTCTGCCGAAGCGCCGTCGGCGGCCAGGTCGAGACCGGCACAAAACGCCCGGCCCTCGGCCCGCAGAACCACGATGCGGATCTCCGGCCGTTCCGCCAGCGCGCGGAAGTAATCTACCAGCCCGTCCACCATGGGCATCACCAGGGTATTGAGCTGCTCCGGCCGGTTGAGGGTAATCCAGCTCACCGGCCCCCGTTCATCGATCAGCAGTGGCTCACTCATACTCGATCAACTCCTTGCCGTTGAGCTCTCTAAAGAACGGCACCTGGTGCGGGTCTTCGGGCTTGCCGGTGATGCGCCGCTTCAGCATGTTCAGCATCAGCTCGGTAATCGGCGACAGGGCCAGCCGATGGGCGGAACGCAGCCCGGCCCAGCGCAGGTCTTCCAGCTCACCATTACCTCGCAGTTCGCCCTGCATGTGTTTCGCGTCCACCATGAAGAAGCGGGCGTCATAGCGCCGCACCTGGTTTGGCGGCGTGATGGCGCGGCCCACATATTCCAGTTTGGCCAGGTCCGGTACCAGGCCCAGGTCGAAAAACGGCTTCCAGTGTGGTGAGCGGCTGCGCACCGGCAGGCGGGGCTTGCAGCCCAGCACCAGGCCGGTTTCCTCGAAGGTCTCGCGCACGGCGGTCATGGCCAGCGCCCGTGCCCTGGGCCGGGTCAGCGACCGGCACAGTTTGTCTTCCGTGGTCTTGTCCATGTCCACCGGGCAGGGTACCCGGGCATCCCCCGGGTCCACCCGCCCGCCGGGAAACACGTACATATGCGGCATGAACACGTGGCCGGCACTGCGCACGCCCACCAGCACCTCCCGGCGGTCGCGCACGATGATCAGGGTGGCGGCGTCGCGGGGTCTCAAAAACTGAAGTTCTCCGCGGCGAAGGTCTCGACCGTGGCGGACAGCACTTCCGGGGCCGGGTGAATACAGGAAATGATATTGGTGTGGATGCCGGCATCGGCATACCAGCGCATCAGCTCCCTGCACTCGTCCGGGCTGCCAATTACCGCGATCTCGTCTACCAGTTCATCGGGCAGCGCGGCGGCGGTGCGCTCCCGGTCCTTGGCCGCCCAGCCCTCGCGGATCTCAGCAGCGGCGTCGGCGTAGCCCGCCCACTCCAGGAACTTGTTGTACACCGGCGTCGCGTAGTAGCCGACAAATCCGGCCCGGAAGGCATCCCTCGCTGCGGCCTTGTCTTCGGTCACCACCACCATGTGGCGGCAGACGATTTCCACATCAGCGGGATCCTTGCCGCCGCGCTCGGCACCTATGGCCACATGCTCCATGATTTTTGCGAGGGCGCCGCGGGGAAACAGGTTGAGGATGACGCCGTCGGAGAGCTCCGCAGCGGTCTCCACCATCTTCGAACGCAGGGCGGCCAGGTAAATGGGCGCATTCTCGGTGGGGGCCTGGCGGTAACCTTTGCTGCGCAGGGTTTCGCCGCTGAAATCAGTCTTCTCCCCCGCCAGCATGGTGCGCAGCAGGGCCACGGTTTCCTTCATGCGGGTCAACGGCTTCTCCAGCGCCAGGCCGTGCCAGCCTTCGATGATGGCGTGGCTGGAAGTACCAAAGCCCGGCACAAAGCGCTCGGGATAGGCCTGGTGCAATACCGCCAGGGTTGAGGCCATGACCGCCGGCGTACGGGTGTAGGCAGGCACCACGGCAATACCTAGGCGCACGCGCTCAGTCGCCTCCAGCAACATCGGCGCCAGGGTGAAGGCGTCCAGGCCGCCGGCATCCGCCAGCCAAATATCGTCATACCCGAGGGCTTCTGCCTGTCGCGCCATGGCGATGGTGTCGGACACCTTGCCGGTCGGTGCCGGCAGGGACAGGGCAATACGTTTACTGTGTGCCATTGCTATACCTGCTGCTTGCCGCGGGCCTGAACGTTCTCGCGGCGCTGTCCGATGTCCTCACCGCTGATGCCCTTGTTGGCGTGGCCCATGACGAACTTCTCCATTTCCATGCCCGCGCCGAGGGTCGAAGCCAGCCCATCATCTACCAGCTTCTTGTAGATCTTCACCGTGGCAGGCACGCAGGAGGCAATGTCCTCGGCCACCTTACGGGCATCGGCCAGCAGCGCCTCCGGCGCGACCGCGCGACTCACCAGCCCCCAGTCCGCCGCCTGTTGGGCGGAGATGAAATTGCCGGTGAAATGCGCTTCCTTGGCACGGCTGGGGCCGATCATGCGCGCCAGCTTCTGCGACAGCCCCCAGCCCGGGGCCAGGCCCACCCGGCAGTGGGTATCGCCGAAGCGCGCCTCTTCCGAGGCGATCAGGATGTCGCCCATCAGCGCCAGTTCGAAGCCGCCGGTGGCGGCCACGCCGTTGACGGCCACGATGATCGGCCGGTCAAAATCCGCCATGGCCCGGGCCACGTCGTTGTCGCCGTGAATCGCAAATGCCTCGAGACCGCCGGGGTGTGCCGCCATGGCCTTGAGATCCAGGCCGGCGCAAAAGGCGCGGCCGCTGCCCGTCAGGATGACGGCGAGAATCTCGCGGTCGTTCTTAAGCTCCCGGAAGGCGCCGCACAGGTCCGACAGCAGCTCCGGCGAGAGGGCATTCATGACCTCCGGCCGATTGAGTGTGAGGGTGGCGATGGGTCCGTCTTTTTCTACCAGTAGCGGCGTGCTCAAAGGTCTACCCTCCATTGATTGCAGGCGATGATATTGGCTGGTTCAGGCCCCTTTGAATTCGGGGGCACGTTTCTGCAGGAAGGCAAGCGCGCCTTCGCGGGCATCCTCGCTGTTCATGCAGATCTTTTGTAGGCGAGCCTCGTTGCTGATGGTTTCGTCGAGAGGCTGTACGGTGGCGGCGTGCAGCGCCTCCTTGGCATAGCGCAGGGACAGCGGCGCCTTGCCCGCCAGTTCGGTGGCCAGCGCTTTGGCTTCCGCCATGAGCTGGTCAGCGGGCACCACCCGGTTGCAGAGGCCCAGCGCCAGGCAGTCGGCCGCTTTCAGTTTCTCACCCAGGGCGATGAGCTCGTAGGCTTTCTTCTTGCCCAGGGTCTGCACCAGGTGCCAGTGTGCACCGCCGTCGGGAATCAGGCTGATGGCGGCAAAGGCCTGGTACAGGTAGCCGTCATCGGCCATCACGGTCAGGTCGCAGTTCATGGCGAAGGCGCTGCCAACACCCGCCGCCGCACCGTTGACTGCGCTGATCCAGGGTTTCGGCGCGTGGGTGACGGCCATCAATGCGTCCTTGTACTCGGTATTGAGCATCACCTCGACGTCAAAGCCCTCGGGGTTCTTTTCGGTAAGATCGGCGCCGGCACAAAAGGCACGCCCTTCCCCGGTCAGAATCACCACGCGAATGCTGTCGTCGGCGTTGACCTCGTTGGCGACCTCCAGGAACTCGCGACGGATACCCGCTTCGATGGCGTTGAGCGAGTCCGGACGATTGAAGCTGACCACGGCGATCGCGCCATCCCGTTCCACCCGCATGTTTTCATACTGTGACATTGTCTACTCCCCTTCAGCCGATACTGCCGGCTTCTTTCAGGCTGGCGATTTCCTGGCTCTCGAAGCCCATATCGCTCAACACCGCGTCTGTGTCCTCACCAATGTCGTGAGCGCCGTGGCGAACCGCAGCCGGCGTACGGCTGAAGCGCGGCGCCGGCGCAGGCTGGGTGATGCCGTCGACTTCCACGTACACCTCCCGGGCCACGTTGGCAGGGTGTTGTGGCGCGTCCATGAAGTTGAGTACCGGTGCAAAACAGACGTCGGTGCCTTCCATGAGGTCGCACCACTCGGACTGGGTTTTGGTCTTGAAGACCTCGGCCAGTTTCGCCTTGTACTCGGGCCACTTGTCCTTGTTGTGCTGGTCGGCGAAATCTGCCGGATCGAGACCGGTCTTCTCCATCAGCAGCGCATAGAACTGCGGTTCAATGGAGCCAATGGAAATGTACTCGCCGTCGGCACATTCATAGCTGTCGTAGAAGTGGGCGGCACCGTCGAGCATATTGGTCTCGCGCTGGCTGTGGTCCCAGCCGCCGTTGGCCTGGAAACCATGGAACATCCACATGAGCTGGGCGGCGCCGTCCACCATGGCCGCGTCGATGACCTGGCCCTTGCCGCTGTTGTGAGCTTCCAGCAGCGCTGCCAGCACGCCGTTCACCAGCAGCATTCCGCCACCGCCCATATCGCCGACGATATTGAGTGGCGGGACCGGTTTCTCCCCGGCGCGGCCCACCGCGTAGAGGGCGCCGGTGATACTGATGTAATTGATATCGTGTCCGGCGGCTTTCGCCAGCGGACCTTCCTGGCCCCAGCCGGTCATGCGCGCAAACACCAGTTTGGGATTGCGCGCCAGGCAGACCTCGGGGCCGATACCCAGCTTCTCGCACACACCCGGGCGGTAGGGGTCGATCAGCACATCGGCGTTCTCGACCATGCGCAGCAGCGTCTCAACACCCTGCGGGTCCTTGAGGTTCAGCACCACGGACTTCTTGCCACGGAAGCTGACATCCTTGCTGAGTTTCGGGCTGAACGCACCCGCCCGCTCGATGCGGATGACCTCGGCACCCATGTCGGCAAGGATCATGCCTCCCATCGGCGCCGGCCCAATCCCCGCCAGCTCAATTACCGTGTAACCATTCAAAGGACCCATCACGCCCTCCTCTATTTCAAACTCAGCCGACAGCCAATAAAGCCAGAAGGATATTTATATTTAATTTTCAATAGCTTAAGAGCTCATCTGAATGTAAAAAGTACAATGTCGTTGCAGCTTGTGAAGGCTGCAATCATGAAACTCGGAGGAGCGAGGATTTTTGTTCGAGATCGAGGCTCCTCACTCCGGACCCTGAGAGCTGAGGATTTTCGCCCGAGATCAAGGCGCGGAAGGCGTTTCGAGCGCAGTGTATATGCCAATACATGAGCATCGAAACGCCTTTCGCAACGCGGATATCGGGTGAAAAGACCAGCTCCCCTCCTTATTTCGGCTGCATGCGGATGCCGCCGTCCATTCTTATACACTCACCGTTAACGTAATCGTTCTCCACGATGTACTGGGCGGTGTGCGCAATCTCATCCGGGTCGCCGAGGCGCTGCGGGAACAGGACCTGGCTGCCCAGGGGCTTCAGGAATTCCCAGATCTCAGGCGTCAGTTCCTCGGCCCCGCCCATCATTAGCGGCGTGGCGATCAGGCCCGGCACGATGGTGTTGACGCGAATCCCCATCACCGACAGGTCACGAGCGATAGGCAGGGTCATGCCCACCACGCCGCCCTTCGAAGCAGAGTACGCGGCCTGGCCGATCTGGCCCTCATAAGCCGCCACCGAGGCGGTGTTGATGATGACGCCGCGGCCGCCGTCGTCGTTGAAGGGCTCGTTCTTGCCCATCTGCTCGGCGCACAGGCGCAGCACATTGAAGGTGCCCACCAGGTTGACGTTGATCACCATCTGGAACGCGTCCAGCGGGAACGGACCGTTCTTGCCCATGGTGCGGATGGCGTTGCCGATACCGGCGAAGTTGCAGTTGATGTGGATGGCGCCGAACTTGTCCATGGTGGCGGCGATGGCGGCCTTCACGGATTCCTCGTCTGCAACGTTGACCTGCTGGAAGATCACGGCATCGCCGAGCTCCGCGGCCAGGGCGTTGCCCTTCTCTTCGTTCATATCGAAGATCGCGCACTTGGCGCCGGCCGCCACGAAGCGCTTCACGGTGGCGCGGCCCAGGCCGGAGGCTCCGCCGGTAACAACGGCAACTTTATCTTTCATGTCCATGGTGATTCTCCTGCGGTTTGCGGTATTGAATGTCGGTGAAACCCTGCGCTGGCGACCATGCCGCCACGGTGAGGTATTAGAAATTACGCGTGTTAAACGGGGTGTAGTCTTCGCCCAGGCAGTCGCGGCTGATGATGATTTTCATCACCTCCGAGGTGCCGGCATAGATCGGCGCGATCTTGGCGTCGGTAAACTGCCGTGAAATCGGGTACTCGTCCATGAAACCGGCGCCGCCGTGCAGGTGCACGCCGATATCGGCGGCCTTGAGCTGCAGCTCCGAGGTCACCAGTTTGGCTTTGGCCGCATCTACCGCGGTCAGCCTGCCGGCATTGAATGCGGCCACGCACTGATCCACGTAGACCTGCGCCAGGTCCAGCTCGGTGCGCAGTTCCGCCAGCTTGAACTGGGTGTTCTGGTAGGCCGCCAGCGGCTTGCCGAAGGTCTTGCGTTCCTTCACGAAGTCTGCAGTGAGGTCCCAGGATAGCTGCGCCGAGGCGAGATAGCCGGCGGCGCCGATCAGGCGCTCTTCGGCCAGCCCTTCCATCAGGTAGATAAAGCCCTTGCCAGGCTCGCCCAGCACGTTTTCCTTGGGCACTTTGACGTCGTTGAAGAACAGTTCCGCCGTATCCTGCGCCTTGCAGCCCATCTTCTTGAGGTTGCGGCCGCGCTCGAAGCCCTCCATGCCGCGCTCGATGATAAACAGCGTCATGGCGTGGGGGTTGTTGTCCGGGTCGTTCTTGGCGGCGACGATGACCACATCGGCATTGATGCCGTTGGAAATATAGGTCTTGGAGCCATTGAGTACCCAGTGGTCCTCGTGCTCTACCGCGGTTGAACGCATGCCGGCGAGGTCCGAGCCGGCATCCGGCTCTGTCATTGCAATGGCAAGAATGGTTTCGCCGCTGACACATTTGGGCAGGAAGCGCTCGCACTGCTCTTGCGTGCCAAAGCGCGTGAAATAGGGACCCACCAGGCGGCTGTGCAGGCTGTTGTACCAGTCGCCGGCGCGGGCGTAGGCGGTTTCCTCGATGATGATCTGCTCAAAGCGGAAATCATACTCACCAATGCCGCCGTATTTCTCATCGGGCCAGATCATCAGCAGGCCCTGCTCACCCGCCTTGCGGAAGGCCGCCGGGTCAACCCGGCCCTGCTCTCGCCACTCTTCCATATGCGGCACGATCTCTGCCGCGAGGAACTTGCGGTAGGTATCACGAAACATGTTCTGTTCTTCGGTGAAGTCTCTGGAGAGCATCGATTTCCTCTACGCCATTTTGAGCGGGCATCAGTATCGACAGTGAGCCAGAGGGCAACAATGACGGCCTTGGACAAATAAATTGACCCAAAATGACAGCGGGGAGTAGCATGTTGCACCTTCGATCAAGTCGACAGGGATGAGTGTCATGCGCAGAGCCTTGCTCTTGCTGTTGTTGCTGTGCGCGGGCCAGGTCCTGTCGGCGGAGACGGCGTCACCGGAAGCGGAGGTCCTGGAACAGGCGCTCACCCGCGACCCCACTCCGGACAAGATGTTTCCCGCCAGCATCGAGGAGATCAGCTTCGAGGTAGACGGCGCCCGATTGTCCGGCATCCTGTATCTCGCCAACGGCCTCGGCCCCCACCCCACGGTTGTTTTGCTGCACGGCTTGCCCGGCAACGAGAAGAACCTCGACCTCGCCCAAGCAATACGCCGGGCCGGCTTCAACGTGATGTTTTTCCACTATCGCGGCGCCTGGGGCAGCGAGGGCGACTACCGCATCTCTCGACAACCCGAAGACGTGGCCGCAGCCATCGATTTCCTGCAAGAACATGCGGTGCGCTACCGCGTGGACGTGAACCACCTGAGCCTGCTGGGACATTCCCTGGGCGGTTATGCCTCCCTGGCCGCCGGCAGCCGCGACCCGTCGCTGGCCTGCGTGGGCGCCATGGCGCCGGCCAACCTGGGCCTGATGGCCGAAGGCATTCGGGCCGGCGAGCCCAGCGCCCTGGCGTTCCTCGATTACGCAGACACGCTGTTCATGCTGCGCAATTTCGATGGCGCCCGCATGCGCGAGGATTTGCTGTCCGTGCCCGCGCTACAGCTCGATACCCGCTTGTTCGGCCCTGGCCTTCGAGGCAAATCCGTGATGATGATTACCGGCACCGAGGATAAGGTACTGCCGCCGCCTTCGATGTTCGATCCCACGGTGAAGGCCTATAGGCGCGACCCGGCCATTCACCTGCAATATCACAAGATTCCGGGCGACCATTCTTTCTCCTACAGCCGCATCCAGCTCACGGAGCGCATCCTGGAATGGCTGGTCCACGACTGCCGCTAGCCCACCGGACCTGAACGATGCGACAGCTGTCGATCTCGGTGGTGTTTGTCAGGGCAGTGCTCAAGCACGCGGTCGCCCAGGGACTGGACCCGGTGGAACTGCTGCGCCGCAACCGGATTTCCCCGCGCCTGCTGGACGAGGACGACGCCAGGATATCCATCGAGCGCTTCGCCGACCTGCAGGTCAACGTGGTCATGAGCATGGGCGACGAGGCCATGGGCTATGGTAGCCAGCCCCTGCCCATCGGCACCTGGTCGATGATGTGCTACGCAGTGATTCACTGTGACACCCTCGGCAAGGCCCTGGCCCGCTACTGCCGTTTCTTCGGTCTGTTCCAGCAGGTCGCCACACCCCACCTGATCATGGAGGATGACAGCGCCGTGGTCCGGCTGTCACCGGTGCCACATCATTCCGGCGCCGACAGCTATGTTGCCGAGCTGGCGCTTTTCAACTGTCACCGCTTCATGAGCTGGCTGGTCTCGGAACTGCTGCCGGCCCAGGCCTTCAACTTCTCGCATGCGCCGCCGGCGCATGTGGACGAATACCGGCCGATGTTTGCCGGCAACCCGGTGAACTTCCACCAGGACCACGCGGAGATGATCCTGAATGCGGCCCTGCTGGATATGCCGGTAACGCAGAACGAACAGTCGCTGGCGCGATTCCTGCGCCATCCGATACTCGCCATGCTCACACAGCAGTACGACCAGGCCAGCTGGACTGCCCGCGTCAAGCAATTGCTGCGCAAGGACATGGTCAACATGCCGGAGCTGGAACCCGTGGCCGCAACCCTGGACATTCACCCCCAGACGCTGCGTCGCCGGCTCGGCAAGGAAGGTACATCGTTCTCAGAACTGAAGGGCCAGGTACGCCGCGATGTCGCGCTGCACTTCCTGGGTAAACAGGGATTAAGTATCGAGGAAATCGCCCACCGCGCCGGATTCTCGGAATCCAGCGCCTTCATCCGCGCCTTCAAGGGCTGGACCGGGGTGACACCCTATACCTACCGGAAAGGTCTTTGAGCGGCCTACCCCGCGTCCGCCACCAGCAGCGCTTCCTGCAGCTCCTTCTTGACGAACTTGCCGCTGGCGTTGCGCGGCAGGGGCTCGTCCATGATCCAGATGTAGCGGGGAATCTTGAATGCCGCCAGGTGGTTCTTGCAGAACTCGCGAATCTCTTCCGCCGTGGGGTGGGTATCCTGGGCCGGGAAGATAGCAGCACCCACTTCTTCACCGAGTCGCTCATCGGGCACGGCAAATACCGCGCACTCGGCCACCGCACCGTGCTTGTATAGCGCAGTCTCGACTTCCGAGCAGTACACGTTTTCACCGCCGCGCAGCACCATGTCCTTGGCGCGATCGACCAGGTAGATGAAGTTGTTTTCATCCAGGTAGCCGATGTCACCGGTGTGCAGCCAGCCGTCGACAATGGTCTCGGCAGTGGCTTCCGGCCGGTTGAGGTAACCCTTGATGACCTGCGCGCCGCGCACCAGCACCTCGCCGGCCTCGCCGACCGGCAAGGCATTGCCCTCCTGGTCGACCACTTTGACCTCGTAAATCGGCATCACAATGCCGGCGCTATTGGGCTTGTCGACAAAATAGTCGCCTGCCGAGGCGCTGATGATTCCGCACACTTCGGTCATGCCGTAGCCCTGGGAAGGACGGGCGCCCTTGCCCGCCTTGTCGATTTTCTCCACCAGGTCAGGCTGCACTGCCGCGCCACCGCCGCCCAAAGCCTGGAGACTGGAGGTATCGCGATGCTCGAAATCCGGGTGACTGATGATTTCACGACTCATCACCGGCACACCGGTAAAGGTGGTGATCTTTTCTTCCTCGATAATGCGCAGGGCTTCGCCGGCGTCCCACTTGTACATATGCACCAGCTTGCCGCCGGCGATGGTCACCGTCTGGGCCAGGCAGTTGTTGGCGGTCACATGGAACAGCGGCGTTGCCACAATGGCGGCAATCGGCGGTGCACCACCGTCCGCCGGATTGGCGCCCTGCTCACCCTTGGCCGCAGCGGCGGCCATGGCCTGGGCCATGTTGATGAACATCAGGCTCATCAGGTTGTTGCAGCATCCGCGGTGAGTGAGCTGTGCGCCCTTGGGAAAGCCAGTGGTGCCGGAGGTATAGAAAATACAGGCGTCGTCGTCGGGGTCGATGGTGACCTCAGGCAGCTCAGGTTCCGCTGCCAGCACCTCCGACCAGGGCCGCGCCCAGCCGGGAATATCATCCATCCGAACAGCCGCCACCAGCATGTCCGGGAATTCATCGCGGATCTCGGCGAAACGCTCCAGCCGCTCGCGGTCGCAAATCATCGCCTTGGGCGTGGAATCCTTGAGACCGTACTTCATCTCTTCCGGCACCCACCAGGCGTTCATGCCCACGGCTACGGCGCCGATAGCCGTTACCGCCCAGTAGCTCAGCATCCACTCCGGGTAATTGCGCATGGCAATGGCCACCCGGTCGTGCTGGCCTACCCCGTTGGCCTGCAGCCAGTGGGCGATACGCGCCACCTGGTCGTGGGCTTCCGCGTAGGTCCAGCGCTCGTCCTGGTAAACCAGGTAATCCTTGTCGGCGTGCCCGGTCGAGAGTGCCCAGACATCGCGCAGGGAGTTGGGGGTATTCTTCCAGGCCTTGAGGGTCTGCCCCGCCACCTCGGCTGTTCCCAGTTCAAACATCTGGCCAGGCGCGGTCAGGGTGTCGAAAACGTTCTTGAGCTCAGCGTACATCGGCGTGGGTTCCTCGATGATTTGTTATTGGCAGCCGCAGAGTGTACCAATATCCGGTGCTCGCGCCAGCGCCCAGGGGCTGGCGGTATGCAGTGCTGAAAATCTTTACCCCGGGCGCTGGCATACTGTCCGCCGCTGGTACAGAATTTGCGGCCCACTAACCCACTCCAGGCAAGGTCCCAACGTGAAACGCCTAGGCGGATACCTGCTCGTCTCAATGGCCCTGGTGATTGCCCTCGCCACCGGCAGCACCTGGCTGTACTACAAGGACGCCATTCACGTACAGGAGCGCAGTTTCAGTGAACTGCGCGCCCTGCTCGAACCCCATATCCGCTTCTACCCGCCGGAGCAGGAAGGCCCCGCGCCGGCGGTGGTCTTCGTACACGGCTGCGGCGGCCTCAGTGCCGCCACCGAGCCGCGTGCCCGCGCCGCCCAGGCGCTGGGCTATGTGGCCGTGGTGCAGGACAGCATGACCCCCCGCGGCCTGGACTGGCCAGCGGTCTGCGACGGCCGCGCCCTGCAGGGCGCTGAACGGGTGGGAGACCTGCTGGTCACCCTGCAGGTAACTCGCGAGCATCCCTCGGTAGATCCGGAAAACATCGTGGTGGTGGCCTACTCCCACGGCGCCTGGACCGCGCTGGAAGCGTTTGCCATGAACGGGGCGCTGCCGTCCAGCCTGTCCGACAGCCCCGGCGACCACCTCGCAGGCGTCACCGGCCTGGTGGCCTGGTACCCCTACTGCGGCTGGGGCGTGGGATTCAAGGACGGTTGGGAACCGAATATCCCCACCCTGATGCTGCTTGCAGAGAAAGACACCATCACCGAGCCCGGACCCTGCGCCGACATTGCCGCACGGCAGGCCGAGACGGGCCACAAGATTCGCGCCATCACCTATCCCGGCGTCAGTCACGGCTTTGATCGCAACGAAGACTGGGTGGAGCTCTACGACCCGGTGATGGCAGAGCGCGCCCTGTCCGAACAGAGCAGCTTCCTCAGGCAATACCTGGGCAATCCCTCCGGCGGCTGACCGACAGCCCTTTCCACCGGTGTCATTTGCTGTATATTTTTTTGTCCCGGCTCGTCATTGTTCCGACTCTGTTCACACCACAGACTGCGGGGCGCTTGGCGAGAAGGATACAAACCAGGACAACCGGTAGGCCCCCATGCTCGTTCATCACTTCACCGAATACTACGCCCGCAACTTCCCGGATAACCCCTGCGTCACCCAGGACGGTCACACCACCAGCTACGCCGAGATCAACCGGCTGGCCAACCAGCTTGGCAACGGCCTGCTGTCGCTGGGGGTCGGCAAGGGAGACCGCGTCTGCGTGCTTGGCGAGAACAGCCGGGAGCACCTGGTGCTGTTCCTGGCCGCCTGCAAGATTGGCGCGGTCACGGTATCGCTGAACTACCGCCTGGCGCCGGCGGAACTGGCCTTTATCATCAATGACTCGGAGTCCAGGGTGCTGTTGATGCTGGACGAAGGCTTCGTAGCCACCCTCGACAAGCTGCGCCCGCAGCTGCCCGACGGCTTCCACCTGCTGACACGCGGCCTGCCCGACAGCCACGACTGGGATAGCTGGCTGGCAAGCCAGCCGGAGCACAAGCCCGACGTTGAGGTGCTGCCTTCCGACCCCTTCTTCCAGCTATACACCAGCGGCACCACGGGCAATCCCAAGGGTGTGGTCACCAGCCACTCGAGCCTGGTGGCCGAGTGCATGATGAACACAACCTTCTTCCCCAACCGTCCGTCGCCCGGCAGTGCCGACATTGTCTGCGCACCGATGTTCCACATTGGCGGCGCGGGCTCGGCGCTGGTATCCACCTACTCCGGCTCGGAAATCCTGCTCCACAAGGCGTTTGACCCGGTGAGAGTGGTGGAAGACATCGAACGGCACCCGGTGGGCAGCGTGTTCATGGTGCCTGCCATGATCATGGCAGTGCTGCAGATTCCCGATATCGAGAAGCGCGACTTCTCGGGCCTCAAGCAGATATTCTATGGCGCCTCACCGATTTCCGAGGCGGTGCTGCGCCGCGCCATGGAGGTTTTCGGGGTCGACTTCATCCAGATGTACGGTATGACCGAGACCGGCGGCACCGTGGTCAACCTGACGGTGGAAGACCACCAGCGGGCGCTGGCGGGTAAGCCGGAGCTGCTGCTGTCCTGCGGGCGCCCCTCGGTGGGCGCCGAGGTCAGGATCATGGATCTCGATGGCAATGAATGCCCGGCCGGTGAAGTCGGGGAAATCTGGATCAAGTCCGATACCAATATGCTCGGCTACTACAACCTGCCCGAGGCCACGGCCAGCAGTCTGACCGACGGCTGGGTTCATTCCGGCGACGCCGGCTACATGGATGAAGAAGGCTACATCTACCTCAAGGACCGCATCAAGGACATGGTGGTCAGTGGCGGCGAGAACATCTACCCGGTAGAAGTGGAGAACGCCATTGCCCACCACGAGGCGGTGGCCGACGTGGCGGTGATCGGCGTACCGGACGACAAATACGGCGAAGCGCTGTTGGCTTTTGTGGTGCTCAAAGAAGGCGCCTCGCTGACCGTGGAAGAGATGATCGACTTCTGCCGTGAGCGCATTGCCGGCTACAAGATCCCCCGCAAACTGGAAATCATCGCGGAAATGCCTCGCAACCCCTCCGGCAAAATCCTCAAGAAGGAACTGCGCAAGCCCTACTGGGAAGGCATCGACAGGAGCATCGGCTAATGAATTTCGACCCCAGCCCGCTTGCAGCCCAGTATGCAGAGCGCCTCAAGGCGTTCATGGACGAACACGTGTACCCGGTGGAGCACGACTATTACGACTACGTGGACAGCGCCGACAACCGCTGGGCCACGGTCCCCCTGATGGAGGAACTCAAGGCGAAAGCCCGTGAGGCCGGCCTCTGGAACCTGTTCATCCCCAAGGACCACGGCGGCGAGTTGTCCAATCTCGACTACGCCCCGCTGGCAGAAATCATGGGCCGGGTGCTGTGGTCGCCGGAGATCTTCAACTGCAACGCCCCGGATACCGGCAACATGGAAGTGTTCATGAAGTACGGCACC
>JAZBOY010000087.1:0-3036 GCA_036351375.1 Halieaceae bacterium
GGGTGCGTCTTCCGGGCGTTCCTCGCCTTCCGGGTAGGGCGTGAGAAAAAAGATGTCCATGATGCAGCTGTTTTCATCGTCGCCATTGGGGCGGTGGCGGTAGGTCAGCACCGGACCGAAGCCCGCCCAGGGGGCGAAGTTGGGGAACAGCAGGTACAGGGTGGAGTCCATCAGCTCAGACTTCGTCGCGTAACCCTCCAGGGTTTCGCTGTGCATGGGCTGGAACGCCTCGCTGTTGATGCCGGCGATGGTATCCCTGGCGCGGGATTTCACCGCGGTTTCAGAATCGTCGTCGGTTTCACCCACCAGTACCGACGTGCCGAGCATGGTGTTGACGCTGTCCTGCTCGTCGTACTGGTCTTCGTGGCTGGGATTGACGATCGCCGACGGGGTAATCGTGCGGCTGACGTTGTCACCCCAGACGTCGTACTGGGAATTATCGATGCCCTGGTAGGGCATGATCTGCGGGTGGGTGGCGATGGCGTGATAAGACTCGATAAACGCTTCCAGCACCGCTTTCCAGTTGGCGCCGATCACTTTCTGCACATGCATGGAGATATAGCGACGCTCGTGGTTCCAGCGCTTGAAGTGCTCCGGCAGCACGCCCATGTACTCTTCCAGGGGCTGGGCGTTCTCGTCCATATTGATCAGCACCCAGCCTTCCCAGGTGTCCACCTTGACCTCGGGCAGGGCGAATTCGCCCTTGTCGATGTGCGGGAAGTCCCACTCACAGGGCGCGCCCTTGAACTCACCAGACAGGTGCCAGGCAAAGCCATGGTAGGGGCAGCGCAGCTCCGGGGAGTTGCCGGCGCCACGCTTCAGGGCACGGCCGCGGTGGAGGCAGGAGTTGTGGTAGGCCTTGAGCTCACCTGACTCGGTGCGGGTGACCAGGATGGAGAAGTTGGCGATGTCATAGACGAAGTAATCGCCGGGCTTGGCCACCTGGCTTTCCCGGCAGGCCATTTGCCAGGTCTTGGTCCACATTTTCTGCACTTCGAGGTCGAAGAACTCCCGTGAGGTCCAACGGTCCAGCGGCAGGTCTTCGCTGCCCAGGTAGGTGTTGGTGTTCTCGCGCAGGGCGGCCGGCACCTCGACTTCCTCCAGGTCCAGCAGGTCCTGGAACCCATAGGACGGGTTGCGGGCCTTGATCTGCTCTTCGCTCAGTTTCACTTTCTCGTTCATATTGCCTCCTGCTAGCTCTTCTATCGCCTAGCGCTGCAGTATGGTGACTGCGCTGATGCCCGGGGCCCCGTAGACATGGCTGTAGGCCAGCTTCGGGTCACCGGGTACCTGGCGCGCACCGCCTTCACCGCGGAGTTGCACCACGTTTTCATGGATTTGCCGCAGTCCGGACGCACCAATGGGCTCGCCGTTAGCCAGGCAGCCTCCATCGGTATTGACCGGCAGTCGACCGTCAATCCTGGTCTCGCCGTTGAGCAGCATGTGCTCCTGCTCGCCGTCTTCGCAGAACCCGTTCTCTGCCATGTGCATGATCTCGGCACCGGACTCGGTATCCTGCAGCTGGGCCACATCGATGTCCTTGGGCCCCACTCCGGCCATTTCGAACACCGCCTTCGACGCGTCTACCGTAGGGCCGGCAATATGCTCCAGCGCCTGGGAGGGTGCGAACACCTCGAAGGAGCCGTAACGCCGGGAGCGCAAGGCGGCGCCGCGAATCAGCACCGGCTTGTCAGTGTACTGCTTTGCCTTGTCTGCACGGCACACTATGAGCGCCACGCCGCCCTCGGAAGGCGAACAGAACATGAACTTGGTCAACGGGTCGTTGACCATCATCGAATTGAGAATTTCTTCCTCGCCGATTGGGGTCTGGCGCCACGCATGAGGGTTTTTGGCACCATTCTCAAAGGCTTTCTCCGCCACCTTCGCCAGGGCACGGTTGGTGATGCCGTAGTCGTGCATGTACTTGGTGATCTTCATGGCGAAGAACTGGGTGGTCAGCATCAGGCCAGTTTCGCCGTACCAGGCGCCTATCCCCAGGCTCTTTGGGTCGGCATTGAAGGCACCGCGTTCGTGCTTGTCGAAACCCACCACCAGGCCGATGTCGAATTCACCGGACTTGATGGCATTATAGGCCGACATCAACGAGCTGCCGCCGGTGGCACAGCCGTTGGCAACATTGGTAAACGGCAGGCCGGTCAGGCCCAGCTCGTTCACCAGCGAGTCGGCACTGCCGGCACTGTGGCTGCCGCCGTAGGCAAACTGCATGTCCTTGAAGTCCACACCGGCGTCCTTGAGGGCGGCGCGGGCGGCGTAGGCGCCCTGCTGCATGCCACTGCGCTCGGGGGTGCGACCGAAGGGGTGGATACCAATTCCAACGATGGCGACATCCATGCTACTGGCCCTCACTGTCGGTAACGGGGCGGAAGGCGAAACTGATCAGGTCGGCACCGTCTTCAGCCTTGCGGTAGGGATAGAACACCACCTCCATCTCCATGCCAATTTCCAGCTTGTCCGGGTCGTTCTCGGTGAGCCGGCCTTCGACGCGCACGCCTCCAGGCAGCTCTACATAGCCAACGCCGTAGGGCTGGAAGGTCTCCTGGGTCTCACCGCTGTTGTAGGGCGATTTGGGCATGAAACGCTGAACCGTGTAGGTCCAGAGGGTGCCACGCCGCGGCAGCTCCTCCAGCACCATGTCGGTGGAGCAGCAGGCTGCACAACTGTCCTGGTACGGGAAAGCGGCACGGCCGCAATTCTGGCAGCGCGCACACAGCAGCGCTGGATTATCGGATGGCCAGGTAAACAGACCCTCGCTGATCGGTCGGGCCGTAGCGGTGTCGAAGCCGCCGTCATGAGCAGCGGACGGTGCATCTGGGGACATGAGCGTTTCCATGGGCGAGCTGCTGTGGCAGCTCATCACCTGTTGTTGTTAAGTGTGTGGTGATCATTCATAGTAGCAGCCCATGTTGCTAAAAAACAGTATGGTTTGTTTCTTTTTGCCCGGGCTTCGATAGCCAAGCTATAACCAAGCCGAAAGCCGCACCACACCTGACTGGAGACGCCTATGTCGACCACCGA
>JAZBOY010000088.1:0-10797 GCA_036351375.1 Halieaceae bacterium
ATTGACGGGGCAGCCAGGTAAGACCAGGGAGTAGTGGCGATCAGGTGCCGGTTTTGCGGGCGGCGTCGAAGCGGGCGTCGGTGAAGGCGCCGACCCATAGGTTGCGGGCGTCGCTGACCTGTTCGTCGGTGACGTCGCCGATGTTGCCGGCAACGAAATCGACGCCGTCTACCAGCCACCAGGCGAGCTGGTTGGTGGAGAGGTCGTATATCCGTTCCCTGCCCTCCGCCTGCTCCACCACCAGGCGGTGGGTGCGGAGCAGGGCCAGGTGCTGCGAGACGCGGGTCTGCGGCAGGTCGAGCTTTTCGGCGATGTTGCTGACGCTGTGCTCGCCGCGGCTGGCCAGGAACTGGATGATCTGGATACGGTCGGGATGCGAGAGCACCTTCAGCAAGGCGCTCAGCTCGCGGGCCACGATCTTGCGATTAGGCATGTCAGGCGGCCTCGCTCTTGCGGCCGGCCTGGTCCTGGTCGCCGTCGAGTACCGGCTCCCACTGGGCGCTGTCCACGCGACGCCAGACGACGCCTTCGTCATCGAGTGCGTGCATCTGGATCCAGCCGTTGTTAACGAGGTCCGCGAGTCCGCCGTGCTGGTAAATTACGTAGTCGATGGCCTCCATCGGTGCTGCTATGACTGCCATCAGGCGCAGCGGTTCGTGCAGGAAGGACTCGCCATCGTGCAGGGACTGCATGGGTAAGCCCGTGCGCAGGTCGCCTTCGACACCTTCCAGCACGCCGATGCCGCTCACCACATTGTGCAGGGTCTTGTCGCCGCTACCGAAGTGCAGGTTGTCCACAGTGGAGCCGTAGTACTGCATGGTAATCCAACTCGCCACCACCAGCGGCGCAGTGAGGATCGTCTCCAACACTGCGTGCTCTTCGTCGCGCTGGTGTTCGTATTCATGCAGGAAGGTGCGGCCGTCGAGATCTATGCCGCGGGTCTTGTCGCGCGGCGCGGCGATAAAGGCGCGGCACCCTGCCAGGCCCCACTCGGGGCGAACCTGCGACCAGTCTGAACCGCGCAGGAGCAGCGCGTCGCCGGACTTCTCGGCGAGTGAACCAGCACGTTCATTGCGCGTTGCCCGACCCGCAAGTTCAGCGTGGAAGCGGAAGCCCTCGAGCTCGGCGCTTGGCTGCAGCTGCTCTTCGTCCAGCAGGATGATTTCATCCGTAGTGGTGTCGTGCAGAGCGGCAACGAATTGGGTATCGGCGGGAATCTCGATACCGCGCTCGATGAGCCCGGCGCGGACGGCGCTGTCGTTGAGAATCTGTACGGCGATGCGGGAATTGGCGTCGCCAGCATGTCCGCCGCAGGCGCCGCAGTCCAGCGCCGAAGCGTAAGGATTGTTTTCAGTGGAGGCTCCGTGGCCCGCCAGAACAACCAGCGGCGCAAAGACGCTGGTCAGCGACATGCCGCGCAGCAGCCCCTCGGCCAGGGCGATCTTTTCCTCCAGGGTGGCCTTCAGCTCAGGCGCTGCGGTCTCGCGGCGCCCCTCGGCGAGGCCGAGGCTGGCCTTGAGCAGTTTCCAGGTGTAGCCCAGGCCCAGGGCTTCCACATAGCTGAAACCGGCGACACCGGCCCGCTGGAAGCGCGCCCAACGGCTGTCGACAAACTGCCTGGTCTCACTGTGAGCATGCTCATGGGCACAGGCAGAGTGACCGGGTTCGAGCAGCACCGGACAGCGCGCGCTCTCACCCTCGGTGCTTGACTCGAGCGCAACGGCCAGGCCAAAGAAACCGGCGAAGCCAATGGTTTCTACCTTCAGTTCAGGGCTGCGCTCAAGCTGGCGGCGGAAGCGCTCGGAGCGCACATCGATGCAGAACGCCGCCTGGACATCGGGGCGGGATTCCGCGGGCTGTTCAGCCTTACGGCCCGCCAGGCCTTCAGCCAGCTCGCGCTGGGCAGAGAAGTCCTGGGCCATCTGCAGGGCAAGATCGGTCCAGTTGAGCGCCAGCCACTGCCCCGCGTCATCGTCGGTGTAGTGGTGCAGGCTGGCCAGCCAGTGCGTCGCCAGCGAGCTATCTGAATGACAGCGGAACAGTACCAGTTCCCAGGCTGCGCGGATGGCCAGCAGCTGCCGGGCCGCGCTACCGTCTTCACCGCGCAGCTCGCGGGTCCAGCCGCGATAGCGAGCGTAGGCCGCCCAACCTGCCACATCGGAGAGCAGGCGGTGGAAGTAGTCCTGCAGGGCTTCCTCCGGCAGTGAGAGCTCCTCAGCGAGCAGTACCAACAGGGCCGTAGGCTCGGCGGGCAGGTCGGCGAAGGCTTTGCGCGCGCCCTTCAGCCCCAGCAGTTCTGCGCTGCGATCGATCGCAGAGACAGCCCGGTAGGACGTCCAGGGATCGGCATCAGGACTTGCCGCTGACCAGACGGCTACGCCCTGGTCGAAGAAGTCGGCGGCCCAGTTGGACACCGAACTGGTGATGAAACGCTCCCAGTCTGTGCCATCGTGGCGCTCGGCCAGTGAGGCGAGGGTCGGCAGTTTGAACAGGTCCGCCGGCGCCTCGGTCTTGAGGGCCTCTGCTCGCACCCGCTCCACTGATGTGACGTGACGGTTGCCGTGGCGGGACAGTTCGGCAATCGCCTGGGCGATGTCAGCGTCCTTGATACGGCCGCTGGCAATCTGCTGCGCGTAGTAGCTGCGCGGCATCGTCAGGCGCGCGCCCAGGGCGCGGGCCGACAGGTAGCCGGCGCCCTTGAGGTCGCACTCGGCCATACCCAGCAGTGGGTTGACCGCAACGAAGGACTTCAAGGGCCACAGCGGCGCGATGCGGTCAGCGGCCCGCCTGGCGGCGCGATCGACGCTGACATCCGGAGTCGCGGTCCTGGCGTCGCCTTGCTTTTCGGCAGCGTGCGGAGGAAGACTAGCGTTCATGATCAGGCTCCTTGACGAGTGCTTTCGGCGCGGAAGGCGCCCAGCCAGCGATTGATATACAGGTTGATGTAGAGGCCTCTGGAGAGGTGTATGCGCAAGTTCTGCAGACGACGGCTCTCGATACCGCTGGCCTGCAGCAGGGCGATTGCGGTGCATGCCGCCACCATGAGAATCAGCAGGCCGCGGCCTGCGAGGCCGGGCTCGCGGATGACGCTGAGCGCATCGCCGAGGATTACCGCAGCGAGGCTCTGCACTGCGAAATAGGCGCCTGCGACGAACACCACGCCCACAAGCAGCCGCAACTGGCGGGCAATTGATTGCGCGGGGGCGTCCATGAACAGCCACAGGCCCAGCACCAGCATCCAGCCGAGACTCAAGATCACCGGCTGTGACTGCCAGCCAAAGCCTGCGGTGGTGGCAAGACCCACGTAGATAGCGCCAAGGGCTACCAGTTTGGCCAGGCCGGGGAACAGTCCGCCGGACTGCGCACCGGCGGTCCAGGCCTCCTTCTGCAGGCGACGGACCACGTCGCCGCTGCTGAGGAAAGCGTGCGCCTTGTAGAGAGAATGGCCCACGAGGTGAACGGTGGCCGCCGTGTAGGCACCAAGGCCACATTGCAGCATCATGAAGCCCATCTGGCCCACTGTGGAATACGCCAGTGCCGCCTTGATGCTGGGTTGGGTAAGCATGATGGTGGTGCCCACAAGGGCAGTCACCGCGCCGATGCCGGCGACCGTCAGGCCCACCGTGGGCGCGGCCGTCATCAGGTCAGCAAAGCGCAGGAACAGGAAGCCGCCGGCGTTGACGATACCGGCGTGCAGCAGCGCCGACACCGGAGTCGGGGTTTCCATGACCTCTACCAGCCAGCCGTGGGTCGGAAACTGGGCAGACTTCAGGACCGCGGTCAGTGCCAGCAATGCGGCGGCGGCGAGGGCCGCTCCTGGCAATTCGCCGGGCAGCGCGGCAATGGCGATGCCAAGCGCTTCAATTTCGGCGGTGCCAAACTCGGCGATTAACAGGCCGCAGGCGACGATCAACGACACATCGCCGATCCGCGCCAGAATAAATTTCTTGGTCGCGGCGATGCGCGCCATGCGGCGTTCGCGGCGAAACAACAGCAGCCGGTTCAGCAACAGGCTCATGGCAACCCAGGCCCCGACCAGCAGGTAAAGATTGCCTGCCGCCACCAACGTGGTAACTGCGGCGAGGGTGAGCGCGAGTTCAAACATGAAGCGCCCGTGGCGCGGGTCACCCGCCAGGTACTGGCGGCTGTATTGCAAGACGGTGGTACCCAGGAAGCTGACCAGCAGCAGGAGAATGGCACTGAGTGCATCCACCCGCACCGAAACGCCGACGCCAGCCAGGCCGATGAGAGGACTCTGGCCGGCACCGCTGGTAAAGTTGAGGGCAACAGTGGCAATGGCAGCCAGCGTCGGCAGCCATGCCAGCCATTTCGGCCAGCGGGCGGGCATGCGCAGCATGATCAAGGCCAGGCTGATATACAGCAGCGGGATGAAAACCGGCAGCAGGTACAAACTAGACATAGTCACCACACAAGGATCGTCGAATGAATGGGGGCAAGTTTGAAGAAATTTCGATTATTGATAAAATTGAAAGATCGCAACATTTCATTCTTTTTATGTGAACGATAACGGCTGCGCCGGAGGCCGGGGACATGCGTCTCAACTACAATCACCTGCGTTATTTCTGGGCCGTCGCCCACAATGGCAACCTGACCCGCACCGCCGAGCAGCTACACGTATCCCAGTCGGCGCTGTCCCTGCAGATCAAGAAGCTCGAGGAACAGCTCGGCCACGAGCTGTTTGAGCGCCGCGGCAAGCAGCTGATTCTTACCGAGGCCGGGCGCCTGGCCCTGGACCACGCCGACGTGATCTTCGCCAGTGGGACGGAGTTGCTGAACACGCTGAGCGGTGAGGGAACATCTCGAGAAATACTGCGCGTGGGCGCACTGGCCACGCTCTCAAGAAACTTCCAGATTGCTTTCCTGAATCCACTGGTAGGTCGCGAGCAAACCGAGGTGGTGGTGCGTTCCGGCAACCTGGCCGATTTGCTGGCGCAGCTGGAGGCGCACCGGCTGGACGTGGTGTTGACCAATACCGCGCCGCCGCGGGATGCGGCCACACCCTGGATCGTGCGCCACCTCGACAGCCAGCCGGTCAGCCTGGTGGGCTACCCGGAAAAACGGCGCAAGGGTCGCAGCCTGGAAGACGCACTACGGGAGGAGCCGCTGGTGCTACCCACCCTGGAAACGGCGGTGCGAACGGCCTTTGACACCTACTGTGACGAACACGGCATTCGGCCCAATATCGTTGCCGAAGTGGACGACATGGCGCTGCTGCGGGTGCTGGCGCGGAGCAACTACGGCGCGGCGGTCACCCCGGCTATCGTGGTGCGAGATGAACTGGCCAGCGGCCAGCTGGTGGAGATAGCGAACTTTCCCGGGGTGGAGGAACAATTCCAGGCCATCACGCTGTCGAGGCAGTTCCCCAACCGGCTGCTGAAATTGCTGTTTGACGCGATGGATGACGACTGAGGTCTAGGCGTCCTTGAGAATCGGTATCACCAGCACCATGCCCAGCTGCAGCCGGTCGGGGTCCAGCTCCGGGTTGTACTGACGCAGCAGCCACAGGGGTACGGAGTACTCCTGCTGCGTCAGCTCCCACAGGGAATCCCCACGCCTTACCACGTGCTCGCGAGTGCCCTGGATCTGGCGTCCCATGAAGAAATCCTGCTGGATGTCCTTCTGGTAGGCGGTGCGACGACGCTCGAACTCCTCGCGGCTGACCCGCGAAAAGTCCAGGGTAAGGCGCTGGCCGATCACCAGCGGCACGCCGTAGCGACGATTGTTGATACGCCGCAGCTGGCTGGCGCGCAGGTCCAGCCACTCGGCATAGTGGCCGAGCGTCTCCATGGCCTGCACTTCGATACTGTTGTTGTCGGCCACCGTGTAATCGCTGGGATCTGCCAGCAACTCGGCCACCGGCGCTTCTTCCTCCGCCGCCAGGGTGCTGAGCATGGTCTCCTCGGGCTGGGGCCCGTCAATCGACTGGGCGGGGGTTTCGGCGTCGGCCAGTGCATCCTGGGGTTCGGGCTCGCCGGGCAGGGTTTCCACTTCCGCCTTCGCCACTTCTATCAGGGGCTCCTCGGTGGCGGCCGCCAGCGCAGCAGGATCACCCTCGAAGGGCAGCCGCAGCACCTGGCCCACACGGATGGTGTAACGCCGGTTGAGGCCGTTCATGGCGGCGACATCGCGAATACTGTGGCCGTAGCGCCGGGCAATTTCAGAGACCGTGTCGCCGCGCACCACCGTGTGGTAGAGATCCGGTGTCTGCTCGTCGAAGCGCTTGTCCTCGGGGATCGCCGCCAGCACCAGCTGCGGGTCGACTCCGAGGCGGTCTGCCGGCACGCGCAGGGTAAACCCGGCGGGAATGCGCTTGTTGCCCTGCCAGATAGGGTCCAGCAGCGCACGGTTGTGTTTCTTGAGTACCGCCAGGTCCACCTGCAGGGCGCGGGCGATGTCCTCGGCGCCGATGAACTCATCCAGTTTCACCTGCAAGTAGTCTACCGGCGGCGCCAGCTGCAACGCGCCAAAGTACTTGTCGATATTGCTGCTGACCTCTAGGGCCGCCAGGAAAGACGGGTAGAAGTTGCGGGAAGCAAAGCCGAAGCGGCGGCCGTTGTACTTTTCGATTATCACTTCGATATCGGTGGTGCCCAGCTCGCTAGTGGCGCGCCGCATGCTGGCGGCGCCGTGGTTATAGGCAGTCAGTGCCAGTGGCCAGGTGCCAGTGAGCTGGTGGTTGTGCTCCAGTAACTGGGCAGCGGCCACCGTCGCCGCGTACGGGTCCATGCGCTCATCGATGACATAGTCGACTTCAAGGTAGCGACGCCCGGTGGGCCGGGTGAACTGCCAGATGCCGGCGGCGCCGACCTTGGAGTAGGCCTCGGGATTGAAGGAGGACTCCACGTGGGGCAGCACGCCCAGTTCCAGGGGCATCCCGCGCTCGCGCAGCACCTGCTCGATGTGGTCATTCCATTCACCGGAGCGAATCACGCCCGCCTTGAAGCGATCCGACTGGCCGCGCTGGAAGCGCACGCTGCGGGCCGCCTCGCGCAGCCGCGCGTCGCTGACATCCGGCCCCCACAGCGCCAGCACCCGTTGGGCTTCTGCGGACGGGTTGCTGCGATCGGCGGCCAGGCCCTCGAGAATCTTGCGGTAGCGGGCATTGGCGCTGCGCATGGCGCGCCGATCGGCGTAGTAGTCGCCGCTGAGTTCAAGGGTTTCATAGATGATGCCGACCTCGTCGGCGTCGTGAACATAGCCGCTACGGGTATCGACCTCGGTGTAGACCTTGACCCAGAAATCCACCGCCGGCTGCAGGGCCGGTGGTCGGGGGAAGTTCTCAGCGAAGGTAGCGGCGGAACCTGCCAGTAACAGGCAGGCGGTGAGGAACAGGGTATAAGGTCGGCAGCGCATTGGATCGGGTAGTGGTAACAGCTTCTATAGCATTACCCTACTCCGACCCAATGGCAAGCGGAAGGTTCGCCTTACGGCACTAGCCATCGCGAAAAGTCGCGTTCACCGAATCCTGCACCATGTACTGCTTGAGCTCATTGCGGCCCACTACCATCCGGTGCACCGCGTCCGGGCCGTCGGCCAGTCGCAGCGTGCGTTGCTGCATGTACATGGCGGCCAGCGGCGTATCCTGGGATACGCCCAGGGCGCCGAATACCTGGATGGCCTCGTCGACAATGCGAATGGAGATATTCGGTACCGCCGTCTTGATCATGGAAATCCACACCCGTGCCTGCTTGGCATCCACGTGGTCCATCATCCAGGCGGTCTTCAGGGTGAGCAGGCGCGCCATCTCGATATCCATGCGCGCATTGGCAATGATGTCGATATTGCCGCCCAGCCGCGCCAGCGGTTTGCCAAAGGCCTGCCGCGTGGTCGCACGCTCACACAGCAGGCGCAGGGCGCGCTCTGCCGCACCGATGGCCCGCATGCAGTGGTGGATACGGCCGGGGCCGAGGCGACCCTGGGAAATCTCGAAGCCGCGGCCCGGGCCGAGGATGATATTGTCCTTGGGCACCCGCACGTCGTTGAACTTCATGTGCATGTGGCCGTGAGGGGCGTCGTCCATAGAGAACACATTCATCGGGCGGATATTCTCCACCCCCGGCGTATCCATGGGCACCAGGATCTGTGACTGCTGCAGGTGCTTGGGGGCGTCCGGGTCGGTCTTGACCATGACAATGAGAATTTTGCAGCGCGGGTCGCCGGCGCCGCTGATGTAGTGCTTCTCGCCGTTGATGACCCATTCATCGCCTTCCAGCTTGGCCTCGGTGCAGATGTTGGTTGCGTCAGAGGAAGCCACGCCGGGCTCGGTCATGGCGAATGCCGAGCGAATCTCGCCGTTGAGCAGCGGTTCCAGCCACCGCGCCTTCTGGGCCTCACTGCCATACTTCTCAAGTACCTCCATGTTGCCCGTGTCCGGCGCGGAGCAGTTGAAGCACTCCGCCGCAAGGTGCGAGCGACCCATCTCTTCCGCCAGGTAGGCATATTCCACCGTGGTGAGTCCAAAACCGCGATCGCCTTCGGTCAGGAAGAAGTTCCATAGGCCCTTTTCCTTCGCCTCAGCCTTGAGGGCCTCGAGGATCTCCGTCTGGCGCTCGGTCCACTGCCAGCGGTCGCCGCCCTTGCCGATTTCCGCGTAGTACTCCTCCTCGACCGGGATAACCCTGTCGGAGATGAACTGCCGCACCTGCTCGAGGATCGGCTTGATACGCTCGCTGATGCCGAGATCCATATTGCCCTCGACAGCACCTGCCATCGCCTGGCTTTGTTCTGCGCTTGTTGTTCCCATGACTAGTCTCTCCCGGAGTTCAGTTGGGCGGCATAATCCGCCTTCAATTGTCGTTTGAAAATCTTACCCGATGCGATGCGCGGTAGCTTGTCATCGTGAAACCACACATGCGCGGGAATCTTGAAGCCCGCCAGGTGGTCAGCCAGGTAGGCCTGTAGCGTCGCGGCGTCCAGGCAGCCTGGTTCACGCAGTACCACGGCTGCGCCGACCACTTCGCCCAGGCGTTCGTCGGGCAGGCCGAACACCGCAGCTTCGTCCACGGCCTCGTGCTGGTAGATCGCCGCCTCCACCTCTATGCAGCTGATATTCTCGCCGCCGCGAATAATGATGTCCTTGATGCGATCAACGATGTAGATAAAGCCGTCCTCGTCGATGTAACCCACGTCGCCGGTGTGAAACCAGCCATCCCGGAAGGCCGCCGCGGTGGCCTCGGGCTTGTTCCAGTAGCCGCGGACATTGGCTGGGCTGGATATACAGACCTCGCCGCGCTCTCCCGGCGGCAGGGGCTCGCCCTGCTCGTCCACAATGCGGAAGTCAGTTACCGCCGGCACCGGACGTCCGGCGCTGCCGGGCCTGGCCAGGTAGAAAGCCCCGCTGTTGACTGAGCCCAGGGCGTTGGTTTCGGTGAGCCCGTAGCCAATGCCGGCACTGGAGCCCTTGAAGGCGGTGGTGATCTTCTTGACCTGGTCCGGCGGTCGGGCAGCGCCGCCGGCATAGATTTCCTTGAGGCTGGACAGGTCGTAGGGGCTATCGGCGGCGGCCGCCTGCAGCTCGGCGGACATGGTGGGCACTCCATTGAAATTCGTCACCCGTTCCGCCTCGATCAGGCGCATGGCTTCCTGCACATCCCATTTGTGCATCAGTACGATCTTGCGACCAATCATCAGCGACAGCATGAACAGGCTGTGGCTGCCGGTAGCGTGAAACAGGGGCACGGTCATCAGCGCACAGGGCGAAAACTTCGACTCCGCCGGCGGCGTCACCCTGTTGCTGGCGCCCCCCAGCAGCAGCCAGCTGAACAGGGCGGCCAGCACGCTGCGGTGGGTCTGCACCGCTCCCTTGGGGTGGCCGGTGGAGCCGGAGGTATACATGATGCAGGCATCGTCGTCGGGGTCGGCTTCCGAGGCCTCGGGTTCGCGGCCTTCGAACTGCTGCACCAGCGCCATAAAATCCGGCGGGGCACCGTCGCCAAAATCGCCCACGCCGATCAGCGCCAGCTCATCGGCAAAGGGCTGGATGCGTGCGGCCCGGTCGGGGTCGACCACCACGATCTTCGCGCCGCAGTCGCCGAGCCCGTATTCCAGTTCCTCCCCGGTCCACCAGGAATTCATGGGGACCACTATGCCGCCTGCCAGCAGGGTGCCGATAAACGCGAACATCCATTGGGGGTTGTTGCGCATGGCGATGGCGACGCGGTCACCCGGGGCAAGCTGGTAGCGTTCCCTGAGAGCAACGGCGAACTGCCCGGACAGCGCCAGCGCCTCACCGTAGCTGTAGCGCTCGTCCCCCATCACCACGAATTCCTTCGCGGCGTGGTTGGCCATCATGTTGAAGTAGGCGGCCAGGTTGCGGGGCTGATTGCGGTAACTGCGGTAGCGCTGGCCGCGCACTTCCACCTGTTCCAGCGCGAAGGGGGCGTCGTCCGCGGTCATGGCGGCGACCGCGGATTCCAGCTCAGCAAGCCCCTGCATCACCGCCTCTCAGTAGTCGTTGAGTCGGGCAAAGCGGTCCAGGTGGTAGCTGTAATCGCCGTAGGCCTGCTGGGCCACGCGGGCGCGCTTGATGAAAAAGCCGATGTCGAACTCGTCTGTCATGCCGATGCCACCGTGCATCTGGATTGCCTCATTGGTCACCAGTGTAGCCACTTCGCACAGTTTCGCCTTGCAGGCGCTGGCGAGGGCTGACAGGCCATCGGCGTCCTCATCGACTGCCTGCAGGGCTTTCAGGACGATGGATCGGGCCAGTTCGAGCTGGGCATACAGCTCGGCGGCGCGATGCTGCAGCCCCTGGAAGGAACCGATCGGCACGCCGAA
>JAZBOY010000089.1:0-3154 GCA_036351375.1 Halieaceae bacterium
ACGCCGGCACTCAGGGTCCACTTCTCATTGACATCCCAGTCTGCTGACACAAAGCCTGCATAGGACTCGGTGTTCTGGTTCTGGCCGTTGTAGTTGATGGAATTGGGCGTCAGGCTGAAGGGCGGGTTGCCCTGGGGAATGCCCAGCAACTCCAGTGTGTAGTTGAGCTCATGCACATTCCAGCGCTGCTCGTAGCCCACATCCCAGTAGAAACCGCCCACGACAAGGGTAATGTCATCGCCGATCTCCGTGGTCAGGCGCAGCTCCTGGCTGGTCTGGTTCCAGTCGTTGAAGTAGTCGAAGTACAGCAGGTTGGCCGGAGAACCGTCGAACTCGATACGGTACTGTTCATCCATTTCCCGGCGACCGGTGATGGAGGTGATCAGGAAGTTGTCGAACTCCCAGTTCATGGTGACGATGTAGGTGTCGTATTCGCTATCGTTGGTGTTGCGGTCGTTGGTGGAATTGTTGTCCTCGTCGCTGCCGGGATCGGAGTCCGCGCAACCAATAGCCCAGAGCACGCCCTGCAGTACGCAGGCCAGGTCCTCCGGCTGATTCATGTTGGTGTAGGCGCCGGTGTCGGTTTTGTCATCCATGTGTTCGTAGTGGAACTTGATGTCAAAGTTGTCAGTCGGCTGCCATTTGGTGGCGAATCCATAGAGCTGCTTGTCATCGCCCCAGGCGTCGTCGTCGATGGTGGTGTTGTCCACCCAGCCATCGCTGTTGATGCTGGCGCCGAACAGTCGCACACCCAACTCATCTTCGATGATCGGCACGTTCAGTACACCGCGGAAATCCTCGCGGCCCTGGTCGCCGGCGGTAAGAATGGCCTCGCCGCCCCATTCCATGGTGACATCGTTGCGGATGATGTTGAGCACGCCGCCGGTGGTGTTCTTGCCGTGCAGGGTGCCCTGTGGGCCTCGCAGTACCTCGACCCTGGCGGTGTCGAAGTTCTGCAGCAGCGCGCCGGAGGAGGTACCCAGGTACAGGCCGTCCATAATCACGCCGATGGACGGGTCGAGGGTCTTGTCCGTCTCCTGGTAGGACACGCCGCGGATGCTGATGGCAGCGCCGCCCGGGATGCCGGCGGTATTCCGAATGTAGACATTGGGCGTGAAGGACTGGATATCTTCGAGGCGCCGTATGCTGGCCTCCTTCAGCTCCTTGCCCACGGATGTCACCGAGATCGGCACATCCTGGATGGATTCTTCCCGTTTTCGGGCAGTAACAATGATTTCTTCGAGAGCCGCCTGGGCCTCGGCTACCGGGCTCACCACCGGGCCGGCGAGCAGGGCGATAACGGGGAGAGCGGCGGTGATAAGCCGACGGGCGAAGTTTGCCTGTGAAGTTTTATCTAACTTCATTTTTATACCCTCTAGTTATTATTAAGGTGTGGGATAAAAAAACAGTCTAGTCTGATTGATAATTACGGCAAGCCCTTTTTTTGAGCTGCCGAAAATTACCATTTCCGACAGTGGCTGTTGCCGGTGCATTGGGGAACCCATAACGTGAAGAAAATTCTCCCGCTTCTCTGCTTGCTCGGTGCTGCAGCGGTCGCCGAGGACTACTCACCGCCGCTCGCGGCCGCGGCTCACACCCGGCTGTACTGGGGCGACCTGCACGTGCACAGCAACCAGTCGCCGGACTCCTTCGCCTTCGGTAATACCCGCCTCACACCCGATAATGCCTTTCGCTTTGCGCGCGGCGAGGTGGTATCAACCAGCGGCGGCCTGCAGGCACAGCTGCGCCGACCGCTGGATTTCCTGCTGGTGGCCGACCACGCCGAATTCATCGGCGTATTTCCCCGGCTCATGGATCGCGACCCGGAACTGCTCAGCACCTCCCTCGGCCGCGAATGGCGGGCGCTGCTGGACGAAACCGGCGACCTGCGGGCGGTGATCAATGCCTGGCTGCAGCGCCTGCAGGCCACCGACTATGAGCAGGAACTGTCGGCGGACATCCGCCGTTCCATCTGGGCGGAGATCAGCGCTACCGCCGATAATCACAACGTACCTGGACTGTTCACGGCCTTCGTCGGCTATGAATGGACCTCGATGATCGAGGGCAACAACCTGCACCGCGTGGTGCTGTTTCGCGACGGCGCGGAACGCGCAGCCACACTGCCGCCATACTCGGCCCTGGACAGTCGCGACCCGGAGCAATTGTGGGCCGCCATGGAGCGCTATGAGGAAGTGAGCGGCGGGCAGGTGATGGCGATACCCCACAACGGCAACGTCTCCAACGGGCTGATGTTTGCCCTTGAAACCGTGGCCGGACAGCCATTGGATGCCGACTATGCAAGCCGTCGCGCCCGCTGGGAGCCAGTGTACGAAGTGACCCAGGTGAAGGGCGACGGTGAGGCGCATCCCTACTTGTCGCCGGATGATGCTTTTGCCGATTTCGAGACCTGGGATGGCGACAATATCGCCCGCACCGTGGAGAAGCGGCCGGAGATGCTGGCCCATGAGTATGCGCGACCGGCTCTCAAGCTGGGCCTGAAGCTGGACGCGGAGCTGGGCGCCAACCCGTTTGCCTTTGGCATGATCGGCAGCACCGATTCACACACCACCCTGGCGACGGCGGATGATGACAATTTCTGGGGCAAGTTCAGGGACTCGGAGCCCGCCGCCGCTCGCAGCAGCAATCGCATGGGCGGCGCCCTGTGGGAAAACTGGCGCCTGGCGGCGTCGGGCTACGCGGCAATCTGGGCTACCGAAAACACCCGCGAGGCACTGTTTGACGCCCTGGCCCGCCGAGAAGTGTACGCCACCACCGGCCCGCGCATTGCCCTGCGCTTCTTCGGAGGCGTGGGCTTCAGGCCGGGCGACGAACTCACGGCCCACATCGCCGACCTCGGTTACGAGCGCGGCGTGCCCATGGGCGGCACCCTGCCGAGCCTGCCGGACGGCGAAGTACCGCGATTCCTGGTTCACGCCCTCAAGGACCCTGACGGCGCAAACCTGGACCGGGTGCAAATCATCAAGGGCTGGCTGGATGACGATGGGACACTCCGGGAGCAGGTGTACGATGTGGCGCTCTCCGATGGCCGCCGGGTAGACCCTGACACGGGCGTGGTGTCTGATCTGCCCAGCACCGTGGACCTGGCGAATGCGAGCTACCGCAACTCTGTTGGGGCGGTAAGCCTGGCCACCGT
>JAZBOY010000090.1:0-2246 GCA_036351375.1 Halieaceae bacterium
CCCGGCGATCACATCGTAATAATGAGCAACGGTGGGTTCGGCGGAATCCACACGCGCCTGGTGACGGAACTTCAGCTGGTACAAGAGTCTCAGGCTTAGGATTCGACAAGAACGACAACATGCCATCTTCCATCAATGCTCTTTATGATCGCTGGATACTGCAGCGACCGGTTATCAGTCTTGCCCTGTGCGCGCTGTTGGTAGGCGCACTGGCCACCCAGGCGCCCGCGACGCGCATCGACGCGTCTGCCGACACCCTGGTGCTGGAGGGTGACAGCGATCTCGAATACTTCCGGGAAATCGGCGAGCGCTACAGCTCCGGCGATTTCCTGGTCGTGACCTACCAGCCCCCCGGCGACCTGCTGGGGGATGAGTCTCTCCAGACGCTTGCCAGCCTGCGCGATGAGCTGGCTGAGCTTGAGGGCGTGTCGGGCGTTACGACCCTGCTGGATGTGCCGCTTTTGCAGAGCCCGCCTATCGCCCTGGCCGATGTCGGTTCCGACACCGGCATGCCAACCCTGGCTGATCCCGACGTGGATCGCGAGCTGGCGCGCCGGGAGTTCCAGGAGAGCCCCATTTACGAGCAGCTGCTGGTCAGTCCGGATGGGCGAACGGCGGCGATCCAGGTCAACCTGGCCCGGGACGAGCGCTACTTTGAACTGCTGGACCGACGCGAAATCCTGCGCGAGAAGGAGCGCACCGGAAACCTCGCTGCCGACGAGCAGGCCGACTTGCGCGAGGCGGAAGCGGTGTTCAAAGCCTACTCAGCCGAAGTCCAGCAGCGCTCCAGCGACCTGGTGGCCGAGGTGCGCGCGGTGGTGGACAGTTACCGCGACCGCGCCAGCCTGTTCGTGGGCGGTGTACCGATGATTGCCGCCGACATGGTGGACTTCGTGCGCAGTGACCTGGTGACTTTCGGGGCGGGCATTCTCGGCTTCATGTTCGTCATGCTCACGGTCATCTTCCGGCAGCCGCGCTGGGTAGCGCTGCCGATGATCACGGTGCTGGCGTCGGCCACCTTCATGCTCGGCCTGCTGGCATGGCTTGACTGGCGCATGACGGTGATTTCCTCGAACTTCGTGGCAGTACTGCTGATTGTCGGCCTCGCCATCGCCATCCACCTGGTGGTGCGCTACCGCGAGCTGCAGCTGTCCATGCCCGATGCCAGCCAGCACGAACTGGTACGTGAAACCGTGCGACTGATGTGGGTGCCCTGTGCCTATACCACGCTGACCACGGCGGTGGCCTTCGGCTCGCTGGTGGTGAGCGGGCTGCGACCGGTCATGGACTTCGGCTGGATGATGACCATTGGTATCAGCGTGGCGCTGCTACTCACCTTTGTAGTGCTGCCCTGCCTACTGATGTTGCTGCCGCGCGGCAAAACCGCTGACCCCAACAAACGACTGGCTGGCCTGACGCCGGCCTTCGCGCGTTTCACCGAGAAGCACGGCACCAGCATACTGGTGGTATCTGGCGTGCTGCTGGCCACGGCCGTATTCGGCATCAGTCGCCTGCAGGTGGAGAACCGCTTCATCGACTACTTTCACGAGAGCACCGAGATCTACCAGGGCATGGAGCTGCTGGATGCCCGCCTCGGGGGCACCATCCCGCTGGATATCGTGATCGACGCGGTCGAGGATACCGACGGCCCGGTGTTCGCCGAGGACCCGGGTGCGGCTGACAGTGCCGCCGTGTCGACAGATGAGGGAGTTGGCGAGGACAGTAGCGGCGATGACATGTTTGGCGACGACCCGTTCGCCGACGACTTCGACGACGGCTTTGCCTCCAGCGGTGACGACTTCGAGCAGAGTTACTGGTTCACGGTGCGCGGCATGGAAGAGCTGGAAGACATTCACGAATATGTGGACTCCCTGCCCCAGACCGGCAAGGTGCTGTCACTGGCGACCACCTACAAGATTGTCAAGCAGCTCTGGGACGGCGGCGTCGGTGACGTGGAGCTGGCGCTGGTGCAGAAGAGCCTGCCGGACGATGTCGCCCACCTGATCGTCGACCCGTATTTTGACGAGGGCGCCCAGGAAGCGCGCATCTCGCTGAGGGTAAAAGAGACCAGCCGCGAGCTGCGCCGCGACCAGTTCCTCAAGGATCTGCACTCGCACCTGGTGGAGGAAATGGGTCTCGAGGAAGATCGGGTACACTTCACGAATATGCTGGTGTTGTACAACAATGTGCTACAGAGCCTTTTCCGTTCCCAGATTCTTACCCTGGGGGCAGTGTTCGGCGCCATC
>JAZBOY010000091.1:0-2402 GCA_036351375.1 Halieaceae bacterium
CAAACTGCTCAGCAAGCACCAGGACCGCTTTACCAAGCAATCTGCCGGGCCAGAGGTGGAAGCACTCTGCGCCGACTACGCCGGGCAACTGGCGGCCAACGGCGAGGCGCAGACGCGCCAGCTGCCCTATCACTACGGCAAGTTTGCAGACGGCACCCTGATCCCAGACTTTGCCCGCTACATCTATCGCGAGGACTACGACTGGGAAGCCAGCCGCGACAACCCCTATGAGCGTGAGGGCTGCGCCAATTTCATGGGCTACCTGAACGAGCCCGTTACGCTGAGGGGCCAGCGCATACCGTGGATTACCCGGCTCGCTTACAAGCTCTACCAGGCCAGGCCCGACCTGCAGGAGGCGTTCCCCGACCTGCGCGGCGCCTATGGCAAACGCTTCGCGGACTGGTTCGTACAGAGTGCCGCAGAGCAGGCTGGCTTCGAGGAGCCCTTTATTCTGCCGGTGCGACATGAGCTGAGTGAGCTGGGCGCCGAAGAGGCCAGGGGCACCCTGCTGCAGCGCGCCGCGCGCAGACTGAACCGCATCGTTTACCGGCTCGCCTGGCGCTACCGGCACCTGGTGCGCCCCTTCGTGCACCCGAAAATTCGCCACAAGGTACATGTCGGGCTGGTGGAGCGCCTGTCCAGGCAGACACCCGGAACACCGGCGAGAACGCCCAAGGACCCGGGATTGCCCTGGGGCATCAACCTCTACGGTTACGTTCGTGCCGAGAGCGGCATCGGCCAGTCTGCACGCGCCAATATCGACGCTATCCAGGCAGCGGACATACCCTTGGCTGTTGTGGACTTCAGCGAGGGCAATATTTCCCGCATGAAGGCGCGCATACCCGACGGCCTGGCCTCCGAGCCGCGCTTCAATATCAACCTGTTCCACATCAATGCCGATGAGACCATGAGCGCCATTCGCCACATCGGCGAGGAAGTGCTGCGCGGCCACTACAATATTGGCTACTGGGCCTGGGAGCTGCCGGAGTTTCCCGATCGCTGGCTGCCGGCCATCCAGCTACTGGACGAAATCTGGGTGCCGTCGGAATTTTGCCGGGAAGCCATTGCCGCCAAGGCGGATATTCCAGTGACCTGTATTCCCCACGGCGTGTCACTGCCGGAGCCGCCACCGGTCGCAGACCGCGCCGGCTTCGGCCTGCCAGGGGAAAGCATTCTGTTCCTCACCATGTACGATGCGCTCAGCATCCCGGCGCGCAAGAACCCGGCCGCGGCCATCGAGGCTTTCAAGCAAGCCACGGCAGATGGTGATATCGATGCTCACCTTGTGCTGAAGGTCACCAACCTCGACGCCGATCTCACTCACGCCAGGGAGCTGCGGCAGCTCGCCAGTGAGAATTCGCGAGTGCATCTGCTGGAAGGGTATTTGGACAGGGAACGCGTTGACCAGCTGATCGCATCCTGTGACGTTTTTTTCTCTCTGCACCGCTCTGAAGGTTTCGGGTTTGGCCTCGCCGAGGCCATGCTGATGGGAAAGGTGGCCCTCGCCACCGACTGGTCGGGCAACCGCCAGTTCATGCGAGAGGACAATTCGCTGCTGGTTGAGAGCCAACTGGTAACGCTGGATCGCGCCCACGGGCCCTATGACGAGGGCCAGAGCTGGGCCGACCCGGATATCGAGCACGCCGCGGCTCTTATCCGCCGCGTCTGCCTGGAACCAGGGCTGCGCAGCGGCATGGGAGAAGCCGCACGGGCCACCATTGAGCAGGAGTTTTCTCCCCAGGTGCTGGGCGCCAGGATTCTTGAGCGCCTGACCACGGTGGGCACGGAGACCGCGGGCCTAGCCAGAGCGGGATAACCAGGTTTTCAGGGCCCGCAGCGGACGGGTCAGGCGCCAGCTCAATGAGCCGGTCACTGCATCGAGCGCGCTGCTGGCCGCCTCCAACTCTTCTGCCAGTTCGTTCACCCGCGCCCTGGCGTCCGCTATCTCGCGCTCGCGCTGTTGCTCAAGTTCCCGCAGCTGGTCCTGCAGCGCCCCGGCGTGGCGCTCCGCCTCCTCGGCGCGCTGTACCTGGTTTTTGGCGCGTTGCTCCAGCGCAGTGTAGCGCTCCCGTAGCTGACGCAAACGCTCAGCCAGGTCGGAGAGGCTTTCTTCCGCGGCGGCCAGCCGCTGGCCAGACACGCCCGCTCCATCGAGATGCCGCGCCAGCTGCGCCGACTCAAGCAGCTGCAGGGCGACAGCATCCACCGCGGTCTGGCTGAAGCCGAAGCCATCCGGCGGCCGTTCCGCGTCCGCGCCCACCTCACAGCGCAGGGACAGGCCGAAGGTCTCGCGCAGCCACTCGATATCCGGCGCCGCTTCAGCAGCCACCCGCCGCCTGGCTTCCATGTCCAGAGTAAAGGCCTGACCCGCTGTTTCCGCGACTATCCGCCTGGTATCTCCG
>JAZBOY010000092.1:0-280050 GCA_036351375.1 Halieaceae bacterium
AGCCAGCTGATTTCGCGGGGCATGAACTGGCTGGTATTAAGGTCGCCCAGGCGCAGGTTGAGGTTGGTCTGGGCTTCGTCGTATAGCGTCATAAGCACACCAGTATAGCCCCGAATTGTTGCGTTTCCTCTACAAACGCCCGGTCAGAGCGCTGACAGCTTGACGCAGCGCAAGTCTGGAGGGGCCCTGTCAACTGTGGCCGGATTCGTCATCGCCGAAGTAGAGGCCTTCATCGAAGGTCTTTACAGCGCCCGGGAAAAAGACGCAGGCTGCGGTGACCAGCATGCCGTTGATAAATCCCTCGGGGAACAGCACCAGCGCGAGCATCGGCCAGGCTTCCAGGGCGCGGCCCGCCAGCTCAGCTTCCCCTGCCAGCCACAGGAACCCTGTGGCCAGCACTGCCACCGCCAGCGCGCACAGCATGCCGCCGGCGAAACCGCCGCCCAGGGTGTACAGGAACAGGTTCTGGCGTCGTGGCAGCCGGCTCACCAGCCAACTGCTGAGACTGGCGGGCACAGCCACGCTGAACAGCCAGGCGGCGGGCAGTGCCGTTAGCGGTTCTCCGAGGATCAGCAGCTGGGCCAGCAGCGCCAGGCTGCCGGCCAGCACCGCCAGGCACCAGCCCAGTACCAGCGTCACGCTGGTCATCGCCAGCAGGTGGACGCTGGCGACCTCTCCCAGGCTGATCGACATCAGCCACAGGCAGGTGCAGCCGAGGCTTGCACCCAGCACCAGATGCACCCGCGTCGGTACCGCCCGCAGGGCCTGCCAGGGCCCGTACCACACAGCAATTGCCAGCCCTGCCAGCATCAACAGGGCGAGGAGCAGCAACAGCGGGCCGGGTATCAGTTCGGGATTGATCAGCATCCGGCTAGCTTAGTGACAGTGCTCGCCGATGCACAGTAGGCTCCGGAGTAAACACTGACTGCGCGCCGCGCGGCGGCCCTCCGGGGGCTGCGGCGCCGGGCGGGGATTTGTGCGCCAGACTGGTGCGGGGCGCGTAGAAAAAAAGCGGGTTTAGAGAATTCCGTCGCGCTGGAAAAGCTGTTACTTTCCGTTTCAACTACAAGAATAGATATCTGTGAGGCCCCCCCATAAGATGACCTACTGCGTGGCGATAGCAGCCAAAGACGGACTGGTGTTCTGCTCCGATTCCCGGACCAACGCCGGGCCCGATATTCTTTCTACCTACTCCAAGATGCATGTCTACAACCTGGGCGAAGACCGCATGATCGTCCTGCTGAGCGCCGGCAACCTTGCGACCTCGCAGGCGGTGATTGCACAGATCGAGGGGGATATGGAGGACGAGGAGTCCGAGTCGCTGCTGAGCTGCAACAAGATGGTCGAAGTGGCCAACTACGTGAGTCGGGTCAGCCGCGAACAGCAATCTGCCGCCAGTGATTCCACCGCCGAGTCTGATGTAGATACCTCGGTGTCTTTTATCGTTGGTGGCCAGATCGACGGTAATAAGCCTTCGATCTACATGATCTATTCCGCTGGCAACTTCATCTCCGTGTCTGAGGAGACCCGCTACCTGCAGGTCGGCGAAAGCAAGTATGGCAAGCCCATCCTGGACCGCATACTTCGCGAGGACACCAGTCTCGAAGACGCGGCGCGCTGCGCCCTGGTGTCCATGGACTCCACCATGCGCGCCAATGCCACCGTGGGGCCGCCTATCGAGGTGCTGGTGTATGAAAACGACACCTTTGAGTCCGATCATTACATCAAGCTGACCGAAGACGATTCCTACCTCGGCACCCTGCGACGCGCCTGGTCATCGGCCATCAAGCAGGCATTTCTTGGTCTGCCCCAGTTCGAATGGGAAAAGCGTTCCGCCTCTCTGCGCCCGGTAACACCGCCGGCGGCAGACGAAAGCTTCCGCGACTGAGCGACGCCCCCTAGGCCTGGCACTCAGGTGAAGGCTCGCTGCCCTTCGCGGCAGATGCCACGCGGGCGACTGCGCGCTGCACGAACAGCAGCTTCTCGATTACCACTGGAGTGAGAATGAAGGGATAGTGGTCGCGTTGACCCAGGCTGCGTCCCAGTTCGTTCAGGGGGATCACGAAGCGCACCCATGCGCTCAGTCGCTCCCGGGGATCTGGACCCGGATCCGCCGCCATTCCGTAACAGATGGCTGTTTCCAGGGTGTCTTCGATATGCAGGAAGTGCGCAAAACACTCCGCCCAGTCTTCCAGGGGGTGGGCGCTGGCGTAGGCGCTGATGTGTTCCAGCTCCCAACCCTCCGCAGGACCATTCTGGTAGTAAGCGTTCATTGCCGTATCGTAGTTTGCAGTCGGGTCGCCGAACAGCGCACTGAAGGCGCCGAGGTCGATCGCCACCTGCGGGTAGAAGAAGTGGCCCGCCTCGTGGCGGATATGACCCAGCACCGTGCGGTAGCGTTCGCCCATCAACTCACGTTGCTGCACTCGCTGGATTTCGTCAGCTTCCATGACGTTGATGGTGATCACACCGTCCTTGTGTCCGGTAGCCACGAAGTGTTCCAGCACGTCCGGATGGCTGCGCTTGTCTTCCAGGAAGTCGAAACGCATGCCGCCGCCGCTGTTCACGTCCAGCCCCAGCTTGCTCACACCTGCAATCATGCGCCGCTTGGCGGCTTCCAGCCGCTTCCAGCGCAGCAGGTTTTCCTCTCGAGACATGGAGGGAATGGTGCGATTGAGCCGGCAGCCGGAACAAAGGGTCTCCCCGGAGCCCGCCTCGACCACGCCGTTGCACACTCCCCACTTGACGCGATTGTCACAGGGCCGGTAGCGACTGCCGTCGGCACCTACCCAGCCGTCCTCGTCGTCATCAAGCGAAAACACAGCCGCTTCCAGGGGCTCTGAAGCGACCCTCCGGCCGCAGTTTCCGCAGCGCGTGTTCTCGCAGAACAGAGCCTGCCCACAGCGACAAAAATAGGGTGTCATTACTGCTCCGGCGTGAACCAGGTGTGCTGGATAACCTCGTGGACACCTTGCAGGCGAACCTGGATATCGTCGAGAAACTTCTCCAGCGCCTCTCCCTCGAGCTCTGCACAGTTGGTGCGCTTCAGTTTGCGGTGCACTGACTGCACGGCTTTCAATGAATCCTGACCCCGTGGCAGCAGCTTCATGGCGTCTTCCAGCTCCAGCAGGCAGTGCGAGAGTGCCCGCGGGAATACCGGGCTGCGCAGCAGGAATTGCAGCGCATCCGGCGGCCGCACATTGTGGCGCTCGCTGAGCCGGTACATCTGGTAAGCACTCAGGGACTGCAGGACGCTGACCCACATCACGTTCTGGTAGGGGCGGGCGTCCTCGTCGGGATTGCCAAGCACCTCAGAAGCGACGTCGATGATACGGGTGGTCATGTCGGCGCGCTCCAGGTAGCGACCCATGCGCAGGAACTGGTAGCTCTCATCCTGGTTCATGGTGCCAGACAGCATGCCGGCAATCTGCTGGGTGGATTGCACCACGCTGTTGAGCACGCTGTGGCGCGATGCCCGCGGCAGGCCCTTGTTGGCGCGGCGTGCCACGCTCAGATACAGGCTATTGACGCGTTCCCACGTCTCGCTGGGTAGAACTTCGCGACTGGTACGCATATTTTCACGGGCATGAGTCAGGCACGTGATGATCGACGAAGAATTCTCCCGATCACTGAACACGAAGCTCATGATGTTCTTTTCGTTGGCCGCCCCGGGGCTCTGCGCAAACTGCTCGCGGGCGCCCAGCACGCGCAGCAGCAATTCCCAGTCGGGCTGCACATTCCGCGGCAAGTCCAGTATGACGTTGTGGCGTACCAGGATCAGGCGCGAGGTGTCTTCCGCCCGTTCCAGGTAGCGAGCCAGCCAGTAAATTCTTTCAGCAACTCTGGACAGCATCAGCTCGCCTCCGTGTCGACGATCCAGGTGTCCTTGCTGCCGCCCCCCTGGGAGGAGTTCACCACCAGGGAGCCCTTGCGCAGCGCTACCCGGGTCAACCCGCCGGCGGTGACGTAGTGGTTCTTGCCCTGCAGGATGAAGGGCCGCAGGTCCAGGTGCCGGGGCTGTATGCTGTTGCCGCACAGGGTCGGTGCAGTGGAAAGCGCCAGGGCCGGCTGGGCCATATAGTTGCGCGGGTTTTTGCGAATGCGTGCGGCGAACTCCTCGCGCTGCTTCTTTGTAGATGCCGGGCCGATCAGCATGCCGTAGCCACCCGATTCATTGGCAGGTTTGACCACCATGTTTTCCAGGTTCTTGAGCACATGATCACAGTGCTTCTTGTCCACGCACAGGAAAGATGGAACGTTGGGAATGATGGGATCCTCGTCGAGGTAGTACTTGATGATGTCGGGCACGTAGGTGTAGATCACCTTGTCGTCAGCAACGCCGGCACCCGGTGCATTGGCGAGCCCCACATTGCCCTTGCGCCAGGCGCGGAACAGGCCGGGGGTGCCCAGCATGGAATTGGGACGAAACACTTCCGGGTCCAGGAAGTCGTCGTTGATGCGCCGATAAATCACATCGACGCGCTCGAGTCCGCGAATGGTGCGCATATAGACCTTGTCATCATCGCCCACCACGAGGTCGGAGCCTTCCACCAGCTCGGCGCCCATCCGCTGCGCCAGGTAGGCGTGTTCGAAGTAAGCTGAGTTGAAGATCCCCGGGGTCATTACCACGACTTCAGGCTGGTCACCGGAACGCGGTGACAGCGAAGCCAACATGTCGAACAACTGCGAAGGGTAGTCGTCTACTGGCTCGATAAAATGCTTCTCAAAGAGCTGTGGCAGCACGCGCTTGGACACGGCGCGGTTCTCAAGCATGTACGACACACCGGACGGGACGCGCAGATTGTCTTCCAGTACATACATGGTGCCATCACTGTCGCGCACCAGGTCCGACCCGCAGATATGCGACCAGACACCGTAGCGCGGCTTCGCGCCGATGCACTGTTCCAGGAATTCGGGCGAGCTGTCGATAATCTCCCTGGGCAGGACCTTGTCCTTCAGGATGCGCTGCTTGTTGTAGATGTCGTCGATGAACTTGTTGAGCGCTACCTGGCGCTGTACCAGCCCCTTCTCCAGCACCTGCCATTCCTTCAGGGGAATGATGCGGGGGAGGATGTCCATGGGCCAGGCGCGATCGATATTTTCTCCGTCGCTGTAGACGGTAAAGCTGATGCCCATTTCCTGGATCGCGAGGTCGGCGGCCTGCTGTCGCGACAGCAGGTGCTTGATCGACATTTTGCGGGTGTAGGAGACGAGGCCGCGAGCGGCGGCGCGCGCATTGCCGGGGGAACTGATGATCTCGTCGTAGAATTGCCCCGGGTCGTAGGCGTTCCAGTCGATGCCTGGACGGGCGCGCTTGTAGGGCGCGGGCGCCTTGATGGCGGCGGCACTGGACTTGGGCATGTGAGGAAAGGTCCTCTGTTGCGTCAGGGACGGCGTACCCTAACATACTGACTAGCATAGCGCATGTTCAGCGGCCTGCGTTGACACCTGTTGCTACTCTGAATAGGCTCTCGCAATGCTGTTTTTACCGGCCTTTCGAAGTCCCTGGCTCCCTGTTCCTCAACTGGATATCGCGCTACATGTTGCACGCTTTCAAGCTCGTACTGACTCCGCTGTTTCTGTTTGCCAGTCTCGTCGCCGTCGCGGTGGATGACCTCGGCGGAGGCGGCCGCCCGGTCGGCCTCGATTACTCACGCAGCCCGGTCTACGGCGCCCAGGGCATGGCCGCCACTGCCCAGCCGCTGGCCTCACAGGTCGCTATCGACATACTCAAGCAGGGCGGTTCCGCGGTCGACGCGGCGATCGCCGCGAATGCGGCCCTGGGGCTGATGGAGCCTACAGGCAATGGCATCGGCGGCGACCTGTTTGCCATCGTCTGGGACCCGGCCTCGGGCAAACTCTATGGCTACAACGGTTCCGGCCGCTCTCCGCAGGGGCGCAGCCTGGAAGACCTCAAGCAACGCATCGCCGAGATGAAGAGCTCTGGCCGTTTGCCGGCAAATCACCAGGGCATCCCCGCCTTCGGCAGCCTTCCGGTGACGGTGCCGGGCACGGTGGACGGCTGGTTCGCCCTGCACGAACAGTTCGGCAAGCTGCCCATGTCACAGGTACTGGCACCGACGGTCAGCTATGCGCGGGAGGGCTTCCCCGTGTCCCCGGTGATCGCCTACTACTTCGGCGGCAACCTGGCGCGCTTCAACCGTGATACCGGCATGATCGAGGAGTTCAATAACGCCCAGGCTACCTGGTTCAAGGGCGGGCGCGCACCGGCCCAGGGTGAACTGTTCCGAAACCCGGACCTCGGCAATACCCTGGAGATCATCGGTCGTGAAGGCCGTGACGTGTTCTACAAGGGCAAGCTGGCAGAGGTCATGGCCAAGTACTTCGAACGCATCGGCGGCGACCTGAAGCTGGCGGACTTTGCCGCCCACCGCGGCGAGTGGGTGACCCCCGGCAGCGTGAACTACAGGGGCTATGACGTCTACGAATTGCCGCCCAACGGCCAGGGTTTTGCAGCGCTGCAGATGCTCAGCATTCTCAAGAACGTCGATTTCCAACAGTGGCCCCGCTCTTCGGCGGAGGTGTTTCATTTCATGGTTGAGGCCAAGCGGCTCGCGTTTGAGGATGTGGCGCGCTACTACGCCGACCCGGACTTCTCGCAGATGCCGCTGGAGGGGCTGTTGTCGGATGAGTACGGCAAACAGCGCTTTGCCCTGATCGACCCCGGCAAGGTCAACACGGCGCTGGTGGCCGGCGAGCCCAAGCTGGAGGGTGAGGGCGACACCACCTACCTGACCGTGGCTGACTCCACCGGCATGATGGTGTCCCTGATCCAGTCCAACTACCGCGGCATGGGCAGCGGGTTGACCCCGGACGGGCTGGGCTTCATGTTCCAGGATCGCGGCGAGCTGTTCTCCCTGGACCCGACCCATCCCAACGCCTACGCGCCGGGCAAGCGTCCCTTCCACACGATCATCCCCGCCTTCGTGATGAAGGACGGCAAGCCCTATATGAGCTTCGGTCTCATGGGTGGCGGCATGCAGCCCCAGGGGCACGTGCAGGTGTTGATCAACCACATCGACTACGGCATGAATATCCAGGAAGCGGGTGATGCTGCCCGCTTCCTTCACGACGGCGGCCGCAGTCCCACCGGCCTGCATGGCGACCTGATCGGCACCCTGTACCTGGAACCCGGGGTGCCGGAGGCCACCCGGCGACGCCTGGAAACCATGGGGCATCGGGTGCAGATTGACGACAGCGGTTCGCGCTTCGGAGGCTACCAGGCCATTCTGAGGCAGGGCAGCGTCTATTCCGGTGCGACCGAGATGCGCAAGGACGGCACGGTAGCGGCCTACTAGGAATCTCCGGTCTCGCGTTATACCAGGCCGAACACCCGCAGCACTTTCAGGGCGCCCAGGCCTACGGTAACCAGCACCACCAGCGCGCCCAGGCCGTTGGCCAGCGAACTGTTGCTGTGTTCACCGAGCGTGCCCCGCCGGTTCATCACCACCAGCAGGAATATCGCACAGATCGGCAACAGGAATCCGTTGGCGGCCTGGGCAAACAGGATGGCCAACAGCGGCTTGGTGCCGACCGCCGCAAACCCGGTACCGCAGAGCAGAACCGTGATCCACACGGCCCTGAAGCGGCTACTCCTGAGTTCCTGTGACCAGCCCAGTACCCCGCACACGGCGTAGGCGGCCGCCAGCGGCGCGGTCACTGCGCTGCTGAGGCCCGCGGCAAAGAGCCCGGCGGCGAAAAAGTAGCGCGCGCTGCTCCCGAGCAGGGGTTCGAGCTGCCGCGCCATGTTGGCGGCGGAAAACTCCGCTTCGCCACCAAAGAAAGCTGCCGCTGAAGTGCTGAGCACCGCCAGGGTGATCAGCCCGCCGAGGCCGATCGACAGACCGGTATCCACACGCGCTTCCCTCAGTGCCTGGCGGGTGTCGACGTCAGTGGACCATTTCTCCTGCACCGCGCTGGCGTGCAGGAACAGGTTGTAGGGCACTACCGTGGTGCCCACCAGGGCGATCACCGTCAGCAGCGAGCCCTTTGGCACGCTGGGTACCAGGGCCCCCTGCAGCATGGCGCCGAGATCCGGGCCCACCTGCACCAGGGTGGCGAGGAACACCAGGCTCATCAGCAGTACCAGGGCCACCAGCAGCTTCTCGATCAGTGCATAGGTCCCCGAGGCCAGCAGCAGGCCGGCGAGTGTGCCCACCAGCAGCGCCCACACGCTCATGGGCAGGTCGAAAATGCTCTCCAGGCCAATCGCCGCGCCAATGATATTGCCCGCTTCATAGGCTGCATTGCCGAATCCGATGGCGGCCACCACCAGCGCAATGGCCAGCCCGCCCAGCCAGCTGCCGGCGAAGTTTTCCCGCAGCGCCTCGGCCAGCCCGCGCCGGGTGACCAGGCCCAGCCGCGCGGCCATGTCCTGCAGGACCATGGTGGCGAATATCGAAAACAGCAGCGCCCACAGCAAGGCGAAACCGAACTCGGCGCCGGCGATACTCGCGGTGGTGACGGTACCCGGGCCGATGAACGCCGCCGTCACCAGGATTCCGGGGCCAAACTTCGAACGCTGCGTCATGGCTTATTCCGTTTCCAGCCAGAGGGGAAGATTGCGCACCAGTCCGCTGCGGGTGTGGCCGCCTGACCACAGGGCGTAGAGCCTGCGGGTCCTCGTAAGCTCACGCGTGGCGATGAAACTGGCCAGCGCCGGCGGGCAGCCATGACCGCGCTCCTGCAGGCGCTCCCGCAGTGCCTCGGCCTGTGCATAGAGCTGCGCCAGGCGGGTGCCGCGGCTGCCCCGCGCCCGCCGCCACAGGTAGCGCAGGTTGAAGCCCTCGGCGCCGACGGCATTGTCTGCGTGCTGCCGGTAGTCCACCAGCGCCTCGGGGCAATGCTCCAGGCGCCCGGCGGCGGCGCACAGCAGCGCCAGCCACCAGTCGTGCATGGCTGCGGCAGGCGGCAGCGGCCAGGCCAGTTCCAGCGTCGCACGATTCACCAGGCTTGCGCAGCCGCTGACGTGGTTCTGGACCAGCAGGCGGGGCAGCTGCGCCGCGGGAGACAGGTGCTGGTAGTCCAGAAAGGAATCGGCCAGGGGTGCGCCACAGGCATCCACGACGCGCATATCTGAAAATACCAGGGCGGGTATGTCGGTATCCCGGGGCAGCGCCGCCAACAGCCTGGACACCTTGTCCTGGTGCCAGATGTCATCCTGGTCGCAGAACAGGAAAACCTCGGCGGTCGATCGGGTCAGTGCGTGGTCAACCAGGCCGGCGAAGTTGGCGAGAGCCCCCTCCGGTTGGTTGCCGGGGTTTTCCAGCAGGGTCACGCGCTCGCCGGCGCGCTGCCGAAATGCTGCGAGCAGTTCCGGCGTGGCGTCACTGGAGGCATCGTCGCGGATCACCCATTGCAGCGCCGGGTAGTCCTGGGCCAGCAAGGAGTTCAGCAGCTCTGGCAACCAGCGCTCGCCGTTGTGGGTAGCCAGCAATACGCTGGCCAGGGGCTGATCCCGGGTGTCCTGGTCGGTTTCCTGCACGTGAGCTCTGGGGCGATTTATCAGGCCGCCATGGTAGCAGCGCCTACCGGTGCTGTCGTCGCGTCTGCCCCAGCGTTTGACCGCACCCACGGCGGGCGCGAGAATAGGCGCCTTTCCCGTTTTGGACCGCGCAATGCATCCGACTATCACTACTGGCAGCAATACTGGCAGCAATACTGACAGCCCCGAGGCAGGCGGGCCACAGAGCCAGCTGGAAGCCCTGGCAGCCGAGGTCAACACACAGCTGGCCAGCGGCGATCGAGCGGCGGCACGCGCGGCCTGCGAGGCCATGTTCGCGCTGAACGGTGCCTACAACCAGGCCCATATGTTGATGGCGCGGGTGATGATGCCCGGTGAGAACTACGCGGCGATCCTCTCGCGGCTGCACCAGCATCTGCAGCCTGCGGGCTACGCCGAGATAGGCGTTGCGACCGGGGCTTCGATGGCGCTGGCGGGCGCCGACACGCGCTGCGTCGGCATCGACCCCTGCCCGCGGGTGACAGCCAGCATTGCGGCCCGGGCCAGGCTCTACCCGGTGACCAGCGACGATTTCTTTGCCCGCTACAACCTGTTCGAGGAGCTGGGGGTCGAGCGCCTGGACCTTGCCTTCATCGACGGTCTGCACTTGTTTGAGCAGGCGCTCAAGGATTTCATCAATCTGGAAAAGTACTCACACCCGGGTACGGTGGTCATGATTCACGACTGCTACCCGCCCACTGAACTCAGCGCCGCCCGTGACCGGGTGATGGCCTACTGGGCCGGGGACGTCTGGCGGATGATCCCGCTGCTGATCAAGTACCGGCCCGACCTCGAGGTGAATGTGATCCCCGCGCTGCCCTCCGGGCTGGCCATGGTAACCGGGCTGGATGCCGGTTCCTCGGTGCTCGAGGAACGTTTCGACGACATCGTGGCGGAGTTCATGGCGCTGGAGTACAGCGAGCTGGAAGCGCGGCGTGAAGAACTGCTGCCGACCCTGGCCAACGACTGGCAGGTCATCCTGGAGCAACTGCCGGGCTGATCAGGCGCGTGGCGGCCAGGCCATGTCGAAGCTCTCGTAGGCGAGGGTCAGGTTCGGGTTATAGGCGGGGTCCTCCCGCAGGCGCTGCCCCCACTTCTCGATCATGAAGTCGCGCTCACGTTCAAAGCGCAGCCGGCGCTCGCCGGTTTCCCGGCCGCGAGAGACGGACTCGAAGTGATAGAGCTGGGCGTAGGGAGTCCACAGGTTGCGATAGCCTGCGTCCACCAGCTTCAGGCACAGGTCGACATCATTGAAGGCCACCGCCAGGTTTTCCTCGTCCATGCCGTCCACCGCCAGGTAGGCCTCCCGGCGCAGCGCCAGGCAGGCGGCGGTGACGGCGCTGTAATTCTGCACCAGCCGCAGCCGGCCCATGTGCCCGGTCTCGTGCTTGTAGAAGCCGCGGAAGGCGTGTCCCGCCACGGCATCGGGGCCGACGCCCAGCACCACGCCGCCGTGTTGCACATAGTCGCTAGCAAAGAACAGCTTGGCGCCCACCGCGCCGACCCCTTCCCGGCAAGCCTGGCTGGTCATCTCTGTCAGCCAGTCGCCGTTGATCACTTCGACGTCATTATTCATCAGCACCAGGATGTCTGCCGTTGACTGCGCGGCACCGAAATTCATGATGGCCGAGAAGTTGAACTCGCGATCGTAAGGCAGCACCCGCACCCGTTCATCCTGCGCAAGTGATTGCAGGTACTCGAGACAGGCCGGATCGCTGCTGCCGTTGTCGATGATGGTGAGCCGATAGTAGGGGTAGTCGGTGCGCTCCAGTACGCTGCGGACACAGTGGGACAGCACCGCCAGGGAATCCCGGGTCGGCATCAGGATTTCAACGCTGGGCGCCGGCTCCGGCAGGCGGTAACGCAGCCGATAGGCCATGCCCAGCTCGGACAGTTCCACCTCGGCCTCGAGAGCGTTGCGCTGCACGTGGTCCTCGAGCGCACGCCGCCCGGCGTCCACGGCGTAGTCCTTGTGCTCGATATCGTCGGCGGTGGAGCCCTCCACCGCGCGCCAGTGGTACAGCACCCGGGGAATGTGGTGAATCTGCTGTGGCGTTACAGCGGCGCTGGCGCGCAGCACCAGGTCGTAGTCCTGGGCGCCTTCGAACCCTTCCCGCAGGCCACCCAGCTCGTTGAGCAGATTCCGCTCGATCACCACCAGGTGACAGAAGTAGTTGATCGAAGCCAGGAAGTCCGGGTTCCAGTCCGGCTTGAAGTGCGGCCGCAGGGGCTGGTCGTCAGCGTCGATGATGTCCTCGTCGCTGTACAGCAGCTTTGGCGGCTCCGCCTGCTGCAATACCTCAGCGACCTCATACAGGGCATTGGGCGTCAGTTCGTCGTCGTGGTCCATGAAGGCGACATAGTCACCGTCGGCCAGCGCGATGGCGTCGTTGGTGGCGGCGCTGATGTGCCCGTTGCTGTCGCGCCAGTGCAGTCGAATGCGTTCGTCTCTTGCCGCCAGGCGCTCGAGCGCTGCGCGGGTCTCTTCCCGGGTCGAGCAGTCGTCGGCGATGCACAGGCTCCAGTGGGGGTAGCTCTGGCGCAGCACAGACTCCACCGCCCTGGTCAGTAGCTCGGGGGGTGTGTTGTAGGTGGGCATCACCACGGAGAGTCGCGGCGCGCTTTCCCGCTCCGCTGCCAGTTGGCGTTGTTCGGCAAGGGTGGCGGAGCTGACGCGGCCAAACTTTTCCCACCAGTCGGAATACTCTCGATGGCTGCCGAGCCGGGGGAAGTTCTCAAGCCAGATCGCCAGGTCTTCGCGGGCCCGCTCCAGCACCCAGGGGAGGCCAAAGCAGCGGTAGAACCAGGCCCAGTGCCAGTGATCCTCCAGCGCCTGTACCAGGGGCCCAAAGCGGCGCAGGGTGAAACTCTCAATGCGCAGTCGGCAATCGAGCCGACTGGGGGCGACCACCAGCCCCTGCAGGTCTTCCGGAAACTTCAGGGTGCCGAAAATCGCCCGGCCGTTGCGGTCCTCGTGGACCGGCGCCTTCACTTCCTGTAGCTCGCCTTCGATGACCTCGTAGAGCTTGGGGCCCCACAGGCGACCCTCGCATTCGTAACCCAGATTGAAAAACACCGTCTCGCCGCGCAGTTCCCCGGGGGTCGGGAAGTAAAGGTGCCCGCTATCGCCGGTCATGCGCAGCCAGCCGTCGCTCTCGCGTTCTCCATGGGTTACCGCATCCAGCGCCAGCGGCACGGCTGGGGGTATGATCTGCCGCAGGCGCCCAAGCAGTCGGCGCACATAGCCGAGCAGGCCAGGTTTCGAAGTGGGGCCCGGCGGTGATGATTTCAGTGCTGCGATTTCTGCCTCCCGGGTGGCTAACTGGTCCTTGAGCATGGCGATTTCCCCGGCCAGGCCGCGGCGGTGGGCGCGCTGCTCCACCAGTTGGTCGGCGAGCTCCGACAGCCGTTGCGTGCTGCCTGCGAAAGCCTCCAGCAGAGCGGTGTAGTCCTGGCTCATGGGCCAGCTCTGTTCGATATGCACCTCGATGCTTCTCGGTCGGGTGACCCCGAGCAGAGGTTGCAGCGGCACCTCGAACCAGGCGTTGCCATCCTGGCACAGGAGGCGGTAGCGCCTGCCCTCGTGGCTGGCCACCAGGTTCTGGCACAGGGCGCTGTCCAGTTCCGCTGTCTCGCACAGATCAACCATCGTATCCCCGGCCCGCACTTCGAAGCGTTCGAGGTGTACTACGCCGGCGCGGTCGGCGGGAAAGTACCGCAGCACTTCGATACCGGCGGCATCTTCGATGTGAAACGCCAGCCGGTTGTCATCCGCGTTGAGGCTGGCCCACTGGCGTTCCAGCTTGTGTTCGCCGTGCTGCAGATCGCCCTCGCTCATCCAGAACAGGCGGGTCTCAAAGCGGTTGATGACACCCGTGGTCGGCGAATTGCCGGTGCATGCATTGACTGCGTAGTCGGCATCGGCTACCTGCACGCGCAGCACATACTGGTATACCAGTGAGTCCGGGCGCGACAGCAGGGCATTGACCAGTGAAGCGGGCAGCAGCTCCGGTGCAAATTGACCAAATTCGGTGGCGTGCAGCGGCCTCTCGACGGCTTGCACCTCGTTGACCTGGAATCCCAGCTCATCGAGGAAGCGGCACAGTGAATCGCGGGTGTAGAAGCGTACGTGGGTGTCGTCGAGGATACCCTCGTCACGGTAGTCGAAGCGCCCCTCAAGCAGGTCCAGCACCACGCCGGCATAGCCTATGTTGGGTACCGACAGCAACATCTCACCGTCGGGCTTGAGCCGTTCTGCCGCCCGCCGCAGTGCAGCTTCTCGATCGCGGACGTGTTCCAGCACATCGGCCAGCACCACATAGTCGTAGCCTTGCGCAGGAAATGCCGTGAGGGACTCGGCCTGTTCCAGGTCCGCTTCCTGCAGTTCCCGGTAGTGGGGCCGTGCCCGCGCAATATGCTCCGCGGACAGCTCGATGCCGTCGACCGTGCACTGCTTTTCCCGTGACAGGAAGGCGCCCAGTTCGCCGCTGCCAACGCCGAGGTCCAGCACGGTGGCGCCGGCGGGAATCATCGCCGCCAGCCTGGACAGGGAGTCCTCGGCGCCTTCGCGAATCTCGCGCTGGTATTTGAGGCGGTTATCCGTCATGGCCCTGTCCCGCCGCATCTGCCGGCAGCTCCACTGTCAGCGGACAGCCTTCCAGCGCGTCAAAGTCTTCGGTGGCCTGCACAGAGAGCTGGTCACCGCTGCTGAGGCTGCCCGCCGGCAGCTTGAAGCAGAAGCCGCAGGGCAGTCCCTCAGGCTGTGCGGCCGGCTGTTGCGGGCAGGGGGCCAGTGTGTCTGTCGACAGGTCGGCGACGGCAGTGGCGACCGGCGCATCGTTGATTCGCAGCTCCAGCGTGGCGGGAGGCTTCAGCGGAAAGTTGTAACGCGCCCAGCCCTGCACCCGGTCATGGGAGATGCCGGTAATCGCCCCCGAAGCCTTGGTGGTGCGGGTGGCGTCCAGGTAGTCCTCTGGCGCGGGCCGGATGAAATCGATCGCCGCCTGCCGCGCCGCCGGCTCCACGGTGCCGGGCAGCAGTTCGATCAGGCGGTCTACCAACTGGGCAGGGCTCGCCATCAATTTTTCGTATGAGACCAACAGGGCGTTGGGCTTCTCGCCGTCGAGGAAGTCGATAATGCGCTCGTTGTCAGACAGCAGCTTGTCCATGGTAAGGAAGACATCGACGCCGCCGGAAATACGCGTGCGCTGGGCCGCGGCAAACACGTCGCGGAACACCACGATATAGACCGGCTTGCGAAACAGGTGGTGAACATCCTGTACATGGTAGAGCAATCGCGGGCGCTTGAATGCCCAGACCGGATGCTCGGCGTTGTATTCCTGAATAATGTTCCCGGCGGCGTCCACGCCGTCGGTCTCGATGGCATTGGCGAGATTGACGTCTTCGAATACCGGGGCCGCCGACAGGGCGCCGGTGAAAACGCCGAGCCGGTCGAGGGCGCCGGCCACCGCCGAGGTGCCGCCCCGGGCCGTGCCCAGCACCACCAGGGTTCGCTCTGCGCTGGCTTCTATTTCGCCAAGCGTGGCGAGGCCGGGGTTGTTCATGGAGGCCAGCTCAGTCACGGTGCATCCCCAGCAGATGGCGCAGCCTGCTGAACAAGCCCTCCGGTTGGTAGGTAATGGGACTGTTGGTGATGTCGAAGGGATCGCCGGTGACCACCGCCCGTACCACGTCGCCGCGCTTCAGCGGCTGCTCAAGGAAGACATCAAAGGCGCAGCAGCCGTCGGCGCTGATGCCCATGTCTGCCAGGTCTTCGCGGTACTGGTCGGCGTGCACCCTGGCTACTTCGCGGCCGTTCACCTCGATCGCCACATCCGCCTGGCGGCGATGGGTGAGGTACTGGGCCCAACCGCGCACGCGCCGCCGCTCGACGATATCCAGCCGGCCGCGACTCTTGTTGTTGCGGGTATGGTCCAGGTACTCCGCAGGGCTGGCCTCGATGGCGGCCAGCGCCTGTTCGCGGTTACCGTCTTCGCAGCCGCTGAAAGCGGCCAGGGCATCGACGAAGGCGGCCGGGCTTTCCAGCAGCTTTTCATAGCTCACCAGCAGTGCCGGCGCCGGGCAGGTCCTCAGAAAATCCTTGATTCGGCGGTATTCCGCCAGCGTTCTGCGCATGGTGCCGAGCAGGTCTGCCTCGCTGGACAGCTGTGCCCGTACGGCGGTGGCGAGCGGGTCGCGAAACACGGCCACGTAGCGAACGTTGCCGAGGTGCGGGTGGTAGCGTTCCACGTAGCGGCTGAAGGCGGGGCGCTTGAAGCCCCAGGGTGAAGCGGCGCTGCGCTCCTTGATCAGCGCCAGCGCATCGGCTTCCCGGTCTGCTTCCACCGCCAGTGCCAGTTCGAGGTCTTCATAGACGGGCGGCAGCGCGCCCCGGCCCATGGAGACGCCAAGTGCATCCAGGGTGGCGGCCACCGCCGAGGTGCCGCCGCGAGCGGCACCCAGCACCACGATCGCTACAGGGGTCTGCGGCGCCAGCCGGTCGCTGTTCAGTACTTCAATGCCGCTATTGACCAGGTCGCGCAAGGCCGCCTGTCGCTGTGTGTCTGTCACCAGGTGTCAGCCGGGCTTCCGGCCCCAGGCGTAGACCCACATGTCGTCGTCGGCGTGATGCCTGACGTCCTCGAAGCCTGCCATCGTCAGGAAGTGACAGAGCTCCTGCGGGGTGGAGGATTTGCTGATGTTGGCCGGTCGCTGCAGGGGGTGGTAGTCGAGCATATTCTTCATGAAGAAGTCCCAGCCCTCCGCCGACAGCAGGTTGTAGTTGTCCACGTAAAGTCGGCCGCCAGGGCGCAACACCCGTTTGGCCTCGCAGATATAGTTGAAGCGGTCCCACTCATCCAGGTGCATGAATACAACGGTGCAGTACACCATGTCGATACTGTCGTCCTCGATGCCGGACAGGTCCCAACCGTTCAGGGACTGGTAGTCCACGTTATCGAGGTCGGTGGTGCGGCTGCGGGCATGGTCCAACATGTTTTCCGACACGTCGGCGCCGATCCAGCGTTTGCAAAGGGGTGACAGCGTGCGTGCCATGCGGCCGACGCCGCAGCCGATTTCGAGAATCGTATCCTCCGGGTTTACGCCCACACTGTGCTGCAACACCTGCAGGGTGAACTGCGAGGTGCGCTCGAACTCTGCCTCATCGGTGTAGCCGGCAACGGAAATCTTGGCGTCGTTTTCATTGTCGGACACCGCATTCCAGGTGTCTTTGTAGTTGCCGCGACTGGTCTCCGCCTCGCGCGCGGTGGCGTCCGCCTGCCAGCGCATGGAGCCGAAGTCGCGGGCGCGGAACTCGATGGGCCCGGAGCTGAAGCTGTCGTTGATCACCTCGAAGGTCAGCACGTAGTCGTCGCCGCGCTGGCCGGGAATGTCCAGCTCGAAGTCGAATCCACAGGTCAGGCTCGCCTCGCGGGACTGGTGGGCAAAATGTGCCACCACGTCAGGGCGCTCGACTGTCATCGCGTGCTCGGACTGTGTACCGTCGGCGGCGGTCACCAGCACCCGGGCCGGGCCGTCACCAAAACTCGCCGCCCAGCCGCGAAACTGCACGCGGCGCGGCTTGTGGATAAACGTCCATTGCCGCGGCGAGTCGAAACAGTATTCCAGTGTGGATGTGGTGCCGGGAGTGGTGTCGTTGCGGGGCAGGGTTGCGGTTTGCAGGGTCATGCGTCTGGCCGGGTTGTGAATCGGTGCCCGTGCGGTGAAGTTCGTCGCATCTGGAGCGTTCCAGAATCACCAAATTGAGCGCTACGGGATTCTACTCTAAAATCCGCGACAAACAATTCCAACGGACCGGCAAGAGCGCCTTCCCGGGCATGCTGTTTAATTCCTTCGAATACCTTGCCGTCTTTCTGCCCTCGGTATTCATCCTGTTTTTTCTCGCCAGCCTTACCGGGCGGGCGACGCTCGCGCGCCTCATGCTGGTGCTCGCATCCCTGTTTTTCTACGCCTACTGGAAGCTGGGCTACCTGCCGCTGTTGCTCGCCTCAATTGCCGTCAACTACAGCATCGGCAGCTTCCTGCGCAGGGAAGGAGAGTCGCCCCTGCGCAGGCCGGCGCTGTGGCTCGGGGTGACCTTCAACCTCGGCCTGCTCGGTTACTACAAGTACGCTGACTTTCTCATCGGCAATATCAATGCCCTGGCGGGCACCGAGATAGCGCTGTCGCACCTGCTGTTGCCACTGGCGATCAGTTTCTACACGTTCCAGCAAATCGCTTTCCTGGTCGACGCCTACCGCGGCCGCGTGGCGGCGCCGGGCTTTCTCAACTACTGCCTGTTTGTGTGCTTCTTCCCGCAGTTGATTGCGGGCCCGATCGTGCATCACTCGAAGATGGTGCCGCAGTTCAATCGAGACGACTTCCTGCGTATCGATGTCGACAACCTGCGGGTGGGCCTGTTTCTCATCGCCATCGGCTTTTTCAAGAAAACGGTCCTGGCGGATGCACTGGTGCCGCTGGTCGGCAGCGGCTTTGCCGGGGCGGCGGGCCTGCCACCCCACGAGGTGGCGCTGGTGATACTGGCCTACACATTCCAGCTCTATTTCGATTTCAGCGGCTACACCGACATGGCGATGGGCGCGGCGCGCTGCTTCAACATCCGACTGCCGCTGAACTTTTCCAGCCCCTACCGTTCGCGCAATATCCGCGAGTTCTGGCGTCGCTGGCATATCACCCTCAACGATTTCATGACCCGCTATGTGTACGGCCCGCTGCGCGGCGACGCCCGCAGCGGCAAGCGGCCGCTGGTCGCGATCTTCATTACCTTCGTGCTGGTGGGCGTGTGGCACGGCGCCGGCTGGAACTTCGTGCTGTTCGGCATCCTGCACGCGGTGGCCGTGGTGTTTGTCACGGTGATGGCGGGGCGGCTGGACTTCCTGGCGGAGCGCGTCGCTATCGCCATTACCTTCCTGTTCTTCGTGCTGAGCCTGGTACTGTTTCGTTCCGCTGATGCCGAGGCCGCCTTTGCCATGTACCGGGCGCTGTTCGACTTCAGCTACTATCTCTCCCCGATCGCCACCCCGGCCGCCGCCAGTACACTGGTCATCAGTGCCCTGGATATCGCCCTGATCATCGGCTGCGCGCTGCTGTGCTTCTGCGCCCGTAATTCCAATGAGCTGAGCGCCGATGTGCGCTTGCAGGCACGCATGCTGCCGCTCACCATGGCCCTGTTCATCATCGCCCTGTCAATCAATACCAGCAGCAGTGAATTCATCTACTTCAATTTCTAGACGCTCGCAGCTCGCCTGGTGGCTGTTGCCGCTGCTGTGCGTACTGCTGCTGCCGACCTACAACTGGGTGCAGGACTACTACGGCATCTTCGGCCAGCGTAGCGACTGGCGCGGTGTCATCCCCAACGAGCGCTACCGCAAGCTGGAGGCGGTCATGGAGCGGCCGGAGACAGTGACTGCCCTGCTGTTCGGTTCATCCAAAGCGGCCAATATCCCCTTCGCCGGGACGCTGGGGGAGGGCGCCTACAATTTTGCCTATTCCGAGGGGCTGCCGCGCGACCACCTGGAAGTGCTCGAGTACCTGGTCAGTCGGTTGCCGGCCCTGGAGCGCGTCTACATTGCCGTCGACGAAATGGCCTACCTGCTGGACCCGTCTCGCCACGCTGACGACTACCTGCGCCGCCAGCACCCCGCGGTGGCGGACATGCCGGGCTGGCAGTTCCAGCTCAGTTACCTGTTCCGGCCGCTGTCCAACACAGATGCCCTGTATTTCACACCGGAACGGCTGGAGCGGCCGCAGATTACCTACGAGTTCGAGACCACCGGCCGCAGCCTGTGCCCGAGCTGTGATGCAGAAATCGAAGCCGACCCCGAGGCCCACCGCCAGCAGGCCTTCTTCCGCTTCCCCTACAACCCGCCGGACCAGTACGGCCTGGACAGGCTGCGCTATGACCTGGAGGCCATCTTCGACCTGCTGGCAGAGCACGGTATCGAGCCGGTGCTGTTCCTGCAGCCGACCTTCGCCAACAACCTGCGCTGGCACAATCTCGGCAAGCTGGAAGCGCTCAAGTCCATGCTCGCAGAGCTCCAGCCCTTCCACGATTTCCTGGTCTATGAGCCGGCGCTGGCGGACACCGACAATTTCTACGATGTGATTCACTTCCGGCCGCCGGTGGGGCAGCGCATCATGGATTCCCTGGCGGACAGTGCACAGGCGGCCCCCGGCAGCTTCGGCTTCCGCGTCACCCAGGACTCGCTGGCGGAGCATAATGCGGCGGTGCGTGAGCAGCTGGTGGGCAGCCTGGTACCGCCGCAGCGTTATCGCCAGGATCGCCGGTACAGTGACTGGCTGCGCGACAATGGCTTCCAGCGCGGGCCGCTGGCTGCGGAGCTGGCTGCCGAGGTACTGGCGGCTGCCCCGGCGCCACTGGACTGCCGCCTCGATACCGTCAATCGCGCCCGTTTTGCGGGTGCGCCGGTGCGCATTGCGGTGGCGGACCTGGGGGTGCTGGAATTCGGAGGCTGGGCGCCGCTGCAGGCAATGGCGCCCACCGGTTACCTGTCCGTGCGCGAGCAGGGTCCCTTCGGGCGTGTCCGGGTTTACCCGGTGGCCGCCGGGCTCCCCCGCGCCGACGTGGCGAAGCGCTTTGGCGAGGCGTACCAGCAGGTCGGCTTCCGCGCCAACCTGGATATCAGCGACCTGAAGCGCGGCAACTACCAGCTCGACCTGCGCTTCAGGGGCGCCGGCGATGAGTGGTCTGGCTGCGATGATGCGTTTAGACTGGTCGTCTATTGAACACCTCGTAGTCCAAGGACTTTATGAGCAACTGGGATACCTCGATCCGACGCGCCGAGCTCGCTGCCGGCGGCAAGGACACTCTCGAGTTCTGCATCCACCAGCCCCATGTCTGGCACAGCGATGCCGATGGCGGCCTCAGCCTGCGCTGCATCGGTTGGGCAGTGTCCTCCCTGTCGGCACCTGTCCGCCTTAAGCTGTCCGACCACGCCGGAGTACTCAGGTGGTCGCGGCCGGTGGTGTCGCGACCGGATGTCCAGCAGCACTACGCGCGGCGCGATATTGATATTGATGAATTCTCAGGTTTTGATTTCCTGCTCGACCTGCAACTCGATCCCGCAGAGAATGACTATGCGTTGCAGCTTGAGTTCCTGGTAGGTGACGAGCGCACCGCGCCGGTGCCGCTGGACGTGGCATCGCTCTACCGCAATCACCGTGCAGCGCTTGGACACGACCGGCCCTATTACGGCGCGCCAGACGGCCAGCCCGGCGTGCGCGGCCGGCTCGATGCGGCCTCAGGCCAGCGGGTGATCGGCTGGGCGCAGAACCTGGGTGCGCTGGAACCCGTCAACGTGGTGCTGTATCTCAACGGCGAGCGCTGTGCCGAACAGGCGGCGGATCATTTCCGCGAGGACCTGATGCGGGTCGGCTTCAGTGAGAGCGGCCGGCTCGCCTTCGAGTTCGAGCTGCCCCGGGCGCTACAGCCCGGTGACCTGGTGAGCGTGCGCGCGGGCGACGGCGAAGAGCTGAAGAACAGCCCGTTACGGGTCAGCTGACCCGCTGCAGGAAACCCTTGGGGTTCCAGGTAATCAGGAAGCGTTCCCGGGTGCGGTCGATTACAAAATCGTCGTTCTCCGCAGCGAAGGCCTCGATGGCTTCGTAGGGGCCGGGGCGCGGCGCACCGGGCACTACCAGGCCGTGGTCGCAGATGCTGTCCTCGACTATGAAGTAGTCGCCCGGCTGGACCAGCACTGAATACTGGCGCAGCAACGCCAGGGTGTTGGCATAGGTGTGGGCGCTGTCTTCGATCACCATCACCCGCTCGTCCGCACCGATCAGTTCCCGCACCTCGTCGAAGCATTGGGTGGCGTCGCTCTCGATGAAGTGGATGCCGGGTTCTGCCAGCACCGTCGGGGAGATGTTCTCGAGGCTGATATCGATACCGATCACGCGACCCTGGCCCAGGTTCTGGCACAGGTGGTGCAGGGCCAGGGTGCCGCCACCGCGGTTGCAGCCGATTTCAATGATCACATCGGGCCGGGTTTCGAAGAGGATTTCCTGGTACATCCAGAAGTCGGTGGGGCACTTCCAGGCCTGCACGCCGAAGTAGGTGCTCTGGTGCATCATGTGCCGTTGCATGTGCTCCAGCACCTCGCCTAGCGGCATATCCAGGCTGTCTTCCATGGTCTTGCGCATCGCCGGCCCCCTGCCTAGGCCGCGGGCGGCGCTGACAGGCGTCGACGCAGGGCCATTTTCAGGTTGTGCTTGAACTTCAGCAGCGGTGGCATGGCGGGCTTCTCCGCGATCAGTACGGAATCCTTCCAGCTGTCGCTGGAGTCCGGGTAGGTGCCTTTGGGTTGCCACTGGGTGTAGATCTGCTTTGGCTGCAGCCCCACGTACTTGCACAGCGCCGTGAAGCCGTCAGGATAAAAGCGCCAGCAGTCCACCGGGAACCTGTGCTGGTTGCCCGCAGAGGGGGCAATGATACAGACGATGCCGCCGGGCTTGAGCACGCGCCAGATCTCGAGGATGGTGATCCAGAAGTATTCGATGTGTTCGAAGGTCTGCCCGGAGATCAGCACATCGCAGGATTCCGAGGGAATCTCTTTCCAGTGATAGGGTTCGCTGAGCACAATGTCGACATTGGGCCCGGCTTCCAGGTCGACACCGCGGTAGTTCCAGGCGGTGTCGGCAAACAGTGGGCGGTAGGAGCCGAGAATGTCCTGGGCACCCAGGTCGTAGATCTCCAGGGCTTCAGACTCGCGGCCGGCCAGGTGGCGGTCGCGGAAGTCCTTCATCTTTTCGAATGAACTGGCGTGCATAGGTCTCCTGGAGTGCGCTTAGCGCCGGTATTGCTCGAGAACGTCTTCCGGCTCGCCGCAGGCCCTGATGCCCCCGTCAGCGAGCCAGATGACCCGGTTACATTCATTGGCGATGAGTTTCTCGTCGTGGGAAACCACCACCGCGGTCTGTTCTGACTTGAGACGCTCCAGCAGGTGCTGGCGCGACTTCTGGCGAAACGCCCGGTCGCCGACACTCAGCGCCTCGTCAATCAGCAGGATGTCCGGACGTGCCTGGCAGGCCACGGCGAAGCCCAGGCGGCCGCGCATGCCGGCTGAATAGGTGCGCACCCGGTCGTCGATCTGCTCACCGAGCTCCGAGAACTCGATGATCTCGTCCATGGCGGCCTGCACCTCGGCCCGGTGCATGCCGAGCAGGATGCCGCTGATGATGGCGTTCTCGCGGCCGGTGAGGTGGCCCTGGAACCCGAGCTGTATGGACAGCAGCAGGATGGAGTCAGTCTGGCGGACGATGCGGCCGGCGTCCGGCGCAATCAGGCCGCTCATCAGGCGCAGCAGGGAGCTCTTGCCGGCCCCGTTGCGGCCAATTACGCCCAGGGTCTCGCCGGACATCACCTCGAAGTTGATGCCGGTGAGCGTCCAGGCGTTGTCGCGTCGGTCCTTGCTGTAGCGCAGGCCGACGTCTTCAAAGCTCAGCAGGGCGCTCATCAGTTCACCAGGCGCGGGTAGCGCAGGTCGAAGCGATTCAGCAGCCAGGCGCCGACGGCCACCAGTACCAGGCCGAATCCCAGCACGTAGGTCAGTCCGGCCAGGTCCGGCAGTGATGCCTCCAGCAGCAGGTCACGCCAGGCGCTCAGCATGATCGCCATGGGATTGAAGTACAGGACTGTGCGCAGTGGGCCGGTCACGCTGTCCAGGTCAAAGAAGATGCCGGACATGAAGAACATCAGGGTCATGCCGTAGTTCACCAGCTGCATCAGGTCAGGTACCAGCGGAATAATCGCTGACACCAGCAGGCTGGCGCCCACCACCAGCACGAACTGGACCAGCAACAGCAGGGGAATGGCGAGCCAGCTCGAGCCCGGCGGGTAACCCGACAGGGCCAGGAACAGGGCGAACAGCACCAGCACCAGGGAGAATTTCATCAGGTTGCTGGTGACAGTGATCAGCGGCAGCAGGATCTTCGGCAGGTAGACCTGGTTGATGATGCCCTGGTACTTGCGGATGCTCATCGCCGACAGTCGCACCGAGCTGTCGAACCAGCGCCAGAACACCAGGCCGGTCAACAGGAAGTGGATGAAGCCGGGGCCGCCGCGCTGCATGATCACTTCGAAGATCAGGTAGAAGGTGCACAGGTAGATCAGCGGGTCCAGTACCCACCACAACATGCCCAGGTAGGCCTGGTCGGAATCTCGCTTGAGATCAGACAGCGCGCAGTGGTAGACCAGTTCGGCGTGGCGTTTGCGGAAGCGCATGGATGGATCGGGCTGACAGGAAGGGGGCGATTATAAACAAAGTCACGCCGGAGGCCAGCCTCTGCGCGGCATCCGCTAGGTGGCGGCAGGGCCCTCATGTACAATATGCCGCTTCTTAGCACCCCGGCAGCCAGGCGCCGCAATACTGGGAAATCAACCGTCTCGATGGAGAGAACCGCTTACTTCGCCACGGTGCACTGGCGCTCCGAGGACTGGATTGAGCTGCAGCTGACGGCTATCCGCCGCCATTGTCGGCAGCCCTTCCGCCTGCATGCCTTCCTCAATCACGTCAGCGAGCGCTTCCACGACCGCTTCGACCGGGTGCATACCGAGGAAGGTTTGCCGCACCCGGACAAGCTCAACCTGCTGGCCGCTGAAATCTGCGAGCAGGCCGCCGATGGCGATATTCTCGTCTTCATCGATGGCGACGCCTTCCCGGTGGCCGACCTCGACCGGGCCTTTGAGGCCCTCGAACGCTATCCCCTGGTCGCCGCCCGGCGCTTTGAGAACAACGGCGATCTGCAGCCTCACCCCTGTTTCTGCGTGACTACCGTGGGCTTCTGGAAGCGAATCGCCGGTGACTGGCGCGGCGGCGGTTACTGGAAGAACCTACAGGGGCAGCCGGTGACGGACGTCGGAGGACGGCTATTGAATGCTCTGGAGGACGCCGGCATCGAGTGGCTGCCGCTGGACCGCAGCAACGCCCGCGACCTGCACCCGCTCTGGTTCGGGGTGTACGGTGGCCTGGTCTATCACCACGGCGCGGGCTTCCGCGACAAGCTGTGTCGCCTCGATGCGCTCAATGGCGTGGACCGGTTCTCCCGCGCAATGATTGGGCTACAGCGCCGTCTGCACCTGCAGCGCCGCTGGCCTGCCCTCAATACCTGGCTGACCCGTCACGTGCACAACTACATGCGGCGCCGCAACAGCCAGCTGGCCGAGCGGGTCTATGCCAGCATCGTGGCCGACCCGGATTTCTGTCGGCGCTGGGGTTTCATCAACGGCTCGGCGGGAACCGCATGAGGGCCTGGCTCTCGCGTCTCTCGAGCCTGCCGGTCTACCTGCGCAGCTTTATCAGCCATGTGCGCCGCAACGGCTTCGCGGCGGCGGTGGTCAAGGCCTACCAGTACGTTATCTGGGGTTTCGGCCACGGCTATGGCGGCAGCTTCCGCAGCTGGTTCGTGCGGACCGGCACCGATGCCGAAGCGGCGCCGGCGGCGGAAGTGTTCGCCAATGCCTCGATCCTGATCGTCGGCCCCCTTGACCTGCCCCAGTGTCGCAAGTATCGCGTGGTGCAGAAGCTGGAGCTGTTGTACGGGCAGGGCATCGATTGCCATATGAGCCATATCGATGACCAGGTACGGGTATACAACCTGATGCAAACGGCGACCCACCTGCTGTTCTACCGGGTGCTGGCCTCGCCGGTGGTCGATCACTACATCGCCGAGGCGCAGCGGCTGGGCCTGGTGCTGGCCCACGATATCGACGACCCCATTTTCGACGCCGACACCTACCGGGCCAATCGCAACCTGGAAACCCTGACCGAGGCAGAGCGTGAGCATCTGCTCGACTCGTCGGAGCTGCACCTCAAGCTTATGCGCCAGTGCCAGCACCAGCTGGTCAGCACCCGCGGCATGGCAGAGCGGGTTCAGGCTCTGCTGGGCGTCGAGGCGTTTGTCTGGCCCAACGTGGTAGACGCCGAAACCCAGCAGATTGCCGCGCGGCTGGAGGGTCGGCCCCGTGCAGCCACGGAGGAAACGGTGGTGGCGTATATGTCGGGTTCGCGGGCGCACGATCGCGATTTTGAATCCATAGCGCCGGTGCTGGCTGACATGCTGGAACAGCATCCCACGGTGGTGCTCATGCTGGTGGGCTATGTTGAGGTGCCGGCGCAGCTGGCCCCCTACAACGACCGGCTGCGGCGAATCCCCTTCGGCAATTACCACGAGTACTTCAACGCCCTGGCCCGGGCGGAACTGGTGGTGGTGCCGCTGCTGATCGATGCCTTCAATGACTGCAAGAGCGCCATCCGCTTTTACGAAGCGGCGCTGCTGGGCATCCCGGTGGTGGCTTCCCGGGTCGGCCAGTTCAGCGAAGTGATCGAACCCGGCGTGACCGGCTACCTGGCTTCCGACAGCGACGAGTGGTCCGCGGCCCTGTCCACGCTGCTGTCAGACGCGGCCCTGCGCCACCGGATGGGTGAGGCGGCGCAGTCGGCAGTAAACACCCGGCACACCTTGCAGGCCATCGTGCCGCAGGTACTGCCGTCGCTCGCGGCCATGGGTGTGAACTCCGGCTCAGCTGCGGGGGGCGAGGCATGAGCAGGCGACTGCTGGTGCTCAATGTGCACTACGCGCCGCAGAGTTTCGGCGGCGCCACCGTGGTGGCGGAAGCGCTGAACGAAAGCCTGGCCCGCGATCTCGGTTGGCATGTGACGGTCATTACCACCCACGTGGATCCGGCGATCCCGGCCTACAACCTGCGCCGCTACCGGGCCAAGTCAGTCGACATCATTTCCATCAACCTGCCGACCGAAAAACGTTACAGCGACGAGTACCAGAATATCTACGTCGACCAGCTTATCGAGAGCCTGCTGCCCCGGCTGGCGCCGGATGTGGTGCACGCCCACGCGGTGCAGCGACTGGGCTGCGGCTATTTTGCCGCGATCAAGTCGCGTGGTATTCCGCTGGTGGTCACGGTGCACGACGCCTGGTGGTTGTGTGACCGGCAGTTCATGGTCGACCTCAACGGCCGCTACTGTTTCCAGCGGGAAATCTCGGTGCAGCGCTGTCGCTACTGTGTGGACCGTCCGGATGAGTTCGAGAACAAGCTCGGGGTGATGAAAGAGGGCCTGTCGATGGCAGACCTGGTGCTGGCACCCAGCCAGTTCCAGGCCGACCTGTATACGGCCAACGGCATCAACACCTGCCGGGTTAACGGCAACGGCATCGTACCGCCGCGTGAGCCCACACCCGGTGCCAGGCTGGGTGACAAGAAACTCAGCTTTGGCTTTCTGGGCGGCCCGGGACCCCTGAAAGGCGCCCCGGTTATTGTCGAGGCCCTCAACCAGCTGCCTGAATACCGCGACTACGTACTGAAGGTGGTCGATGCGGCGCAGAACGTCGGCGTGAGCTGGCAGGACCCTGCGTTCTGGCAGGTGCCCGGCGAGGTGGAGTTCACTCCGGCCTACGATCAGAGCGGCATCGACGACTTCTACGCCGGCATAGACGTGCTACTGTTTCCCTCGCAATGGAAGGAGAGCTTCGGCCTCACGGTGCGCGAGGCGCTGGCGCGCCATGTCTGGGTGATTGCCTGTAGCGAGGGCGGCGTGGGCGAGGCGATCCGCGATGGAGACAACGGCGAACTGATTCCCATGACAGCCAACCCGGAGCCCCTGCGCGCGGCAATCGCCCGCTGCCTGGCGCAGCCGGACCGCATGCGCGCCCATCGCAATCCCCACGCCGACAGCATTCGCCTGTTCCCTGAGCAGGCGCGGGAGCTGGACGGCTGGCTGCGGGCGCTGGTGGACGCGCCGTGAAGCCGCAGCTGATCATCCACATCGGCCGCCCCAAGGTCGGCTCCACGGCGTTGCAGGGTTTCCTGAATCAGAATCGCGACGCGCTGGCAAAGCAGGGGGTGTGCTACCCGAAGACCGGCCTCTATCACGGCGCCTCGCATCACTTCTCGCTGGTGTTCCTGCCCGGGTTGCCCGACTACGCGGTGGTGCAGGACCTCGACCCCGACCAGCTCTATGCCACCCTGGCGCAAGAGGTGGTCGCCAGCGGCCTGTCGCGGGCGGTGATCTCCTCGGAGAATTTCTGGCTGGTGAAGCCGGACCGGCTCAAGCCGCTGCTGAACGAACGCTTCGATGTGAAAATCGTTGCCTACCTGCGCCGCCAGGACGAGGTGATGGTGTCGAGCTTCGTGCAGGAGATCCGCGGCGGCATGCTGTCCCTCGATACCCCTATGGACGAGTACCTGGCCGACAAGGGTCGACTCAAGCTGTTGGACTACGACGCGGTGCTGGCCAACTGGGAGGCCGCCTTCGGTATCGAGAATGTCAGTGTGCGGCTCTTCGAGGCGATGGAAGCGGGCATTGAGCGTGACTTCCTGGCATTATTCGGTCTCGACGCTGACCGCGATTTCCGCTTCAGCGAGGCGCGGCGGAATGCCAGCCCGGCGCTGGACCTGCTGCGCATGCTGGAAACCCTGCGCGGCTACCCGGTGGGAGAAGTTGCCCATCGCCAGCTCTCCGGCATCCTCACCGAGGTTTCCGAGCAGCTTGGTATTGAAGATGGCTTCGATGCCAAACGCCTGATTTCCAGCGCCCAGCGCCGGCAGGTAATGGCGAGCTTCGAAGCCAGCAACCGGCGCCTGTTTGAGCGTCACGATTGCGACGGCCATCGGTTCCCGGAGGTGGTCGCGGCAGCCGATGAAGCGGCACCAGAGATACCCGACCTCAACCGCGAGCAGCGTGCCCTGCTGGGCGTGATCGCCTACCAGCAGCGCCAGATCCAGATACTCATCAATCGCGTCAGCCATCTGGAACGCAGCAAGGGTGGGCCGATCGTGGTGGAAGCACCCCGGGCGGCCCCGGGTCCCGGTTTCTTCAGGGGCCTGTTGCGTCGCCTCGGGCTGGGCTGAGCGCCACCGGAGTCGCCTCCAGCAGGGCCGGCCAGCGCCGGCGAATTTCTTCAAGCGTCAGCTCCGCCGCCAGCCGTTGCCCGTCCGGGTTCCAGTGGGTGTCGTAGCGGAAGTAGAGATCGCGACCGCGCTCCGACCGGAACAACGGGAACAGGTTGACCAGCGGGAAGTCGCCGGCCTCCAGCCGCGTGGCGATGCGGGTGCCGCGCTCCATGGCTTCAGCCTTCGCCAGCGGCGGCGCATAGACGGTTTGCCGGGCGGGAATGATCATCGCCAGGTAGGCATAGCCCAGCCCCTCGATGACCCGGCGGCGCCGTTCCATCAGCACGATCACGTCTTCCAGCGGTGAACCGTCGGTGGTGTTGGCGAGAGTCAGGTAGGGCCGGTGGCCGTGTACCCGGTATTCCTTGAAGTCCTTTTTCAGGCGCCGCCACTGGCGGGCAAGGATATCCGGCAGCCACCAGCTCGGCCGCAGAATGCCGCGCAGCATGGCGCGGTGCGGCGGCTGGTCCTGGCCCGCCAGCGGCTGGTAAGGCCGCAGGGACTCGCCCCGCAGGCCGTAGACCTGCCGCGCCAGGTTGCGCTTGGCGAGGTGGCGTTCGTGGTAGATATCGATCACCAGCTCGACGTTTTCCAGACCCGGCCGAGACAGGGTGGACAGCAGCTCCCCATGGGCGCCGTTGAAGGTGGCCACCGTACCCAGCTCGGCCAGCTGCCAGGCAAAGGTTTGCTGATCGGATACGCCGGAGCCGAACACGTTGGAGCGCCCCTGGATGAATATCCGCGGCGGTCCCAGGTCGGTCGGCACCGAACGGAAGCCGTCTGCATCGGTGCTGGCGACCGTATCGCGCGCTTCCTGGTAGTAGAAGAAATACTGGTGGCCCAGGTCTGAGTACTCGGTGCCTTCCCAGTAGGAGTCTTCGGTAGTGGTGGCGCTCGACCAGGCGCGCAGGTATTCCCAGGCGCGGTAGTAGAACAGCTCCGGCCGCGCCAGGTAGAGAACGATGACGGCAGCCTGCAACACCAGTACCGCGATGAGCACCGAGGCAAAGCTGCGCAGGAACGGGTGGCTGGACATGGCGTTCAAAACTGAAAGTAGATAAAAGCCTGGTCGGGCGGGCTGCCCACCACCGGCTGGAATACCAGGGTCGCCGCGATCAGTCCGAGGGCAAGCCCCCAGCCGGCGGTCGGCCGCCACTGCCAGCGCGCGGGGATGTCCTGGGTGGGCCGTTCGCGGTAGATCTGCGAGGTGTTTGGCGCCAGCCAAACCACCGCCAGCAGGGCCAGCAACACGGTGATCACTAGGTATTCGTCGTGCGCATAGGCGGTAAATTCCACACCGCCGAACATCCGCCGGTACACCAGCCAGGCGTGCTCCAGGCTGGGCGAGCGAAAGATGACAAGAGCCAGCGCCCAGAAGTTGAAGGTGAGCAGGGTGCCCAGCCAGCCGGGCATCTTCAGGCCCAGGTCGCGCCAGACCTGGTGCAGCATCACAGCTGCGCCGTGCAGGGCGCCAAATACCACGAAGTTCCAGCCGGCGCCGTGCCATATGCCCGTCACCAGGAAGGCGATGAACAGGTTCGCGTACATGCGTGCATGGCCGCGCTTGCCGGCACCCAGCGGCGCGTACACGTAGCGCATGATGAAGTCGCTGAGGGTGATGTGCCAGCGCCGCCAGATGTCACGAATATTGCCGGCCCGGTACGGGCTGTTGAAGTTGATGGGCAGCTTGATGCCGAACATCATCGCCGCGCCGATGGCCATGTCCGAATAGCCGCTGAAGTCGAAATAGAGCTGGAAGGTATAGGCGTAGGTGGCGATCCAGGCGTTGAGGCCGGTGACAAAGTCCGGGTTGCTGGCATCAAACACCAGGGTGACCCAGGGTATCAGCTGGTCGGCGATCGCGACTTTCTTGAACATCCCGGCCACAAAGATGCTCACTCCCAGCGCCAGGCGGTTGGCGTCCACACCCTTGAGCCGGTCCGGCGCCAGCTGCGGAATCAGCTTGCGGTGGTGCACGATCGGCCCGGCAATCAGCTGTGGGAAGAAGCAGACAAACAGGCTGTAGCGCAGGAACGGGTAGGGCGGGGCGTCGCCGCGGTAGGCGTCGACCACATAGGCAACCTGCTGCAGGGTAAAGAAAGAAATCGCCAGCGGCAGCACGATGGACTCGAGGTGGAAGCTTGCCCCCGCCAGTTGGTTGCCAGCATCGACAACGAAGTTGGCGTACTTGAAGTAACCCAGCAGCCCCAGGTTGCCCGCCAGTGCGATCAACAGCAGCCCCTTGCGGGAGCGCGGCGCGCTGCGACTCATGCTGCTGCCAAGGGCGTAGTTGAACAGGATCGAGCCGACAATCAGTACCAGGTACTGGGGGTTCCACCAGCCGTAGAAAAACAGTGATGCGGCGACCAGCCATGCCACGCACAGGGTGGGACGATGCCGCGTGACCAGCAGGTGGTAGACCAGCAGCGCAACCGGCAGGAACAGGCAGAAATAGACGTGGGAGATGAATAGCAAGCCGGAGAGTCTCTTCTGAAGCAGGCGCCCGCGCTAGGGGGCGGCACTAACTTCCACCAATTCCCGGTAAATCGCAAGCGCCTCGCCGCGCAGCCCCTGCTCGCCGACGGCCTGGAAGTGGATCAGGCCGCCATCGTAGAAACTGTCGCCGGGGGCCGTTGCAGACAGTCCCAGTTGGCTGGCCGCTTCATCTACAGCGGCGAGGAACCGCTCCCGGTCCCAGTCGAAGCACAGCAGCGGAAATGGCTGCTGGCGATAACGCTGCAGCAACAGGCGATTGTAGTGGCACCACAGTGCCAGCGCCTGTTCCTCACCGAGCGCTGTGCCCTCGCGCCGCAGCAGGGAGCGGATGACTGCCAGCGGATGCCGGAACACGCCCACCGTCTGCAGGCCGGGAATCAGCACGTCCCAGAACTCCAGCACCAGCAGGGAGCGCGGGTCCTTGAACCCCCAGGGCTGGTCCGCCGGGAACGTCTCGCAGAGTTTCCTCGCCCAGCGCTCCAGTGATTCGTCCCAGCGCAGCTTGCGCGGCGGCTGACGCCAGTCGCCTCCGTTGGCCTCGAGCAGCGCGCTGTTGATGTCGAGGAAGTCCTGGTTCTCGCGATTGCCGCGCTGGTTGAAACGATTCCACTGGTAGTGCTTGCCCAGAACCAGTCCCCGCTGCTGCAGCAGGCCGGTAAGGCAGCTGGTGCCGCTGCGATGCATACCGACTATGCAGGTCGCCTGAGAGGGTTCGCTCACGGGTAGGCTTTCTGTAGGCTGTGGATGGAGTCTTGCACGGCTTCGATACCGGCGCGGCGGATGGTAATATTTGCTCCCCGCCTCGTGCAAGCGTGCGGTCAGGGTAAGCGGTATCGCCTGAAGCTCGACAACAGCCCGCCACAGAGTGAGCACTGTGAGTTCAACGAACGAGATGAAGCTCGAAGTATTCGAAGCGGCGCCGGCAGCCGTGGGTGCACCCTGGACCGCTACCGCGGGTCCTCTGGACGTGTCCGTCTCCATGGTGACATTCAACAGCGAGTTCAGCCTGTTGCAGAAAACCCTGGACGGCCTGCGGCGGGCACTGCGCTATGCCCGCGAGCAGGGGCTGGAGCTGCGGCTGCAGCTGCTGCTGGTGGACAACTCCACCAATGCCCACTACCGGCAGCGGGTACGCGACCTGGTGCTGGCTCGCGACAGCGACCGCTTCGACCAGGTGGATGTCTGGCACCCCGGTGGCAATATCGGCTACGGGGCTGCCCACAATCAGGCCCTGCAGCGCGCCCAGAGTGACTACCACCTGATTCTCAACCCGGATGTGGAGCTGGCGGAGGACGCCCTCTATTCGGGACTTGAATACATTTGGCGTCACCGCGACGTGGCGGCCGTCAGCCCGCGGGCGACCGATGGCAGTGGCCAGGTCCAGTACCTCTGCAAGCGCTATCCGTCCGTGCTGGTATTGATGCTGCGAGCCTTCGCGCCCGAGCTGGTAAAAGCGCGCTTCGAGAATTACCTGCACAGCTACGAGATTCGCGATGCCTGTAGCAACGGTACCGCCGCCGATGTGCCGCTGGTGAGTGGCTGCTGTATGTATGCCCGCACCGAGGCGCTGCGGCAGGCACAGGGTTTTTCAGACCAGTTCTTTATGTACTTTGAAGACTTCGACCTGTCACTGCGGCTGCAGCCACTGGGTCGTCTCGTCTACCTGCCGAGCATGCATATCGTGCATCACGGCGGTTATTCGGCGCGCAAGGGCATGCGGCATATCAGCATGTTCGTGCAGTCGGGCTGGAAGTTCTTCCGCCGCCATGGCTGGTGCTGGGTCTAGCGGCCGTAGAATTCCCGGCGCGCGCCGCCCTTGTAACGCTTGCGGATCAGAGTAGCCGGGTACTCGTTGTAGCGGCTGATGACATCACGCGTCACTTCTGGTGAGCCCGGGAGGCCCGGGCGCAGAGGAGGTCTGAAGCCGGGAGGATGGGCGATCGGCGGGCGCGGCCGCAGGGGCGGGTGTCCCCAGCCCGGTCGCAGGATGCCGCCACGGCGGACGATGGTCCGATAGGGCGGGTAGTAGTCCTGGTAGGCGGGTGCCGGATTGGCCGCCGCCTCAGCCGCCCTGGCCTCGGCGCGCAGCTTGGCACGATGTGCCTCGCGCTCGCGGCGGTCGGCGGCCATGCGATCGGTGGTTTCACGCATTGCTTCGAGCCGCGCGCTGACCAGTTCCGAGGGCCTGACGTCCGGCACGCTGTAATCCAGGACTTCCACCGGTGCACCGGCCGGTGGCGGCTGGTCGGAGAAGCTCACCCGTCCCCGTTCATCCACAGTCTTGTAAACGGTGGTCGCTGCCAGTGGCGCGGCGGCCAGCAGCAGGCCGAGCGCCAGCACCCTGACAGGCCATTGAGCGCCGTGATGTCGTCCGTAAACCATACCTGAAGGATAGTCCATTGCCCCGCTGGCCGCCCACCGCGTACTTGGCAGGACAGGTCCCCGGGCTTACCATGCCGCCATGCGTTCTGTTTCCCAGCTAGCCTACCTGCAAGCCCTGGATATTCCTGCCCTGGTCTCGCGCCAGAATCTGCCTGGCGCGGCCCGGACCCGGCGGCTGCAGCTCTCCCGCAGCTCACCGGCGGCGCCGGCGGACAGCACACTGGCAGCGGCACCGGCCGGCAAACGAGCGCCGGAGCTGGCCGCGCTCACTGCAGGCCTCAGGAGCAAGTCGGAAGCGCCGGCTGCGGTTGTGGAGCCGGCAGGCGAAGCTGCGCCCGATGATAGCGTGGCGGGCAATCCCGCGGCGGTCGATACCGCGGCGGTCGATACCGCGGCGGTCGATACCGCGGCGGTCGATACCGCGGCGGTCGACACCGTGGCGGGCACGCCGGTGTTCTCGGTGGCAGCTACCCTGGCCGGAGGCTGGTTCTGGCTGGACGAAATACCTGCCGGGCGCGAGCCGGGCGATGATTACGGCCAGCTGTTGCTGGCGATCTGCCGCGCCCTGGGCTGGTCACAGGAGCCGGCCCGCCTGGAGCGCTTCGCCTACCCGGTGGCTGCCGGTCTTGCCGGTGGCGTGGAAGAAGCCCGCCAGGCACTGTTGGGTTTCCTGAGCGGCCGCCTTTCACGTCTCACGCCGACTGGCGTCATCCTTATGGGTGACATGGACCAGCCCTGGTTTGACCGCGACTGCCTGGCCGAACAGCGCGTTGTGCACACCGTCAGCGCCTGGCGAATGTTGCGGGAACCGGCTCTCAAGCCGCAGGCCTGGGCCGACCTCAAGTCCCTGCGGGGCGATGGCTGAAGCGCCACGGATCCGCCCCGGCCAGGCAGCAGATCTCAAGGCCATGGCCGACCTGGAAAAGCGCGCTGCCATCAATCCCTGGAGCCTGTCCCAGTTTCTCGAGAGCAGCTTGCGCGACAGGGACGCCGCGCTGGTGGCGGAGTCCGGCGATGCCGGGCTGGTGGGTTTTGCCGTGTACCAGCGTGTGCTGGATGAGGCGAGTTTGCTGAACATTGCTGTGGAGCCCGCACAGCAGGGTCGGGGGCTGGGGGCTGTTCTGCTGCAACACCTGCTGGACAGGCTCGCGCAGCAGGGCGTGTCACGCCTGTTGCTGGAAGTGCGCTGCGGCAACCTGCCGGCAATCCGGCTGTATCGTCGGCTGGGCTTTGTCGACGACGGGCGGCGCCCGGATTACTATCCGGTGCCGGGCGGCCGCGAGGATGCGCTGCTGATGTCTCGCGAGCTGGAGAGGAAACTATGAACGTTCTGGAAACCGAGTGGTGGACCATGGGAGTGCCACCCGAGTGGTGGGCCGAACGCGAGGACGACAGCATCCTGGTGGGTGACCGCGACGATGTCGGTTGCATCGAGATTTCCACCCTCTGCAAGGACCAGGGCGAATTCCAGCGCGATGAAGTAAGCGCCATTGCCCGCGACAACGGCGAGCCCGACTGGCAGTGGCAGCCCGGCGCCGCCGGTGCCTTTAGCGGTGTCTACTGCGAATACCTGGAAGAGGGCGACGCGGTTCGCGAGTGGTACCTGGCCGCGGGCCCGGTGCTGCTGTTCATCACCTACAGCTGTGACGAGGACAATCGCGGGCTCGATGATGCCGCCGTCGACGACATCCTCGGGACCCTGGCACTGGCCGCCGAGAGTGCGGACTAGCTGATCGTCCCGGTGACGCGTACGCGCTTGGCGCCCTTCACCGGCTTCTCCTTAAGTGCATCCTGGCGCGCCTTGATGCGCGCATCGATCACGTTCTTGGCGGCAATCATCAGGCCTGTGAAGATGAAGGCGCCGGGCGGCAGTATGGCCAGCAGGAAATCCTTGTAGTTGCTGAATACCACCAGCTTCCAGCTCTCCGCCGCCGGCCCGAACAGCAGGTCCATGTTGGCAAACAGCGCGCCGGTACCGGCCAGTTCCCGCAGGCCGCCGAGGATCACCAGTACCACCATGAAGCCCACGCCCATGATGAAGCCGTCGTACATGGCCGGCAGGATCGGGTTCTTGCGGGCGAAGCCGTCGGCCCGGCCCAGTATCACGCAGTTGGTGGTAATCAGCGGCAGGAAGATGCCAAGGATCTGGTAGAGCTCATAGGCAAAGGCCTGCATCAGCAGTTCTATGCAGGTGACCGCCGAGGCAATGATCATCACAAAGGCAGGCAGGCGCACTGTATCCGAGGTGATGTTGCGGATCAGGGATACCGAGGTATTGGACGTGACCAGCACGAACACGGTAGCCAGCCCCAGACCGATGGCGTTCACCACGCTGCCGGTGACGGCCAGCAGCGGGCACAGGCCAAGCAGTTGCACGATGGCGGGGTTGTTTTTCCACAGGCCGTTGAACGACAGCTCTCGGTAACTGGTTTCAGCCACGGTCCTTACCTCTTGCAATGGCGTCAGTGTGTGCCACGGCCGACTCCCCGACTGTGACCGGCGTGCGAGCCACCTCGGCTTCGCCCTCGGTGCCCTCGCCCAGCAGCCGCTCGCGGTTGGCCTCGAAGAACTCCAGGCCGCGGCGAACTGCCATCACCACCGCCCTGGGGGTAATTGTAGCGCCGGTAAACTGGTCGAACACACCGCCGTCTTTCTTCACCGTCCACTGGTCCGGGGGCGGCGAGTCCAGCCCATGGCCTTCGAAGTCCAGCACCCAGTCTGACTTCTTGATATCTACCTTGTCCCCCAGCCCGGGGGTTTCCCGGTGCTGCAGGGCGCGCACCCCGGCGACGCTGCCGTCGCGATTCACCCCGACAATGAGCTCGATATTGCCGCTGTAGCCGTCCGGTGCATTGACCGGGATGATGGCGGCAACGGCCTCGCCACCCTGGCGGGCGATAAATACGCGCTTGTCCTTTTTCAGTCGCAGCAGGCTGTCTTCCGGGCCCACCGGGACCGTGTCCTCCAGCATTTCGTTGTCGTGTCGTGCCGGCGGCACGATCTCGAACAGGGCCTTTTCCTCGGCGGCGCGCTGGGCAGCGGCAATACGCTCGCTGGTACCGAGGTAGGTGCCGGCAATGATGCCGGTGGTCAGCACGGCAAAGCCCGCCAGCAGCAGGCTGTTGCGGCGGATGGCGCTGCCGAACATCAGGAGGACCCCCTGTTGCCGGTCCGGTGGCCGTAGGTCCGCGGCTGGGTGTAGTAGTCGATGAACGGCGCGGCGAAGTTCATGATGAGCACGGCGAAGGCCACGGCATCGGGGTAGTTGCCAAAACAGCGGATCAGGAACACCAGCACCCCGATCAGCGCGCCGAAGATCAGCCGGCCGAGGTTGGACACCGCCGAAGACACCGGGTCGGTGATGATGAAGAAAGCGCCAAATACTGCGCCGCCGCTCAACAGGTGGAACAGCGGTGAACCGGTGCTCTGCGGGCCGCCGCCGTCATAGAACAGGGCGGCCATCAGCGCCAGGCTCGCCAGCATGGCCACCGGCGCGTGCCAGGTGTAAATGCGCCGGTACAGCATCCACAGCCCGCCTGCCAGGAAGCCGAGGCTGGCCCATTCCCAGCCTTCCCCGGCCCAGCGGCCGAACTGCGGGTTCTGCTGCCAGAGCGCCTCCACTGACAGGCTGTTGTTCTGCTTCAGCAGGTCCAGCGGGGTGGCCATGGTCACCGCGTCGATGCTGCCGGGGACGAAGCACAGCTGAATCGCTTCCCACAGGCCCGGCACTTGCACCGCGTTCACGCCGCGCGGGGCGGCCCAGCTGGTCATCTCCAGCGGAAAGGAGATCAGCAACACCACGTAGCCCACCATCGCCGGATTGAACGGGTTGTAGCCCAGGCCGCCGTACAGGTGCTTGGCAATAATGATGGAGAAGCTCACACCCACCAGGATCAGCCACCAGGGTGCGTACGCGGGCATGGCGATGGCCAGCAGGGTAGCTGTCACCAGGGCGCTGTAATCGTTGAGGTATAAACCGATGGGGCGCTGGCGCAGCTTGAGGGCCAGCGCCTCGGAAGCGAGGCCCACCAGGCAGGCCCAGGCGATGTTCACCAGGGTGCCGAAGCCGAAAAACCAGGTCAGTGCGGCCACCCCGGGAATGCAGGCCAGCAACACGGTCTGCATTGCCCGAGCCGTCGACAGCGGGCCGTGGGCGTGGGGTGAGGTAACGCTCATCAGGGCCATGTTCAGGCCTCCTGGCCGGAGTGGAGGGCATCCACTTCGCGCTGCGCTTCCTCAAGCTTCGGCTTGAGCTTATCGATGGCGGCTTCCAGGGCCTCGATGATGGTGTCGTCGGCGCCGGACTCACGGCTGGCCGCGAGCTTGGCTTCGCTCTTTGCCAGCCGTTCCTGCAACCTTTCCAGATTGGCGCGGGCCTTCTCGCCCGGGTCCTGGTTGGCGCTGGCAGCGCGCGCCGCCTGGGCGCGCTCGATGGCCAGCTGCGCGGCATCCTTTTCCGCGGCCGGCGCGGGTTCGCCGGGCAGCGCCTCGACCTGGCGCCGGGCCTCCTCGAGCTTGGGCTGTAATTTTTCAATGGCGGCTTCCAGGGCCTCGATGATGTTGGCTTCGGCGCCGGACTCGCGGCTGGCCGCGAGCTTGGCCTCGCTCTTCGCCAGCCGCTCCTGCAGCCGAGCCAGGTTGGCGCGGGCCTTGTCCTCCGGGCTCTGGTCGGCGCTCGCGGCACGGGCTGCCCTGGCGCGTTCGATGGCCAGCTCCGCCGGGTCGAGCTGGGCAATCGCCGGGCGCTGGCTGGTTTTCTCGCCGTCCTGCGCCGCCGCTTTCCTGGCCTTGGCTCGCTCGATAGCCGCCTGGATCGGGTCCTGCTCAGCGCCGCCGGCTTCTGCCGCCTCCCGGGCCCGCGCTTCAGCGGCCTGCTTGCGGGCGGCGCGCTGGGCTTCCTTGGCTTCGGCCTCGCGCTGCAGTCTTTCCTGGCGCGCTTCAAAACGCGTCTTCGAGTGTTCGGATTTGGCCTGGTCGCGTTTCAGCTGGGTGATCTCGGCCTTGGAGGCGCGGTAGTACTGCACCAGCGGGATATTGCTGGGACAGGCAAAAGAGCAGGCACCGCACTCGATGCAGTCAAACAGGTTGTGCGCTTCGAGCTTCTCGTACTCCTTGCCGCGGGAGAACCAGTAAAGCTGCTGGGGCAGCAGGCTGGCCGGGCAGGCCTCTGCGCACAGGCCGCAGCGGATGCAGGGCTGGGCGGGAGGCGGTGGCGGCAGCTCGCTGGTGGTGGGCGCCAGGATGCAGTTGGTGGTCTTCACTATCGGCACAGCCGGATCCGGCACCGTGAAGCCCATCATCGGCCCACCCATGACCAGCCGCTGCAGACGGTCAGCAGAGAAGCCGGACAACTCCAGCAGGTAGCTCATCGGCGTACCGAGCAGCACCTCGAAATTGCCGGGCTGGGCCACCGCTTCGCCGGTGACCGTGGTGATGCGGGAAATCAGTGGTTCGCCGTGCACCACAGCCCGGTAGACCGCCACCGCGGTGCCCATGTTCTGGCAGACCACGCCGATATCCGCCGGCAGGCCGCCGCTGGGGACCTGGCGGCCGGTGAGAATCTCGATCAGCTGCTTTTCACCACCGGAGGGGTACTTGGTGGGGAATACCACTACCTCCATGTCCTCGCCTTGACAGGCCTGGCGCAGGGCTTCGATGGCGTCGGGCTTGTTGTCCTCGACCCCCAGCAGGGTTTCCTTCGGTTCCACCAGCTGCTGCAGGATGCGGGCGCCGGCCACGATTTCATCGGCCCGCTCGCGCATCAGCACATGGTCGGCGGTGATGTAGGGTTCACACTCGGTGCCGTTCAGCACCAGGGTGTCGATTCCGCCGCCCCTGGGATTGACCCCCAGCTTGACGGAGGTGGGAAAGCCCGCGCCGCCCATGCCGGCAATCCCGGCGTCGCGGATGCAGGCCAGCAGGGTCGCCTTGTCGGCAGTCGCCGGGTCGGCGATGCCGGTGCGCTCGATCCAGCGGTCCTCGCCGTCGGTTTCCAGAATGATGCATTCGGTGGGCAGGCCCGAGGGGTGCGCCACCAGGCGCTCCTCGATGGCGGTAATGGTGCCGGAGGTCGGCGCGTGTACTGGCACGCTGATCAGGCCCGCGGCTTTGGCGATGCACTCGCCTTTCAGGACCTTTTGCCCGACCGTGACGATAGGCTCGGCGGGCGCGCCGATGTGCTGGTTCAGGGGCAGGGTCAGCTCCGGGGGAATGCCGGCGCTGCGTATCGGCCGGCCCAGCGACTGGTGCTTGTTCTCCGGCGGGTGCACGCCGCCGTGGAAATCCCAGATCTTTCTCATGCCGCGTCCCGGTCGGTGGCGATAATGCTTATCGCCGGCCCGCGGCCCGGCAGGTCCCAGTGCCAGCTGGCCAGCGTGGTCTCCTCGCTGACCATCTCAATGCAATCCACCGGGCAGGGCTCCACGCACAGGTCGCAGCCGGTGCACTCGCTGGTGATGACCGTGTGCATTTGCTTGGCGGCACCGAGAATGGCGTCCACCGGGCAGGCCTGGATGCACTTGGTGCAGCCGATGCAGTCTTCCTCGTGGATGAATGCCACCGAAGGCACCGGCGCCTCTTCACCGTGAGCCTCATCCAGCGGAATCGGCTCCATGTCCAGCAGGTCGGCCAGTTGCGCGATTCCCGCTTCGCCACCGGGCGGGCAGCGGTTGATGGCTTCGCCCTCGGCGATGGCCTCGGCATAGGGCCGACAGCCCGGATAGCCGCACTGGCCGCATTGGGTCTGCGGCAGGATGGCATTGATTTCCTCCACCACCGAGTTGCCTTCTACTTTGAATTTCTCGGAGGCAAAGCCGAGCAGTGCGCCGAATACAGCACCCAGCATCACCAATGCAAACAGGGCGGCCAGGAATGGCTGTTGGGCAATCAGTTCGAACACGCCTTACACCAGCCCCGCAAAACCCATGAAGGCCAGGGACATCAGCCCGGCGGTAATCATGCCAATGGCGGCACCCTGGAACGGCTGTGGCACATCGGCCACTGCCAGCCGTTCGCGCATCGCGGCGAACAGTACCAGCACCAGCGAGAAGCCAACCGCCGCGCCAAAGCCGTAGAACAGCGACTGCAGGAAGTTGTGCTCCTTGTTGATGTTGAGTAGGGCAACGCCCAGCACAGCACAGTTGGTGGTGATCAGCGGCAGGTAAACGCCCAGCACCCGGTGCAGCAAGGGGCTGGACTTGCGCACCACCATTTCGGTGAACTGCACCACCACCGCGATTACCAGGATGAAGGAAATCGTGCGCAGGTAACCCAGGCCCAGGGGCTCGAGCAGGTAATTGAAGGTCAGGTAGCTACAGGCCGATGCCAGCGTCAGCACAAAGGTGGTGGCCATGGACATGCCCATGGCGGTTTCCAGCTTGTTGGACACACCCATGAACGGGCACAGTCCCAGGAACTGCACCAACACGAAGTTGTTCACCAGGATCGCCCCGATCAGCAGGATCGAATAGTCGGCCAGCACGAAAAAGCCTTTGCCTCAGAATCACTTACAACGCGACTCAACAGTCTAGCGCTAGCCGGTTTTGGCAACAAGTGACCCTGGCTCGAGGTTGCTTCAGATCATCCTTGCCGTGGTACGTGCTATCGCCTCCGGCACATCGATGTGGGGGCATTTCCCTGACACGCCGTGAACCCATCCCTGGGGGCTCGGGCCCGACATCCATGTCGGGCACGGTCAGGGAAATGCCCCCACACCGCTGCGCCTTCTACCGAGCCAGTTCGGCAAGGTCTGGTCTATCGGTTCTCGCAGGGTCGTTGCTTCATTGTGGCTCGACGCGCGCAAAACCGACTTGCTTCGAAGCTCGGTCGAGCGCGACGATGCTGTTGCCCCCTTTTCCAGACCGTGGTCGCCATGGATGGCGACCCCGAGCCCCCAGGGATGGGTTCACGGCGCGTCTGGAAAAGGGGGCAGCAGTAGCGGCGTGCGTCCCAGCTACGTTGATTTAAGAAGGGTTCAGCGCCTGAGAAATCAGGACTCGACCCAGTCCATGGCGTCGGCGGTATCGGTGAAGATCTTGAAGACGCCTGACTCGATGTTGAGGGCGAACTGCTCGAGGATGCCCATGCGATCCCGGTCCGGGGCGATGAGCGCGACCCGGGTATCGGGGGCCAGGGTGATTTCGCGGATGGCGAAGTCGATGAAGCGCAGGAAGTTTTCCATCCTGATGTGGGACATGTCCGCCTGCGAGAAATCACAGACGCGGTGCAATTTGGCCGAGTAGCTGGGGTCGCTTCGGAAGGCGCGGGCGGCGCGCACGAAGTCGTCAAAATCGGGTGAACCCTTGATGGTGATGTAGGCGTAGTTTTTCGCCGTAACCACAGTATGCTCGATCACGCTGGCGCTTCCTGCGATACCGCTTTGCCTGAAGTTTAGCGCGAGCATGTGTCGGCTCAAGGATACAAATCCCAGTTTTCGGGTTTACTTGACGACCATGCCGGGATGGGCGCCGGCGTCAGGCTGCAGCAGGAAAATGTCTTCACCGCCCGGACCCGCCGCCAGGACCATGCCCTCGGAGACGCCAAAACGCATCTTGCGTGGCGCCAGGTTGGCGACGCAAACCGTCAGGCGACCGACCAGCGCCGCCGGGTCCGGATAGGCCTGTTTGATGCCGGCGAATACGTTGCGCTGCTCCCCGCCCAGGTCGAGTGTGAGCTGCAGCAGCTTGTCAGCGCCCTCGACGTGATCGGCGGCGACAATCTCGGCCACTCGCAATTCCACTTTCGCGAAGGTATCGAAGTCGATAGTGTTGTCCTTGCTCTCTGCCGGGGGTGGCGCTGCGCTCTTGGCTGCCGGGGCCGGCTCTGCGCTCTCGGCTGCCGGCGCTTCCGCGGCAGTGGCGGCCACCATGGCCTCGACATGCTTGGGGTCGATGCGGGTCAGCAGCGGCTTGAACTTCGCCACCTCGTGGTCCATCAGGGCACTGTCCAGGGCAGTCCAGTCCAGCGAACAATTGAGGAAAGCCTCGGCTTTCTCCGCCATGGCGGGCAGCACCGGTTTCAGGTAGGTCATCAGCACCCGGAACAGGTTGATCCCCACCGAGCAGGCGGCGTGCACTTCAGGCTCGCGGCCCTCTTCCTTGGCCAGAACCCAGGGCTTTTTCTCATCGATGTACTGGTTGGCGCGGTCGGCCAGCGCAATGATTTCGCGAATCGCCTTGCTGAACTCGCGCTTCTCGTACAGCTCGGCAATCGCGTCGCCGGCGTCGATGAATTCCTGCACCAGGGCGGACTCGCTGCAACTGTCTTCCAGGCGACTGTCAAAACCCTTGCGCAGGAAGCCGGCACAGCGGCTGGCGATGTTGACCACCTTGCCCACCACGTCGGAATTGACCCGCTGCACAAAGTCCTCGAGGTTGAGGTCGATATCGTCCACGCCGCTGCCCAGCTTGGCGGCGAAGTAGTAGCGGAGGTACTCGGCGTCGAGGTGCTCCAGGTAGGTGCGCGCGTTGACGAAAGTGCCCCGCGATTTTGACATCTTGGTGCCGTTCACGGTCAGGAAGCCGTGTACAAAGATCGACGTCGGGGTGCGGTAGCCGGCCGAATCGAGCATCGCCGGCCAGAACAGGCCGTGGAAATTGATGATGTCCTTGCCGATGAAATGGTAGAGCTCGGTGCTTGAGCCCTGAGCCCACACCGCATCAAAGTCCAGGCCCTCACGGTCGCAGAGGTTCTTGTGGCTGGCCATGTAGCCGATCGGTGCGTCCAGCCAGACGTAGAAATACTTGCCCGGCGCGTCGGGAATCTCGAAGCCGAAATAGGGCGCGTCGCGGCTGATGTCCCACTCCTGCAGGCCGGCTTCCAGCCACTCCTTCAGTTTGTTGGCAATCTGCGGCTGCAGGGTGCCGCTGCTGGTCCACTCCCTGAGCATGTCGGCAAAGGCGGGCAGGGTGAAAAAGAAATGCAGCGAGGCCTTGTCTACCGGCGCCGCCCCGGACAGCGCCGAGGTGGCATCGATAAGGTCACTGGGGCTGTAGGTGGCGCCGCAGGCCTCGCAGTTGTCGCCATACTGGTCCGGGGTCTTGCACCTGGGGCAGGTGCCCTTGATGTAGCGGTCAGACAGGAACAGCTGTTTCTCCGGGTCAAAGGCCTGGGTAATTTCCCGCTCGGCAATATGGCCGTTGGCTTTCAGTGCCCGGTAGATCGATTCGCTCAGCTCCCGGTTCTCTTCCGAGTGGGTGGTGTGGAAGTTGGCGAAATTGATATGGAAGTCGCGGCTGTCGGCCAGGTGGGCCGCATGCATCCGGTCGATCTGCTCCTGGGGCGTGATGCCCAGCTCCTCGGCGGTCAGCATGATGGCGGTGCCGTGGGCGTCCTCGGCACAGACGTAGCGACAGTTGTGCCCGCGGGACTGCTGGAAGCGCACCCAGATATCCGTCTGCACCTGTTCCAGCATGTGGCCCAGGTGCAGGGGGCCGTTGGCGTAGGGTAGGGCGCTGGTCACGAGGATATCGCGAACATTCGACTGGTCGCTGCGGTCAGACATGCGAACGGGTTTCCCGGCTTGGAAAAAAGGGGCGCCACTATACCGCAAAGTCCCTCAGGGGTCAGCTGGAGAGCGGCTTTGGGGCTCATCCGCCGCGGCGCTGGAGCTCGTTCGCCGCAGTGCTGGAGGTCATCTGCCACGAGGTGGCGCACGTACCTACGAGCCTGAATCTGCCGAAAGCCCATGTGGAGGCCACTATTAATAGCAGCACAGGGAATAGCAGCACAGGCTCCAGCCTCGCCGACGACCTGTACAGCAAGCTGGTCAACGAAGAAGACGCCCGGGTCTGCAAGGAGATCTCTGAGGACGCCTGCCGGGAAACGCCTCGCAATTTCCTGCTCATCCTCATCAGCAACGGCTTCACCAAACTGGGCGATGCGCTGGCCAGTCCCAAGACCCTGCTGCCCTGGATGGCAGCCTCCATCGCGGTGCCGCCGTGGATGATCGGCCTGCTGGTTCCGATCCGTGAGTCAGGGTCACTGCTACCCCAGCTGGCCATCGCCGGGTTTATTCGCCGCCTGCCGGTTCGCAAGTGGGTCTGGGTGATCGGCAGTCTGTTGCAGGCCGGGGCGGTATTTCTGCTGGTGATGATATCCATGACCCTCAGCGGTGCCGTTGCGGGCTACGCCATCATCGCCAGCCTGGTGCTGTTCAGCCTGGCGCGCGGCTTCTGCTCGGTAGCCTCCAAGGACGTGCTGGGCAAGACCGTTCCCAAGTCGCGTCGCGGCCAGCTCACCGGCTGGTCATCCAGTGCGGCGGGCCTCGTCACGGTGAGTATTGCCGCAGTGCTGCTGGTGCTGGGCGGGCGCGGTGACCTGAATGAATTCTATGCCCAGCTGCTGCTGGTAGCGGGCTGCTTGTGGTTGGTGGCGGCACTGGTGTACAGCCAGGTGGTGGAATACTCGGGCGAAACTGACGGCGGCGGGAACGCTGGCCGCGAGGCGCTGCAACGGCTGGCACTGCTCAAGACCGATGTGGACTTCCGCAACTTCATTATTGCCCGGGCCCTACTGATGTGTTCGGCGCTCAGCGCGCCCTTCTACGTACTGATGGCCCAGGAGCGTGCCGGCAGTGCGCCGGCCCTGCTGGCGCTGTTCCTTCTGGCCTCCGGAGCGGCCAGCCTGGTGAGTGGTCCGGTCTGGGGGCGCTTCGCCGATGTCAGCAGCCGCCGGGTGATGGCAATAGCCGCCGCGCTGACCAGCGCCAGCGGACTGGTGCTGGTGCTCACGGCCTGGCTGGCGCCGTCGCTGCTGGAACCGTTGTGGACCATCCCGGTGCTCTATTTCCTGCTGAGTATTGCCCACAGCGGCGTGCGGGTCGGTCGCAAGACCTATGTTGTCGATCTCGCCTCCGGCAACCGCCGCACTGACTACGTGGCCGTGAGTAATACCCTGATCGGCGTGCTGCTACTGGTGGCGGGTTCGGTCGGTGCGTTGTCCGCCGTCATCGGGGTGACCGGCGTAGTGGCCGTGCTGTCGGGGATGGGGGCGCTGGGCAGCCTGCTGTGCCTGGCGCTGCGAGAGGCCTAGCGCGTGGTATAGCGGCCGATGGCGCCGGTAATCCGGCGCAGCAGCCAGCGCGGTGTATTGCGGCTGCTGAACGTAGAGAGCTGGTTGACCAGACCCGGGATACAAATCACTTCACCCTTCATGCAGGCCCGGTAGCCGGCGCTGGCCACATCATCCACGTCGCCGATCGCGAAATCAGGTACCACCAGGTTTTCGCTCTTGGCCTGGGCGCCGCTGAGCATGCCTGTGTCGGTCACACCCGGGCACAGGGCAGTGGCCGTGACCCCGCTGCCGCGCAATTCTTCTGACAGGGACTCCGTCAGCGATAGCACGTAGGCCTTGCTGGCCGCATAGCTCGCCAGTGCCGGCAGTGGCTGGAAGGCAGCGATGGAGGCCACGTTGAGAATGCGCCCGCTGCCCCTCGCCACCATGCCGGGCAGGAACGTGCTCAACATGGCGGTGAGGCCGCTGATATTGAGATCAATGAGCCGCTGGTGCGTGCCGGCCGGCATGTCCACAAAGCGGCCGTGCTCCAGCACGCCGGCATTGTTTACCAGCACTTCGACCTCGAGTTTTTTCTCAGCCAGGGTCGCCAGCAGTTTTTTGGCGGCCGTGCGCTGGGTCAGGTCGGCCGGTATGACGTGCACCCGGTTGCCGTGGGCCGAACGCAGTTTGCCGGCGAGTTGCTTGAGTTTGCCCTCGCTGCGGGCGACCAGGACCAGGTCGAAGCCGCCGCCGGCGAATTCCCCGGCCAGCGCCTCGCCGATACCCGAGGAGGCGCCGGTGATCAGTGCAATGTCTTTAGCCATGACTGCAGCGTAGTCGAGAATCTTGATGTAGACCAAGGGAAGGTCGGTCTGCTGAGGCGCCTGGCGTCGAGCGGCATATAATTTTCACATGGCCGATACCGCACCCACCGAGCGCGGGGTCAAGTTGTTGCATGACCCGGTGCATAACAAGGGCACCGCCTTCACGGAGGCGGAGCGTGACGCGCTGGGCCTGCGCGGGCTGTTACCACCGCGGCACAACTCGGCTGCCGAGCAGGAGCTGCGGGTGCTGGATAACCTCAACAACAAGGCTTCCGACCTCGAGCGCTACCTGTTTCTGATCGCCCTGCAGGATCGCAACGAAACCCTGTTTTACCGCGTCATTACCCACCACGTGGAGCGGATGATGCCGCTGATCTACACGCCGACGGTGGGCAAGGCCTGCCAGCAGTTCGGGCACGTGTACCGCCGCCCGCGCGGGCTTTATATCTCGCTGGACGACCGCGGCCGGGTGGCAGAGCTGTTGCAGAACTGGCCGCACCGGGAAGCGCGCATCATCGTGGTGACCGATGGCGAACGAATCCTTGGCCTCGGCGATCTCGGGACTTACGGGATGGGCATTCCCGTCGGCAAGCTGGCCCTCTACACCGCCTGTGCCGGCATTGCGCCCACCGAGTGTCTGCCCATCACCCTGGATGTTGGTACCAACAATGAAGCCCTGCTCAACGACCCGCTCTACACCGGGCTGGAGCGCAGGCGGGTGCGCGGCCCCGAGTACGATGAGTTGATCGAGGAGTTCATGCAGGCCGTGCACGAGGTATTCCCGGACGTGCTGGTACAGCTGGAGGACTTCGGTAATGCCAATGCCTTCCGCCTGCTCAAACACTACCGTCAGTTGTACTGCCTGTTTGACGATGACATCCAGGGCACGGGCGCCGTGGCCGTGGCGGGGCTGATGGCAGCGATGCGCATTACCGGCGAGCGCCTGTCTGACCAGAAAGTGCTGTTCCTGGGCGCCGGACAGGCGGCGATCGGTATCGCCGATTGCCTGGTCAGCGCCATGCAGCAGGAGGGCACTGACGAGAGCCAGGCCAGGGCGGCCTGCTGGATGATGGATTCACAGGGCCTGCTGACTTCTGACCGTGCCAGCATCCAGCCGCAAAAGCAGCCTTACGCCCACGCCGGCGAACACACCGACGACCTGCTGGCGGCGGTGCAAACCCTCCAGCCCACCGCAATCATCGGCTGTGCCGGCCAACCCCAGACCTTCACCGAGGAAGTGGTGCGGGCAATGTGCGAGCTGAACGATCGCCCCATCGTGTTTGCGCTCTCCAACCCCACTTCCAAAGCCGAGTGCACCGCCGAGCAGGCCTATAGCTGGAGTGACGGCAAGGCCATCTATGCGAGCGGCAGCCCCTTCGACCCGGTAAAACTGGGCGGCCAGACCTTCGTACCCGGGCAGGGCAACAACGCCTACATCTTCCCGGGCGTCGGGCTCGGCGCCCTCTACAGCCAGGCCAGCCGGGTAACCGACGAGATGTTCCTGGCCGCCGCCAATTGCCTGGCTCACCTGGTGGAAGAAGATGACCTGGCGGTTGGCCGCATCTATCCGGCGCTGGCGAAAATTCGTGATGTCTCCGCGGCGATTGCCGCCGCGGTGGCCAGTGAAGCCCAGCGCAGTGGCCTGGCAGGCAGAGAGCTACCCGAGAACCTGGAGGCTGCCATTCGCGAGCACATGTACGACCCTGTCTACCCGCACTACGCCTGAACCGCGCCAACATGCCTGCCGTAGAGAGTGCTATTCTTTAGCCTTTTGCGAACGGCAGCCTCATGAGCAACAAGATTCCCCGCAGTAACGATAACGACTACACCCCCGAGATCATCGCAGAGCGCCAGCACTTTATCGAAGAGAAGACGCCTGCGAAGCTCGATCACAGCAAGCGCTTTTCCTTCGACCCGGACACCATGGCCGGCAATGTCGAGCACCTGTTCGGGGTAGCCCAGATTCCCATAGGCCTGGCGGGGCCGCTACTGGTCAATGGCGAGCACGCCCAGGGCGAGTTCTATGTGCCCATGGCCACTATCGAGGGGACTCTCGTGGCGTCCTACAATCGTGGCATGCGCGTGATTCGCGAGGCGGGCGGTGTGACCACCACCGTCTGCGGTGAGGCCATGCAGCGCGCACCGACGTTTATTTTCCGCAATGCCCGTGAAGCCCGGGATTTTCGCGACTGGCTGGTCGCCAATTTCGATGCCGTGAAGGCACAGGCGGAATCCACTACCTCGGTGGGCAAGCTGCTGGAGGTCGAGCACTACATCGTGCACAACATGGTGCACACCCGCTTCGATTACTCCACCGGCGACGCCGCCGGCCAGAACATGACCGGCAAGGCGACCTTTGTGGCCTGTGAGTGGATTCGCAGCCAGATTCCCTACCTGCGTCACTACCTGCTGTCCGGTTCCTTCGACACCGAGAAGCGCACCTCCTACGTCAACTCCCTGAAAGGCCGCGGCCGCCGGGTGACGGCAGAGATCACCCTGCCGAGAGAAGTGCTGGCAGACGTGCTGCGCATCACGCCGGAGCAGATGCACTACGGTTACGGCATCTCGACGCTGAGTGCCTTCATGGCCGGTTCATCCAACAACGCGGCCCACCCGGCCAACGGCCTGGCGGCCATGTTCCTGGCCACCGGCCAGGACGCCGCCAATATCGGCGAGGCCAACCAGTGCACGGTTTATAACTATGTGACCCGCGAAGGTGACCTGTACTTCTCCGTCACCTTGCCCGCCTTGATCATGGCCACCTACGGCGGCGGCACCGGCCTGTCCACCCAGCGCGAATGCCTGGAAGTCATGGACTGCTACGGCCCTGGCAAGGTGATGAAGCTGCTGGAAATTGCCGCCGGTGTCGTGGTGGCCGGCGAGCTGTCATTGGGCGCCGCGACCCGCGTCGACCGCAAGACAGGCACCAACGAGTGGGTGGACGCCCACGAGAAGCTGGGCCGCAACCGCTAGCCGTGCGCCACTGGCCGTGCGCCACTGGCCGTGCGCCACTGGCCGTAGGCCAGCCGCTTAACGCCAGGCGCCGAGAATGGCTCCCATCAGGGTCATGAACACGACCATGTAGCCGGCGTCGATCAACCACAGCGCCAGCGGCTTGCGGCCGAACAGGTAGCTGATGCCGTAGGCGGAACCGATCAGTGTCAGGCCCAGCAGGCCGCCTACGGAGGCTCCCGACATCAACGCAGGGGCCGGGTGCAGTTGCAGCAGCAGCGCCAGCGAGCTGGCCATCACCAGGTTGAGCACAAAGGCGCCGCCGAAGATCATCGGCATGCTGCCGCCCTGGATTTCCTCGTCGCTGAGGCCTTCAAGGCGTTGCCAGGCTTTGCCGAAAATTGGTCCGTACCAGATGCCACCGAGTACAAAGGCTGAAACTGCGCTGACCAGCACCGCCAGCCAGTTGATTGAACCGATATCCATGTCGAACCCCCGCTTGTTGTTATGGCTTCAGCATAGCCCTTGGAGATAGCCCTGCAACGGGCTGCGGCGAAGCCGACTCGGGTTATACTTGCGGGCTTTTGGCGCTGGACCCCGGCCGGGCGCTCGCTGTGACCGTGTGGCGCCGCCCGGTATCGCCTGATAATCAAGGAGACTTTCCGTGAAAACCCTTCAGACCCTGTTTTGCCTGATCCTGTTGCTGCCCCTGGCGGCAGTGGCCGATGAACACGAGAACGAGAGCGACAGCCCCGCGGTCGAGGCCGAGCCCCAGCGCTTTGTCAGCCAGCACGAGATCCGCGTCCAGGGCCAGCGAGTGCGCTATCGCGCCACTGCCGGCACGCTGATCATGCGCGATGACGAGGGCACGCCCATTGCCGAATTCGGCTACACCGCTTACGAGAAAGAGGGCGAAAACAAGGCCACCCGGCCGGTGATGTTTGCCTGGAACGGCGGCCCCGGTTCGGCATCCATGTGGCTGCACATGGGGGTGCTGGGCCCGCAGATCACTGTGGTGGAAGACCTGGCGGTGAACGGCAAGGGCCCTTTCAAGCGCAAGGACAACGAATACAGCATCATCGACAAGGTCGACCTGGTGATGATGGACCCGATCGGCACCGGCTTCTCGCGTCCGCTGGGCGAGGCTGAAGGCAAGGATTTCTGGGGTGTGGACAACGACATCAAGTCGGTGTCCGATTTCATCGCGCAGTACATCTCCGAGAATGATCGCTGGGCCTCCCCCAAGTTCATCCTAGGTGAGAGCTACGGCGGCATGCGCGCCGGTGGCGTCAGCTTCGACCTGCTGACCCGGCATAACATCGGCCTTAACGGTGTGGTGCTGGTTTCACCGTACATGGATTCCGCCGGCGGCGGCGGTGTCGGCGTGGCCAATCTGATCACCGGCTACCCGATGGCCCTGTCTACCTACGCCGCCACCGCCTGGTTCCACGATGCGCTGGCCAACAAGCCCGCCGACTTCCAGGCCTTCCTGGCAGAAGTGGACGAATTCGCTATCTCTGATTACCTGACGGTGCTGGTCAAGGGGGCCCGGGCCGGCGCCGCCGAGCGCCAGCGCGTGGCAGAGCAGCTGGCGGCCTACACCGGCACCACGCCGATCTTCTGGCAGCGGGCTGACTTCCGCGTCACCGAGGGCCAGTTCGTGCAGGAGCTGCTGCGCGACCGCGACCAGCTCGCCGGCCGCATCGACTCGCGTTTCTTCGGCTACACCACCAACGCGCTGGCCGAGAGCATGCCTTTCGACCCCTACATGAGCTCCGTGGGTCCGGGCTTTGTCGCCACCTTCAACGACTACATCCGCACCGACCTCGGGGTGGAGATCGACCGCCAGTACGTGGTGTCCGGCGGCCTGTGGCGCCACTGGGATCGCATGCACAAGGACCCCAGGAACGGCTACATGACGCCCGCCGATACCGGCGTCGACCTGGCCTACGCCATTATTCGCAACCCGGACATGAAGGTGCTGGTGCAGCAGGGCTATTTTGACCTCGCCACACCCTACCGCGCGTCGGAGTATTTCATCGACCAGATGCCGCTGCCTGACAGCCTGCGTGGCAACGTGGCGATCGAGTATTACGAGGCCGGCCACATGATGTACGTTCACCCGCCCTCGCTGGTGAAATTCCGCTCAGACCTGGCCGACTTCATTGATGCCAGCCTCTGAGTGGGGTTGGCTAGCGGCGTGATTGAGGACAACAGGGGGGCTGCTTATACTAGCGCCCTCCGCGCCACTCGGACGTCTCCATGAACCAGGTCAAGCACATCATCGCCGTTGCCTCAGGCAAGGGCGGCGTGGGCAAATCCACCACGGCTGTCAATCTCGCCCTGGCGCTGCAAGCGCGAGGGGGGAAGGTCGGGCTGCTGGATGCCGACGTCTACGGGCCCAGCCAGCAGGTGATGCTGGGCATTCCGGAAGCGCAGCAGCCGGAACAGAAAGACGGCAAGTACCTGCTGCCCATCGAAGCCCACGGCTTGGCCACCATGTCCATGGGCTACCTGGTCAGCGAACGCACGCCCATGGTATGGCGCGGGCCCATGGCCGGGGGCGCCCTGCAGCAGATGCTGGAGCAGACCTGGTGGGGTGAGCTCGATTACCTGGTGATCGACATGCCACCGGGTACTGGTGACATCCAGCTCACCCTGTCCCAGAAGGCAAAGGTCTCCGGTGCGGTGATCGTCACCACGCCCCAGGACATCGCCCTGCTGGACGCCCGCAAGGGCATCGAGATGTTCGCCAAGGTCGGTATCCCGGTGCTGGGAATTGTCGAGAACATGGCGGTACACACCTGCAGCAAATGCGGTCACCAGGAGCACATCTTTGGAGAGGCCGGCGGCGAGCGCATCGCCGCTGAGTACGGTGTCCAGCTGCTGGGCGTGCTGCCGCTGGCGCTGTCGATTCGCGAGCAGACCGACAGCGGCCGACCCACGGTGGTCGCCGCTCCCGACAGCGCCGAAGCCGCCAGCTACCTGGCGATTGCCGACGGCGTCGCCGCGGCACTGGCCGCCTCCGAAAACGGCGGCGGCCCCGAAATAGTCATCAGCAACGATTGAGCAGCCGATCGGCTGCCTTTACAGGGTTTTCATGAGTATCAAGTCAGACAAGTGGATTCGGCGCATGGCCGAGAATGAGGGCATGATCGAGCCCTTCCAGGCCGAACAGGTGCGCTACGTCAACGAGCAGCGGGTCATCTCCTTCGGCACCTCCAGCTACGGCTACGACGTGCGCTGCTCCGAGCATTTCAAGGTGTTCACGAACATCCACTCAGCGACGGTGGACCCGAAGAACTTCGACGAGAAGAGCTTCGTGGACATTCACGGCGAGTACTGCATCATCCCGCCCAATGCTTTCGCGCTGGCGTCTACGGTTGAGTACTTCCGCATTCCCCGCAACGTGCTGACCGTGTGCCTGGGCAAGTCGACCTACGCCCGCTGCGGCATCATCGTCAACGTGACGCCGCTGGAGCCCGAGTGGGAAGGGCACGTGACCCTGGAATTTTCCAACACCACCAACCTGCCGGCGAAGATCTACGCCAATGAGGGCGTCGCCCAGATGCTGTTCTTCGAGTCCGACGAGGTCTGTGAAACCAGCTACAAGGACCGCGGCGGCAAGTACCAGGGCCAGACCGGGGTGACCCTGCCGCGCACCTGAGGGTGAGCTTCCTAATGCCCATGCGCGCACTGATTCTGCCTTTCCTGACCGCCCTGCTGCTGGCCGGGTCCGCCTCTGCCCAGCGCAACGACCTGCCGACCATGGGCGAGACCGGGGTGATCCCGGTGGGCCAGGAGTACATGATGGGCCGGGTCTGGCTGATGTCCTACCGTCGCCAGGTGCCGGCACTGGAAGACCCGCTGATGCAGGATTACCTGGAGTCGCTACTGTTTCGTCTGGCGGAGACCAGTGAGCTGGAGGACCGCCGCCTGGAGCTGATCACAGTGCAGGCCGATTCCATCAACGCCTTCGCGGTGCCCGGTGGCGTGGTGGGGGTGCACAGCGGCCTGGTGGAAAAGGCGGGTAGCGAGGCGCAGCTGGCCTCGGTGCTCACCCACGAACTGGCCCACGTCAGCCAGCGCCACTGGTCGCGCAGCGTTGAGGCCGCCCAGCGCAGCCAGATCCCTACCCTGCTGGGACTGCTTGGCGGCATGGTGGCGGTGGTGGCGGGGGCCGGTGATGCGGGTATTGCCACCATTGCCGGCAGCCAGGCGGCCGCCCAGCAGAGCCGGCTGCGCTTCAGCCGCGCTCACGAGAAAGAGGCAGACAGGGTCGGCATCCAGAACCTTGCCCGCGCCGGCTTCGACCCCAACGGCGCCGCCAATATGTTTGAGGTCATGCAGTCCCAGTACCGGGGCTCGGCGCGGCCGCCGGAATTCCTGATGACCCACCCGCTGACCGAGAGCCGGATTGCCGATGCCCGCAACCGGGCGCGCCAGTACCCGCGCCGGGTCTATGACGACAATGCCGACTTCCAGCTGATGCGCATGCGCGTGAAGTCCTCAACCTTCCGCACCGACGACGAGGCCGAGGCCTGGTTCCGCAAGCGCCTGGAGCGCAAGGGCCGCAACGCCGAGGCGCAGCAGTACGGCCTGGTGCTGGTGCTGACCCGGCAGCGCAAGTTCGCCGAGGCCATGGAACTGCTCACGCCGCTGCGAGAATACCGCCCGGACAACCTGCCCTACCTGCTGGCCGAGGCCGACATACACATCGAGTCCGGTGAATTTGATGACGCCCTGGCACTGCTCGGTCGCCAGTGGATGCTGATGCCCGGCAACTACCCGTTGACCATGGCGGTGTCCAAGGCTCACCTGCGGGCCGGTCGCTACACCGAAGCAGAGGAAATTCTCACTGCCCAGGCGGCCCGGCGCCAGAATGATCCCTACGTCTGGTACGTACTGGCGGAAACCCAGGGGCTGACCGGTAATACCTATGGACTGCACCAGTCCCGGGCCCAGTACTTCTATCTCAACGGTCGCATGCTGGAAGCCCGCTCACAGCTCGGCTACGCCCTGCGGCTGGCGCCGGACCCGGTGGCGGCAGAGCGCATACGCACCGAACAGCGCTATGTCGAAGGCGCGGCGCGTGCGTTGGGCCAGCTCAAGTAGTCGAATCGGTTTTCGGGATCGAATCCAGGTCGGCGCCACCAGCCGGTAGCGCTGCCCCGTCCAGCAGGGCGCGATCATTCTCCAGCACCAGCCGTCCCTCCAGGAACCAGCGCGCAGCCTGCGGGTAGAGCTGGTGTTCACGCATCTGTACCCGGGCGGCGAGCGTCTCGGCGCTGTCGTCGGCCTGGATCGGTACCCGGGCAAACAGCACCGGCGGGCCGCCGTCCAGCTCCTCGGTGACAAAGTGCACGGTGGCGCCGCCTTCGCTGTCGCCGGCGTCCAGCGCGCGCTGGTGGGTTTTGAGCCCCGGGTACTTCGGCAGCAGGGAAGGGTGGATATTCAGCAGTCGGCCGCGGAAGGCGGCGATAAAGTCGGGCGTGAGAATGCGCATGAATCCCGCCAGGATGACGAGATCGGGGGCGAAAGGCGCGAGCGCCTCGAGCATGGCCGCATCGAAGGCCTCGCGCGATTCGAACTGTCGGTGATCGACCACCCGCGTCGGAATACCGGCGTCAGCAGCGCGCGCCAGACCGCCCGCCTCGGGCTTGTTGCTGAGCACCACCGCGATCTCGGCAGGCAGGGTGCCGGCGTTGCAGGCGTCGATAAACGCCTGCAGGTTGGAGCCACTACCGGAAATCAGTACCGCGAGCTTCACAGCCCGTTCAGCACCACTGCCTGACCGGCATCTTCGCTGATCTCACCCAGTTGCCAGGCCGTCTCGCCGCTGGCCTCGAGGCTGGCGAGGGCGGCGTCGGCATCCGCCGCGGCCACACACACCACCATGCCCACGCCGCAGTTGAAGGTGCGGTACATCTCGCGGCTGTCCACGTTGCCCTGTGACTGCAGCCAGTGGAAGATCTGCGGCCACTGCCAGCTGCTGGTTTCGATCGTAGCGCCGCAGCCGGCGGGCAGGACCCGCGGCAGGTTTTCCAGCAGGCCGCCACCGGTGATGTGGCACAGGGCGCGGACTTCCACGGCGTCAAACAGGCTCAGCAGCGACTTGACGTAGATGCGGGTGGGCTCCAGCAGGGTCTGGCCCAGGCTGCTGCCGTTGAAGTCTTGAGCCAGGTCGCTGCCGGACACCTCGATGATTTTACGGATCAGCGAGTAGCCGTTGGAGTGGGGGCCGCTGGAGGCGAGGCCGATCAACACGTCGCCGGCGCGAACCTTGCTGCCGTCGATGATCCCGGATTTCTCCACCACACCGACGCAGAAGCCCGCCAGGTCGTAGTCTTCGCCCTGGTACATGCCCGGCATTTCCGCCGTTTCGCCACCTACCAGGGCGCAGCCCGCCAGTTCACAGCCGCGACCGATGCCCTCGACCACCGCTGCGGCGGTATCCACAGACAGCTTGCCGGTGGCGTAGTAGTCGAGGAAGAACAGCGGCTCTGCGCCTGCCACCACCAGGTCGTTGACGCACATGGCCACCAGGTCGATGCCGATACTGTTGTGAACGCAGAGGTCCATGGCGAGTTTGAGCTTGGTGCCGACGCCGTCGGTACCCGAGACCAGCACCGGTTCACGGTAACCGGCGGGAATTTCGCAGAGTGCGCCGAAGCCCCCGAGGCCACCCATGACCTCTGGCCGGTGAGTGCGTTTCGCCACGTGCTTGATGCGCTGGACCAGCGCTTCGCCGGCATCGATATCGACGCCGGCATCCTTGTAGCTGAGGGATTGGGGTGTGGCGGGCTTGTCGCTCATTTCGGCAGGGGTGCGGAAAAAGGCGCTATTCTATCCTGTCGCCGCGCGCCCCGGTACTGCTAAAATCCGCGGGCGATGAACTCCTCGAGACAAATTTCGTGAGGCTGCTGGCAACCTTGGCCCTGACGGTTCTGCTGTGGTCACAGGCAGCGCAGGCAGTGGTGGTGGAAGACCTGCACCGCGCCCTGGTGCCGGTGGCGGACCACTCGCCGTCGGCGCTCAACCGCGCCACCAGTGCCGGTCTGGCCCAGGTTTTCATCAAGACCTCGGGTGACCCGGCGGTGCTCGACAATCCCGTGCTTCAGCAGTCCCTGGAAAGCGCATCCGACTACATGCAGCGTTACCGCTACCTGCGCGCCGAGGAAGACGACAGCCTGCTGCTGCAGGTGCACTTCGACCCCCAGCTCGTCAACGACTTGCTGCTCGAAGCCCGGGCGCCCCTGTGGACCGCCAATCGCCCACCGCTGCTGGTATGGCTGGTGGTCGATGACGGCACCGGTCGCCGCCTGGCCAGCGCGGAAACCGACCCTGCCCTGTTCGAGCGCCTGGCCCTGGAGCTCGAGCGGCGCGGCGTGCCCGCGGTCTACCCGCTTTATGACTTGCAGGACACCCTGGCACTGGATGTCCACCAACTGTGGCGCATGGATGAACTTGCCATTTTCGGCGCCTCGCGGCGCTATGGCGTCGCCAATGTGCTGGCGGCCCGCGTGACGGCATTGCCCGGCGAGCGCTGGATGGGCGACTGGGTGTACCTGCACAACCAGGAATCGTCTGCGGCCAGCTTCTACGGCGAGGCCGCCCCGGTGTTCTCCGCCAATATGGTGGATTTCGTGGCCAATCGCATGGCGGAGCGCTACGCCGTGGCAGCCGGCGCGAGCCAGGGCCAGGAAGTTCTGGTGCGGGTCGACGCGGTGGGGGATTTTGCCGAGTACCAGCGGGTGCTGCGCCTGTTCAGGGATGTGGAGCTGGTAGACGATGTCTGGCCGGCCTACCTGGAGGGGGAGTCCGTGGTGTTCAGGCTCTCGGCCCAGGCAGAACCGGAACAGCTCGACCGTATTGTCTCTCTCAGCCGTCGCCTCGAGCGCGTTGAAGCGGCCCAGCCCTTGCGGCGCGGCCCCATCAACCTCGACCTGGTCTACCGATGGAATCAATGATGCGCCCCAGCCGGCAGTTTCTGGGGCTGCCGCTGTTGCTGGCCCTGGCGGTACTGCTGTGGCTGGTCTATGAGCTGCGACCGATCCTGTCGCCGTTTGTTATTGGCGCCCTCATCGCCTACCTGGGTGACCCGGTCACCGACTGGCTCGAGGCCCGCGGCATGGGCCGCAGCCTGGCAGTAAGCCTGGTGTTCCTGGGCCTCACGCTGCTGTTTATGGGTTCCGCCGCGATCATGCTGCCGCTGCTGCTGAGTCAGGTGAATGTATTGGTGCGGGGCATCCCGGTGGCCTATGAGTGGGCCACGACCAGCGTGTTGCCCTGGCTGCAGAATATCCTGGACCTGCCGCCGGAGTCGGTGCCGCGCCTGCAGATCAAGCGCACCCTGGCGGAAAACTGGCAGTCCCTCGGCAAGATGCTGGCAGCCCTGGGCCGCTACGTGGGCAGTTCCAGCGCCAACCTGGCCCTGTCCCTGGGTAATGCAGTGCTGGTGCCTGTGGTGGCCTTCTACCTGTTGCGGGACTGGGACAAGATCACGCCCAAGCTCATGAACCTGCTGCCGGAAGACTGGCAGGGCAAGGGTGAAGAGCTGTCGCAGGAATGTGACGAGGTCATCGGCGCCTTCCTGCGCGGCCAGCTATTGGTGATGATGGCGCTGACCTTCATCTACTCAGCCGGCCTGATGATCATCGGACTCAACGTCGCGGTGGCCATCGGCGTCTTTGCCGGCCTGTTCGCCATTGTGCCTTACCTGGGTACGGTCATGGGGATCGGGGCGGCGGCCATCGCCGCCTGGATACAGTTTGGCGAGTTCAGTGCGCTGCTGGGCGTGGCGGCAGTGTTTACCGTGGCCCAGATGATCGAGAGCTATATCCTCACACCCTACCTGGTAGGTGACCGCATCGGCCTGCACCCGGTGGCGGTCATCTTCGCAGTTCTGGCCGGGGGCCAGCTGGCGGGTTTTGTCGGCGTACTGGTGGGCCTGCCGGTGGCGGCGGTGATCGCCGTGCTGCTGCGTCACGTGAAGGACTATTACAAGGCCTCGGACTTCTATGCCGGCGACAACGAGTAGCGCATGGACGATGGCGTATTGAAGGCGGGTAATGGCGGCTGAAGTGGCACAGTTGGCATTGCCCGTGCATTTGCGCGACGACGCAACCCTCGAGAACTTCCTGTTCAGTGAAGCGCTGGGGCCGCTGCGTATTGCCCTTGAGGGGCAAACCGACATGGGTGGTGAACCCGCACTGTACCTGCATGGCCCGACCGGCTGCGGCCGCAGCCATCTGCTGCAGGCGGTCTGTCACGCCCAGCCGGATGGGGATGCCCTGTACCTGCCGCTCGAGCAGCTCAGCGGGATGTCTCCGGACCAGGTGCTCGACGGAGTGGAATCCCTGTCCCGCGTATGCCTCGACAATCTGCACGCGGTGGTCGGCGACCCGGACTGGGAACTGGCCCTGTTCAACTGCATAAACCGCGCGCGCGAGAGCGATTGCCGGCTGCTGATTGCCGCCGATGCGGCACCGCGCCAGCTGCCGGTCAGCTTGCCGGACCTGGCTTCCCGCCTCAGCTGGGCGGTGGTGTTCCAGCTGGCCGCACCGGGGGACCCGGACAAGCTGGCCATCCTGCAGTTTCGCGCCCAACGCCGCGGCCTGCACCTCGAGGATGAGGCGGCGCGCTACATCCTGTCGCGGGCGCCGCGCGCCATGAGCGCGCTGATGGACCTCCTCGAGCGGCTGGACCGGGATTCCATGGCCCTGCAGCGGACCCTGACGATCCCCTTCATCAAGGCGCGCCTCGGTTGGTGAGCTTCACGAAAGCTGCACAAAACTCTGCTGGAATAGTGATTTCGACACGTGATTGCTATGCTTGCACCGCACGGCATCCGCACAACAAGCAAATAAGGAGCTAGCCCCCATGCCCAGTTCACATGCCCCTCTCGCCCTGCTGCTCGCAGCACTGCTGGCCGTGGCGTCTACGGCCTCGGCCGAAGGCCCACCCATCACCTTCTCGGCAGGCGGCAGCTATAACATTTTCGACGATGACCGGGAGGTAGATGATGATTCCGCCTACTTCGGCGCCATCGAATTCCGCTTTACCGAGCGCTGGGCGACCGAGTTCTGGTATAGCGATGGCGAAGCCGACGGAGACAACGGTTTCGACGTGGATACCCTGCGCTGGCACCTGGATGCGCTGTATTACCTGAAGCCCCGTGGCAACCTGCAGCCCTACCTGGCGGCGGGTGGCGGCCAGCTTGAACGTGAGTGGGATGTGCCCAACGGCAACCTCGACGAGGTCGACAACGAGGCCAACTTCGGCGGCGGCGTGCACTGGTACTTTACCGACAACTTCAGCCTGCGCGGTGATGCCCGCTACCTGTTCGGTTTTGACGATGACACCAGCGACTTCACGGTGTCCATCGGCCTGTCCTACCGCCTCGGCACGCCGCAACCGCGACGTCGTGCAGCGGAGCCCGAGCCTGCTCCTGAACCCGAGCCCGAACCTGAGCCGCTGGACAGCGACGGCGATGGTGTGCTCGACGAAGACGATGCCTGCCCGGGCACGCCCGCCGGTCGGCGCGTAGACGCCCGCGGTTGCGAGCCCCGCTTCATTGCCGGTGAGTCAGTGCAGCTGAAAGTGAACTTCGGCTTTGATTCCGCCAACGTGGACCCGAACTTCCTGGACGACATCCAAGCCCTGGCGGACTTCATGAAGCGCCACCCGGAGGTGACCACCACCATCGAGGCCCACACCGACAGCATGGGCCCCGAGGCCTACAACCTGGGCCTGTCGCAGCGCCGCGCCGATTCCGTCATCGAGGTACTGACCAACCGCTTCGGTATTGCGGCTTCACGCCTCACGGCGGAAGGCTTCGGCGAATCGCAGCCGATCGAGAGCAATGACACCGAGGCGGGGCGCGCCGCCAACCGTCGCGTGGTAGCCAGCATCGCCACCGAAGGCCGCATGGAGTAAGCGCGTAATCCCTGCTCCCGGAGCGGCCTTCGGCGCCGCTCCGGGAGCATTTTCTTCCCGGTTTCTCAGCGTTTTTTCTAGCCCGCCGACAGCTGTCACAGTCCCCGAAAGCCGCATCAAGCGTCTGTGACACCGGTCACATTCTGCTGGTCAGCCATTGGCGCCTGAGCCCCCTCCCTGCCATCAATAGGGAAATTGGAGGGCTTCGTTATGAGCTGGTCAGATCTACTCGGAATTACCCCCTACCCAGGACTATCGCTACTGATACTGTTCCTGGTGCTGTCGCTGGTGGTGTACTTCAGCCGCAGTTCCCTGCGCGCCGGCCTGCTGCACGCCGGCAACACCCTGTACCGCGCCTGCCGCATGGGCAGCGTGGCGCTGAAGCACGCCGAGCAGGCTCTGCAGGCACGCAACCGCGAAGTATTGCTGGAGCAGGGGCGACAGGCCGCCGAACGCGCCGTGGAGCGCGAATTCGAGCGCATCGACCACACGGTTCGCAAGGAGCTGGGTGACTACCCGGCACTGCACCGCCAGGTCAGCGAGGCCATCACCGCCATTGAAGACGACTACCAGCGCTCCCGGGAAGTGCCGCCGGCGCCCCATGGCTGGACCGAAGCGGTTGCCGCTATCGCCCAGATTCCCAAGGCAGAGGGCATGGTGGCCACCATGCTGGAAAGCGTGCACCAGTCCATCAGCGATATGGAAGAGCGCGCCATCGACGAGTACCGCAAGGACTCCCGCGAGCGCCATCGCCTGCTGAGCCGCGCCAGGCCTCACTGGCAGGAGCTGGTACGCCGCCTGGCCGGCGCCGAGACCCGCCTGCAGCGCCTGCTGGATCGCGCCGGCGCCATCGACAACCACATGAAGGACTACGCCGAGATCAACCAGGGCTCAGACTCCGCCATCCGGCGCCTGTCTTCTTCCTCCCTGACCCAGTTCTTTATCTCCAGCTTTGTGCTGGCCATTGCCGTGGGCGGCGCCATCATCAACTTCAACCTGATCGCCCGGCCCATGGCGGAAATGGTCGGCGGCACCAGCACCATCGGCAGCATGCAGGTGGCGGATATCGCCGCTTTGGTGATCATCATGGTGGAAATCTCCATGGGCCTGTTCCTGATGGAGTCACTGCGTATCACCCGGCTGTTCCCGGTGATCAGCTCACTGGACGATCGCCTGCGGATACGGATGGTGTGGATTTCCCTGGGCATTCTCACCTCGCTGGCGCTGGTCGAGGCCGGCCTCGCCTTCATGCGCGAAATCCTCGTGCAGGACGAACTGGCCACTGCGGCCATGCTGCGGGGCGACGAGCTGGCGGCAGGCCCGCCGCCGTTCATGTGGATCACTACCGCTGCACAGATGGGCATGGGCTTCATACTGCCGTTTGCGCTGACCTTCGTGGCGATTCCGCTGGAAACCTTTATTCACTCCCTGCGCACCGTGCTCGGCATGTTCACCGTGGCGCTGATTCGCGTGCTGGCGACGGTGCTGCGAATCTCCGGCGCCCTGTTCCGTGGCATGGGCCCGTTCCTCGCCGAGGTCTGCGATGCCATCGCCTTCCTGCCGCTGTGGCTGGAAACGCGCTTTCGTGGCCTCCCCGAGCGGGAAGAGCAGCAGAAGAAAACCCAGGATGACGGGGTAAGCGGACTATGGAAAAACTCCTTAGAACAGCACTGATTGTCCTGATCGGCTTTGTGCCGCTGAGCTGCTCGGCGCCCGAGGGCCCGAGCAATCGCGGCGTGTACATGCTGCTGGATACTTCCGGCACCTACACCGCCGAACTGCAGAAGGCACGGCAGATCATCGCCTACCTGCTGACCCAGCTCGATTCCGGGGACGCCTTCGCGGTGGCCCGCATCGATACCGGCAGCTTCAGCGAGAAGGACATCATCGCCAAGACGACTTTCAGCGACCGGCCCAGTACCGCCAACCAGGAAAAGCGCGCCTTTCTCGACAAGATCGACGAGTTCATCGACAGCACCCGATCGGCCGCCTATACCGACATTTCCGGTGGCCTGTTGCAGGCCGACGAGTACCTCACCGAGCACGAGGTCGGACACAAGACCATCCTGATCTTCTCCGACATGCAGGAAGAGCTGCCGGCGGGCTACAACCGCGATATCAAGCTGTCCTTTGACGATGTCGAAGTGGTGGCGGTAAACGTTACCAAGCTGCGCACCGATAACGTCGACCCCCGCGAGTACCTCGACCGGCTGGCCCTGTGGCGGCAGAAGGTCGAAGCGGGCGGCGGCCAGTGGCGAGTGGTCAACGACCTCGACCGGCTCGGTAAACTCCTCTCAGAACGCGGGTAAGTCTTCCTTACCCGCGGTTCACTTCCTAAGCATGGAAGGTCTGCCGGTTTGCAGCCGGCCCTACTCCAGGGTGAACGTGTCAGCGTCAGGAAGTAGCGGAAACTTGCTGCGATAAATGTCCAGGGGTTCACGCTCAAGTGTCACCGTGAACACGCCCGCGCGGTCCTCACAATCGACCAGCAGCTGTCCATCCGCAGCGAAAGCGAGACTGTCTCCCGTGTAGTCGAGACCATTGCCATCACGGCCAATGCGATTCAGCCCGACACAATAGGCCTGGTTCTCGATCGCCCTGGCCAGCAGCAGCGAACGCCAGTGGTGGCTGCGCTTGGCGGGCCAGTTGGCGATGATGGCCAGCAGGTCGTAGTGACCCGGGTCGCCCGCCGGGCGATTTCTCATCCACACCGGGAAGCGCAGGTCGTAGCAGACCATCGGGCAGATGCGCCAGCCGCGCCATTCCACAACCAGGCGCGCATTGCCTGCGCTGTAGTGATCGTTCTCAGTGGACATGGTGAACAGGTGGTGCTTGTCGTAGTGCCGGCAGTGGCCGTCGGGGGTGGCGAACAGCAGCCGGTTGTAGATGGCGTTGCCGTCACGTACCGGCAGGGAGCCGGTTATCGCCGCATCTTGCTCCGCGGCCAGCGCCTGCAGCCAGGCTTCAGTCTCGCCGCCCACGGGCTCTGCCAGCACCTCGGCATTCATCGAGAAGCCGGTGCTGAACATCTCCGGCAGCAGCACCAGGTCTACCTCCCGCGGCAGGTCTTCCAGGGCACGCTCAAAGTGCTCGCGGTTGGCGCTGGGTTCTTCCCAGGCCAGCTCGCTTTGCACCATGGCGATATGCAGGTCGCTCATGCCCTCACTCCCCGGCGGCGGTAAGCAACCATCAGATGCTGCACAGGATCTCGCCCGCCTGGTCCAGCACCGCGTCGGTCTTGGCAAAGCAGAAGCGCAGGTAGTGGCCGTTCAGCGGCTGTTCGCAGAACACCGATACCGGGATCGAGGCAATGCCGTGTTCCCGTGTCAGGCGCTCGGCCAGAGTCCGGTCGGGCTCCTCGCCTATGGCGCTGTAGTCCAGCAGCTGGAAGTAGGTGCCTGCGCTGGGCGTGTAGCTAAAGCGTGAGGCTTCGATAGCCGCGCAGAAGCTGTCGCGCTTGGCCTGGTAGAAGCCACCGAGTGTGGCCGCAAAGTCCGGGTCCTGTGCCATGAAGTCGGCCAGCGCCAGCTGCACGGGTGTGACTGCCACGAAGGCCACGAACTGGTGCACTTTGCGCAGTTCCGCGGTGAGTGCCGGCGGGGCCACGCAGTAGCCGGTTTTCCAACCGGTGATATGGAAAGTCTTGCCGAAGGAAAAGGCGGCGAAACTGCGCGCGCGCAGCCCCGGGTACTGCAGTACGGAGCAGTGGCGCTCGCCGTCAAATACCAGGTGCTCGTACACCTCGTCGCTGACCACCAGCAGGTCATGGGCTTCCGCCAGGGCCTCCAGTTGCCTGAGATCGGCATCGCGCAGAATCGCGCCGCTGGGGTTGTGGGGCGAGTTGATGATGATGAGTCGGGTGCGGTCGTTGATCGTGTCTTCGACCTGCTGCCAGTCGATACCGAAGTCCGGCGTGGTGAGCGGAATATGCCGCGTGATGCCGCCGCTGAGCTCGATGGCCGGCTCGTAGCTGTCGTAGGCCGGGTCAAAAATGATTGCCTCATCACCCGGCTGGATGCACGCAGTGATGGCGCAATAGATTGCCTCGGTAGCGCCCGGTACCACCGTGATCTCAGCGTCCGGGCAGGCTTCCACGTCGTAGTAGCGCTTCAGCTTGGCGGCGATCTGCTCCCGCAGGGGCAAGGCGCCCGCCATCGGCGCGTACTGGTTGTTGCCCGCCATGGCGTGGCGCCCCAGTGCTTCGCGCAGGGCTTCCGGCCCGTCGTAATCCGGGAACCCCTGGGAAAGATTCAGCGCGCCGCATTCATTGGCAAGCGCCGACATCACCGTGAAGATGGTGGTGCCGACATTTGGCAATTTACTCTGTAGTGCAGATGCTGCCTTGTTCATGCCGCACAGTATAGCGGGCTGCGGGCTGGCAATCCCCGGTCAATGACACGGGCAGGTTCTTTGACTGTCGTGGGGGTGCCGGGGTATGTTCATTCGAAGTCAGGCCAGGTGAGGGATTCCTTATGCGTCATTCCTGCAGCACCATCTCCCACGTTTTCCTGGCGCTGTTCCTTGCCGTGCTACCCGGCAGCCGCCTGCTGGCAGAGGCAACGCCCCTGCGCATCCAGGTCGAGGTGGTCGAATACGATTGCGCCAACAGCCACCTGCCCGTAGAGGAGTGCGCCGCCTCACTCGGTAGCGCAGCTCGCCGGCCGTTCGGCCAAAACGATTTAAGCGATATAGCGCCGGGTGTCAGCAAAGCTCAGCTAAACGCCTTCCTGACACCGGGAGAGCCCCTGAAGGACTCGATCACTACACGGGGCGGTCAGCTCGACGTCGAACTCTCGAGCGCCGACCCTGTTGATGGGCGCTACCTGATAGACCTCTGGTACAGCTTTGCAGACAGCCGGGATAATGACGAAATGGCAGGAAGCACGCAGATGCTCATCACGCCTGGCAAGGGGCCTGTGACGATCGGTAGCTCCCTGTCCAGCCATTCCAGCCCGGGAAGCGTCGCCGCGGCGCAAAAGGTGATCTACACCGCCGTGCTGCTCAACGTAGACGTGCCGTCGCAATAGGGTACTACTTGAGTATCAGCCACAGGGCATGGAGGATGCCCGGCACATAGAAGAACAGGCAGAGTACGATGTTGATGATGAGGTCTTTGCCAGCCCCGTTTTTCAGGAAAACAGCCAGCGGGGGAAGCAGAATCGCGATGATAACCAGCAAGAGCTTGTTCATGTTCTTTTCTCCTTGCGAACTCGTAGGGTTTATCCCGAATGGGGTCCTGGTGCGCTATCGCACCAGGTAGTGGTAAGGGGGCGAGGTTGCCTTATGGCCATGGGTTGCCCCTAATACTGCTGCTCTGGTTAGGAGTTTCATATTAGCGGCTCCCGCTGTTGTTTCCCACTTCGCGTCGCTGGGAGTCTGTACCCGTACCGACTTTGTGGCGCGTCTCGCCGTGGCGCTCACGCCGGATTTCTCGCTCCCTCTGGCGGTACTCTTCCAGCTCCCGCTGGACTTTCTGATTGTACTCCGGCGTGCCGGGCTCAGGCGCGGCCTGCACAGGCACAGGTGCCGGCGGCGCAGGTGGGCTGACTGCTACACTGTCCGCCGGGTTGGTGGGGGGAATAATCACGGGCCGCGCGCCCTGGGAAGGGATATCGCTGTACAACGGAACGCCGTCCTGGTCCGTCGTTTCGTATACCCTGGTTCCGTTCCGAAACTGAGCTGCAGCCTGCCCGGTGACGGCCAGAAAAACGATCGAGATGATGAGTGTTGTCAGCTGTTGCATGCTTCCTCCCCGGGGAATTCCCCAAGCGCACCTCTCTGCATGGATACAGCCTAATCCGTCAGGCGCGCTTTGTGTAGTTGCAGGCTTTTGCGGGAGCAGGGAGGGCGCGCCGAAAGCGGTCGCTACAGCTGTGTTTCCAACGGCAGCTCGGTGCTGTTCTTGATCTCGGTGACCGCCATGTGCGAGTGCAGCTCCCGGATCGACTCGTTGGTGGTCAGCGTGTTGCGCACAAAGTCCTCGTAGTGGGCGATATCCCGGGCCACCACCTTGAGCATGTAGTCCCAGATGCCGGCCATGGTGTAGCACTCCATCACTTCCGGAAAGCGCACGATCTCCCGCTCAAACGCCTCAAGGTTCTGGCGGCCGTTGGCGGTCAGGCTGACGGTGGCGAAGACCACCACGTCCATGCCCAGCGCCCTCCGGTCCAGCAGGGCCACGCGCTTGCGGATCAGCCCGGCCTGCTCGATGCGGTTGATGCGCCGCCAGCAGGGCGACTGGGACAGGTTGAGGCGCTCGGCGATGGCGCCGGTGCTGAGGCTGGCGTCCTGCTGCAGCATCTGCAGGATGTCGACGTCGGTACTCTGGAGATCCATGAGAATAACTTTTCCTGATAATTGCCAATATCGGGAAAAATTATACCCCTCCGCGCGGCATGGCCGAAAAGTTGAAATAACTATGCCGTCGGTTTTGAGTATTATTACCAGTCTGAATTGGTGGGAATAAACCGAGGCACGCCCCATGGCAGCACAGACCCCTGTCCTCAAGCAGGTATCCCTGGACGACAAGTACGCGCTGGATACCACGCGCGCCTACATGACCGGCATCGAGGCCCTGGTGCGGCTGCCGATGTTGCAGCACCAGCGCGACCTGAGTCGGGGGCTGAACACGGCTGCCTTCATTTCCGGCTACCGCGGTTCGCCGGTGGGCGGCGTCGACCAGGCCATGTGGAAGGCGAAATCCTACCTCGCGCAGCACAATATCCACTTCCACCCCGGGTTGAACGAGGACCTGGCCGCTACCTCAGTGTGGGGTAGCCAGCAGACCAATATCTTTGAAGGCGCCAAGTACGACGGCGTGTTCTCCATGTGGTACGGCAAGGGCCCCGGCGTCGACCGCAGCATGGATGTGTTCAAGCATGCCAATGCCTTCGGCACCAGCCGCTATGGCGGCGTGCTGGCCGTGGCCGGCGACGACCACGCCTGCAAGTCATCGACCCTGCCGCACCAGTCAGAACACATGTTCATCGGCGCCTCCATTCCTGTGCTCAACCCGGCCAATGTGCAGGAAGTGCTGGACCTCGGCATTTACGGCTGGGAGCTGTCGCGTTACTCCGGCTGCTGGGTGGGCTTCAAGGCCATCACCGAAAACATGGATTCGGCTATCTCGGCCGATGTCGATCCGGCGCGCATCAATATTGTGATACCGGAAGACTTCGAGCTGCCGTCGGACGGCGTGCACGCGCGCTGGCCTGACAAGCCCCTCGAGCAGGAGCTGCGCCTCAACAAGTACAAGATTTATGCTGCACGGGCGTTTGCCCGGGCCAACAACCTCAATCGCATTGTTGTCGACAGCCCCAACCCGCGCTTCGGCATCATCACCACCGGCAAGGCCTACCTGGATGTGATGCAGGCGCTGGAAGACCTGCACATCGACGAGAACCTCGCCGCCCAGATCGGCCTGCGGGTCTACAAGGTGGGCATGAGCTGGCCGCTGGAGCCGCTCACTACCCATGAGTTTGCTGAGGGCCTGGAAGAAATCCTGGTGGTGGAAGAGAAGCGCTCCATCATCGAAGACCAGCTCACCGGCCAGCTCTACAACTACCCGACGGCCAAGCGCCCGCGGGTGATCGGTGAGTTCGACGAAGAAGGCCGAGACCTGTTGCCCAACCTGGGTGAATTGACGCCGGCCATGGTGGCACGCGCCATTGCACATCGCATCCAGCGTTTCTACGAGTCCGACGACATCAAGGCGCGCCTTGAATTCCTGGCCCGCAAGGAGCAGTCGCTGGCCAAGCCGCGTGCCATCGCCGAGCGCGTGCCGCACTTCTGTTCGGGCTGCCCGCACAATACCTCTACCAAAGTGCCCGAGGGCAGTCGCGCCATGGGCGGTATCGGCTGTCATTACATGGCCACCTGGATGCCGGATCGCAAAACCGACACCTTCTCGCAGATGGGCGGGGAAGGTGCGGCGTGGATCGGCATGTCGCCATTCACTGAGACCAAGCACGTATTCCAGAACCTGGGTGACGGCACCTACTTTCACTCGGGCATTCTCGCCATTCGCGCCGCCCAGGCGGCGAAGGTGAATATCACCTACAAGATTCTCTACAACGACGCGGTGGCCATGACCGGTGGCCAGCCCATCGACGGCCAGCTCAGCGTCGAGGACCTGGTGCACCAGCTGCGTGGCGAGGGCATTGCGCGCATTGCCCTGGTCAGTGATGAGCCCGGCACCTGGCAGGGTCGGTTCAATGCGATTCCCGGCTACAGCCTGCACCACCGCGACGAGATGGACGCGCTGATGCGCGAATTGCGCGAGTTCGAGGGCGTGTCGGTTATCGTTTACGTGCAGACCTGCGCCGCGGAGAAGCGCCGTCGGCGCAAGAAGGGCCTGCTGGAAGATCCGTCCAAGCGCGCCGTCATCAACGACGCCGTCTGTGAAGGCTGCGGCGACTGCAGCAAAGCGTCCAACTGCCTGTCGGTGATCCCCAAGGAAACCGAGCTGGGTCGCAAGCGCCAGATCGACCAGAGCGCCTGCAACAAGGACTTCAGCTGTGTGAAGGGCTTCTGCCCCAGTTTCGTCACCGTGCACGGCGGCGAGCTGGTGAAGAAACGCGGCGGAAATGGTGGCGATGGTACGGTGTTCGACCCGCTGCCCGAGCCGGAGCTGCCGGGTCTGGACGAGCCCTGGAGTGCGGTGGTCACTGGCGTCGGCGGCACCGGTGTGCTGACCGTGACCGCGCTGGTGGCCATGGCTGCCCACGTGGAAGGCAAAGGCTGCGCGACCCTCAACCAGACCGGCCTGGCGCAGAAGTTCGGCGCCGTGGTCAGCCACGTTCGCGTCGCCCAGAACCAGGAAGACATCAAGGCGGTGCGTATTCCCGCCGGTGAAGCCAACTTGCTGGTCGGCTGTGACCTGGCGGTGGCGGCCTCCAATGAAAGCCTGGCCAAGGTTGACATCGAGCGCTCCAGTGCCGTGGTCAACAACGCCGAGGTGCCGACTGCGGCCTTCGTGCTGGACCCGGATGCCAAGTTCCACACCGGTGCGATGGAGCAAACCATTCGCGAGGAAGTGGGGGAAGACAAGTGCTTCTTTATCGATTCCACCGCGGTCGCCACCGAGCTGCTCGGCGACTCCATTGCCAGCAACCTGTTCCTGCTGGGCTTTGCCTACCAGCGCGGTCTGGTGCCGGTGAGCTGGCAGGCGCTGGAGCGGGCCATTGAGCTCAACGGTGTAGCGATCGACTTCAACAAGCAGGCCTTCCTGTGGGGCCGGCGCGCCGCGCATCAGCCGGAGCGCGTGATGGCGCTGGTAGAACAGGCTCTCAAGAAGCCGAAAACCATGACCCTGGAAGAGCTGATCAGCGATCGCAGCGAACGCCTGGTCGGTTACCAGGACGCAAAGTATGCCCAGCGCTTCAACGCGGCGATCAGCCGCGTGCGAGAGCAGGACATCGACGAGTCGAAGCAGTTGACCCGGGCAGTGGCCAGGAGCCTCTACAAGCTGATGGCCTACAAGGACGAGTACGAGGTGGCGCGCCTCTACAGCGATGGCGAGTTCATCAACAAACTCAAGAGCCAGTTCAGCGGCGACTTCAAGTTGAAGTTCCACCTGGCGCCGCCGCTGCTGTCGAAGAAAGATCCGGCTACGGGTCGCCTGATCAAGCGCGAGTTCCCGGGCTGGACCCTGCACTTGTTTGGAGTGCTGGCGAAGTTCAAGTTCCTGCGCGGTACGCCGCTGGATATCTTCGGCATGACTGCCGAGCGCCGCCAGGAGCGCCAGGACATCGCCGATTTCGAGGCCCACCTCGAGGACATTCTCACCGGCCTCAACAGTGGCAACTACGCGCTGGCGGTACAGCTAGCCGAGCTGCCACTGCAACTGCGCGGCTTCGGCCACGTCAAGGACCAGAATCGCGACAAGCTGGCATTGCAGCGCCAGCAGTTGATGGAACAGTACCGCGGCGAGAACGTCGTCAAATTTGTTGAGAAGGTGGCCTGAGGCAGGACCCTAACCATGAGCGTATTCAGTAACCTGGCGTTTGATCACCACGAGAAGGTCGCCTTCGGCGCCGACAAGCAAAGCGGCCTGCGCGCCATCATTGCCGTTCACGATACGCGACTCGGCCCGGGCGTGGGCGGCTGTCGCATGTACCCCTATGCCAGCGACGATGAGGCGCTCTATGATGTGTTGCGGCTCTCGCGCGGCATGACCTACAAATCGGCGCTGGCGGGCCTGCCCCTCGGCGGCGGTAAGTCGGTGATCATCGGCAACCCCCATAGCGACAAAACGCCGGCACTGCTGCATGCCATGGGTGACTTCATCAACAGCCTCGGCGGCCTGTACGTGGCGGCGGAAGACTCCGGCACCGGCGTTGCCGATATTCGCACCATGGGCGAACGCACGGTCCACGTCAGCGGCCTGCAGGAAGGAACCGAGCACGGCGGTGACCCGTCTCCGACCACGGCGTACGGCGTTTACCTGGGGATTCGCACGGCGGTGCAGTATCGCCTGGGTGCTGATTCCATGCGCGGCCTGCGCGTGGCCATCCAGGGCCTGGGTAACGTGGGTTACCACCTCGCCGGGCGACTGGTGGCAGATGGCGCCATTGTTTATGGCGCCGACGTCAACGCCGCCAATCTCGAGAGGGCTCGCGAGCACCACGGTGTGCAGGTGGTCTCCACCGAGGACATCCTGACCCTGGAAGCCGACGTGTTCGCTCCCTGCGCCATGGGCGCCGTGCTCAATCGCGATACTGTCAATGGATTGCGAGTGGGTATTGTTGCCGGTGCCGCCAACAACCAGCTGGCGGATGAGGAGCAGGCCGATCACCTGTGGGATCGCGGCATCCTTTACTGCCCGGACTTCCTGATCAACGCCGGCGGCATCATCGATGTCTTCCACCAGCGCAACGGCAGTGACCCGGCAGTGATGCGGGAACACGTGGAGCGGATCGAGAGCAACCTGCAGGAAATCCTGTTTCGGTCAGATCGAGCCGGTCGGTCACCGCACCTTGTCGCAGAAGACCTGGCTGAGGAATACCTGGCGGCCGCGGGCAGCCAGGAGCCCTCGCGCATTGCGGCCTTTTAGGGCCGCAGTCAATTTCAGGACAGTAACCACGCCCTGGCTTCGTCGAGGTCGCGGAAAACCGCGAACTCGGTTTCGTCGCTTTCCCGGAACACCTTGAAGATACGGCTGATGCCGTAGGATATGTTGCCCGGCGCTACCACGGCTATCTTGCGGGGCTGGTTTGCATAGCTGCGAGCTATATTCGCGCCGTCGCGCACTTCGGCGGTGCTGAGCAGGATTTCCGCCTGCACCATGACGTAGAGCCGCAGCGCGGAATTCTCCATTTCGCCCAGTTCGTCCATGGCCGCGACCATGTCTTCCCGCTCGGGGCTCTGGATAAAATCAATGCGCACGATGTCGTCTTCACGGCTGATCTTGTACACGGGTCCGGTGGCCATCAGCGGCTGGTGACGTACTTGAGGATGTCGACGACCTCAGCAGGCGTGCGTGCCCAGGCCATGGCGGCGGCATCGACTTCTTTCAGAGGGTGCACGATGGCTTCGTCGTGCAGGGTGATGTACGGCTTGCCGAGGGCGGCGAGGTAGCCGGCGTCGAAGGCGGCGTTCCACTGCTTGTACTTGTCGCCGAAACGCACCACGGCAATATCGCATTGCTGTATCAGGTTGCGCGTACGGATTGCGTTGACCTTGGAGGACTTGTGGTCGCGCCAGAACCCTTCGCTGTCGGGCCCGAGCATATCGCCGGCGGCATCACTGGCCTCGTGATCAGTCACGGCTGAGGTAAAACTTACCGGAAGCTCGGCCGCGCGCGCGCCCTGCTCGATTTGCTCCCGCCAGTCAGTGTGAATCTCCCCGGAAAGGTAGATAGTCCAGTTCACGCGCCGCTCCCTTCTTATGCGGTAAGTATAAGTAAAACTCACCTTTTTGGGAGATTGTAAATTTCCGAAAAGGTGAAAACCGGACGGTATATTCTGTCACTGCGCGGGAGTGACTGCGTTTTCCGTGCCCTCGCCGGGAGTAATGAACAACATCTGAGCTGACGCGCTGACTCTCGCTGCGTGCCAGGTGCAAGCCGACCAGGTAGGGTGCTGCAAGCGGGCTAGGCGATCTCTCCGGGAGCCAGCCCCAGGTATTTGCGCAACTGGATGACTCCCAGGTAGAACGGCCCGGTGTCCAGCACGGCCACGCAGAACTTGAACAGGTAGTTGGAGAACATCAGGGTGAGCAGGGCTTCAGTGCTCATCTCGCCTGCCAGGTACACCGCACCGAAGGTGACCAGCACGACCATGAAGGAATCCACCAGCTGGCTGATCATGGTGCTGAAGTTGTTGCGCACCCACAGGTACTTGCCGCGGGTGACCCGCTTCCAGAAGTGGAACAGCTGCACGTCGCAATACTGGGCGGCGATGTAGGCCATCATCGAGGCGAACACCGCGCCGGATGTTGTGGCGTAGATTAGCTGGTAAAGCTCCACCTGCTGCTCCACCACGCTGCCGTTGGGCAGGCCAACCGGTGCCGCTAGCTGCATCATCTGCCAGGGCGGCAATGATTCCGGCCCTACCGGGGGTACCAGGTTGCCGACATAGATGAAGGCGAGGATAAAAAAGTTGAGGCCCAGGCCCAGGGTCACCATGAAGTTGGCGCGACGCTTGCCGTACAGCTCGCAGATGAGGTCGGTGCACAGGAAGGTGATGGGGTAGGGCAGCACGCCCACCGCCAGCTGCATCGGGCCGAGCTGGATAAAGCGCGTAATGCCGAGGATGTTGAGCATCGTCATCGCGCAAATGAAAATACCCGCCAGCACCAGGAAGACGCGCTCGCGACGTTCCGCCAACAGGGCCGGGTCGACCATCTGCGAAGCTGCGCCGGTGGCCGTGGACATGGCTAGCTTTCCCTTTGGCCCAGGTGGGCGTGCAGCATGGCGCCGTTGATCACCGGGTTGTGATGCGCCCATTCGATCAGGCTCGCGATTTCATCGGGATCGATCAGGCGGTTGAAGCTGTTGAGCCCGGCGATGCTGTCGATCACGGCCTGGTCGTTGCCGAGGTGGGTGCGCAGCATTTCCGTGTCGGTAAAGCCCGGGCAGATGCAGGCGGTGTGCACGCCGCTGCCCATCAGGTCCTGGCAGGTGGCCTTCATCATGCCCGCCACCGCATGCTTGGAGATCACGTAGCTGAACGAGCCGCCCACGGCCTTCTCCGAAAGCGTTGAGCCAACGTACAGCACGCTGGAACCCGCCGCTAGCAGTGGTAGCAGCGCGCGGTTCAGCGTATTGGCGGCGATCACGTTGGTTTGCAGTGCAGCCTGCAGGTGTTCGTCGGGGCAATCGGTCGCGCTGTCCTTCAGCATCTGGCAGGCGTTGTGCACCAGTGCCACCGAGTCGGACTGTTCCAATACGGGCCGCAGCGTTGCAATGGCCGCGTCTATAGCGGCATTGTCGCTGAGGTCGCAGCAGATATTCTCCACGCCCTCCACCGGGCAGCTGCGGCGCGACAGGTTGTAGACGCGAAAGCCGCCGGCGACAAAACGCGCTGCTGCTGCGGCGCCGATGCCAACACTGGCGCCGGTGATGATGGCTGTATTCATGGCAAGCTTGAGTCCTTGTAATTATCTGGCGGCAGCAGCGTCCGCGGAAACAAACCAGTCCCGGTACTGTTCCCGCAGCAAGTTCTTCTGCACCTTGCCCATCGTATTACGGGGCAAGTCCTCACGCTGGATGTATGCCTTGGGCTGCTTGAAGCGCGCCAGCTGCCCCGTCAGTGCCGCTTCGAGCTGCGCTTCGTTGATAGCCGTACCTTGGGCAGGTACCCACACTGCGACCACGGCTTCACCAAAATCGGCATGGGGCACACCGATCACCGCAGACTCGCGCACGCCTTCGACGGCGTCCAGGCACAGCTCCACTTCCTTGGGGTAAACATTGAGGCCGCCGCTGATGATGAGGTCTTTTTCGCGGCCCACCAGCCACAGGCGGCCATCGGCATCGAGACGCCCCAGGTCGCCGGTGATGAAGAAACCGTCCTCGCGGAACTCGGCGGCAGTTTTTTCAGGCATCTGCCAGTAGCCGCGGAATACGTTCGGGCCGCGCGCTTCCACCACGCCCACCTCGCCCTCCGGCAGCGCCTGGCCCTGGTCGTCGCACACGCGCAGTTCGACATCGGGTAAGGCATAGCCAACGCTGCCCGCCAGGCGCTCGCCTTGCAGGGGGTTGGAACTCAACATGCCGGTTTCCGACATGCCGTAACGTTCCAGGATGCGATGGCCGGTGCGAGCTTCAAAGTCGGCAAAGGTCTGTTCATTGAGCGGCGCCGAGCCGGAAATGAACAGCCGCATACCAATGCAGGACTCGGCATTGAACGCCTCGCTTTCCAGCAGGCGGGAGTAGAAAGTGGGTACGCCCATCATTACGGTGGCTGCCGGCAACTGTGCCAGCACCAGGCTCACGTCGAAGCGCGGCAGGAACAGGATCGTGGAGCCGTTCATCAACGCAGTATTCAGCGCCACGAACAGGCCGTGCACGTGATAGATCGGCAGCGCATGCAGCAGCACGTCATCGGCTTCAAAGCCCCACAGGCTGTGCAATGCCAGGGCGTTGCTGCGCAGATTATCGTGGCTCAGCATCGCCCCTTTGGAGCGCCCGGTGGTGCCCGAGGTGTATAGAATCGCCGCCAGGCTGTCGTTGCTGACCTCGGAAGTGTCTTCCAGCGGCGCCACGCGGCTGCACTCCAGGCACAGGCGTCGCAAGCCGGCGTCATCGATCTCCAGCGCCGGTTGGGCGTCCTCGCGGAAGTAGTCGAGCTCCGTGTCGGTGTAGGCGGTGTTGAGCGGCAACAGCACCAGCCCCGCGCGCAGGCAGGCGAGGTACAGGGCCACCGCTTCCGGGCACTTCTCGACCTGCATCAGCACCCGCTCGCCGGCCCCGGCCCGGTCCAGCAGTACCGTGGCCATGCGCGCTGAAAGGGTATCCAGCTCCCGGAAACTCCAGGCGCCACCGTCGGCTAGCTGCAGGCAGCACTTGTCCGGATGATCCGCAAAGCCGCGGGCCAGCGTAAGGTAGAGGTTCTCACTCATCGCGCCACCTTATCACAGGGAGCCTGCCCGCATTGACCGCCCGGGCCCCGCTGTGGATTACTTGGGCAGGCGCAGCCACCCTGGATACCCATGGAACGACTCACCACGATCTACATCGACAAGGAAAGCCACAAGTTTTCCGCCGCCCATTTCACGGTGTTCTCTGCCACCGAGCGCGAGCGCCTGCACGGGCACAACTTCAGTGTGTCAGCGCGTATTGTCGCGCCGGTGGATGATAACGGGCTCACCGGTGACTACGCGGTGTACAAGAACCAGATTCGCAGGCTCTGCGACAGCCTCGACGAGTACACCCTGATTCCCTCCCAGTCGCCCCATCTCAGCATCGATGAAGACGGCGACTACTACCGGGTCACCCACGATCAGGACACCCTGATACTGCTGAAGGCCGACACCCTGGTGATTCCGGTGCGCAATACCACGGTGGAGGACCTGTCCCACTACCTGCTGGAGACCCTGGTGGAAGACAAACCGTTCCTGGAAGCCCAGGACATTCGCGAGATCGAAGTGATGGTGTCCTCCGGTCCTGGCCAGACCGGCTCCAGCTTCTACCGGGTGAAATAGGCCTTGTCGCTGACCCTCGAGGACCGGCTCGACATCTACGAACTGATTGCCCGCTACGGGCACCTGATCGATGAGCGTCGCTTCGGCCAGCTGGGGGAGATTTTTTGCGAGGATGCGACCTTCGAACTCCTGGGCTTTGATGAAGCGCCCGGCGACACATCGCGTTGCGACGGGCTTGCCGACATTACCCGGATGATGGAGCAGAGCCAGCAGCACCCCCTGGGTCACCACGCCACCAACGTGGTGGTGGAGGCCGGCGACCCGGTGCGGGTGATCTCGAAGGGCATTGGTGTCGGCCACGGCGGCAAAGTCGGCAGCGTGGTCTACCGCGATTGCGTGCGCCGCACCGAGCTGGGCTGGCGCATCGCCGAGCGTGTTTGCGAACTGCGGCGCGCTGACCTGTGAGCTTTCTGCGTCCTGCTGGAACCGGTGATGAGGCTGCGCTGCTGGCGCTCATACGCGAGTTCTACACCATTGATCACCACTCCTATGACGAGCCCCTGTTGCGCAAGGCGCTAACGCCCCTGCTCGAGGGAGATGAGCACGGTGTGGTCTGGCTGCTTGAGGACGGCTCAGGCTACGCTGTGGTTACCTGGAGTTACAGCCTTGAGTCAGGCGGCCGCGAGGCATTGCTGGATGAAATCTATGTTCGCAACAGGGAATCCGGAACCGGCGGCCGCCTGTTGCAGGCGATACTCGCCGACCTGCGCGAGCGTGGGCTCCGCCGCATGTTCCTTGAAACCGAGCGCCACAATAAACGCGTGCGGCGCTTTTATGCCCGCCACGGCTTCACTGAGGAAGACTCGGTCTGGATGGTCTGGGAGTCCTCGGACTAGCCGTCCAGCAGGGCGTCATGCTCGCCGAGTTTCGGCGGCGGCCGGCAGTACTCCACGGGGGTACGCGATAGCTTGATCGGGCAGCCCGCCACCTCCAGTCCGGTGTTGTCGGGGTGTGGAATGTTGACCCGCATACCGCGGGCCAGCACCTGCGGGTCGGCGAATACCTCGTCGACATTGTTGATCGGCCCGGCTGGCACGCCGGCAGCTTCCAGCCTGGCCAGCCAGTCATCGCGCTTGCGCTCGCGCATCTTCGCTTCCAGTAGTGGCACCAGCTGCTCCCTGTTCTCGACCCTGGCTTCGTTGCTTGCAAAACGTGGATCGTCCGCGAGCTCGGGAAGTTCCAGCGTGTTCACAAAATTGCGGTACTGATTGTCGTTGCCGACCGCCACGATGCAGTGACCGTCTGCGGTGGCAAAGGCCTGGTAGGGCACGATGTTGGGGTGGGCATTGCCGAGCCTGCCCGGCACCCGGCCGCCCACCAGGTAATTGCTGGCCTGGTTGGCCAGGGTGGCGGCAGTTACATCGAGCAGGGCCAGGTCCACATACTGGCCTCGGCCGGACTGGTCACGCTCGCTGAGCGCCGCGAGGATGCCGATAGTGGCGTACAGGCCGGTCATGATGTCGCTGAGCGCCACGCCTACTTTTTGCGGCTCACCGTTATTGGGTCCGGTCACGCTCATGAGTCCACCCATGGCCTGGATCAGGAAGTCATAGCCGGGACGCGCGGCGTAGGGGCCGGTTTGTCCGAAGCCGGTGATGGAGCAATACACCAGCTGTGGGTTCTCGGCCGACAGGCTTTCATAGTCAAGGCCATACTTGGCCAGTCCACCCACCTTGAAGTTTTCCACCAGTACATCTGACTGCTTTGCCAGTTCCCTGACGCGTTGTTGGCCCTCGGGGGTGCGGAAATCGATGCGCACCGAGCGCTTGCCGCGATTGGTGCAGAGGAAATAGGCCGACTCCGCGGTGGGCTGCCCCTCGCGGTCTTCCAGCCAGGGTGGCCCCCAGCGGCGGGTGTCGTCGCCCTCCGGGCTCTCCACCTTGAGCACGTCTGCTCCCAGGTCCGCGAGGGTCTGGGTGGCCCAGGGCCCGGCCAGTACTCGCGACAGATCCAGAACCCGGATGTGGGACAGGGCGCCCATCAGAAGGCCGGCAGGTCGGTCTGGGTGCGGCCGAGGATCAGCGCATGGATATCGTGGGTGCCCTCGTAGGTGTTCACCACTTCCAGGTTCACCATATGGCGCATCACCGGGTACTCGTCGGAAATACCGTTGCCGCCGAGCATGTCGCGCGCCTTGCGGGCAACGTCCAGCGCCTTGCCGCAGCTGTTGCGCTTGATCAGCGAGATCAGCTCCGGCGAGATGTCGCCGCTGTCTATCATCTCGCCGGCGCGCAGGCAGGCCTGCAAGCCGATGCTGATCTCCGTCTGCATGTCGGCCAGCTTCAGCTGTATCAACTGGTTGGCCGCCAGCGGCCTGCCGAACTGCTGGCGCTCCAGCGTATAGCTGCGCGCGCTGTGCCAGCAGGCTTCCGCCGCACCCAGCGCACCCCAGGCAATACCGTAGCGGGCATTGTTGAGGCAGCCGAAGGGCCCCTTGAGACCGTCAACGCCCGGCAGCAGCGCGTCTTCACCGACGCGCACCCCATCCATGACGATTTCGCCGGTAATGCTCGCCCGCAGCGCCAGCTTGCCCTCGATCTTGGGTGCCGACAGGCCGGGCATGCCCTTCTCCAGTACAAAGCCGCGAATGCGGTGGTCATCGGTCTTGGCCCAGACGACGAACACATCGGCTATGGGACTGTTGGAGATCCACATCTTGGCGCCGCTCAACTCGTAGCCGCCGTCAACGCTGCGGGCCCGGGTGACCATGCCGCCGGGATCTGAGCCATGGTCCGGCTCTGTGAGCCCGAAGCAGCCAATCCATTCGCCGCTGGCCAACTTCGGCAGGTATTTCTGCTTCTGGTCTTCGGTGCCATAGGCGTAGATCGGGTACATCACCAGGGAAGACTGAACGCTCATCATCGAGCGGTAGCCGGAATCCACTCGCTCGATTTCGCGGGCGATCAGTCCGTAGCTGACGTAGTCGACGCCCGGGCAGTCGTAGCCCTGGATGGTGGGCCCCAACAGCCCCAGCGCTCCCATCTCGGCAAAAATCGCCGGGTCGGTGGACTCTGCCCGGAAGGCGGCCTGCACCCGCGGTGCCAGCTGGTCCTGGGCGTAGTGGCGGGCGGCGTCTCGCACCATGCGCTGTTCTTCGGTCAGCTGTTGTTCGAGCAGGAAAGGGTCCTGCCAGTCGATCTTCTGCCATTTGCGGGCGGTCATGTGCGGGCTCCGGTTGAAAAGGGGCCATGGTAGTGGCCTCTTATACATAAATAAAATATATTTAAAATATTAAATATATATCGGGCGTATATGTTAGACCTGCGCAAGCTGGAGATCTTTGCTGCCGCCGCCCGCCTCGAGAGTATCAGCCGCGCGGCGGCGGAGCTGCATATGGCGCAACCGGCGGTCAGTATTGCCATCGGCCGCCTGGAGCAGGAACTGGGTGTCAGCCTGTTCGAGCGCAGCGGCCGGCGGGTGCGGCTCACTGCCGAGGGTCGGCGGCTGCAGCAACAGGCCGAGAACCTGCTCGAGCACGCCGCCGAAGTGGCAGACTCGGCGCGCCGCCTGAATCGGCTGGAAAGCGGCGAACTGCACCTGGGGTGCCCGGCCATGCTGGCGACATACTACCTGCCAAAGCTGTTGGGCGACTTCCTGGCCCAGTACCCGGGGCTGCGCGCATCCGTGACCCAGGCCGGCACCGGCGATGTCGAACGCCTGCTGCTGGAAGACCAGCTGGAAGCGGGCGTGATCACCGTGCACGAAGACAGCGCTGACGCCGGCCTCGAGCTGCGCCGTCTGCTGCGGGAGCGGGTGGTGGTGTTGGTGGCGGAGGATCATCCCTGGGCGCAACGGCGGTATCTGAATATCACGGCGCTGGCCGATACGCCCATGGTGCTGTACGAGACCGGTTACTTCATACGCCAGCGCTTTGACAGCCTGTGTGCGGAACACCAGGTGCGACCGGACATTCGCATGCAGACTAACTTCCTGCCGCTGATCATCGACATGGTGCAGCGCGGCGTCGGTGTCGGAATCGGCCTGCAGATGATGGCAACTGCCGAAGCCGGCCTGGTCGGCGTACCACTGAGACCCACTGTCGAGCTGGAACTGGCTCTCGCCAAGCGGCGCAATCGACGCATCGCCCTGGCCAACCAGGCGTTTATGGACTGGCTGGCAGCTTCCTGAGATTATTGCACAACGCCCGCCCGCCGGACCCGCGATGCTGGACAGTAGCCTTGGAGACACTCGAGCCGTAAAGCGACGCCTGCTGACGCTCAAGGCGCTGTTCATTCCCCTGCTGACTCATCCGCAGATTGCCCAGGCCATCAAGTACACCGTGTACGCGGGCCTGGCAGTGAACACATTTTTCTACGTGCTCGACGACTATCACGCCATGCAGTCGGCGCTGCCCGCAGACGCCTCCCTCGGCGATCTGCTGACGACCTTTTCCACCACCATCGACATGTTCGCCTGGCTCGGGCTGATTGCGCTGTTTGAACTGGAAACCTATGCGCTGCCGGACGAGGCCTTTACCCGCCGCATCACACGCCTGCTGAGGGCGGGCCGAGCGCTCTGCTACCTGTCTATCCTGTACGCGGCATACGGCTACACGGTTGAAGCCATGGAGACCCACGCGGTAAGCCTGGTCGCCGGAATTGATGAACTATGCCAGGTGGCGGGGCAGGCGCTGTCCCTGCAGATCGACCAGATCCGCTACGTGGAAATCACCGCTGCCAACTGCGCAAGCCTCAGCGCCGATACGCGCTTCTACAACCTGGATGGGGAAATTGCCCTGGTCGGTGAGTCACTGTTGCCCCACCTGCGCCTGATGGGCTGGCTGGATATCAGCAACGCCTACACGTGGTTGCTGGTAGTCGCGCTTATCGAGGTGGAGGTGTGGCTGCAGGCGGAGGATCGCTTTGCCAGCACCTGGCTGCTGGTGGTGCGGTCCGTCAAGAGCCTCGCCTACCTGGTGCTGATCGGTAATGGCGTGGCCTGGGCAATGTCCGACTACTACCTGTACGCCTGGGATGCTTTCCTTTGGATCTTCGGCTTCTGGGCCATCGAGTTCAACCTGGCCTACTGGGAACAGGAGCGCATGCAGGAGCTGGCAGAAACACAAACGGCGCCCGCAGGCGCCGTTCAGCAAGCGGAAGCTTCCGTCTAGTTGAAGAACTTGCGTACCGACACGCCAAAGGTGCGCGGCCGCGTCACTGCGAGACGTTCCTTGCCCCAGCGGTTGCTGAAGAAGACCTCACCGCGCTCATCATCCAGGTTCTGTACATAGGCGGTGACGCTCCAGCTCGGGCCGTCCAGGCCGGCACGCAGGTCCCAGGTGGTGTACTCGTCCTGCATGCGCGGCGCCGGCGCGAACACAATGGATTCCAGCCCTTCCAGCGCATTGACGGATTCGCCGATGGTAGACCAGTCCAGTCGCACGTAGGGGCTTGCGCCCAGCAGGTCGAAGGCGAACTGGTACTCGACGCCCAGCGACGCCTTCCACTCCGGTGCCAGCGGCAGGTCGGTGCCTTCGGTGGCCTCGATCGGAAAGCCGGTTTCCCCGAACACCGTGGCGTCTTCCGACAGTTCAGCGTCCAGCCACGCATAGGTGCCGTCGATGGTAAGGCCAGCCACCGGCGTCCACGCGAAATCGGTTTCGATGCCGTTGATCTCGGCTTCCGGGAAGTTGATGATGCCCAGTGAGAACACCGTCGGCTGCGGGTCGTTGGCCTGGATCTGGATATCGTCCCACGTCATCATGTAGCCGGTGATGTTCCAGCGCAGGGCGCCGCCCAGCCACTGGGTTTTCGCGCCAATCTCGAAGTTCTCGAGAATGTCCTCGTCGTAACTGTCAGGGATTACCGAGGTGCGTCTCACGGTATTGGCGCCACCGGAGCGGAAGCCTTCTGAGTAGGTGGCATACACCAGCTTGTCGTCATCGATGTTCCAGGTGACGTTCAGTTTGGGCACCCAGCCGTCGTTGCTGTCCTTGGCCCGGGAGTCGTTGAGGAAGAAGTCCACGTTGGGGTCAGGTACATTCCCCTGCATGAGCGAGCCCTGCTGCAGCAGGGTGTCCCGCTCCACCTCGTACCAGCGTGCGCCGGCGGTAATGGAGATATTGTCGGTGATGTCATAAGTGATCTCGCCGAAGATAGCCGTGTTCTCGATCTCGTTGTCGTAGACCCCGAAGAAGAAGTTATCGCTCGGCCCGGCCGGGAAAGAGCCGGTGTAGTAATACTGCACGTAAGCCAGGTACGCGCCACCGGGGGTGTCTGACAGGCCGTCGATAAAGGAGGTAAACAGCGTCTCGCTCTGTATCTTCGAGTAGAAGAAGCCCACCAGGCCGCCCCAGCGACTGCCGGAATCTGACGGCGTGCTCAGGCGTGCCTCGATGCTCCAGCGGTCTTCGTCCTGGTCGTCGGTGGCAAAGCCTCGCGGGTCCCCACCGAAGTCATAGAAGGCATAGTAGGGATAGTTGTTCGATAGCTGGTTGAATTCAAAGACGTAGTCGGTGGCGTCGGCGTTGTAGCGGAATTCGCGATCGAAGTATGAGATAGCCAGCAGACCGTCTGCCCAGCCGAGCTTGCCCTCCAGGGTCAGGCCGACCTGGTACCACTCGTCGTTCAGGTCTTCGTTGTTGTAGCGGGTTTGCTGCAGGTCGCCGACATCGGTGTTGGTGTCGCCAAAGCCCTTCAGCTCCTGGTCCTGCCAGATGCCAAGCAGTTCCACATACCAGTCCTGGTTCGGCTCCCAGCGCAGGTGCACACGGCCGCCGTCCATCTCGCTCTCGTTGACGTCTTCCCCGGTGAAGCCGCTGTTGTCGAAGGTGCCGCCCTGGCTGGGCGCCAGTACGTTGTCGACATAGCCCGCTTCCTGGTTGGTAAAGCCCACCAGGCGTACCGCCACGGTGTCACTGATCGGAATGTTGACCATACCGCTGACGTCATAGCCATCGTCGCCATCGTCAACGCTGTGCACACCGGCATCTATCCAGGCCTCGAACGCCTCGGTACTGGCCTGGTTGGTAATGATGCGCAGCGTGCCCGACTGGCTGGAGTCGCCGAACAGGGTGCCTTGGGGACCGGACAGCGCCTCTACCCGCTGGATGTCTACCAGCCGCGGGTTGGGGTTGCGGCCGGCCGCAGTGATCGGCTGCTCGTCAAGGTAGACCGCGGAGGAGGGGTTGGTGCCAAACTGGATGCCGGAAGACGCTACCCCGCGGAACACCACCGAGGTGCCGCCGGGCTCGCGGCGGGCAATGGAAATGCCGGGAATTTGCTTGGAGTAGTCGTCGATGCCCTTGAAGCCGCGGCGCTGTATGTCCTCGGTGGTAAACGCCTGGATCGACTGCGGGATGTCCTGCATGCTGGAGGCACCGCGCTTGGACGCGGTGACGATGACTTCCTCCAGAGCGGGCGAATCCTGCGCTTGCGCCTGGCTGGCACCGGCCGCCGCCGCTACCGCAATTGCCATGGTCTTTCTCTGGCTTGGGAACCTTTCAGCACTCGCCATTACACCACCCCTGACTTTTTCTGGTTGTAAGTCACCCGAGTATTCCCCCAAGGCCCGGCAAAATCAAGAATCGGCGCTACCGAAAATGGGGTAGCGACGGCTCGATTGACGAGACCGCTGGCGGGGCCTAAGGTGTGCCGCCTATGAATATCGATGAGCCATTGAGAGACCTGGGGGAAGTGCCTTCCGCTGCCCTGGTCGATACTGTTCTCGCGCTGGATGACGAGGCCTGGGCGCAGCAGCAGTTTCGCCAGTCCACCTACGAGGTCCATCGCCAGACCGAATCCCTGGTCATGGTGTTTACCGACGGTTCCGGCTGGCCGGCCATCGAGGTGCGCAAGGAGTCCGGCTGGGATTGGCTGGCGGAGGCGGCGCTGCCGGTGATGAACCAGCTTATCGCCGAGCATTTCGAGCCGGGCGGCACCATTATCCGCGCCATGGCGGCGCGCATGGCGCCGGGGGCAGTCATCAGCCCGCACCGTGACAGTCATCCCTCATTTCATGCAAGTCATCGCATTCATATACCACTGGCGACCAATCCCCGGGTACGCTTCACGATTGACGGCCGTCCCTACCGGTTTGAAGTGGGCCGGGCCTACGAAATCAACAATCAGCTGATGCATTCAGTGATGAACAAGGGGCGGGAGCACCGCGTGCACTTTATTTTCGACTATCTGCCGCCGGGGGCGAGCGCCGCCGGATGACCACGCTGATAGCCACCTCGGTGGTGCGCGGTTCGCAGCAGGGGGAGAGTCACGGCGGTGTGTACCTGGTGGACCTCGACGCCGAAAACGTCACCCAGGTCATCGACTGGAACCGTGGCGATATCGACTGGCAGGGCCGCGGCTGGGACCGCGGCCTGCGCGGCATCGCCTTTGACGATGAGCGAATCTACATTGCCGCCAGCGACGAGCTGTTCGTCTACAACCCGGACTTCAAGCCGCTGTACTCGTTTCGCAACCCGTTCCTGAAGCACTGCCATGAGATACACGTGTATGAGCGCCGCCTGTACCTGACTTCGACAGGGTTTGACGCCATCCTGGGCTTCGACCTGGACCGCCAGGTCTTCAGCTTCGGTATGCACTTTTCCCGCTACGGCGACGGCTACCGCGGCAACCCCTTCAACCCGACTTCCCGCAAAGGGCCTACGCCGGGCAACGAGCTGCACCTCAACTCGGTCTACTGCACGCAAAAGGGTATGTTTATCAGCGGCCTCAATACGGCGGGCCTGCTGGTATTCAACGGCCGCCAGATCCAGCGCTGGGCAAGCCTGCCCGCGGGCACCCATAACGCGCGGCCCTTTCGCGACGGCATGCTGTACAACGACACGCGCTCGGACCAGCTGGTCTACGAGGATGGCGACGAGACCTGGCGCTTTCCGCTGCCCAGTCACGACCCTTCGCTGCTCACCCATACCGACCTCGATGACAGCCGGGTGGCTCGAGCCGGATTTGGTCGCGGGCTGTGCCAGCTCTCAGACACGGTGGTGGCGGCGGGCTCCTCACCCTCGACGATCTGCCTTTACGACCTGGAGGCGAAGCAGGGAACCCGGTCGGTGACCCTGAGCTACGATATTCGCAACGCTATCCACGGGCTGGAGGTCTGGCCCTACTGAGCCGTCTTACACTGACGTCCATGCACTATCTAAGCACACTCTATCTATGCACACTGCCAACGAGAATCCCATGACACTCCGACTACTGCTTCCCCTGGCCTGCGCCCTGCTGCTGGCCTGTGAGTCACGCACCGCGGACGAGGCCCCGGCCGAGACGCCGGTCGAACTGGTTTCCGGCATCGACCTGGAGGGTATGGATACCTCCGTTCGTCCCGGTGATGATTTCTTCAAATTCGTGAACGGGCGCTGGTACGCGCAGACCGAGATTCCCGCCGACAAGGCGTCGATCGATACCTTCAGCATCCTGCACGACCGGTCCCAGGAGAACCAGCGCGCCATCATCGAAGCGGCCGCGGCAGCCGACAACCCGGTGGGCAGCGACCGCCAGAAAGTCGGCGACCTGTTCAACTCCTACATGGACAAGAAGGGTCGCGACGTGCGTGGCCTGGTGCCGCTGCTGCAGGACTGGAAGCGCATCGATGCCATCGACAGCTACGACGAGCTGGCGGTGTACTTCGCCTGGGCCAACCAGCGCGGTTTTGGCACGCCCTTCCTGCTGACCCAGTACGCCGATTTCAAGGACCCCACCACCTACATGATGTACACCTGGCAGAGTGGCCTGGGCCTGCCGGACCGGGAGTACTACCTGAAGGGCGACGAGCAGTCGGTGGAGCTGCGCCAGAAATACCAGGCTCACGTGGAAACGATGCTGTCGCTGGCGGGCTATACGGACCCGGCAGCGGCAGCCGCCACCATCCTGGCCCTGGAAACCCGGCTGGCTGAACAGCACATGCCGAAGGAGCAAACCCGCGATCGGGTCGGCCTGTACAACATGTTCCCGCTGGATGAGCTACCGGAGGTCATGCCGCAGTTCAACTGGGAGGGCTACCTGGCGGAGGCCGGCATCGCCGACATCGACCAGCTGATGCTCGCCATGCTCGATTACATGAAAGCCCTGGACGGCATTATCGTCGAGACGCCGCTGGCAGACTGGCGCACCTACCTCAAGTGGCAGCTGCTGAACAGAACCGCCAGCCGCCTGACCAGCGAGCTGGATGCCGCCAACTTTGCGTTCTACGGCAAGACCCTGCTCGGCAAGGAGCAGCAGCTCCCCGACTGGAAGCGCGGTGTCAGCGTGGTCAACGCAAGCCTGGGTGAAGTCGTGGGCAAGGTCTATGTCGAGGAGCACTTCCCGCCGGCCGCCAAGGCGCGCATGGAGGAGCTGGTGGACAACCTGCTGGCCGCCTATGAAAGCAGCATCAAGGAGCTGGACTGGATGACCGACGCCACCCGCGTGGAGGCCCTCGACAAGCTGTCCAAGTTCACCACCAAGATTGGCTACCCTGACGAGTGGCGCGACTATGGTGGCCTGGAAATCCGCGCCGACGACCTGTACGGCAACCTGGTCCGGGTCGCGCAGTTCAACTACCAGCGCGATCTCGTTCGCCAGTCCGGCCCGGTGGACCGCAATGAATGGCAGTTGACGCCGCAAACCGTCAACGCCTACTACAACCCGCCGCTCAACGAGATCGTGTTCCCGGCCGCCATCCTGCAGCCGCCGTTCTTCAACCTGGCCGCTGAAGATGCGGTCAACTACGGCGCCATCGGCGCGGTGATCGGGCACGAGATCGGCCATGGCTTTGACGACAGTGGCAGCGCCTTCGACGGCGACGGCGTGCTGCGCAACTGGTGGACCGATGAGGACCGGGCAGAGTTCGAGAAGCGCACCGCCAAACTGGTGAAGCAGTACGACGCCTTCCAGCCCTTCGAAGACCTGCACGTCAACGGTGAATTCACCCAGGGCGAGAACATCGGCGACCTGGGCGGAATCAGCATCGGCCTGAAAGCCTACCTGGCCTCACTCGACGGCAAGGAGCCGCCGGTGATCGACGGCTTTACCGGTGTGCAGCGCGTGTTCCTGGGCTACGGACAGGCCTGGCGTGACAAGACCCGCGAGCAGACTGTTCGCCAGCAGATAGCCACCGACCCCCACGCGCCCGCCGAGTACCGTGCCAATGGTGCTGTGCGCAATGTGCCGGAGTTTTACGAGGCCTTCGACGTGGCGGAAAGCGATGCGCTGTACCTGCCGCCGGAGGAGCGAGTCAAGATCTGGTGAGGTCGGCTGGCAGGCGCTACTCGAGGTGCCGGTAGCGATCACGGATCGGCTCCAGCACCTCGTACAGCTCGTCGAGCTTGTCCTGGTAGCGCTTCCAGTAATTCACCGAACCGCTGTAGATCGGCTGGCGCACCTGCTCTGAGCTGGCGGTGCGCACCGGCCGGTCGGTCTCATAGAATTTCAGGCAGCTGTCTTCCCAGGGCAGTTCGCAGAACTCGAGTATGCGCCGCACCTGGTTCTCGTTGTCGGCCACATTCTCCTCGTACTGCACGGTCAGTATCTTGCCCGGTAGCCGCTCCTGCCAGGCGTCCATCAGCCGCTGGTATTCCAGGTAGTACTCGCCGATTTCCTGCAGGTCATAGCTGAAATTCTGGCCCTTGGCGTAAAGCTGGCGGAAGTTGCCCAGGCAGGCGTCCAGCGGGTGCCGACGCGCATCGATGATTTTGGCTCGCGGCAGGATCAGGTGCAGCAGCCCGATGTTGGGGAAATTGTTGGGCATCTTGTCGATAAATCGCGGCGTACCCTCGGTGCGGTGCATTTGCGCCAGCGCCAGGTAGTCGTCTCCCAGCTGGCGGAAGTTTTCCGCGCCCAGTTCCAGGGCCGCCTGCGGGTAGTTGATGCCGTCGGCGCGGTTGCGGTTGAGGGAAGAGGCGACCTGTGCCAGGTAGGGCAGTTCGCTGGTGCCCTCCACCATGGAGTGGGACGCCAGGATTTGCTCGAGCAGGGTGGAGCCCGAGCGCGGCAGGCCGAGAATGAAGATGGGCGCCGGGTCGTCACATCCCTGGTCGGCGTGCTCGGCCAGGAAGTCGCTGTCGAACACCTTCAGCAGGGCGTCGTGGGTGACCTGCAGGTGCACGGGGTCGTAGCTCACCAGCTCTCGCTGGCGGGCATTGCCGCGCAGGTACCACTCCCAGGCCTTGTCGTAGTCTTCCCGGTCCTCGTAGGCCTTGGCCAGGGCAAACTTGAAATTCACCTCCGAGGAGGGATGGTCTACCTGGCCGGAAGCGAGCTTCTCTTCCATTTGCCGCAGCTCGTCATCGCTGAAGCGGAAGGTTTTCAGGTTGGCGAGGCTCCAGTAGGTCTCGCCGTTGTCGGGCTTCAGTTCGATACAGCGCCGGTAGGCGGCAATGCCCTCGTCCTGCTTGCCGATGGTTTTCAGGGTATGTCCCAGGCCCAGCCAGGCGCCCGCGTGCTCGGGCCGCAGGTCGATGCAGCGCTGGTAGGCCTCCGCCGCCTGCTCGGTGAGCGCCGCCGGGGCCAGCGTGCCGGCCAGCAGGTACCAGGGCTTGGCGTTGTTGGGCTCCAGTTCGATGGCCTTGCGGAAGCAGGCCATCGCTTCCTCGTAGCGGTCCTGTTCCTTGTAGATGCGCCCCAGGTCGACCTGGGCCGTGAAATAGTCCGGCGCAATGCGCACCGCCCGCCGCAGCAGTCGCTCGGCGTCCTCCGGGTGGTTGGCAGAGGCCGCAATCATTGCCAGCATGCGCAGGGCGTTGACGTTTTCAGGCTCTGCATCGAGCACCTGGCGGTAGAGGCGCTCCGCTTCAGCCATATTGCCGTCGGCGTGCAGGCGCGCCGCGTCTGCCAGCAGTTTGCGCGTGGGGGACAGGGCAAAGGAGGCCTCGAACGCTTCGTCTGCTTCCTTGCCCTTGCCGATCAGCACGCGGGCCTTGCCGAGGTTGAACAGTGCCGTTTCACTGCTCGGGTCCAGGCGCGCGGCTTTTTCCAGCAGCGCCACCGCTTCTTCCCCGCGCTCCTGGTCGAGCAGCAGGATGCCCAGGTCTTCATGGGGCTTGGCAAAGCTGGGCGCCAGTTCGATGGTCTTGCGCAGGTAGCGCTCTGCCTCGGCGGGCCGGTTCTGCTTCAGGTAGATCACGCCCAGCAGACCGAGAATGTTGACGTCGCGGGGGTAGCGCTCGAGGGTGGCTTCGCAGGCTTCCACTGCCGCGCGCACCTCGCCCCGGTTGATGAGCTCGATGATTTCCTCGAAGACGGCGCGAGTGGCGGAAGCGTGTGACATGGCGGGGTGAGATGTTGGGAGATTAACGGGGTCAGAGTCAAATTTCCGACGGAAATTTGACTCTGACCCCATGTCAGTCGATCACATCGCGATAAAGCCTCGCTTCAGCAGCCCACGGGCAATCACCATGCGCTGGACCTCGCTGCTGCCCTCCCAGATGCGGTCTACCCGCAGCTCACGGAAGAAGCGTTCGGCGGGGTGGCGGCGCATATAGCCGCGGCCGCCAAGAATCTGCAGCACCCGGTCGCAGACGCGGTTGGCCATTTCCGAGCACTGCAGCTTGGCGATCGCGCAGCGGGTGTGCAGGGATTTCAGATCGGCATCGCCGTCGTGGGCGCGCGCCGCCTCGTAGAGCACCAGGCGCGCGCTCCACAGTTCTGATGCGCAATCGGCCAGCATGAACTGGATGGCTTGTTTATCGGCCAGCATCTCGTGGTCGATGCGGCGTTGTTTGGCCCACTCGGTGCCAAGTTCCAGCAGTCGCAGTGCGGCACCGCAGCAGCGTGCGGCTATCATCAGCCGCTCGTGCCGGAACCAGCTGCGGGTGTAGTCCATGCCCGCATCTTCCTCGCCCACGCGGTTCTCGGCCGGCACGAACACGTCCTTGAACTGGTAAGTGGGGTGGTGGGAGGCAAAGCTGTGGCTGAACAGCGGATTGTCCACCACCTCGATTCCCTCGCAGTCCTTGTCCACCAGGAACAGGGAATCCCGGCCGCTGTCGGTCTTGGCCTGCACCCACAGGAAGTCGGCCAGGTTGCCGCTGGTGACGAACCACTTTTCACCGTTTAGCAGGTAGCCGCCGGCCGCTGATGCCGCCGTGCTGTTGACGGTTTCCATGGAGCCCGATTCCGCCTCGGTGATGGCGTAGGCATCCTGGCGGCTACCGTCCATGAGGCCTGCCACGTAGCGCTCCAGCTGCGCGGGCTTACAGGCTTCGAACATCCAGTGCTGCGCCTCCGGGAAACACCAGCACAGGGCATTGGTGACGCGACCCAGCTGCTCCCAGATGGCCACCTGCTCCTCCATGCTGAGGCCGAGGCCACCGTGGCTGGCGGGAGCGTCCATGCGGCTCAGGCCCAGTTCATCGCAGGCGATGCGGCGATGCCGTTCGGCGGTATCCGCCGGCAGTTCGCCGCCGTGCATCTCGGCGTGCTCCTCCCAGGGAATCAGTTCCTCATCGGCAAAGCGCGCGATGCGCTGCTGCCAGTCGCGGGCGCTGCTGGAGAGTGATATATCCATGTCGAATGTCCTCGCAAGGGTGCCGCGTCAGGGCGCCTTGAAGTGGTCCGGAAAGAAGCTCGCCATGTAGTTGCGACAGATATCCCTGGCCATGGCTCTGTCCATCTCCTCCGGAGTGACCAGGATATCCAGCCACAGCCCGTCGGCCAGTGCCGTGTAGCCGGTGGCGATCAGCTCGGCGCGTTTCCTGCCGGTGCAACCCAGCGCCTTGCAGAGCTTGCGCATGGAGCCGGTGGTTTGCAGGTCAGCCTCGTTGCAGATATCCCGGTACGTGGGCCTGGAGCTGGTTTCGCCCCAGAACGCGAACCAGACCGACAGCTTGGCGGGCTGGGCGATCTCGGCGCTGAAGTCGAAGTCGATCAACGCTTCCACCTGCTGGGCCGGGCTCAGGCTGGCGTCGTTGACGATGGCATCCCAGCCCTGCTTGTACTCCTCGGCGATGTAGCGCAGTACTTCCACCAGCAGCTTTTCCTTGCTCTGGAAGTGCAGGTTGACGATGCCGAGGCTCAGCTTCGCGGTGCGGGTCACGTCCGCCATGGTCGTGTTGGAGAGGCCCTTGCGGGCAATGCACTTGATGGTGGCCTTGATCAGCTGCTCGCGGCGCTGCTCCGGGGCGGCGGCGCGGCGGCGAGTCTTGGGGGCGGCGCCGCTGCTGCGGGCTTTTGAAAGCGACATGGCGCTACAGTAGTACAGGCCCGCTGGGCTGTCCAGTGAATGAATGATCATTCATTCACTGGACAAGCTCCAGTCGAGCTGGCACCCTGCGGAGATGTTCCAATAGAGAGCCGTCGTCATGCCACGCAAACTCTCACGCTCCAATGCGCATTTCGCCCGTTCCGTGCAGCAGCTGCCGCTGGGCGTCGCCTCCAATTTCCGCTACTGGGGGGATGATCGCACCCTCTACATCAAGCAGGGCAAGGGTGGGCGCATCACCGATATCGACGACAATACCTACGTCGATTACCGGCTGGGCTATGGCCCCGCCATCCTCGGTTACGCACACCCGGAGGTGGACGCCGCCGCCCGCGAGGGCATGGAAGTGGGCGGCGTGTTTGCCTTTGCCACCGAGCGCGAATACACGGTCGCCAAACGCATTTCCGAGATGGTGCCCGCCGCCGAGCTGGTGCGCTACAGCAACTCCGGCACCGAGGCGGTGATGGCCGCCCTGCGGGTGGCGCGCACCGCCAGCGGCAAGGACGACTTCATAATGATCGAGGGCGGCTACCACGGCGTGTTCGATTCGGTGTTGTGGTACTCAGAGGTGGAAGACGGCTGGACCCCGGACTGCGGCCGTGACCCCGAGGTGGTGGCCTACAGCGCCGGCGTGCCGGAGACCGTTAGACAGCACCTGCATATGGTGCCGATGAATGACGCGGAAAAGCTGGAAGACGTCCTGCGCCGCCACGGCGATCGTATCGGCACCCTGCTGATCGAGCCGATGATGGGTAACTGCTGTTCCATTACTGCCACCCGTGAATACCTGCACGCGGTGCGCGAGCTGTGCAATCGCTACGACGTAATCCTGGTGATCGACGAGGTGAAAACCGGCTTTCGCGTGGCGCGCGGCGGCATCCAGGAGTTAATGGGTATCGAAGCGGATATCTGTACCTTCGCCAAGGCCATGGCCAATGGCTATCCCATTGCCGTGGTGGCGGGGCGCGAGCCGCTTATGCGCCACATCGGCGACGGCGTGGTGCACGGCGGCACCTACACCGCGCACTCGGTCAGCATTGCCGCCGCCGAGAAAACCCTGGAAATCCTGGCTACCACCTCGGCGCTTGAGGATATCGCCGACTACGGCAACCGGCTGCAGGCCGGTATCGGCCGCATTCTCGATGCGCGTCAGATTGCCCACAGCTTTGTCGGCCATCCCTCCATGGGCGGGCTGTTCCTGGCGGACCGTGCGCCCACCAATTACCGCGAGTGGGTGCATTCCGACTACAGTTTCTATGACGCCATGGCGCCGGAGCTGCACGATCGCGGCGTGATCGTGGAGCCGGATTCCCGCGAGCCCTGGTTTATCTGTGCGGCTCACGACCAGGCCTGCCTGGACGATACCCTGGTAGCCTTCGAAGGCGCCGTGGATGCCACCATTGAAAAGCTGGCCGCCGAGCGCGGCGGAGAAGGAAGCGCAGCATGAAGAAATACGACGCCATCGTCATCGGCGCCGGCCACAACGGGCTCTGCAACGCCGCCTACCTGGCCAAGGCCGGGCTGGACGTGCTGGTGCTGGAGCGTAATCCCTACATCGGCGGGGCCACTGTCAGTCGCGAACTGCACGAGGGCTGGAAGTACTCCAACTGCTCCTACGTGTGCAGCCTGCTGCGACCGGAAATCACCCGCGACCTGGAGCTGCCGCGCCACGGTCTGCAGGTCATTCCCTACGAAGGTGGCGTGACCTTCACCCGCGACGGTGACTATTTTGGCAACTACGGCGACCACGAACGCCAGTACCGGGAGATGGCGCGGCACTCGGTGCGCGACGCCAATGCCTACGATCGTTTCTCCGCCAACGTGATGCGCCAGACCAAGCTGATCCGCAAGTACCTGATGACCACGCCGCCGGACCCGACGTCCTTCAAGCCGCGGGATATCAAAGGCCTGCTGGAGCTGGCGCAGTCCTTTACCGATATGGGTGACGAGGGCCTGCTGGATACGCTGCGTTTCTGGACCATGAGCATCGGCGACTACCTCGACGAGTACTTCGAGACGGACGTTATCAAGGCCCATATGGCGGGCAGCGGCATCATCGGCACCGCCCTGGGGGTGTATTCGCCGGGCACAGCCTACGTGCTGCTGCATCACTACATGGGCGACGTCGATGGCAGCGTCGGCGCCTGGGGCTTTGCCCGCGGCGGCATGGGCGCGGTGGCCGATGCCCTGGCCAGCAGCTTCCAGTCCTTCGGTGGTGAAATCGTCTGCGATGCCGATGTGCACCGGGTCATCGTCAAGGGCGGCCGCGCGGTGGGTGTAGCGCTGGCCGACGGTACCGAGTACCAGGCCGACACCGTGGTCTCCAACCTCGATCCCAAGCGCACCTTCCTGGAGTGCTTCGATGCCAGCGACCTGCCCGCCGACGTGGTGCACCGGGCGAAGAACTTCAAGATTCGCGGTTCCTCCGGCAAGCTCAATATCGCCCTCGACGGCCTGCCGACTTTCCCGGCGCTGCCGAAGGGCACGCCGCTTATGATTACCGACATGCACGCCAGCGAGAGCCTTCATGAACTGGAGCGGGCCTACGACGACTGGAAGGCGGGCACCTGGTCGGAAGATCCCTACTTCGACATGCTGATTCCTACCCAGGTAGACCCCACCATGGCGGCCCCAGGCAAGCACATGATGACGGTGTTCGTGCAGTACTGCCCGCCAAAGCTCGCCGACGGCCCCTGGACGCCGGAGAAGCGCGACGCCTTCGGCAAGACGGTGATCGACAAGATTGCCCGCTACAGCCCCGACTTCAAGGACCTGATTCTCGACGCGGAGATTCGCACGCCCAACGAGATCGACAACGAGGTCGGGCTCACAGAGGGCAATATCTTCCAGGGCGAGCTGACCTTCGACCAGCTGCTGTTCAATCGCCCGTTCCCGGGCTATGCCCAGTACCGCGGACCGGTGCAGGGCATGTATATGTGTGGCTCCGGCACCCACCCCGGCGGTGGCGTGATGGCGGCGCCCGGCGCGAATGCCGCCCGCGAAATTCTCATGGACCTGAAGAAACCCAGGGTGGTGCCGGAGGGCTATCTCGATGACTGATTCTCTTAACGACAAGCGCTACGACACCATCATCGTTGGCGCCGGCCACAACGGCCTGGTCTGTGCCAGCTACCTGGCCAGGGCGGGACGCAGGGTGCTGGTGCTGGAGGCGGCCGGCCAGCCCGGCGGCGCCGCCGCCACGCGCGAATTTCACCCGGGCTTCAAGGTGTCCAGCGGCGCCCACCTGCTGACCCAGCTCAATCCCACCGTGGCGAAAGAGCTCGGCCTCACCGGTCACGGCCTCGAGTACGCCGCCCGCGATCTCAAGACCGTGGCCCTGGATGCCAACGGCCAGCACCTGGTCATCGACGGCGCTGCGGTAGCCGGTGTCTCTGCCGACGACGCAGCGGCCTACGCCAGCTTTTACGCTCAGAACCAACGCTTCGGCAAGGTGCTGGACGGTTTCTTCAGCCGCCGCCAGCCGACCCTGGTGGATCGCAGCTGGGATGACGCCTTCTCCCTGTTGAAGCTGGGCTGGTCCATGAAGCGGCTCGGCAAGGCCGATATGCAGGACCTGATGCGGGTAGGGCTGATCAACATCTATGACGTCGCCAACGAGCATTTTGACAATGACCTGTTGAAGGCCGCCGTGGCCATGGACGGGGTGCTGGGCTCTCATATGGGGCCGCGCTCACCGAACACGGTCTACGCCTACCTGCACCGCCACATCGGCGACTGCTGGGGCAGCAGCGGCCCGGCGCTATTGCGCGGCGGCATGGGGGCGCTCGGCAGCGCCTTTGCCGAAGCCGCCCGTGGGTTTGGCGCCGACATTCGCTGCAACAGCCGCGTGGTCCTGGTCGACATGCAGGACTGCCGTGCCACGGGCGTCACCCTCGACAGCGGTGAATCCTTCCAGGCCGATACGGTCATCTCCAATGTCGACCCGAAAACCACCTTCGAGAAGCTGGTGGGCTATCCCAGCCTCGACGCCGGCTTCGCCCGCCGGGTGCACAACTTCCGCAGCCGCGGCGTTTCGGCCAAGCTGCACCTGGCGCTGGACGGGCTGCCGGGTTTCCGCGGCCTGGATGCGGCGCTGGCCGGTGAGCGCCTGTTGCTGGCGCCTGATATGGACCACATCGAGCGCGCCTTCAATCACGCCAAGTACGGCGAGTACTCGCAGGCGCCGGTCATGGAAATTTCCATACCCAGCGTACACGACGGCAGCCTGGCGCCGGCCGGCAAACATGTGCTGTCGGCGATCGTGCAGTTTGCTCCCTACGCCCTCCGGGGTGGCTGGGACAGCGCCGGCGATGCCTTCAAGCAGGTGGCGCTGGAGCAGCTCGAGGCCTACGCACCAGGTCTTGGCGGCCAGGTGCTGGCAGCGGAGCTCAGCACACCGATAGACCTCGAGCAGGAGTTCGGCATGGCGGGCGGCCACTGGCACCACGGCGAGATCGCCCTCGACCAGGCGCTGCTGATGCGACCGATGCCGGGTGCCCACCAGTACAGCACGCCGATACCGGGCCTCTACCTCTGCGGTGCCGGCTCCCACCCGGGCGGCGGCATCATGGGCCTGGCCGGCAGAAACGCGGCCCAGGCCGTTATCAAGCAGCAGAAGTCTTCACAGGAGCACGCCGCATGAGCCTGAGAGCACACGATGAACGCATGGTTATGCCGACGCCGTTTGCACCGCGCGTGCAGGCCATGTGCCAGACCAATGACTGGTATATCTGGGCGGGCTACACCACGCCCAACACCTTCGAGGAAGTGGGCCTCGAGTACTTCGCCATGCGCAACTCCACGGGGGTGTTCGACCTGTGCCCGATGACCAAGTACCGCATCACCGGTCCTGATGGGGAGGCCTTCCTCAACCGGGTGATGGTGCGCGACGTGCGCAAGATCAAACCCGGCCGGGTCGGTTACACAGTCTGGTGTACCGATGACGGCATGGTGCACGACGACGGCACCATCTTTCACCTCAGCCAGGGCGAGTACCGGCTCTGTGCCCAGGAGCGCTGCATGGACTGGCTGCAGTGGTCGGCACTGGGTTTCGATGTGGAGATTGTCGACGAGACCGCCGATATCGCCGCGCTGGCCGTGCAGGGTCCGACCTCCTGCGCCACCCTGCGCAGGATGGGCCTGGAGGGCATCGAGCAGCTCAAGCCCTTCGGTATCGCCAGTTTTCCGTTCAACGGCGCCGAGCTGACGGTATCGCGCACCGGTTATACCGGCGACCTCGGCTACGAATTGTGGATCGATGCGGAACAGGCGCTGCCCCTCTGGGACGCCCTGTTCGAGGCCGGCCGCGAGTTGCTGATTCGCCCGGTGGGATCCGAGGCGCTGGGCATCGCCCGCATCGAGGCCGGTTTTATCATGGCCGGCGAGGACTTTGTGCCCGCCGAACAGGTGGTGCGCCACGGCCGTGCCCGCAGCCCCTTCGAGCTTGGCCTGGGCTGGCTGGTGGATTTCGACAAGGGGCCGTTTACCGGTCGTAACGCGCTGCTCAGGGAACAGCGCGACGGCTCACGCTACCGTTTCGTGGTACTCGACGTGGAGGGTAACAAGCCCGCCGAGCACAGCTTCATCCTCGACAAGCACGGTCGCACCATCGGCCACGTCACCTCGGCGGCCTGGTGCCCGACGGCGAAAACCAATATCGCCCTGGCTTCCATGAACATGCCCTGGGGTCGGGAAGACGATGAGATGTACGCCGAAATCTACTACAACCGCGAGCTGCACTGGACGCGCCTGCTGTCTCGCTGCCGGGTGCGCACGGGCCCGGTTTTCGACCCGCCCCGGCGCCGCGCCACACCCGCCCCCCAGGTCTGATGTCGGCCCATCGCCTGCAGCCGCTGGTCGCGCCGGCCTCTGTGGCGGTGGTGGGTGCCACGCCGAGGGTGGGCGCCGTCGGCAACGAGGTGCTGGTCAACCTCCAGCGCGGGCAGTACCCGGGGGCGCTGTACGCCGTAAACCCCGGTCACGAATCTATCCTCGGTATCGACTGCTACCCCGACCTGGCGGCGCTGCCCGAAGTACCGCAGCACGTGATCTTCGCGCTTGGCGACCGCCAGATCGAGGCGGCGCTGGACGACGCCATCGCCCTCGGTGTACCCGCTGCCACCATCTATTCCGCTCTGCTGCTGGAAAAGGGCGACGGCCTGCGCGAGCGTGTGGCGGACAAGCTGCGCGCCGCGGGCATGTTGCTGGCTGGCGGTAACGGTATGGGCATCTACAACTTTCGCGAGCGCTTCTGGGCCTGTGGTTTCGATACCCGCGCTCACCCGCAGCCGGGCAATGTGGTGTTGCTGAGCCAGTCTGGCTCCGGCATGTCCGGTATTCTCGACTGCGAGGAACGGCTCGACTTCCTGTTTGCCGCCTCCACCGGCCAGGAGCTGCTGGTGGGTGTCGAAGACTATCTCGACTACGTGCTGGACCTGCCGGAGACCGGCGTGGTCGGACTGTTCCTGGAAACCTCACGCCAGCCCGACAAGCTGACAGCGGCCTTTCAGAAAGCCGCGGACAAGCGCATTCCCATTGTGGCCCTCAAGGTCGGTCGCACTGAGCTCTCGGCGCGCATGGCGGTCTCCCACAGCGGTGCCCTGGCCGGCAGCGATGCCAGCTACCAGGCCATTTTCGATCGCTACGGCGTGCAGCGGGTGGCGGACATGGATGAGCTGGCCACCGCGCTGATCCTGTTTTCCAGATTGTCATTGCCTGAGCTCGACCACCCCGAGCCCGGCCTGGTGTGCCTGCACGACAGCGGCGGTGAACGGCAATTGATGATCGACCTCGCCGAAGCGGCCGGCGTGCCATTTGCCACCCTGGGCGAGGCCACCGTGGCGCAGCTCGAATCCCGGCTCGATCCCGGCTTGCCGGCGGTCAATCCACTGGACGGTTGGGGTGCCGGCGGTGCTGATGCAGATGACATCATGACCGGGTGTCTGAGCGCCATGCTGGCCGAGGAGTCGGCCGCGCTGGGCGCCGTGGTTCATGACCGCGGGCCCGCCGGCGCCATCTACCCGGGGTACCTCGACTATCTCGAGGCCGCCCATGCGGCCACCGGCAAACCGGTCTGCCTGGTGGCCTCGCGTCAGGGCACCGGCGCCGACCCGCTGGTGGTGGATGCCACCCGTAGGGGCTTCCCGGTACTGGACGGGGTCAGCCAGTTCCTGGCCGGGGTACGTTGCCTGCTGGGCTACCGGTCATTCCAGCAGCGCCCGCCGGTTAGCATGCCCGCCCTGTCACCGGCGGTTGCCGGCAACCTGCGGGCGCAGATGAACGAGGCGGCCCTGTCCGGCAGTCTGGGCGAGCACCTGTCTTCGGCGCTGCTCAGCGAGTGCGGGCTGACCATGAATACCGGCATGCTGGTGGATAATGCGGAGCAGGTGGCCGCAGTCGCGGAGCAGCTGCACTACCCGGTGGTGTTGAAGACCGCTGCTGCAGACCACAAGACCGACGTCAACGGCGTGCTGCTGTCCATTGATTCCGCGGCGGCCCTTGAGGCTGCCTATGCAGACCTGTCTGCACGCCTGGGCCCGCAGGCCTATATTTCGCCGATGATCGATGCCCCCGGCGTAGAGATGATTCTCGGCGCCCGCCGGGACCCGCAGTTCGGTCCTATGGTGGTGCTGGGCTTTGGCGGCGTGCATGCCGAGACCCTGCAGGAGTTTGCCGTGCTGGCGGCTCCCTTCGATACCGCCAGCGCCGAGCGTGCCCTGGCGGGCCTGAAGCTGGCGCCGCTGCTGCAGGGCGTGCGCGGGGCGGAACCGGTGGACGTGCACGCTTTCTGCGAAATGGCGGCGCGCCTGTCGGCCATGGTGGTCGCGCTGGCCGACCGTGTGCTAGAGGTAGATATCAACCCCGTGAAGCTCGGGCCCTGGGGCGTGCTCGGGCTGGATGCGCTGGTGGTGCTGAATGAGGCACCCGCGGTGGATGAGGCGGTGGCATGAGTATCAGCTATCGGGAGCAGGGCACCGTGGCGGTGCTGTCGCTGGACAGGCCCGACAAGCTCAACGCCATCAATGCCGCCATGATCGGCGAGCTGCATGACGCCCTGGATCGCGCCGAGGCCAGCGACACGGTGTGCGTAATCCTGCTGCGCGGCGAGGGTCGCGCCTTTTCGGCCGGCTTTGATATGGAGGTAGACGCGCCGCCGGAGTCTGACCCCGAGGCCTTCTGGCGGGAAGAACTGCAGAAAGACTTCAACATCATCATGCGCTTCTGGGACTCACCCAAAGTGACACTCGCCGCGGTGCACGGTTACTGCCTGGGTAGCGCCATGGAGATGGCCCTGGCCTGCGACCTGACCGTGGCGAGCGACGACTGCCGCTTCGGTATCCCCGAAGTCGGCTTTGGCAGCGGTATCGTCGCCATGTTGCTACCCTGGCTGGCGCCGGCGAAGCTCGCCAAGGAAATCCTGCTGACCGCTGACAAGCACCTGCCCGCCGCCCGCCTGGAGGCGCTGGGGCTGGTTAATCGAGTGGTGCCGGCGGACCAGCTGCTGGACACCGCCGTGGCCCTGGCGGAGCAGGTGGCCGGCAACGACCGCAACGCGCTGCGGCTGACCAAGCAGGCAATCAACGAAAGCTACCGAATCATGGGCATGCCCGAGGCGCTGGTGCGCAGCCTAGAATTGGATGTAGAAATAGAGGCCGCGGCCACGCGGGCGCAACGCGCCGGCGCTCACCCGGTCAACAAGGAAAACCCATGACAGACGCCTCACTGAAAACGCTCCAGGCCTACCTCGACCAGCACCCGGACCTGGCCAGCCTGGAAATTCTCACGCCGGATATGAACGGCATCCTGCGCGCCAAGCGTATTCCCCGCGCAGAGATCGAGACATTTTTCGAGAAAGGCCTGACCGGGCCCGGCACCACGCCAATCATGAACACCCTCGGCGACTGCTGTGAGCCGCTGGGGCTGGGCACCCTGGACGGCGACCCGGACAAGCGCTTCTGGCCGGTACCGGAAAGCCTGGCGCCCATTCCCTGGCTCAAGTCCGCCACCCACCAGGTGCTGGCCCACTGGACCGAGCTGGACGGCGAGCCACTGGGCTGGAGCGCCCGCACCCTGCTGGCCAATGCCCTGGCGCCGCTGACCGAGATGGGGCTGAAGGTGGTAGTGGCCACCGAGCTCGAGTTCTACCTGCTGGCCGACAGTGACGGGCCCGTGCCGCAGCCGCGGCTGGGCCGCATCCTCGGCACCGGCATGGGCCAGGACGGCACCCAGTACTGCAACCCCGAGGACATGGCGGAGTTTGACGACTTCCTGGAGGCGGTGCGCCTGGCCTGCGAAGTCCAGCACATTCCCGCCACCACCGCGCACCTGGAATTTGCCCCGGGGCAGTTCGAAATCAACCTGCACCACGTGGACGATGTGCTCACCGCCTGCGACGACGCGGTGCTGCTGAAACGGCTAATTCGCGGCGTTGCCGCTGAACAGGGCATGGGCGTGACCTTCATGGCCAAACCCTTTGCGGAGCAGCCCGGCAGTGGCCTGCATATTCATATCAGCGTATACGACCAGGACGGCAACAACATTTTTGTCGACCCCGACAGCAGCGAGGTGCCGCCCATCGGCCCGCGCATGCGCGACGCCATCGGCGGCCTCGGCGTCCTGATGAAGGATTGCCAGGCGGTCTTTGCGCCCAACGCCAATTCTTACCGCCGACTCAAGCCCGGCTGCTATGCGCCGCTGTCGCCCAACTGGGGTTACAACCACCGCAACGTCTCCCTGCGCATTCCGGTCAGCGATGCGAAGAACCTGCGTATCGAGCACCGGGTGGCCGGCGCCGATGCCAACCCCTACCTGGTGATGGCCGCGGTGCTGGCCGGCATCCACTACGGTCTGGTCAATCATTGCGAGCCCGGCACGCGGGTGGCAGAGGGCGAGTTTCTCGAAGACGAGGAGATCACCCTTGCCACCGACTGGCCGCGGGCGCTGGACAACTGGAAGGCAAGCGAAGTGGTGCCCACCTATTTCGGTGAGCATTTTGCGGAGCTGTTCGAGCTGACCCGGCGCGATGAGTACGAGCAGTTCCAGTCGGTGATCAGCAACGTCGACTACGAGTGGTATTTGAGGTCGGTATGAAGCTTAACGATCAGGTGATTGCAGGAGGATCTTTACGATGACGGTGATCGCCACCATGGTCGACGACTCCCCGGCGCTGCTGGCGGAGAAGGTCGCCGCCCAGCTCAAGCGGCCCGGTTATGCCATGGATCCCTATTTCTACCGCTCCCACCTGGTACACGAGCGGGAACTGGATGCCATCGTCTACAAGAGCTGGCTCTATGCCGCCCACGTCAGCCAGGTGCCGGAGCCCGGCGATTACGTGCAGTTCGAGATCGGTGAGGACGCCATCATCATCTGCCGGGATGAGTCGGGCGAGATACATGCGCTGATGAATATCTGCCGCCACCGCGGCGCGCGAGTCTGCGAGGAGAAGCAGGGCAATCGCAAGACCTTTGTCTGCCCCTACCATGGCTGGGTCTACAAGCTCGACGGCAGCCTCAAGGCGGCGCGGGCCATGGAAGCCCTGGAAGGGTTTGACGTGGCCAACTACGGCCTGAAGCACGCCCGCTGCTGCGTCTATGAGGGGCTGATCTTTATCAACTGCAATCCCGGTGCCGCCGACTTCGAGCCGGCCCTCGACACCGTCGGCGTAGCGCTCGCGCCCTATGAGCTGCCGTCCGCCAGGATTGCCCACAGCCAGGTCTATCGGGTGGAGGCCAACTGGAAGCTGGCGCTGGAGAATTACCTGGAGTGCTACCACTGCGCCACCGCGCACCGGGCCTACGCGAAGATGCACAGCATCCAGGACCTGGACGACCGCATCAGTGATATCACCGACAACATGCTGGCCCGCGCCGAGCAGCAGACCGGGGTGCCGGGCATCACCCTCGACCACTACCAGGCGTACTCGTCCTCGAAGGATTTCGGCACTGACGTTTACCACAGTCGCTACGCCCTCTACGACGGTTTCCTTACCGGTAGCGATGGCGGCCAGCCGGTGGCGCCGTTGATGGGGCAGTTCAAGGGCTACGACGGCGGCGCCGGCGATTTCCAGCTCGGTCCCCTGTGCTTCATGCTGAATTACCCGGACCACTGTGTGCTGTACCGCTTTACCCCGCGCGGCATTACCGCCACCGATATGGAGATTGTCTGGTTTGTTCGCGGCGATGCAGAGGAGGGCAGGGACTACGATCGCGAGGCGGTCACCTGGCTGTGGCACCACACCACCCTCGAGGATGAATACATCATCACCCGCAACAGCGCCGGCGTGAATTCGCACTTCTTCGAACCCGGCCCCTACAACCCGGGCTATGAATCCATCTGTACGGATTTTGTGGCCTGGTATCTAAACGCGCTGGACCCATTGATACGGCAGCAGGAGGACGCATGACGCTAGAGACACTTACACTGGCTGACTGGCAGAAGGCCGCAGCCGATACCCTCCAGGCAACGCCCACCGGCCTGTTTATCGACGGCGACTTCGTCACCAGCAAAGATGCGATTGAGAGCATCAACCCCGCTAACGGTGAAGTGATTGCGGCGGTCAGCGCCGGCGACGCGGCGGATATTGATCGCGCGGTCGCCTCGGCCCGCGCCAGCTTCAGCGGCGGCGCCTGGTCACGGATGGCGCCGCGGGACCGCATGGACGTCATGTACCGCTTTGCCGAACTGGTGCGCGAGGACGGCCTGGCCCTGGCGGTGCTGGATACCCTGGACATGGGCAAGCCGATCAGCGCCATGGTGGAAGACGACCTGCCCGGGGTGGCGGACTTTATTCAATTCTGCGCCGAGTGTATCGACAAGGTCGAGGGCCGGGTCACCAATACCGATGCCGAGTCGCTGCACTTCGTGAGCCGCGAGCCCTACGGTGTGGTGGGCGCCATCTCACCCTGGAACTACCCGATGCTGATGGCCGCCTGGAAGTTCGCCCCGGCGCTGGCCGCCGGCAACAGCGTGGTGCTGAAGCCTGCGGAGCAGTCACCGCTGAGCTGCCTGCGCCTGGCTCGGTTGTTTGTCGAGGCCGGTGGCCCGGCCGGCGTGTTCAACGTGGTGAACGGTCTCGGCAGTGTCGCCGGCAAGGCCCTGGCGCTACACGAGGACGTCGACAAGATCAGCTTCACGGGCTCCACCGCGGTGGGCAAGCTGATGCTGCAGTACGCGGGCCAGTCGAACATGAAACGCGTATCGCTGGAGACCGGCGGCAAGTCGCCGCAGATCTTCCTCAACGACCTGCCCGACCTGGACGCGGCGGTGGAGGCCGCGATCTACGGCATCTATTCCAACCAGGGCGAGGTCTGCAATGCCGGTTCCCGCCTGCTGGTAGAGCGCGGCATCTACGACGACTTTGTGGCCGCCTTCCGCGAACGCGGTCGCGAGGAGTTCACCGTCGGTGACCCCCTCGACCCCGCCACCATGATGGGCCCGCTGGTGACCTTCGATGCCCAGCAGCGGGTGCTCGGCTACATCGAGAAGGGCAAGTCTGAGGGCGCCTCACTGGAATTCGGCGGCGGCGTACCCGGCGGACTCGAGGCCGGCGCCTATGTTGAGCCAACCCTGTTCAGCGAGGTCAACAACCAGATGACCATTGCCCGCGAGGAAATTTTCGGCCCGGTGGCCTCCATCCTGCCGGTGGCCGGGCCGGAGGAGGCGGTGGCCATCGCCAACGACACACCCTTCGGCCTGGCGGCCAGTGTCTGGACCGCCGATCTCGGCAAGGCCCACCGCATGGTGCGCGACCTGCAGGCCGGCATGGTGTGGGTGAATACCTATGACGAGGCAGACTTCACACTGCCCTTTGGCGGCCACAAGCAGTCGGGCAATGCCCGCGACAACTGTATGGAGTCGGTCATCAGCTACACCCAGGAGAAAGCGGCCTGGTTCAACATCGCCGAGTAGCGCGATTATTCCCGCCTATAGGGATGGAGTCCCGCCGCTGACCGCGGCGGTATGATCCCTTGATGGATATCTACACCCTGACCCTTGCCCTGAGCGTGCTGCTGTTTGTCGTGGTCGGCACCTGGTCGGGGCGTGGCATCAGGAACCTGGACGACTATTACGTGGCCGGCCGGCGCGCGCCGACCCTGCTGATTGTTGGCAGCCTGGTGGCGAGTGTCTTCAGTACATCGATCTTTCTGGGGGAGGCCGGCTTCACCTACGACGGCCAGATGGGGCCCTACCTGCTGTTCCCGGGTATCGCGGTCATCGGCTATATCTATGGCGCCTTGCTGTTCGGCACCTATCTGCGGCGCTCGCGCGCTCCCACCGTGGCCGACTATTTCGGCCAGCGCTTCGAGGACCGGCGCGTGCAGCAGGTTGCCGGTATCACGATCGTCCTCGGCCTGGGTGGCTATCTGCTGGTAGTGACCCAGGGCGCTGCCATCCTGCTGTCAGAGCTGATGCCGCTCAGCTACGGCCAGGGCCTGGTGCTGACCTGGCTCGGTTACACACTGTTCACCCTTTACGCCGGTTCCCGCGGCGTCATCCTCACCGATACCCTGATGTTCCTGCTGTTCACCGTGGCCACGGTGCTGTTTGTGGTTCATGTGATCGACGGCTTTGGCGGGCTGCCCACCGCCATTGGTGAGCTGGCCCGGCTGGAGGCGAAACCGGACATCGCCAGCTGGCACGGCACCGTGGGCACCGGCACATACTGGCCATCACCGCTGGACTATCTGCTGTGGGCGGTGGTGATCGATATGGCCTGGGGCATTGTCTACGCCGTCAGCCCCTGGCAGGCCAGCCGGCACCTGATGGCGCGGGACGAGCACGTGGTGCTGCGAGCGGCGATCTATGCCTGCTTTGCGGTGATTCTCATGCAGATCCTGATCTATGGCGTTGGCGGTTTTATCAACTTGGCGAACAGCGAAATCGCGCCATCGGAAACTGTCATTCTCTGGGCCGCCATGAACCTGGTGCCGGAATTCCTGGGAGCCCTGCTGATCGCCGGCATTATGGCGGCGGCGCTGTCGTCGGCGTCTACCTTCCTGTCGCTGGTGGGGTTTAGCGTGAGCAATGACCTGATGGGACACGGCGCAGAGCGCAGCCTGTCTTTCACCCGCTGGGTCATGGCGGCCACCGGCCTGGGTGCACTGGGCCTGAGCTTTATCTTCCCACCCAATGTCTTCTGGCTGATGCTGTTCATTGGCACGGTGTTCGCGTCCTCCTGGGGCCCGGTAGCACTGATGAGCGTATGGAGTGATCGCATTACCGGCGCGGCTGCGTTCTGGGGCATGGCGGTCGGGTTTCTCGGCAATGTGGTGCCGGCTACGCTGGAGTATGCGGGCCTGGTGACCTGGCCCTATCTCTTGCAACCGGTGGTGATCGGAGCCGGTCTCAGCATCGCCGTAATCCTGTTGCTGTCACGCTGGGGCGAGGTGAGTGCAGCGGAGCGCAACTACCGCCGGCGCCTGCACCAGGTACCGGCGGAGGATCGCAATGCGGGCAAGACCCGGCTCACGCTACTGGCGCCGTGGTGCCTGATCGCCTATGGCTGCCTGATGCCTGTGTTGGTCATCAAGTTCTACGTGATCCCCTACCAGCGTGCTACAGGACAGCTGCTGGCAGACGGGTCTCTGGACTGGTCGCGGGGCGAGGTGCTGGTTTCCCTCACCACGCCGGTAATTTACATTGCACTGGGGCTGATCGCAGCGCACCTGATACGCCGGCGCTACGGGGAATCGCAGCCCGCAATTGTCCAATCGGGGTCGCAAGCATGAGCCAGGGTTTTGATGCCATCATCGTTGGTGGCGGCCACAACGGCCTGACGGCGGCCAACTACCTGGCCCTGGGTGGGATGAAAGTGTGCGTGCTGGAGCAGCGCAAGGTAGTGGGCGGCGCCGCGGTGACCGAGGAGTTCCATCCCGGCTATCGCAATTCGCTGGCTTCCTACGTGGTCAGCCTGCTGCGCCCGGAGGTAGTGCGCGACCTGGAGTTGGTGCGCTACGGCTACGAACCCATACTGTTGGGCAACTCCCTGTACCTGGATTCCAGCGGCGATTTCCTGTTGCTGAACGGCGATGAAGCAAACGACCGCGCGCAGTTCGCCAAGTTTTCCGACACTGACTATGACGCCTACCTGGCCTTCGACCACAGTATCGAGGTGGTGGGAGAACTGCTCTCCCGGCAGTGGTTGAAGATTCCGCCGAAACTGTCGGGCGGCGGGCTGGCCGACCTGCTGGCGGCGATGAAGCTGGGGCTGGATGTATATCGGCTGGACGAACATGACCGCTGGCGCCTGATGCAGTTCTTCCTCGGCGCACCGGATACCATCATCGAGCGCTGGTTCGAGAGCGACAAGGTCAAGGCCATGGTGGCGGCCCACATCCTGCCGGCCAACTACGCTTCCCTGCAGCAGCCCGGCGCCAGCCTTTCAATGTTGCACCACGCCGTGGGGGAGATCGACGGTCGCAAAGGCGCCTGGGGCATTGTTCGCGGCGGCATGGGTGCGATTACCCAGGCGATGGCCGCCTCGGCCCGTGACAAGGGCGTGCATATTCGTACCGCCGCCCTGGTCGACAGTATTCTCGTGGAGGGTGGTCGGGTCAGGGGCGTCCGGCTGGCGGACGGGGAGGAGCTGGCGGCACCCGTGGTGGCCGCCAATACCGACCCGAAGCGCACGTTTCTCAAGCTGGTGGGCGCTCAGCACCTGCCTCCGGAGTTTGCCCGCGATATCGCTGCCTTCCGCCAGGAGTCTGCATCGCTGCGGATGAACCTCGCACTCAGGGGCTTGCCGGAGTTCGCAGCACTACCCGGTTCGGACGTCGGCCCCCAGCACTGCGCCAGTATTACCATCATTGAAGACAAGGACCACGTCGAGCGGGCCTATCGTTCTTCCCGCGCTGGTGTGCCTGCAGTGCCACCCATTATCGAGGCCATCATTCCCAGCGCACTGGACGAAGATCTCACCGATGCGCCGGGTACCCACGTCATGAGCCTGCTCTGCAAGTACATGCCCTATGACCTGGCCGCCGGCAAGCACTGGGATGCTGAAAAGGACCGGGTGGTGCACGATATTCTCGAATATGTGGAGCGCTTCATCCCCAACTTGCCGCAGATTCTCGAGCATGTGCAGTGCCTGACCCCGCTCGATATCGAGCGCACTTTCGGTATGACCCGCGGCGATATCTGCCACGGCCGGCTGGAACCCGACCAGCTCTTCAACATGCGGCCCCACCCGCGGGCGGCACAGTACGCCACCCCGGTGCCAGGCTTGTACCTGTGTGGGTCTGGCGCCCACCCCGGGGGCGGCGTCACCGGCGCGCCAGGGCATAACGCCGCGCAGAAAATTCTCTCCGACAGGTAGGTCGCCATGTCTGAAGCCGTCGCTCACGCCTCGCTGGTGCACGAAAAAACCGTCTTCGACGGCTGGCGTTCGATGGTGATCGCGCTATACATGACCCTGGTCGGTTACGGTGTCCTGGTTGGGATTCCGGTCATCAGCACCGCCTGGGTTACACAACTGGGATTCTCCGAGGTACAGGTTGGGCGTGTGGCTGGCGCCGACCTCGGCGGCCTGTCACTGGGTGCTGTGCTTACCGCTCTGGTGATCGGCCGCTGGAACCGTCGTGGCATCGCGCTGCTGGGGGCGGCACTGGCGATCGCCGCCAATGCCCTGTGCATGGTCGTCGTCGACTATCAGTGGGTGCTGTGGCTGCGGTTCATCGCCGGTATCGGCAGCGGGTTTTTTACCGCAGTGGCGGTGGCCACCCTGGGCGCCTGTTCCCGGCCGGCAAGAGCCTACAACCTGATGCTGTTCGCCTTCGCGTTTTCCCAGGCCCTGGAGCTGCACGTACTGCCGCAGCTCAGCATGAACAATATCTACCTGGTATTCATAGCCTGCTACCTGCTCGGCCTGTGCTTCCTCTCCTGGCTGCCGCCGCGACCACTGGAGCCGGCCCTGGAGATCGAGCTGGACGTCGATGAGGGAAGCGGGGCGCACCACACCGAGCACCGCCATGTGCCGCACTGGGTACCCTGGCTGGTACTGGGCGCGATACTCGCCACCTATATCAATATCGGCGCCTACTGGACCTACATCGAACTGGCCAGCCTGGCCTCGGAGGCCACGCCGGAATGGATCAGCCAGGTACTGGTGTGGACGTCTTTCTGCTCGATCATTGGCTGCCTGGTCGCCACACTGATCAGTAATCGCTGGGGGCTGGCGCGCCCGCTGCTGGTCACCTTGCTGGCGCAGGCCATCATTGTGGGCATGCTGTTTAACGGTATCGATGACACGAAGCTGGTCATCAGCCTGTTCAGCTTCAATTTCCTGTGGATTTTCGTCGACGTCTACCAGATGGCAACAGTCGCCAATGTCGACCACTCGGGTCGCTTCGCGGCCCTGATGCCCGGGGCCCAGGGGCTTGGCCAGATTATCGGGCCGAATATTGCCGCCTCCATACTTGCGCTTGGCTTCGGCTATGCCGGCGTCTTTATCATGTGTGCGACGGCGTCACTGGTGGGCATGGCCATCTACGGCTTCATGTACCTGCGCTTGCGCAGGGAGATTCCGGCCTTGGCCGATGCATCCTGAACGTCAGGCAAACCGGAGACAATGAGAGGGCGCATAACTTGTTCCATATGCTTACCTGCTTTGATTTGAAACCCGGCATGCAGCTTGCCGCCTTCGAGAACGCGCTACGGGCCTATATCGAGCACATGCAAGAGCAGAACCTGGTGCTGGAGGCAGACCCGGTAGGCCTTCGCCAGCGCGACACCATTCTCGACACTGACGAACTGCACAGTCAGGCCTACTTCTTTGTCACGCGCTTCAACGACAGGGCCCAGTCGGATGCAGCGGTTCGTCATATCGAGAGCGGCGAGCGCCGCGCTGTGCGCCTGCATGGCGCCATGTACGCCCAGGCAGACAATATGGTGTTTCTGTGCTGGGATGACAGCACTTCGCCCTGAAGCCTAGCAACTCCTGGGCGGAGCAAAGCCCATACCGCCGGCTGCCACGGTTGAGCGGCGAATATCTGATACGCCGGCGGAAGCGATATCAATTTCAAACAGTACCTTGCCGCCGGTGGTGTTGACCCCGGTCCCCAGCAATTTGCCCGAGGGTTTGAAGGCGATAGAAGTAATGGCTCCGACACCGGGACTCACTTCGCCAACAATGCTCGGCGCGCCGGTACTGGTGTCGATGACGATGAGTAGCTGTAGGCCTTCTGCCTGGATGGTGCCGATGGCATACAGGTCACCGTCAGGGTGATAATCTGCTGCTGCCACGCTGTAGCGGGCGTTGTTTGCCACCTCGCCAATTGGCATGAAGTCGCCGCTCTCGGCAGTGAGTCTATACAGGGAGTGGAAGCCGGCATCGTCTGTCTGCGACTGTCCGAAGGCATAAAGATCACCGTCCGGGGAAAATGCCATGGCGCCCATCGCCGTTCGCGGCAGCGACACCGGGCCCAGACGCCTGGCGAAACCGGTACAACGGTCGATGCGCACAAGGCCCCACTGCCGTCGCAGGCCCACACTATCACCGTTGTTATAGACAAAGACTTCACCATCAGCAGGTCGAATGGCCATGGCGTCGGGTGAATCCAGGCGACCCGTTGCAGGTGGCCCTACAACACTGTGCACGCCCAGTCGACTGTCGAGGGTGTAGAGGGACTTGTAGTGGGCGTCCACCCCATATAGCACGGTGAGTTGTGGCGGCGGCTGAGGTGGCGGCGCCCTGTAGCTATTGCCGCAGGCAGCCAGCAACAGGGAGCAGGCGATCAACAGCAGCGGGTGAATAGTCAGGTAACAACGGCGCATCCGGAGGAGTCTACCAAATGCTGGCGCCGGGTCTTGCAGCTTGAGTTGCCACTGGCCTTGGGTCAGACTCGGAAATTCAAGTTTGTGCCGGACCCCTCAATGGATGCCTCCGAGTTTGTAGCCCGCTACATTGACGCCTGGAACCAGCGCGACGCCAGGGCCATTGCGGAGCATTTTTCAGACACCGGCGTCTACCAGGACCTGACCTTGGGGCAGCAGCTGAACCGCGATGAGTTACTTGCCCATCTCGATGACCTGTTCAAGCTGGAGAACTTCCGCTATGAACTGGTCGGAGAGGTCTGTGCGGGCCCGCGGACCATCGCCTTCCAGTACCGAGCGCTGCCGCTGAGCGACGCCGACAATGCAGGCAGCTGGCACGGCGCGGAGTTCATTACCCTCAGCGCCAACACCGTCAGCGAGATATCAGACTACTACGAGCAGCGCGGTGCGGCCGCGCCGCAGAGCCCTGTGGCCGATGCAGCCGGCCCGACCCAGGTGCAGCGCTACGCCAAGTCGGGGCTGGGAACCCAGCAGCTCGAGGCGCTGAAGCAACAGCTGGATAACCTGATGCGGGAGCAACGAGCCTACCTGCGACCGGACCTGACCCTGCCGGAGCTCGCTGATGCCATGGACTGTTCGGTGAACCACCTGTCGCAGGTGATCAATGCCGGCTTTGGCATGAGCTTTTTTGACTACCTGAACCGCGCGCGGGTCAATGATGCAATGCAGCTGTTGGGCGATTCCGGGGGCGATGCGCCTACGGTACTGGATGTGGCGCTGCAGGTGGGCTTCAACAGCACCTCGACTTTCTACGTGGCGTTCAAGAAAGTCACCGGCCAAACGCCCGCGCAGTATCGCCGTAGCCTCGAGGTGTGACGCTCAGGGGCGGTGCCGGTGCAGTATTTCCCGGGCCGCATTGTGGCCGGGCAGGCCGCTGACACCGCCGCCGGGGTGCGCCCCCGAACCACACAGGTAGACACCCTCCACCGGCATCTTGTATGCGGCATGTCCCGGCAAGGGGCGCATGGAATAAAACTGGTCAAGGTGCAGCGCGCCATGGAAAATGTCGCCGCCGATCATGCCCAGGTCGCGCTCAATATCCAGCGGCGTCTTGATTTGCCGGCCCACCACCGAGGCTTTGAAGTTCGGGGCATACTGATCGATGGTATCAATCACCTGGTCAGCCACAGTCTCCCGCACGCTATCCCAGTCCTGGCCATCAGGCAGGTGGCGCTGGAAGTGCTGGCAGAACAGGCTGGCCACGTGGCAGCCCTCTGGGGCCAGGCTGCCGTCCTGGGTGCTGGGCACCTGCATCGAGATCACCGGCTTGCGCGACCAGCCGTGCCGGCGGGCGTCCATGTAGGCATCTTCGATGTACTGCAATGATGGGCATACCTCTATGGCGCCCATGAAGTGATCATCGCCGCGCCCATTCATGCTGGTGAACTGAGGCAGTTCTGACAGCGCCACGTTCATTCGAAAGGTGGCCGAATGGCTACGGTAGGCCTCGATGCGACGGCGGTCGCCGTCCTCCAGCAGGCCCGGATCCAGCAAACGGGTCAGCAGTGTCTGGGGGTGAACGTTCGCTGCCACACAGCGAGCAGTGATGGTGCGTCCATCTGCCGTGGTGACGCCCACCGCGCGTTCGTTCTCGGTAATGATGTTCTGCACCGGCGCGCCGGTTTCGATGGTGGCGCCTCGGCTGCGGGCAAAGGAAGCCATTGCTTCGCTGATTGCGCCCATGCCGCCGCGGGCGATTCCCCAGGCGCCGGTGCGCCCGTTTACCTCGCCAAAGGCATGGTGTAGCAGCACATAGGCCGTACCCGCCTGGTAGGGTTCTGCGAAGTTGCCAATCACGCCTTCCAGTCCCAGCACGCCTTTCAGGGCTTCGCCTTCAAACCACATGTCCAGGTAGTCGCCCAGGGAGCGCGTCATGAGTTCCACCAGGATGCCCTGGTGCCGTGGGCTCAGCTTGCGCAATCGATTGCCACTTCTCACCAGGCCAAGAAAGTCACGCAATCCGCCGCCAATGTTTGGCGGCGCCTCGGTGGCCATGGCACGCAGGGCCAGGGCGACTTCCGAGATCTCGCTCTCGAACTGTTCAATCCTCTCTGCATCACTCCTGCAAAAGCGGGCGATCTCGGCGTGGGCCTGCGTCTCGTCTCTGGTGAGTAGCAGGTGGTCATTGTCGAGCAGGCTCAGGGTGCCGGCGGGGCGCTCCATGATGTCCAGGCCATGCCGGTTTAGCTCCAGCTCTCGTATCACCTTCGGGTGTAGCAGGCTGACGGAATAGGAGTACACCGAATTGCGAAAGCCCGGGTGGAACTCTTCAGTCACCGCGGCACCGCCCACCACGTCGCGAGCCTCCAGCACGGTCACTCGCAAGCCCGCCCGGGCCAGATAGCCGGCACAGGTCAGACCATTGTGGCCGGCGCCGATCACGATCACGTCGGTGTCAGTCTTCATGCGAACTCCTGATTACAGCATGCCTCTGGCCGCCACTCGTCGCGATTGAATGTAGGGTTCGAGTATACCCACGGTGTTGGCATGCTGTTCTCCGAACCTTCACGCGCGGAAGAACTCAACCGGTGAACCCGGTGTAATCGGTCACTCGGGATTAGGTACGGCAGCTTCGAGGCGCGCTATGACTGAGTCGGTAGCACAGTTCGAGTGGGACTCGCGGCAGGTGATCAAGGTCACGGTGTACACGCTGCTGCTGGTGAACTTTGGCCTCTACATCCTTGAGGATATTGAAGCCGCCTCCCACGAAATGCGCAATGGCGGCACCCTGCTGGAGTGGATGCAGGCGTTTGCGACCACCATCGACGAGTCCGCCTGGTTCATCCTGCTGTTGCTGTTCGAGCTGGAAACCTATGTCCTCTCCGACGAATTCCAGGAACGGCCCTGGGTGACCCGGCTGGTGCACGGCGTGCGCCTGGTCTGCTACCTTTTTCTCGCCCACTCCATCTACGCTTTCGGGATTATCTACTGGAACATTGCACACGCTGAAGCCGTGGCGGGCGTTACCCATCTTTGCCAGTTGCTGGGGCAGGACCTGTCGTTTGTGCGCAACGTCGAGTACACGGGTATCACGGCTGAGAACTGCGACGGCCTGTCCAGTGCCGGCCAGTTCTTCTTTACCGAACCGGCACTGGTGGTCAGCGACGCGGAGGGCCTGGCTCTGGAGCAGCGACTGGCCTTCGTGGACTGGCTGGAGGTAGTAGTCTGGCTGCTGATTCTCGCCACCATTGAAATCATGGTGCGCCTGCAGGATCGCGGCATCACTCGTGGGCCTCTGGTCAGCGTGATCAAGGGGTCGAAACTGGTCTTGTACACTGGCCTCTGGGCAATGGCGGCCTGGTGGGCTTCACTCGGGCACCTCTACTATGCCTGGGACGAGGCCCTGTGGATCGTGGGCTTCTTTGCTATCGAATCGAACATGAAAGAGTGGAAGGACGAGATCGAGGCCGGGGAGACTGGCAATCCCATCCCTGCACAGTCCACTTGATACACCGGACAGTTTGCAGCGCCCATCCGACCATCGCTGTGGGAGACCATGTCACGGTCGCACCGGAGCAGTTGCCCAAATGGCTGCGCTGACGCGGTTGTAATTCCGGCGCCTGCTGGCTCAGGCATCGGCCGGCGGCGTGGCCCGGGCCCGATCCGGCGCCCAGAAGGGCTTGTCGACCACCGTGCAGCTGGCGATCTTGTCGTACTGGCGCAGCTCTTTCTCATAGTGGATTTCCGCCCACAGCTCGCCCTTGAGGTGCTCGGTTTTGATCATGGCCAGTGCGATGTTGGCTTTGACCGCCGGCGACCACATCGCAGATGTGACGTAGCCCACGTCCTTGCTGCACTTTTTGTCGGCATAGATCCAGGCGCCATCGGCGACTTTGTTCCCTTCGATATCCAGTTTGGTCAGCGTGTAGGTGGGCCCGCGGTCGCGCTCTTCCAGCAGCGCGCGGCGGCCGTTGAAGTGCGGTTTTTTGAAGTCTACCAGCCAGCCGAGGTTGAGCTCGAAGGGGGTCTGGTCGTGATTCAGGTGTATGGTCTTCAGCGCTTCATGGAATTCCATGTCGGGCATGATGAAGCCCGCTTCCATGCGCGCCATATTGGTGGCGGCTTCACCGTACGGCTGGATGCCGTAGTTGTCTCCCGCCTCGTACAGGGCATCCCACATCTGCAGCGCCAGCTCAGGCTCAATCCACAGTTCGTAGCCCAGGTCGCCGGTAAAGCCGGTTCTCGAGACCATCAACTGGCCGCCGGCAAATTCGACGTGAGCGATGTTGAATGGCTTGAGCTGGTCGATGCCCTCAAGTCCCATTGCTTTCAGGGTGGCGCAGGAACAGGGGCCCTGCACCGACAGACCGGCGATATTGTCTGTCATGTCGGTGATGGTGAGGTCACCGAAGCCAAAGCTGGCCTTCTTCAGCCACGCCAGGCTGGGGCTGCCGCAGGTCAGCATGAACTTGTCGGGACCCAACCGGAAGATGGTGCCGTCGTCGATCATGCGGCCGGTGTCGGTGCACCAGCACACATAGGTGACTCGGTCTTCCTTCAGCTTGGTCACGTCGCGGGTAACCATGCGGTCCAACATTGCTTCCGCGTCTGAGCCTTCGATGTGGTACTTCTGCATGGGCGAGATGTCGTAAGTGCCCACGGTGTTGCGAATGCAAAAGTACTCGTACTCTACGTCGTAGTAGTAGTCGGCAAAACGGTAGCCGTTCCACTCGGACCAGGCCTCGCGGATGTTGAGCGCCGCCTGGCGCGCGTGAAAGGGCGACAGTGTCAGGCGCTCGTCGGCGAAGGGGTCGGGTGCTGCGGCGTGACGCAGGCTTTGTTCTTCGGCTGTCATGGTTGTTCTCTACTCTCTTCCACTGGGCGGCTACTCGTCATAGCAGTCGTCTTCGGGAACGGTGTTGGGGCGCTTCAGGTCCATGAGGATCTCTCGCGCGGCATTGGCCCCACAGGCGGAAGAAACGCCGCCACCCGGGTGGGTGGAGGAGCCGCACATATACATGTTTTTCACCGGCATTCGGTACTGGGCGTAGCCGGGGAAGGGGCGGTTGAACAGCAGCTGGTCGATGGTCAGTTCACCCTGGAAAATGTTGCCCTCGGTCAGGCCCACCTCGTTTTCGATTTCGTGGGGGGTGCGCACTTCCATATGGACGATCAGGTCCTTGAAGCCCGGCGCATGCTGTTCGATCTTGTTGACCACGGTCTGCCCGAAGGCGTCGCGCTTTTCCGGTGTCCAGGGACCTTCCGCGAGTTCCGGCGGGCAGTACTGGATAAAGTTCGACATCCAGTGCTGGCCGCTGGGCGCCACGGTGGGGTCCCAGGCGGAGGGGATTACCGACTCAATGAACGGGTCCTCGGACCACTTGCCGCGTTTCCAGCAGTCGTAAGCCCGCTCCATGGTACCCATGCTGCCGCAGAAGCCCTGGCCGCCGCGATTGATGTAGCGGTTGCCTTCCGGCACGCCGATAAACTTCGGCAGCCCAGACAGGGCGATGTTGACCTTGCCGGAGGAGCCGCGAATCTTGAAGTTCTTCGCCCGGTCGTAGATACCCGGCGGCAGGTCTTTCTTGTCCATGACCTTCGTGAAGGTGCGCTTGGCATCGAGGTTCGAGACCACGATGTCGCTGTAAATCTCTTCACCTGACTCCAGGGCCACGCCAACGGCCTTTCCGCTTTTGACGATGATCTGCTCTACACTGGCCTCGGTGCGAATCTCTCCGCCGTGCTGTTTCACGCTGCCGGCAATCGCATTGGAAATCGCCCCCATTCCGCCTCGGGCCAGGCCCCAGGCGCCGATCGAGCCGTCCACGTCACCCATCACGTGGTGCAGCAGGATGTAGGCGGAACCAGGTGAATAAACACCGAGGGCCGTCCCGATAATGCCCGGCGAAGCCATCGCGCCCTTGATCAGCTCATCCTCGAAGTAATCCTCGAGGAAGTCTGCCGCGCTCATGGTGAAAAAGCGCACGTACTCATAGAGTTCGCGCTCACCCAGTGACCAGAACTCCCTGGCCAGGAACAACAGCTCCTGGATGTCCCGCGGACGCATGCGTGCCGGGTCTGGCGGTGTGCGCAGCAGGGTCTTGCGGATCAGCTGGGCGTAGCGGTTGAGGTCGGTCTGGAAGCGGAACATGGCGTCCGCGTCGTGGGGGTTGCGCCGACGCAATGCGTTATAGGCAGGTCCCTCGGCGTGGTAGCTCATCAGCGTATCGCCGACCTTGTCACCGAAGTTGACCGTGCCCAGGTAGGGCACCAGGATCAGTCCGTGGCGGGTGAGATCGAGGTCGCGGTGGATCGACTGGCGCATCATCGAGCACACGTAGGAGCAGCTCGAGTACCACCAGCCCTCGGTCATTTCCCGGGATACTGCGGCTCCGCCGATGTAGTCGTTTTTCTCCACTACCAGCACATCGAGCCCGGCCTTGGCCAGGTAGGCGGCATTGGTGAGGCCGTTGTGGCCGGCGCCGATAATTACGGCATCGTAGTGCTTCATCGCAGGATCTCCCCGGCCGCGTTGTGGCCCGGCCCGCCCATAACGCCGCCGCCGGGATGGCAGCCGGCGCCGCAGAGGTACAGCCCGGGAATCGGGGTGCTGTGCTGGGCCGCCTCGTAGGTGGGGCGCATCATCAGCATCTGGTCCATGGCCAGCTCGGTGTGGTGCCAGTGGCCGCCGGTGACGTGCCACTGCTGTTCGAGATCTTCGGGGGTCAGCAGCTCGGCGTGCAGCACCAGCTCCTCGATGCCCGGCGCGTATCGCGCCAGGGTTTTCATCAGCTTGCCCTGCAGCTCCGCTCTGGCGGCATCGGTCCAGCTGCCCTCGAGGCTGCGCGGTACATACATGACGTGCGCCGACAATACATGTTGGCCTGCGGGCGCGAGGCCGGGCTCACGCAGGGTGGGAATCAGCACTTCCAGCGCCGGCTGTGCAGGCAGGTGGCCGTACTTGGCGTCGTCCCAGGCGAACTCGAGGCTGTCCATTTGCGGGGCGATGATCATGCGCCCGTCGGGGCTTTCCACACCGGTAAAGGCCGGCAGCCCACTCAACGCCAGGTGCAACTTGGCCACCTGGCCGTCGGTACGCAGCCGGCGAATGCGGTTGGTGAATTCGATCTCCAGGTGCTGCGCACCCAGCAGGTCGAAGAAGGTGCGCTTGGGGTCGGTTGCGGAGATGACATTTTCGGCCGCCAGCGCGTCGCCGTTGGCGAGCACCACCCCGGTCGCTCGCTGTCCGTTCTCATCGCCATGCACATCGATGCGCTTCACCGGCGCGTTGTAGCGCAGCTCGGCGCCCTGGGCTTCCGCGGCAGCTGCCAGTGCATTGATCAGGCCTGCCATACCGCCCGCCGGCACCGCGTGGGCGCCGCTCGATTCACCGGTCATGCGGTACAGCATGGTCAGCACGGTGTTATTGGGTGAGCGGGGCGCCTGGGTGGAACCAATCACTGCGTCCCAGCTCAACACGGCCTTCAGCAGCTCGCTGTCGTAGTTCTCATCCATCAGGTCTCGCACCGGTAGTGACGCCACGCGGAAGAACTCGCGCATGTCCTCTGCGCCCAGCAAACGCAGCTTCAACCCCACCTGGGCGAAGGTCAGCATTTCCTTGAGGCTGTTGTTGCCGATGCGCGGCATGGTTTTCATCCAGAACGGGTCAAGTGTGGCGGCAAACTTGCGCAGCATCGCCTGGTACTCTGTAAACGCTGCAGCGTCCTTGTCGCTTACGCCCTGGACGCGATCGCCTAGAATGCTGATGTGCTGGCCGTCCGCGGCAAGGCCGACCGTCGCAATGGCTTCACCGGTGGTGTAGCCATGCTGTGTCAGGTCCAGGTCCTGGACTACCTTTTTTGAAAAGTGGTACAGCGTGTGTGCCACACTGACAGAGAAGCCCGGGTGAAATTCACGAGTTGCCGCCAAGCCGCCCGGTTTCGCTTCGGCTTCCAACACCAGCACGCGCTGGCCTGCGCGTGCCAGGTAGGCAGCACACACCAGGCCGTTGTGGCCGGCGCCGATGATGATTGAGTCGTAATCAGCCAAGGGAATATCGCCGTATATGCTTTGGTAATCGAGCAAGGCTAGCCAAGCGGTACCCCTACAACAACCGTGCCTATACGCGAAGAAAATCTCGCTGAGCCGGCTTGCTATGATTGCCCCTCGTCACGCTTTTTACAGGACCGGCAACATGTTCGGATTACGTCACCCCATCAATACCCGCGAGCACACCGGCTCCTGGTACGCCGCCACGGCGCATGGTGCTGCTGACTATCCCACTCTCGAGCGTGACATCGAGGCAGATGTCGCCGTTGTTGGCGGCGGCTTCAGCGGCGTGAATACCATGCTGGAATTGACCGAGCGCGGCGACCAGGTGGTGTTGTTGGAAGCCAATCGGGTGGCGTGGGGCGCCAGTGGCCGCAATGGCGGCCAGATTATTGGCGGCCTGGGTCACGACCCCGATAAATTCCGCAGCCAGATCGGTGCAGAGGGAGTCGAGCGCATCTACAACATGGGTGTCGAATGCGTGGAGATCATCCATGAGCGGGTCGCGCGCTACGCCATCGACTGCGACATCAAGTGGGGTTATTGCGACGTCGCGCTAAAACCCAAGCATTTGAACTGGTTTCGCGAGGCGCAGGCCGAGCAGCGTGAGGCGGGTTACCCGCACGAGCTGGTCATGCTGGATGGCAGTGAGGTAAAGGAGTTCGTTGGCTCAGACCGCTACCTCGGCGGGCTTTACAACGCCAACGGCGGCGGCCACCTGCACCCCCTCAACCTGTGCCTCGGCGAAGCGGCTGCCGCTGTCAGCCAGGGCGCGCAGGTTTTCGAGCAGAGCAAGGTCATCGCCATCGAGCACGGCGAGCGCGTCACCCTGCGCACTGACCGGGGCAGCGTGCGCGCGAAGAGGGTGGTGCTGTGCGGCAACGCCTACATGGAAAACCTGGTGCCGCGCCTCGCCAGCCGCGTGCTGCCCGCCAGTACCTGCATGATCGCCACAGAGCCCCTGGGTGAATCTCTTGCCCACGATGTACTCCCAAAAGATGTCGCCGTCTGCGACCCGCGCACCGCGCTCGATTACTTCCGTCGCACCGAGGACCACCGCCTGTTGTTCGGCGGGTTGTCGAACTACACCGGCCTGGTCCCGGTGGACTACCAGTCAGTCATGGTCGACAAGATGCTCAAGGTGTTCCCGCAACTGGAAGGCGTAAACATCGACTACGCCTGGGATGGGCAGATGGGCATCAGCATCAATCGCATGCCGCAGCTCGGCAAGTTGGCCGACAACGCTTATTACGTGCAGGCCTACTCCGGCCACGGTGTCGCCCCCACCCACATTATGGCGCGAGTGATAGCAGAGGCCATGCATGGCGAGAGTGATCGTTTCGCCATGCTCAGCTCTATCCGCCACATGGCTTTCCCAGGCGGCAAATACCTGCGCCGGCCCGCCTACGCAGTGGGCATGAGCTACTTCAAGGCCAGGGATTACCTCTAGGCGTGCTCAGCGATACCCCAGTAGTTGAAGCCGGCGAAGCGCGGCGTGCTGGGCAGGTACATGCTGTCCATGGTGGTAATGCTGAAGCCGCCGCTCTCCAACAGGCTGGGGATGGGCCGGTGCAGGTTGCAACCGCCGGCGATCGCCTTCCACACGGGGTTGATGCGGTCCTGCCATTTCTTTATGCCCGGGTCAGGGGCTTCGCCGTGTTCACAGAACACTAGCTTGCCGCCGGGCTTCAGCACCCGGCGCATACCGTGCAGGGCGGTCACCGGGTCGGGAATGGTGCACAGGGCGTAGGTGACCATTACTGTGTCGACGCTGGCGTCTTCCAGCGGAATCTCCTCCCCCGGCAGGCCGATGAAATCGAGATCGAAAGGTACGTCGGGATTGTTGCGGCGGGCAATTTCCCAGGATTCCTCCGACGGGTCCAGGCCGATCACCTTGTCGACCTTGCCGTGGTCGTAGTGGCGCAGGTTGAGCCCGGTGCCGATGCCGATCTCCAGCACCGTGCCGGTGGCCAGCGGCACGACTTTCTCACGCTGGCGGGTAATGGGTTTGGTGCCGCAGGCGCAGTTGATAAAGCGCGGCAGGATATAGCGGTCATAGAATCCCATACTCTGGCCTCCGTGGCCGGTTGGCGAATGCGCCGAGTGTATACCATGTGGGCAGGGAGTCACCGCAGTCTTCGGGCGGGGTACAATCGGGCGGCAAATAAAGGAAACCTGTTATGACCCGAACCTTGTATTCCCTGCTCCTGGTTCTTGCCTGTGTCCAGTCACCGGCGGGCCGCGCCGACGAGGTGGCTGTGGCCAGGGCTCTCGACGCCTTCCACGATGCTGCCGCCCGCGCTGACCAGCCGGCCTACTTCCGCCTGATGACCGAGAACGTGGTGTTTCTCGGCACCGATGCCAGCGAGCGTTGGCAGGGCCAGGAATTCCGTGATTTCGTCAACCAGTACTTTCCGAAGGGGCGCGGCTGGACCTATGTCCCCACCCAGCGTGATATCGATATGGGCCCCGACGGCCAGTGGGCGCTGTTTGATGAGCTGCTGGCCCACGATCGGCTGGGCACCTGCCGCGGCTCTGGCGTGCTGGTGTTGGAAGACGGGCGCTGGAAGATTGCCCAGTACAACCTGAGCGTGCCGGTGCCCAACGCCATTGTCGAGGACGTGGCGGAACAGATACGCGCCCTGCCCGCCGCCGCTAGTGAGGCTCGCTGAAACTTCCCTGTGCTATATTGGCGCGCGTTTTGAAGGAGAGCCCAATGACCCGGAATATTTCCCGCGCCAGCATCCTGGCTTTGGCACTGCTGTTGGCCTGGCCGTCCAGCGCCGAGACCGTTCGCCTGCTGGCCAACACTTCGCCGCCCTATGCCGACAAGAAACTGCCCGAGCAGGGTCTGGCCCTGGAGCTGGTCAGCCACATCATGGCGCGCGCCGGCTACGACGCGGACATCCAGATCGAGATCTGGTCGCGAGCGATGGAGGGGGTGCGCATTGGCCTTTACGACGCGCTCGCCACTGCCTGGTATAGCGACGAGCGGGCCCAGGACTTCATCTTCAGTGAACCCTACCTCGACAGCCAGCTGATCCTCGTGTCATTGCGGTCCAACCCGGTGATTTTCCGGCAGCTGTCGCAGTTGCAGGGCAAGCGGCTGGGAGTGCGTTCCGACTACGCCTACGGCATCGACTTTGCCAGCATTCCCGGGCTGGTGCAGGTGGAAGAGAACCACCTGATCCAGAACCTCATGGACCTGCTGAACGGCCGGGTGGACGTGGTCATCGGCGACCAGCGCACCATGGCCCTGCAGCTCAACGAATACCTGCAGTCACAGTCACACCTGTTCGAGGTGGCGCCGGTGATGCTGCCGGGCCGCAGCCGCCACGTGGCGGCGTCTCGGGAAGTGCCCGGCAGCCAGGCCATGATCGACGCCTTCAACAAGGCGTTGGCGGAAACCCTCGAGGACGGCAGCCACGCGGCCATCGTCAAAAAGTGGGATGAGCGCTACAACATCCCCACCGGCTCAGCCCAGTAGCCTTTCGTCAGGCGATAGCCTGCACCATCTCGTTTTCGCTGAAGCGACCTTCGAACAGGGGCGCTGACAGGTAGCGCTCACCGGAATCGGGCAGGATCACCACGATGGTCTTGCCCTGGTGCTCGGGCTGCTGCGATACCCGGTCGGCCACGGCCATGGCGGCCCCGCAGGACACGCCGGCGAGAATGCCTTCTTCCTGCATCAGGCGGTGGGCCCAGGCCATGGCGTCTTCGCTGGTGACCGCCTCCACCTGGTCGACCATATCGAGGTCCAGGTTCTTCGGCACAAAGCCCGCACCAATGCCCTGGATTTTATGCGGCGCATGTTCCGGCTCGGTGCCGGCCTTGGCGGCGCGAATCATGGATGAGGTATCCGGTTCCACCGCCACCGTGGTGATGGCCTTGCCGCGGGTCTGCTTGATGTAGCGGGAGATGCCGGTGAGGGTGCCGCCGGTGCCCACGCCGCTTACCAGCACATCGATCTCGCCGTCGGTGTCGTCCCAGATTTCCGGGCCCGTTGTGTGCTCATGGATGGCCGGGTTGGCGGGGTTCTCGAACTGCTTGGGCAGGAAATAGTGGTCGGGCTTGGCCGCCGCCAGCTCTTCCACCTTGGCCATGGAGCCGGGAATGCCCAGGGCGCCATCGGTGAGAATGATTTTCGCCCCTAGTGCCACCATCAGTTTGCGCCGCTCCAGGCTCATGGTGTGCGGCATCACCAGGGTGCACTCATAGCCCTTGGCCGCGGCGACGAAGGCCAGCGCGATTCCGGTGTTGCCGCTGGTGGGCTCGATAATCTCCATGCCGGGCTTGAGGCTGCCGTCTTCTTCGGCAGCCACGATCATGCTGGTGCCGATGCGGCACTTCACTGACATGGCCGGGTTGCGGTTCTCCAGCTTGGCAAGGATATTGCCGCTGCTGATGCGGTTGATTTTTACCAGCGGGGTCTTGCCGATGGTGACCGCGATATTTTCGTAGATATTGGACATGCTGCGTCCCCCCGTTGAAGACATGACGGGCCAAGTATAGGCGCGAATCAGCGGCCTGCAGATTTTTTGCGACCGGGTGGGGATTTTTTGAGGACGGATGGAACTTCGGGGCAGCGTGCCGGTCCTAAAAATCAATGGCAGGGCGGTGTGACGCCCGACCCCGGTGTCTAGTTACTCCCGCCGGCCCTCCCATTCATGTCCCCTGAAGCTCTTTCGAGTTAGAGAGTATGGTTGCCGGCCCTTTTGGGCCGGCTTTTTTCGTGGCTTTGCTGCGCAAATACACTGGGGGCTCAGGGCTGTTTTCGTGGATTTGCTGCGCAAATACACTGGGGGCTCTTACCGCCCGCTCAGTACCACGCCGAGTAGGTCAGCAGCACCGAGAAGCCTTCCAGGTCAAACTCACCCACGGTGTCGTTGAAGTCCATCTCGCCGCCCAGGTATTTCACGCCCAGGCCCCAGCTGCGGCCGCCGCCCATGTCGAATTCCAGGCCGGCGCGGGCATACAGACCCACCACCACATCGGAGTCGCTGTCGTCGCCGAGGATGATGGTGCCGTTGGGGGTGGTAATGGCCGAGTTGGGGTTGGCTTCCCCGTTGTCCTCCTCATCCACGTCGACCTCGGCATAGATGATGGCCGGGCCGGCGCCCAGGTAGAAATCCACCTTCTCACCGAAATGGGTGCGCAGGTAGGGGCCGATGTGGCCTTCCATGACCAGCATGTCATTGTCGATCCTGAAGGCCACCGTGCCGCCGCCCTCATTGACGCGGCCGGCGAATTCCGTGTCGCCCCCTTCCCAGCCCAGGCTGAAGCCGGCATTGACGCCCCACTCGAAGCCGCTATTGGGTTTGTTCATCGGCGTTTCGCCGTCTACCCCGAAATACAGCAGGTTGGCGAAATCGATATCCACCGGGTCACCGGCCATGCCGCCCTCGGTATCCACCTGCAGCTCGCCGGTCTGGTCGTCCAGTTCCATCACCCCGATGTAGGCCTGCAGGCGGGTGTCGCCGTAGATGCTGCCATCCGCGAGGGTCGGCGCGGGCGCCGCTATCATCAGTGCCGCCGCGGCAGCCGCCAGGGAGCGCTTCCCGTTCACGCAATGTCCTCCAGTTTTACCACCCGGGTCTCGAGGCCCGGGTGTTCGTCGGCGCCGATCCAGCGCCAGCACATGGTTCCGTCGGCGTGGCCCGCGGTGTCGATCCAGTTACCAACGCCCGGGTCCTGCGCCGCGACGTACAGTACCACGCTGCCGTCCTCCTCGTAGCGAGCGGTGTGCTTATTCACGGTGATCCTGTGGTAGCGGTAGTCGAGGGATTCCATCCAGTAGTTGTCGAGCTGGAAGTTCCAGGTCTGGCACTCGGGGATCTTCGGGGCGCGAATCTCCAGCGCCTCGTCGGCGGCCAGCGCCCAGTGCGCGTGGAAATAGAAAATATTCGGGTCGCCACCGATCGACTGGCAGTAGGCCTGGTCTGCCGGCGGCAGGGCGTTCATGGCGGGCTTGAGGCTGTCGGTCCAGTCGGCAAACAGCTTCACCGTGCCGTTCAGGTTGCCGGCCACCCGCTGCAGGTGTTTGTAGAGCTGCTCGGCTGAGTAGGGAGGCGGCGTGGCACTGTCGTCCAGCCGCTCGATGTCGATCTGCGCGGGCCGCTCGGTAGCCCGGTCCAGAAAGGTCTGGCGGATATTCAGGGAACGGGTGGCGGCGGTCAGCGGCAACCAGTTGCCGGGATGTTCCTTCTGGCTGAGGATAATCTCGAAGCTGCCATCCGGCTCCACCTGCAGCGAGCCGGTGTCAAGGAAACCATCGGTGATCATGGTGCCGTCGGCGCCGTAGCCACCGGAGATGGAGGCAAAGCTCAGGTAGAACACGCTGCCGCGGGTGCCGCGCAGACGGTATTCGTAGTCGCCGTGGATGGTGGCGCCCAGGTACATATTGTCCGGGTTGTCTGCACCCAGCTTGACCATGTTGCCGAGGCCACGCATGACCGGGTACTCGGCACTGCCGCTCTCGATCACGCCCTCCAGGCTGTTGCGCAGCAGGCGGGTCAGGTAGCGAAAGCCCTCGGCCCGGTTGAAAGCGTCGGTGGGCGTGCGCGAGTCGGTGATGTACTGCCCCAGCCCCTTGAGTTGTTCACAGAATTCTTCCCAGGCGGCTCCGCTGGCAACCTTCGCCTCGATGTCCGCCGCACTCAGTTCTTCACTCATGCTGTGCTCTCCCTGTTAACTGGCCCGGGTGCTGGTGCTGTCTTCGATGCGCGTCATCCAGTCCGTCACCGGTGGATACTCCCCGAGCATGGTGGCCACGAAGTCGGCATCACGAAAGCACTGGAACATGGCATAAACCGCGAGGTCAGCCAGGGTCAAGCGATTGGCCACCAGCCAGTCTTCCTGGCCTAACATGTTGGCCACGGCCTCGATATGTCGGCGCGTGTCGGTGGCGAGCTGCTCCGGGCTCTTGCGGCCGATGCCCTGGGTGCTGGTGGCCTTGCGCAGCAGCCGCGGGATCATCCGTTTCAGCAGCCAGCGCAGGACCGGTGCCTCGTTCTCGATCAGCTTGGGCGTGTTCCGCTCACTGTTGCCCGGGGTGGTAAAGCGCAGCACCATCTCGTAGAAGTACAGGCTCTCGTCGGCCCAGTCCTCCAGGGCGTGCACCAGGCCGCGCTGCCGCGGCGAGCTGGGTATCAGTGCGGGTTCCGGGAAAGCCTGCTCGATGTAGTAGGCCATGTCGGTGGAATCCACCACCACCTTGCCGTCGTGCTCCAGCGCCGGCAGCTTGCCGGAGGGGCTTATCTTCAACACCTTGCTGCGGTCGGCGATGCGCCAGTACACCTCTTCAAAGGGCACGCCCTTGTAGTTGAGCATGCGCTGGATCTTCTCGTTGAAGGGTGACTGCGCGTACTGGTGCAAAGTGAGCATGGTGCGTTTGTCCTTATTGTTGTGAGTGTCGTGGGTAGAGTGCTCTGGGTAAGACTCTGTTGATACGGAGTGGTATGCAGGTGCGCAAGTGCAACTCAGGGCTGGGCACTCTCCCTGGCCAGTGCCAGCTCGCGCAGCAGGGCCGCCTCGGTCTGTGGGCCGATCAGCCGCGTGATCTCTTCGCCCTGGGGAGTGAGAATCAGCGTGGTTGGCAGCACGGTGGGGCGCACCAGGCCCAGGCGCGGGCCGGGGTCGGTGGCGAGTAGTGGGAACTGGATGCCCATGTCCGCTGCCTGGGCCCGCAGGTCTTCACCCTGTACCTCGTCGAAATTCACCGCGTACACGTCCAGCTCACTGGAGCCGAAGGCCAGCCGGTTGAGCTCCGGAATTTCCTCGCGGCAGGGGGCACACCAGCTGGCCCAGTAGTTGATCACCATCCAGTTGCCGTTCAGGGTCGGGCTATCGGCAATGCCCACGGGAACGCCCGGGCTGCAGGCGCCGAGCAGCGCCAGCGCCAGGATCGCCAGCCCTCTCACCGCGAGAACAGCTCCGCCAGGCTCAGTGACAGCAGCTCGCGTTGCTGGGTGCGCTGGGTCTTGAGCAGCTCCTGGGCCTCGGCGCGCCAGCCCTCGACTTCCGCCAGCTGCATGTCTTCCAGGGCAATCTCGCCGGTTACCCACTCCTTCAATTGCCAGAAGTGAACCTTGTGCAGGTCGCGAGACAACAGGTACCGGCCTCTTTCGTCAATGACCACCAGCTTGCGCTGGATAAACAGGTCCCTCAGCGCCGTCCAGGTGTCGCTGTCCAACTGTGCGTGGCGCTGGTTTGCAGTGCGCACCAGGTGGAATTCGCTGACGCTGTCTCCCCGCTGGTAGTTCTCCCACAGCAGCTCCAGTACCACCAGTGCTTTCAGCAAAGGCGGCACATTGCCGCTGGACTCATAGCGGAAGGTAGAGAGGGAATGCACGATCACAGAGCCCGCCAGCACGATATTCCAGGACAGGTAGATCCACAGCAGCAACAGCGGGAAGGCGGCAAAGGCGCCGTAGATGGCGGTGTAACTGGTCTTTGCAATGAGCTTGCCGAAACCCCAGCGGGCAATGTTGAAGACAATCGCAGTGAGCAGCCCACCGAGCAGGGCATGCTTGATATTGACACGGCAGTTCGGTACGGCGGCATACAGCAAGCTGAAGGCCACCGTCGACAACAGCAGCGGTGCCAGCGACAGCACCATGCGCCTGACTCCGATCACGTCGTACTCGGCGAAGAAGCGGTCAGTCACGCCCAGGTAGGCCGTGCTGCCCAGCGCCAGACCGATCAGGATCGGGCCCAGGCTCAGCACTGCCCAGTACAGCAGGAAACTGGACACCGGGCTGCGATTGGTGCGGGTGCGCCAGATACGGTTGAAGGTGCTCTCGACATTGCGCAGCATCAACACTGCAGTCACGATCAGCACGCCGATACCCGGCCCGCTCAGGTTCTGGGCCTGTTGGGAAAAACTCGCGAGCGCCTCACTGACCTGGTTCTTGGCCCGGGATACGGTGTCACCGGCGCCACCGTCCGGAAACAGGTTGTCGAACAGCAAATCCTGCAGGTCGCCGGCGCGCACCTGCAGATCGGGGATGGCCGAGAGAATGGCGAACATCACCGTGATCAGTGGCACCAGCGCGAACAGGCTCATATAGGTCAGTGCGGCGGCGCTACGGTTGCAGCCGTCTTCGACAAAGCGCTGGCCGATGTAGCGGCCCCAGGGCAAAAACTCCCCGCGTAACCGGGTCAGGCTTTCCACGAGCGAACGCTGTTGGCTTCGGGCATCCATGGCGCCACATTATGGCATGTTTGGCGTGTTTGGCGTGTTTGGCATGAACGGAGCGCCGGCTTGGTATAATCCGCCGCCCCATCCACCACGTAGACGCCCTGCAATGCCTGATTTCACGATTTATCACAACCCTCGCTGCTCCAAGTCTCGCCAGACCCTGGCCCTGCTGGAGGAGAACGGTGTCAGCCCCGAGATTGTGCTGTACCTCGACACGCCACCGTCGGCGGCCGAGTTGAAAACGCTGCTCGGCAAGCTGGGCATGGAGGCCCGTGCCCTGCTGCGCAAGGGCGAGGAGGCCTACAAGGCAGAAGGCCTGGCAGACACCAGCCTCGACGAGGGCGCCCTGCTGGCAGCGATGGTGGCTCACCCCAAATTGATCGAGCGCCCCATCGTCGTGAAAGGTGATCGCGCGGTACTGGGTCGGCCGCCGGAAAACGTGCTGGAGCTGCTGTGAGCCAACCCTACGTACTGGTGCTGTACTACAGCCGCCATGGGGCCACCGCCACCATGGCACGCCACGTGGCCCGCGGGATCGACCAGGTCAACGGTATCGAATCGCGGGTGCGGACGGTGCCGCCGGTGTCGCCGGAATACGAGGGCGGCGGCAGCGATATACCGGAAGAGGGCCCGCTGTACTGCGAGGCAGACGACCTGCGCAACTGCGCCGGCCTGGTGATGGGCAGCCCCACCCGCTTCGGCAATATGGCAGCGCCGCTGAAATACTTTCTCGACCAGGGCTCCAGCCTGTGGATGAGCGGCGCGCTGATCGACAAGCCCGCCGCGGTATTTACCTCCACCGCCAGCCTGCACGGCGGCCAGGAGACCACCCTGCTGAGCATGATGCTGCCGCTGCTGCACCACGGCATGAGCATTGTCGGGCTGCCCTACAGTGAAACTGGGCTCATGACCACCGCGGGCGGCGGTACGCCCTACGGCGCCTCCCATGTGGCGGGCCAGTCGGGCGAGCGCGCCGTGGACGACACCGAACTTAACTTGTGCCGCGCCTTGGGTGCCCGCGTCGCGCGCTGGGCACTGGCCGCCGGAGAATTACATGATTGAACGCAGCCTGCGCAGCGGCGTGGCGCGCCGCGCCGCCCTGGCCAGCCTGGCCATGCTGATCCTGGCCCAGGCGCTGGATGCCTGGGTGCGGGGGGCGCCGCTGGGCATTTACCTGCTGCGCATCCTGCCGCTGGCGGTCTTCCTGCCCGGGCTGATCCGTGACCAGGCGCGTACCTATATCTGGCTGTGCTTTGTTATCCTGTTGTACTTTCTGACTGTGGTTCTGCGGCTGTTCTACAACCCCGCAGACCCGGTGGCCTGGGTGGCCATGGCCAGCATCGTGGTGTTCTTCAACGCCGGTATGCTCTATGTCCGCTGGCGTTCGCAGGAGCTGCGCGCCGGGGCCACCGCGGAAATCTCGGAGGTAGAGAGATCATGAGCGATAGCGAGCGGCGCATCGAAGAGCGGCCCGGACCCATACGCCACGTACTGGGCACCCTCTGGACCGGCATTACAAAGATTCGCCTGGCCATTTCCAACCTTTTGTTTTTGTTGATTATTTTCCTGGTGATCTGGGCCTTTCAGGACACCACTCCGCAGCCGCTGCCCGACAGCGCCGCGCTGCTGCTGAACCCGGTGGGCACAGTGGTAGACCAGAAAACCTTCGTAGAGCCTCTTGAGATGCTGCTTGGCGACCAGGCGGCCCAGGAGCGGGAAGTGCTGCTGGGCGACATGATTGACGCCATCCTGCTGGCCAAGGACGACCCGAAAATCACCGCCCTTGTGATGGAGCTGGACCAGCTGTTCGGCATCGGCACCAGCAAGACCAGCGAGGTCGCAGCCGCCATTGCCGAGTTCCGCGCCACCGGCAAGCCGGTGATTGCCTGGAATGACAACCTCAGCCAGTCCCAGTACCTGCTGGCGGCAGAAGCCGACGAGCTGATTATCCACCCGATGGGCAGCGTGGTGCTGGAAGGCTTTGCCAACTACCAGTGGTATTTCGCCGACGCGCTGGAAAAGTTCTCGGTCAACGTGCACGTGTTCAAGGCTGGCCAGTTCAAGTCAATTGCCGAGCCGTTCCAGCGCAACAGCATGTCGGAGGGAGAGAAGGCCATCAGCCGCCAGTGGCTGGACGGCGCCTGGGCGCATTACACCGACCAGGTGGAGGCCCGCCGCCAGTTGCCCCCCGGTGCCATCAACAACTACGTGAACCGCTTCGCGGAACAGGTCGAGAGCAACGGCGGTGACCTTGCCACGACTGCGCTGGCCACCGGCCTGGTAGACCGCGTGATGCAGCACAGCGAGGCCAACGAATACATCGCTGGCATCGTCGGCGCCACTGACGGTGAGGGCTATTACGAAGCGGTGGAATTCGAGCGTTACCTGCAGCGCAGGCGGCCGCCGCTGGCCGGCCTGGGCGGCAAGCCCCAGGTGGCCACTATCGTCGGCCGCGGCACCATCATGAGCGGCGAGCAGCCCGCCGGCACTATCGGTTCTGCCACCCTCGGGCCGTTGATCGAGAATGCCGCGGCGGACCCGAGCGTCGCTGCTATTGTGCTGCGCCTGGACAGCGGCGGTGGCGGCACCTTTGCCTCGGAAGTGATTCGCCAGAAAGTGCTGGAAGCGCGCCGCAGCGGCAAGCCTGTGGTGGTATCTATGGGCAGTATCGCCACCTCCGGCGCCTACTGGATCGCCGCGGCGGCGGACCAGATCCTGGCCACGCCCACCACGCTCACCGGTTCCATCGGCGTGTTCGCCGCCTTTCCTACCTTTGAAGAGGTGCTAGACCGCGCCGGCATCACTACCGACGGCGTCGGCACCACCGACGTGGCCGGTGCCTTCCGCGCGGACCGCCCGATCCAGCCGGCGGTCAGCCGCACCATCCAGGCCTCGGTAGACCATTACCACCGCCTGTTTGTGGATGTGGTCAGCAACGGCCGCGAGTTGCCGGAGGACGAGGTGCGGAACCTCGCCAACGGCAGCGTGTTCCTGGCGTCTACCGCACAGGAGCTGGGCCTGGTTGACGCCCTGGGCGATGGTCGGGACGCGGTGCGTGCGGCCGCCACACTGGCAGGCCTGGAGGAGGGCAATTACACCTCGGTGATTTTCGAGGAGGCTCCCAGCCCCCGCGAGATGTTCATGCGCCAGCTGGCGGGCAATGCTCACCAGGCGCTGGGCGGTTTGCCCATGCAGGACTGGCAGGCTGTGCTCAGGAGCTGGAGCGCCCCGTTGAAGGCCGGCATGTCGGTACTGGAGAATCTCGACGACCCCCGCGGCGTCTATGCCCACTGCCTGGTGTGCATGGCGCCCTGACACAACCGACAACACTGATAACAACAAGCAAAAGGACACACCGATGCCCAAGGCCAGTGACCTGAAGCGCGGCAGCGTGGTCGAGATCAACGGCGACCCTTACATTGTGATCAATATCGACGTAAAGGCACCGTCGTCCCGCGGCGCCAACACGCTGTACAAAGTGCGCTTCAACAATGCCCGCACCAAGCAGAAGCTGGACGAGACCTTCAAGGGCGAGGACATGCTGGGTGATATCGACCTGGAGCGCCGCCAGCTACAGTACTCCTACATGGACGGCGACGATTACGTGTTCATGGACGAGGAAGACTACAGCCAGTACAGCCTCTCACTGGACAGCCTGGGCGATCAGGCCCAGTTCATCAGCGACGGCCTGGGCGGCATCATGGGGATGCTGGTGGAGGGTACCCTGATCGGCATCGAGCTGCCGCAGTCGGTGGTGCTGGAAATTGTTGAGACCGCACCGGGTATGAAAGGCGCCTCTGCCTCGTCGCGCACCAAGCCCGCCACCTGCAACACCGGCCTGGTGGTACAGGTGCCGGAATATCTCGAGGTAGGTGAGCGCATCAAGGTGAACACCCAGGAAGTGCGGTACATGTCCCGCGAGTGAGCCGCTTCAGCATCGCCGAGCGCATGGCCAGTTTCAGCCACGCCTTCTGGGGTTTCATCGACCTGCTGCGCTCGCAGCACAACGCCCGTATCCATCTGCTGGCCACGATTTTGGTAATTGCGCTGGCGTCCTGGCTCAAACTGGACCGCACCGACTGGATTGCCCTGTTGGTGGCGATCGCGCTGGTGTGGGTGACCGAGGCCCTGAACACCGCGCTGGAATACCTCGCCGACGCCGCGGTCCCTGAGCATCATCCCCTGATTGGCAAGGCCAAGGACGTGGCGGCCAGCGCCGTACTGATTGCCTCACTGGTGGCGGCAGTTATCGGCCTGCTGGTGTTCCTGCCGGCACTGCTCCCGGAACTGTTCGCAGGCTAGACCTCCGCCTGGGCGTGCGCGCCGGCGATCACCTTTCTACGCCCCTTATACCCAGCAGTACTGCTGCCCCCATCAGGCTGGCGCCTGCCAGCCGGTCTACCACGGGTTTCAGGCCATCGGCCATTCTGGTCGCCAGCCAGCTGGCGCCCTTGCCGTAGGCGGCGAGAAAGCTGCCGTCGATGGCGATATAGGTCGCGCCAAGGATGGCGATTTGCGGCCCGAGTGCCGACTCCGGATTGAGGAACTGGGGGAACAGGGCAGCGAAGAACACCACCGCCTTGGGGTTGGCGGCAGAGGTGAGAAAGCCCCGCAGCCAGAGGTTCCTGAGGGATGCAACGGGCAACGGCCGCGCCTCGCCACCTGCGCGGAAGGAGTGAATAATCATCCTGAGCCCCATCCATGCCAGGTAGGCTACGCCCAGCCATTTGATCACCAGGAAACCGTAGCGCGAGCCGGCGACGACCGCCGCGAGTCCGAGACCCGCCAGCAGAATCTGCAGGGCGTTGGCCGACAGGTCGCCCGCCGCGGTGGCCAGCGAGCGCTGGAAGCCGTTGGTCATACTGACCGAGATCATCAGCAGGTGGCTGGGCCCGGGTGTGCTCATGAACAGCAGCACAGTGCCGACATACAGTAACCAGGTGTCGAGGGTCATGGCGTGGGTTCCTTTCCCGGTTCGTGTTTGCTCAGTCCAGCAGTGTCAGCGCGTCACCGACCTTGACGGTGCCGGGCTGTTCCACCGTGGCATAAACGCCGAGGCTGCCGCCGGCGGACTGCACCAGGCTGCGCATGATGCCCGGGTCGCGCGGCAGGTCGTCAAAGCCGTGGGTCGTCATTACGCAGCGCGGGCACTCCACGGTCACCTGCAGCACCGCCTCGCCCAGCTGCAGGCGGCGGTCGTGCCAGTCCTGTTCCGGGTAGCCTTCGGTGTCCGGAAGGTCCAGCAGGAAGTTGGGCCGGAAGCGGCGCACGTCTATCACGGCGTCAGAGGCCGCTCGCAGTGTCGCGAGAGACGTGTTGCTCAGCAGCAGAATGGGAAAGGCATCGAAATAGGTGCCCGGGGGCGATTCGAACTCCATCAGCTCCGGCGGAAAAAGCGACAGGTCGGGCAGCGGTTCATCGGGCTGGCGGCCGAACATGTCGCGCAGTTCCTGTTCGAAGTCTTCCTGGTCCGGGGCGCCGCGGCGGTAGTGGTCGAGGGCGTCGGCGGGCAACAGGGGCCACAGCGATACGGCGTGATCCAGCGCCGCGCTGAGGCGCTCGTTGACATCGGTAGCGCCGGTGTCCACCACGCTGCCATCCGGCAGGGTAATCTGTGCGGGGCTGGACCCTGTTTCCGCCGGCGGGTTTGGATAGGCCGCCTTGCACTGCATCAGCCCCGGCAGTTTCTTGCCGCCGCGAATACCCCCGCGCACCTCATCGCGCACGGCCCAGGCGCGGTCTCCGGGAACGCCGCCCGGGCCTACAGTCGTGTCCTGCAGGCGTTCCCCGCCCATGCTCTTGACCGCGTAGCGCCAGATCTCGGTGACGGTGCCCATAAGCTCGCTCCTCAGTGTGTCTTGCCAAGCGTATCCGAGAACAGGCTGATCAGCACCACCCCGGCAATGATCAGGCCGATGCCTGCCAGCGCGGCGGCATCGAGCCGCTGGCCGAACAGGAAGTAGCCTGCCGCTGCAATCAACACAATGCCCAGGCCGCACCAGATGGCATAGGCCACGCCCACGGGCATGGTTCTCAGCACCAGTGCCAGGCAGTAGAACGCGATACCGTAGCCCAGCACCGCCACCGTGGACGGCATGACGGCGGTAAATCCGCGCGAGGCGTTGAGTGCGCTGGTGGCGATGACTTCTGCGACGATGGCGATGGCCAGGTAAACGTAGCTCATGAGGTTTTCTACTCTACTACCAGTGTTCGGGTGCATTCAGGGCATGGGCGCATTGCAGCGTGCCGCTGAGCTGATCCAGCGCGCCTTCCTCCAGTGCCAGCGCCATCCACGCTTCCGGATAGGGGATGGAGTGGGGTGGCTTGATCCCGTGGCCGGCGGCAAAGCCGCTGCGTGAGTAATAGGCGGGGTCGCCCAGCACCATCACAAACGGCACGCCCTGCTGCCCCAGCAGCTCCAGGCCTACCTTGATAAGTGTCGTGCCAATGCCGCCGCGCTGGGCCGTAGGGCAGACCGCCAGTGGAGCCAATATGTAGCCGCCGGCTCTGCCGTCTACCGTGACCGGCGTAAACAGGATGTGGCCCAGCAGCGCCTCGCCTTCAGCGGCCACCAGTGACACCAGGGGTTGGGCACTGGGATCGTCCAGCAGGGAATCGACCAGGGTGGCGATGGTGTCACCCGCTTTCTTACCCTCCGCAGCGCTAAAAGCGGCGCGATGCAAGGCAAGCAAACCGGCGCGATCAGCGGCACCGGCTTCACGTACCTCCATCAGTATCCATGCTCTTGTGGGCCAGGCTGGCGGCATTCTGTTCCCATTGCTGGCCATCAAACTCGGTGACATTGATCTGCGCGGCCTGGGTGTCCAGGCAGTTCACATTGACGTCGATGCCGTCCGGGTTGGAGCGCGGCGTGTAAAACGGCTTCACGCCGCAGCGGCTACAGAAAGTGTGTTTGGCCACACCGCTGTTGAAGGTGTAGGTAGTGATGGCGTCTTCACCGGCTAACATCTTGAACTTGCTGAGCGGCAGAATCAGGTGCAAGTAACCCGACTTGGAACAGATCGAACAGTTACAGAGGTCGGCTTCGATGACCTCAGGCGCCTCGATTTCGAACTGGATTGCCTGGCAGTGGCAGCTCCCGGAGTATTTCATAGTCGGGTCCTGATTGAACGAAACGCCAGTCTGTCAGGCCGACGGCGGCGATTCAACGCGGGCTTAGCGTTGCTTGTACTGGGTAGGGCAATAGCCGCGGCTGACGTCGGGGCTGCGCAGCCGGGTGTGCTTGGTTTTGCGACCGCTGACGCGTTTACGCCACAGCCTGAAGCTCGATGGCTTTAGGGACTGGCGCATCAGCTTGATCACCTCCGCCTCTGCCAGACCGAAGCTGGCCTCGATGGCTTCAAACGGCGTGCGATCTTCCCACGCCATCTCTATGACGCGGGACAGTTCATCATCCTGCAGGGGTGTGCGGTTGCGCATAATGCGCTGTATACGCGTCAACCCACCGGGTCGATGATCAACGGCCGGGTCACCAGGACCTCGGTGGCCTCCAGGCCGGCATTCCGGTGTACCAGCGAGGCCTGGTACTCCGGGTCCATCAGCATGTCGATGAAGGCGTTAACGTTCTGGTACTCCATGGTGGCAACGCGATGCCAGGGGCCGCCGCTGCCGATCAGTGGACGCTCCACGTTATTGAGCGTCATCAGCCGCCCGCCGCGCCTGGTGACCTGGGCCAGTGCCACGGCGCCGTATCGGTCGTAGGCCTCCGCCCCCGTGAGTTGCTCGATAGCCAGCTCATGGTCGGTGGGGTAAGCGGCGGTGTCACGAAAGCGCAGCAGGTTTACAAAGTGGTAGGGGCCTTCCATGTCGCCGGCCAGCAGCGCTCGCAATTGGTCTTCGGTAGGGTCGATGTCGGCCAGGCCGTGCTGGGCCAGTACTTCGATTACAGCTTCGATGTCCTGTTGATTCACGGAACTCCTCGATTGGTTTCTCAAGACGTTGGAAAGTGTAGCCGCTGGGGCGAGGATTGCTTTTTTTGCCGCCGGCTCAAGACAGATCGTCGTGGATCAGCAGGCGCCGCCGAACCCAGGCGCGGGCCGACAGGACCAGGTAGCTGGGCACCATGAACACCGCGAAGATGCCTGACAGCTTCAGGAATGCCGTTCCCGGCGCGTCGAGAACGTCTGCCAGCGACCGCGAGAAGATGATGAATACGGCGAGGCCGGTGAGCAGCGCGATCGCGACCGTAGAGCGGCCGCGCGATGTGCGCCGGCCCGAGAGATCCAGCAGCCCACAGTACAGCAGGCCGCAACCACCCCAGACCAGCGCCAGGATCAGGCCGCCGGCGCCGGGCCCGAAGCGGGCAAATACCAGCCCAAGTGCAACGCTGACCAGAATCCAGATCAACGGCACCAGCACCAGGCCTGCTATCAGTCGAGCATGGTTTGGCTTCATTACTAAAGCATAGCGCCTGGGCGGCGGCCCGGTTAAAGCGGCAATTCCATGTCGACCCGGTGCATATTCTGCCCCCAGCCGTGCTCCGTGCGGCCCACCGCCACAGCACCGAATTTTTCGAAGAAGGGTGCAGACAGGTGACTGGCGGCGATGGCGAGCATGGTCGCGCCGCCGGAGCGGGCGCGCTCGCAGGCGCGCTGCATGATGCCGACGCCGATACCGCGCCCCTGGAATGCCGGGTCAATCAGAATCCAGTTCAGACTGTAGCTGCCCGGCGACTGTGGAAACACGCCGAACGCGCCGGCAACCTCGCCCGCGAACAGGCAGAGTTCGTAGCCTCCTGGCTCCCCATTCAGAAAGACGAGGTAGTCGGCTCTTTCGCCAGGCGCAAAATACCGAGGACAGTTGGCGTCGAAGATGCGCAGGCACTCGGGCTTGTCTGCGATAGAGTACGGTTGGAAGGAGAGGTCAGTGTGAAACGTCTGCATCGGCCTTCCCGTACCGTTACTGAAGTTCTTCAATGACGGATTGACTGGGCGGCGGCTTGGCGAACGGCTCTGCATGGGCGGATTGCCGGTACTTGTTCATTGCCCCGATCATCGCGGTCTTCGAGCAGAAAGTTGCGAAGCTCACGTTCGCTGCGCATAACGTAAAGGAAAAGTACCTTACCCTTGGTGTGGCGATAAAATATGCGACAGGGGCCGACTACGATTTCACGATAGCGGCTGCCTTCAAGTTCTTGTGGCACTTTTCCTGATTTTGGATGCTGCTCAAGACGCTCAGCAGCGGAGAATACCCATTGAACGAGACTGCGTGCCGCTGCCGGATCTTCGAGAGCGATGTACTCCGCAATTTCTTCTAAATCTGATAGCGCTGGTTCGGTCCAGATCAGCTCAGCCATTTCTTCATTTTGGCTTTCGCTTCACTATGACTCAGAACTTTGCCTTCAAGTGCGGCAGACTCGCCACGGGCAATTCCCTCCAGGATCTGCATCCGGCGCTTAAGCGACTCATAATCTTCAAAATCAACGAGGTAGGCCGATGGTTTTCCATGCTCCGTAATGAGCACAGGCTCCTTGGACTCGTGAAGTTCTGACAGGATCTTGGTGGCCTGACGCTTCAGGGTTGTCACTAATTCAGTCTTCATAAAAGTGATACTATTCTATCACTCCACGTACAGCAAGGCGCAATTAACGGCGCAAGCCTGGGCGCCGGACCTGGAGCGTAGCGGGTCGCCGGTGCTCCAGCGGTGAAGCAAAATATGCTTGTTATTGGGCAGGCCCACAGCCAGCTCCTTTTTTCTCATAAATGGCGCCAAGGCGAGATTCAAGATCTCCAACGTGGATCTCCAGACGATGGCCATCCGGGCAGCAAAAATACAGGGAATCACCCTCGCTGCGATTCTGCTTCCAGAGTTGGGCGCCTGAGCTGATGATCCTGTCGGTAAGCTCGCTAAACCGCTCTGAGGGTACGTCGAAGGCAACGTGCGTGTAGTCGGTACTGCCAGCCGCGCTCGAATCTACCGACAGGCACAGCCAGATGTCGCCAGCTTCAAGGTACGCTCCGCCATCCCAGGCATACACCTCCGTGCAACCCAGAATGTCTCGATAGAATTCGAGTGACCGGTGCAGGTCAGAGACGGCGAACGTGATGTGGTTGATTCCGGATATCATACTTGCCCCTCAACTCGGGAAGAACGCACCCTTTTATCTGTGCAGCCTCTACGCCCCGGCGCCTTCGAGGCAGGCCATCATCTGCTCTGAGGCTGCGATAAATCCCTGAACCACCTCATTGTTGCCGCCAAACTGGGCTTCGCCTACCGCTACCTTGAGCGCACTCTCGGCATCAGGGTATGAGCCTCCATTGGCAACGGCAGTGAACATGGCCTGCTTCAGTTCTTCCGGGTAGGTATCCAGCGCGCTGGCGTGACAGGCGATAGCGTGCTGCATAAATGCCGTGGCGGCTTCCTGAGCCTCCGCGGAGGTCATGCCTTCGGCCATCATACCCTGTGCTATCAGCGGTGCGTTCTTCATCATGTGGTTTGAGTAAGCCTCCAGGTACGTGTCTTTCGCAGAAGCCTGGGCCAGGACCGTGACGGGTAGCACTATCGCCAGCGCTGCACAGAAATTTCTTGTCGACTTGTTCATGGTCGCACTCTCTTCGATGTGTTTGGTTTGTGAAGCATTAGAGCAGAGCTTCCTGGGGTCTCCGTAAGCACCGCTGCGATAAAAAGATTACGCAGGAGTGGGTATGCCAACGCGAGCGTATCACCGGCTTGTTAAGTGCCATACATGGCGTTGGCCGCCTCAGCCCGGGAAAGTCGCTGGGCTTTCATTGTGCGATATAAGGTGCCAGACCCATTTATGTGCGTTGGTCATTGCTCGTAAAAACCGTCTTCGGGCCATCAAATTTTTCGTAAAGATCTAAATGCGCTGCCCTGGAAAAAGTATCTGTACGTTCGGCGTACTGAGCGATCCATTCGAGCAGCATGTCCAGGTTTGCGTCTTGCGCCTCCCTGGACTCGTACTTGTGAGGTTCCCAGGGCCGTGCCTTCGCATTGGCGATGCAGTCTTCGACAGGCAAATCCAGAAAGATCAGCTCACCCGCGTGGGATAACACCGATTCGATAAGATCAGCGTAGCACCCTTCCACCACCCATCCGACGTGGGACGACATGAAAGACTCTATATCCTTTCCCGAGTCCGCTAAAGGTCGTCTCTCTGGTGGTGAGCCTGGTTTCCAGGCCAGGGTATCCAGATCAAGATGCGCCAGTCCCTTTGTGCTGCAAAGCTGCCTCGCGAGCGTAGACTTGCCGGACGCGGAGTTGCCGAAAATGACTACTTTACTCAATCTATAACCTCTCGATAACACGAGGAAGATTTCGCCCACCGCTGTGTCGTAACTAGATGGGCTCTCTGCGCGCCCAGGTTGACGCTAGCGAAGATGATCACCATTCGCCCGTGTGGCCGATCCTGATCGAAGGCCGTCGATACTCGAAGGCGCCTTCACCCGGCCAGTCCTTGCCATTGGGGAACCGAACCTCTACACCGGTTAGGTCAGCGGAGTTGAAGAGCCGCATGTTGGCTCCCACAAGATCGGCTGTCGGGTTCTTCTCCCGGTAAGCCTCGGTAAGTACGAAATGGGTCGTGGAGGCGCAGGTCGCGCAGGAGTGAATCTCGCAAACCGGAGATTCCTTGTCCTTTCGAATCACTGATACGGTCCTGCCGGTCGTGGTTACCGAGGCGGATTTGAAATAGCCCCAGGCACCACCTACTTTCCGGCACAGGCTGCAGTTGCAGTCATTAATGTACTCTGGCGCGGCATCGAGGGTGACCGATACCTCACCACAAACGCATTGTCCGGTCATAGTTTCTCTCCCGTGGTTACCTGGTTTACCGAGTGAATATCATACGGACGCGCAGTTGCTTTTGTCGGCGCCACGCTGGCTATGCGCTATTGCTTGCCAGTTGCGCCCAGCTATTGATGGTGCCAAACAGATAGAAGAGCCCGAAGACACAACAGATAAGTGAGCTTACCAGCCAGAATGTAACTGAATTCTGCGTAATGGCCGGGTGGTTGCTTATGAACGGAAGCACCAGACCAGCGATCCCCCGGGCCAAGTAGATAAAGGTGATGATTGAAAGCGCCAACCTGAGAAATGGAAGCTTGAAGATAACGCCGGCTCCTGAAAGCGCATACAGACCCCAGACGAATAGAGTGGCCGCGATACCCAGTGTAATCACAATTGGCCGGATACTACCTTGCTCCGCAAACGAGGCCATTGCCTCTCCTGCTCCGAAAAATCGATACCAACTGGGCCCGCCGTAGACAATTGCCACGTGGATTAGCGAAGCGACGAAACTCAGCACAGCGGCGATTATGAGTTGAAGGGAGCCACTCATTTTAGAATCCAGACATACCCGTAAATGTACAGCAAGAGCGCCCGCCAGACTGCGCCAATGTTGAGCGTTGTTGCAGTCATGCCTGGCAGAGTCCAGGAACAGGCACGACTAGGGTTTGCTATCCAGAATCTCTTGCCGAGAACGCTCATAGTCCTCGTAGGATTCGCCGAGTTGTTCCATACACCGCTCGCGGACTGACTCCTGGTTTTTTTCGCATTCATGCTTGTTGCTCTGCTGGACCGCTTCGTAGACGGCCTTATTGGAGCAACCTGGAAATGCGGCGATGGAACCTGCGATAAGCAGCATTGGAGCGAGAATTTTGTGCATAGGACTATTCCTGACGACCCGGGCTGGTGATTTCGAGCTGGTGTGCGGCATACGGCTGGGTGTCCCAGCGAAGCGCCAGCTTTGCCTCGAGGGTGGCTTAGGGGTCACAGTGGCTTGTTATGTGGACGGATCATGCGTGATGGCGCCTCCGCTGCTCCCTGGAACCTTCACTGACGCCGCACCATCTCCGGCGACACGTACTTGTAACTTCTCTACTTCAACGTCCTTGTGTTCACGTGCACTTTCTGTCACGTCAAAATCTAGAAACGCGGCACATGAGAAGCCTTCCCTGCATACCGCGATGAACTGACTATGTTGGAGTTCAATGTCGTTTTCATCTAACCGCGGATATTCGTTTAGCACCGCTTGCACAGCGATCTGGACGATTCTGTCATGCTGTATCAGGTTTTCCTCCGCAAGACCGTGAAAGGAGAAACATGACAGCACGAGGAATAGGATGCTACGCGCGCAGTCCACATAACGCCTAAAGCTGCGGCGGTGAAACCGACCGCAGCCTTTACTTGTTAGGGGCGTGTTCAAGGCGCTCTGCCAGCCAGACCTTGATAATGGATTGTCGAGTAACTCCCAGTCTTGCCGCCTCTTTGTCTAGAGACGTGATCATCCATTCGGGAAAATCTACGTTAACTCGTCTCGGTGTTTGATTCGGCCGCTTGAGACTGGAAAGATCCAGATCATCAATTATGTCTTCCTTTCCCTGGTCGAATTTTTTGTCAAAATCTTTAGCTTTCATAAAGCTCTACCTCAGCTTTCCGAGATCGCCTGACCGAAATTAATCGAATCTCGTCATCTCGATATGTAAATACGGCAGACCAGTACTGCCGATTGAAGCGAGCAATGACGATTGATCTTGTCTCATCGTCAGACCTCGCGGCTAATTCGACCAAGTTCGGGTCATCCCAAAGGGATTGAGCCTGCTCAAAATCAATCCCATGTTTCTTGAGATTGGAGGCACTTTTTCTTTGGTCGTACTGGAAGTTCATAATGGTATAAAAAATATACCATTAAATTGTGTTTGGCAAGGACGGCAATTGGGGGCGCTAGGAGCCCCTAACGCCGCAAGCTGGGGCGCCCGACCTGGAGCGCAGCGGAAGGTTGGGTGTCCCAGCGTAGCGCCAGCCTTGCTTTGGGATCACAGTCGCTTGTTAGATGGCCTCTTTCCACCTGGCACCGACCAACCCATAAATAGAAATTCAACAACGACCCTTAGTTTAGACTTCGGAGCGAGATTGGTTGCAGTAGGCTCGTACCCAGATCGGAAGTCTGCCACGATCTCCAGTGCATGCTCGATGTAGTTCTCTGGCACTTTTATTGCGCGCTCGTTATAGGACGCGACCTGAGGGCCAGGATAAAGACTGCCAAAATACTGGCCGGCTACAAAGTAGGGAATACTCGCTGCTTCCAACTCGCAAACGAGTAGCGCCAGCCTTGCCTTGTTAGGCGGCTTATTGATCAGCTGTGAACAGGACATGCCTCTCCTCATCTGCAGCCCGACGATACAGCTCGCGCACATTCTGAAACCATTCCCATGTGTAATTGAAGTCTTCGTCGGATAGCGGAAGACCGTAATCCTGCGGATCGATTACATCGTAGCGTTCGCGGAACACAGACTTTGCAACGCCCTCAAGAGCGGCTGCAATGTCTGAAACTTGGGCCGGTTCTTTGAGACTCATGATGTAGTCGGGCTGCGTATAGATAAGCTTGCCAGCCAGGACGGCATGGTTCAGTGGATAGCTCCCGCCCTCCCAGGTGAGAGACCCATCAGCTAGCACTCGGTGCATAGCATCCCAAGCCTTGTCGCTCTCGGCTAAGTATTCTTTCGATTCCTCGAAGTAACGCTCTTCTAATTCTTCCTGTAAGTACTCTAGCCTCGCAGTCCCGTCGTTGATGCTGAGTAATGTCTCAACATCTGCCGCTGACAATGCAAAGTGAAGTCCAAGACAACTCATTATCTATGTCTCCGCGGTGGTGGCAGCCTAACGCTTCAAGCTGGGGCGGCCGACAGGCCGTCCCGGCGCGAAGCGGCCTTGCAGCCTTGAATTGTTACGTGGCTTATCCACTCACAGTTCCTTTCATGTAGAAGAGAAATGGTAGAAGCAATATCCAGAAGATAAACAAACCAACGAGAGATACCGAGGTTACGAGATCTAGCAGGCTAGGCTTAAAGAGAAATGCCAAGCCTGGACGATTGGGAAGCATCCAGACGTCGACGTTATCCCCTTTTCCCGGACCGAAGCTATTGAGATCTCTCAATTTCGGGACGACGACCAAGTTCGAGTTTCCCAGATTTGCTCGAACGTCTACGCAAAAGCCCCCGACGATAGCTTTCCGAAAATCGAGAACGGTGCCTGTTCTAGGCTCAGTGCTGAGAAGGCCTCTGTAGATAAAGGCTCTCACGGCGATTGCGAGCCCACTAATGCTCGCAGCGATCAGCAAATATATTGTCCAGAAGCTCATGCTTTGACGATAGACACGTAACGCCCCGAGCAGGGGCGGCCGTTAGGCCGTCCCTGCTGCCTTGGCTTGTTAGGTGGCGGGCCGCCACGACGCAATATCCTAGTGGCAATAGTCAGGTTTATTGCGGGCAGAATGAGAGCCGCTTCGATGGGCGTGACCAGCAACGAAGAAATAACAGTTTGCTTCATGCCGGAACTGCCCGCGCTTGGGGCCACCCGCTGGATTGCGGAGTGGAGTGTGAGATTCAATATGATTATCGGGATAGCACAAAGCACGAGCAGCGCTAGAAGCCAAACCCATTGAGATTGCACTTGACCCGTGCCAGCCGCCGCACCGCAAGAAAAGAACAACAACACGAAGCCGAAGTATGGTGCGATCAGTCGGTTTCTCCTGGCTCGTAAAGCGTTCAATCTAAGCCACCTAACAGCTAAGTATGTTTCCGGGGTGACATAACATCCGGGCGCAGTATGTAGATTTCATACGCTCCATTTTTCTCAGAAAAATCCCACAGAACAAGCTGTTATGTAGCCTAGGCCAAAAATCGTAGTGGCAAAGCGCGCCGTGATCGAGACATTTTCACCATTTCCGCGCAATCGGCGCGTTCTCGAGCCTGGAGAAAAGCTAATAAAATCATAGGCATGGCGTGTTGTCAGAGCCGGCTTGTCGCTGGGTCCCTTTAAAAATCGGTTGCATCTGTCGCGCCAAGGAATACTGTCTAAATAGACAGTATTAGAAGAGCCGCGATGGACGATGTGAGGCCGAGTCTGCCACAGGGGCCCCAGCGCTTTATGGGCCGTGTACGCCTGGATATGCGGGAACGGGGTTATGCGTACGCGACGGAGAAGACCTACTGCCTCTGGATCAAACGCTTTATCCGCTTTCATAACATGCGCCACCCGGAGCAGATGGGAACGGAGGAGATCAACGCATATCTCAGTTTCCTGGCCACGCGGTACAACTGCTCGCCGGCTACCCAGCGCGTGGTTTTGAATGGGCTTGTCTATCTCTACCGCAAGTTTCTTGGCCAGGAGCTGGGCCCGCTGCTCTTTGAAAAGGCCAAGCAGAAACGCCGGTTGCCGGTAGTGCTCTCGCATGATGAGGTGCAGCGCATACTTGAGCACATGCAGGGCATGCATCGAGTGATGATTGAGCTGCTCTACGGTGCGGGATTGAGGCTGAACGAGTTGCTCTCTTTGCGCGTGAAAGACATCGATTTTGAATTTGCCACCATCACGGTCAGGTCCGGAAAGGGTGACAAGGATAGAACTACATTACTTCCCGAACGCTTGATAGAGCCGCTACGTGAGCAACTGGAGCATGTGGCGAAGCTACATCGGCGTGATTTGGAAGATGGTTACGGCGAGGCCTATATGCCCTATGCGCTGGGCCGCAAGTACAAGTCGGAATCCCGGCGACTGGGCTGGCAATTTGTGTTCCCTGCAACGCGCGTAGGCCCTTGCCCCAGAACCGGCGCCTTGCGCCGGCATCATTTGCACCAGTCGGCTTTGAGAAAACACCTGAGCAAGGCGCGCAAGGCATCGGGAATACTGAAGCCTGTGCATTGCCATACGTTTCGGCACAGCTTCGCCACTCGGCTCTTGGAGAAGGGTTACGACTTACGCACCATCCAGAAGCTGTTGGGCCACAGCGACGTGAAAACCACTGAAATCTACACGCATGTTCTGCGGCGTGGGGCCCTGGGTGTAATCAGCCCGTTGGATGGTTAGCGTCAGAGGGGCGCGCCTCCTCTACGTGGCGTGCGAGCGGTACGCTACCTCAGGTTGAGCCGCGCCCGCACCTCGTGCAGCTTCACCCAGCGCCAGACGTCGGTGTGCTCGCAGCCGTTGCTGTCGATGAATGCATCGACTTCGCCGGTGCGTTCCGCCGCCAGTGAATCCAGTCTACTGGTGAGTTCTGCCGCCGTGGCTTGTGGTTTGGCTTCCTGTAACTCGGCCAACGCTTTGCGCCTTACTACCTGGAAGTTCGACTGGAATCGCTCGCGTTCCTCGGCGTCGGGTTCGCCGCAGCGTTGTGCGGCATGGTCTGCGGTCACGAATTCGTCAAAGATAAAAAGCGGTTCTGTTCGGTAACGCTGGGTATGGAGGGTAGACAGCTCCAGTCCCACGTAGCCCACAACGATGACTATGGCGGCGATAGCACCTAAACTGCTTGTTTGCTTGGGCGCGGGTTCGTTCAAGCTCTACCACCTCTGTTCTGCGCATCTCGCTACTGCGATCGGGGCCTTCCAGTTCTCTTTGGCTGGCAGCCTCTTGCTGCAGCCGCTCCACAAGCCAGACTTTGATGATCGACTGCCGCAGTCTAGAGCAGTTCCTCCGCACCGAGCAAAGGGAGCAGGCGTTGAAGCGTGCCCACAAACTCCGTCTTCCGTGCCTTGCGGATTTTCTTCACGCCGCGGGCTCGCCATGCCATGGTGTGAACCTTGTTGGCGGCCACCACTGAGGGTTTATCGAGCCCGGCGACTCTGACTTCTGTGGCTGCGCCGCGAATACTGGTGCTAACAGGGCAGCAAATCAGCAGGCCAGTTACGCGGTTGTAATCCGCACTGCTGAGCACGAGGGCAGGTCGGTACTTGCCGATTTCCTTGCCGCGCGTTGGTTCAAAATCCAGCCAGATAAGGTCGCGGCGGTCCGGAACGTACTCGTCGGCCACTAGTCTGCTTCCAGCTCTTCGGGGAGCAGGGTGATCTCTTCGTCCGCATGGGCGCCCGCGGGCGTCAGACCGGCAAGCAAGGCCTCTTCGGAATAGGGCAGCACGGATTCGCGCACTTCTTCCCGGATGGGCGTTACGACCAGCCCTTCCTCAGTCACCTCTACGCTTACGCGGGTGCCGGCGCTGAACCCGGGCAGATCCGCCATGACACCGCTAACGCGCAGGGCCAGGCTGTTTCCCCAACGCTTGATTTCGGTTTCGATATGCATCTGTTTGTATCCACATTGTGTATACAAGCAAGTGTATACAATGCGAGCCCGCTGGCAAGTAATGCGTTTCTACCTTAACGCGCAGCAGTGTCGGGGTGAGCAGGTTCGGAATAGGTAGCTTTTGAGTCAGGGGCGTGTAGGTAAGTGGTTTCTGGGTGAGCACCTTCCGGACGAGCAGTCTCTTGCGGGGAGAGTGCCGAGGCCAGGCCCAACAGTGTTACACCCACCAGCAGAAAGAACAGCTTCTCTGCGCCGACCACGAACACGAACTCCGGCTCCGCTGTGTGCGCGGTGAGGTTGAGGCCGATGTAGGCATCCACGGTGGTGCGTACAAAGGGGTAGACGATCAGGCAGGCGCCGGCCCAGCGGGCGTGCAGGGTGCGGGTGGGGTTGGCGACAAAACCGGCCAGGCACACAAGGCATGAAGCCAGGATGCCGTTGGGTGCCCAGGCCATCGCGGCTGAACGGCGTACCTGGTGGTCGCCAACACCGTCGGCGTAGGGGAAGTGGGCGGCCAGTTCCAGGATGTAGGTTTGCGGGTGCAGCAGGCCCCAGAATGGGTAGGCCATGAGCAACACGGCTGTGGTGATGAGCAGAATAATGGCGGTGCGTTGCATGGCGGGATTCTCTCTCACTAAGGAAGCGCTGCAGCGCCCGGCCTGCAGCACTGTTTTGGAAGTGTTTCTGCGAGAAGCGTATCAGGCGCTGCCGGGAAGGCCCTTGGCATCAACGGATTCGTCCCCGGGCGCTTCCCCGGGCAATTCACCCTTCTTGAACAGGCGCCCCAGGTCGTCGAGCATCACGTACAGGCTGGGCACCAGCAGCAGGGTGATGACGGTGGCAAACACGATGCCGAAGGCCAGCGAGACGGCCATGGGCACAATCACCTTGGCCTGGGTACTGGTCTCCATCAGCATCGGCACCAGCGCGCAGAAGGTGGTCAGCGAGGTGAGGATAATGGCCCGGAAGCGGCGGGTACCGGCCAGCACGGCGGCCTCGGCACGGGGCACCCCTTCCTTCACTGCGCGGTTCACGAAATCCACCATGATCAGGCTGTCGTTCACCACCACGCCGGAGAGCGCGATGATGCCCACCAGCGACATCATGCTGATGGCGTAGCCGGTCACCAAATGGCCCACCACGGCGCCGATAATGCCGAAGGGAATCACGCCCATGATGATCAGCGGCTGCAGGTAGGAACGGGTGGGTACCGCCAGCAGGGAATAGATGCCGAACAGCGCGAGTGCGAAGCCGATGATCATGCTCTTGGCCGCCAGGCTCTCTTCCTGCGACATGCCGGACGTTCCCCAGGTCAGCCCCGGGTACTTCTGCTGCAGTTCAGGAATCACCTTGCTGATGATCTCGCCGCTGATGCGGCCGGGCTCCACCTTGTCGGTCTCGGCCTCGGCGGTCACCTCCACCGCGCGCTGGAAGTCGATGCGGGTGAGCTGGTTGAAGCCGGGCTTCACGTCCAGGGTGGCCACCGAATCAAAGGGTACGCGGCCGCCGTCGGGGGTGCGGATGAACATGCTGTCGAGGCTCGCCGTGGTGCGGCGGTCTTCCCGCGGGTAGCGCACCAGTACCTTGATCTCATGGGTGCCGCGCTGGATGCGCTGAGCCTCGGCGCCGTAGAAGGCGTGGCGCACCTGCGAGCCCAGGTCAAAGCGGCTGATGCCCAGCGCCTCGCCCTCGGGCTTGATGTCGATGTGGAACTCGTTCGACACCGCGCTCACGCTGCTCTGGATGTCATACAGGCCGTAGTATTCCTTGAGCTTTTCTTCCAGCTCCAGCGAGGCCGCCTGCAGCGCCTGCCAGTTGGGGTGGGCGAGGTCGAAGGCGATATCCGAACCAAAGCTGGGGCCGTCTTCAATGTAGAAGCTCAGCACCTCGGCGCCGGGCACGCGGCCTACCCGGTCGCGCCACATCAGCATCACTTCCCTGGTAGACAGCTCGCGCTCCTGGGCCAGCACCAGCTCGGCCAGCATGAAGCCACCGGTGGTGCCCTGGCTGTAGGCAAACTGGCTGTGCAGCAGGGGCTGGTCGCCGTTGGCGGCGCGGTATTCGTTGTCGATGTCTTTGAGCGCCGCGGTAATCTCGTTCATCACTTCCAGGGTGCGGCGTTGGGGCGTGCCCTCGGTCATCTCCAGGCTCATCTGGATGAACTCGCCCTCGGTCTCCGGCGCAATCACCAGCCGCACCTTGCCGCTCGCCACCACGCCCACGGTAAGAATCAGCAGGCTCAGGAAAGTGGCCGCAGTCAGGTAGCGCCGGCGAATACACTTTTCAACAAAGGGCCGGTAGCGGTGGTTCACGAAGTGCTTGAGCCGGCGGTTCACTGCTTCCTGCACGTGGTCGATCTCCGCCAGCCAGCCGCTGGTGGCGGGCGGGCTGTGGGCCAGGTGCGCCGGCAGAATCCACTTTGATTCCACCAGCGAAAACAGCAGGCAGAACACCACAACAAAGCCGATGGCCTCGCCGAATACGCTCAGGCCGCCCTGGATAAACAGGGTGGGCATGAAGGCGACAATGGTGGTGAGTACGCCGAAGGTCGCCGGCGTTGCCACCTTGAGGGCGCCGGAGATGATGGCGTCCACGCTGTGGCCGTGCTCCTCCTGCTCGGTGTAGGCGGCCTCGCCGATAATGATGGCGTCGTCCACCACGATCCCCAGTACCAGGATGAAACCAAAAGCGCTGACGATGTTGAGCGTGCCGCCCACCCAGGGGCTGCCAAACACCGCCATGCTGCCCAGGAAGCAGATGGGAATGCCCACCATCACCCAGAAGGCCAGCTTGATCTCCAGGAACAGGGCAAGCACCAGGAATACCACGACCGCACCCATGGCGAGGTTCTTCATCATCATGCCCAGGCGCTCGCCCAGGTAGTAGCTGAAGTCCGACCAGATGGTGAGCGACACCGTGTCGGGCAGGGTCTGGTTCTTCTGCTCTACGTATTCCTCTGCCGCGGCTGCCGCCTTGATGATGTCCTGTGAACCCATGGCCATGATCGGCAGGGCAATGGAGTACTTGCCGTTGAACAGGGCGAAGCCGGTCAGGTCCTCGAAGCCGTCGTCGATGGTGGCGATATCGCCCAGCAGCAGGCGCGTGCCGTCGGGGAAGGTTTTCAGCACCAGGTTCTCGAAGTCGGCCTGGCGGTAGGCCTGGCCCTGGGTGCGCAGCATGATATCGCCGGTCTCGGTGCGCACCGAGCCGCCGGGCAGGTCGATGGAGGAGCGCGCGACGATATTCGCCACCTCGCCCAGGGTCAGGTCGTATTCCTGTAGCTGGTGCTCGGAAATCTCAATGGCGATTTCATAATCCCGGGCGCCCCAGATGTCCACGGAGGAAATATCCGGGTGGGATACCAGGTCAAGCTTCACCTGCTCGGCCAGCTCTTTCATGCTGCGCTCGTCCAGGTCGCCTGCCACCTGGATGATCAAGGCCTGGAACGGCAGCTCGACGCGGCCGACAATGGGCTTCTCGGCGCCTTCCGGGAACGAGGGGATGCCATCAACGCGGTTTTTCACCTCGTTGATCATTTCCACCATGTCGTCTTCGTTTTCAGGCTCGATGATGATGCGCGCCAGCGATTCCATCGCGTCGGATTCGATGCGGTCGATCCCGTCGAGGTCCGACAGCGCCTCTTCAATGCGCAGCACAATGGCTTGCTCGACTTCCTCGGGCGCGGCGCCGGGGTAGGGCACCAGCACCTGGATCACGTCGATCTCGAACTCGGGCATCATGGTGCGCTTGATGTTGAAGGTCGACAGCAAACCCACTGCGACGATGACAAACATCAACAGATTGGCCGCCACCGGGTTGGTGGCGAACCAGGCGATGATGCCCTTGTGCTGGGTGTGCTCGGTCATGCCGCTGCCGGCTGGGAATCCTTGTCGGCCGGGTTAGCGAGCGTGCCGGCGTCGGTAGACGATTGGTCCGGTGTGGGCCTGGCAGGTTCGGGGGCGGCTTCTGCCGCTTCCATCAGCGCATCCTGGCGGCGGGTGCTGGTACGCTCGCCGATGTTCACTGCCATACCGGGCAGGGCATCGCTCAGCAGGGTGAGTGACACCAGGTCGCCGTCCTGCAGGCCGCCGCTCACATAGATTTCGTCGCCGCCGGTACGCAGCGTGGTCACCTGGCGGTTGCGCAGGGTGTTCTGTTCGTCCACTACCCACACCAGGTTGCCGGCGCGCACCACGTGGCGCGGCAGCACCACCAGGTCGCTCATTACCTTGCCGATCACGTTGGCCTTCACAAAGGTGCCCACCCGCAGCGGGTCATGGTTGCCCACTTGCAGGGCGTAGGGGTCGTCGATGCGGGCCACCGCGAACAGCACCCGAGAGCGCTCATCCAGCGCCGCCTCCGTGCGGTCCAGGCGCGCAGTCCAGTGGGTCACGGTGCCACCGATGTCGGTATACAGGTCCACTGGTGGCGCCTGCTCCAGGTCGAAGCCGTCAACACCGGGCAGCTCCAGGTAATTGAGCTTGCCCTGCGGGATGGCGAGGCGCACCTCGGCATAGTCCACCGCGAAAATCCGTGCCAGGTTGGTGCCAGGGGCCACGAACTTGCCGAGATCCGAAAACTTCTCCTGGATCAGCGCGTCATAGGGTGCGCGAATCACCGTGCGCTCCAGGTCGTCCTCGGCCTTGCGCAGGTCGGCCTGGGCTGACAGCAGTTGTGCCTCAGCCTGCTCGAGCTGCGGCTTGCGCAGGTACAGGTCGGTAGCTTCCTGGCTGCGTGCGCCGCGGTTGTCGAGTTTCTCCCACTCGCGACGCGCCACTTCGGCGCGGCCTTTTTCCTGGGCCAGATTGGCCTCGGCGGTTTCCACCTGGGCGCGGGCGCGCAGCAGGGCGGCCTGGTAGTCGCGGTCATCAATGCGCGCCAGCACATCACCGCGGGCGACATAGCCGCCGGCATTGTAGTTCGGTGAGACTTCGGTAATACGGCCGCTGACTTCCGCCACCAGGGTGGTGTCACGGTGCGGCGTAACGGTGCCCTGGGCCTGCACGGGAATGCGCAGGTCCTGCAGCACCACTTCGGCCACATCCACGGTGGGCACAATGGTGCGGGCCGGCTCGATCACCGACTCGGGTCGGCTGATCACCAGCATTACGGCAACGGCGAGCGATGCGGCAACCAGCAGCACCGGGGCGAAATTTTTCAGGGACAAGCGCGACACAAGACCGTCCTTCCAGCAGCGTTACAACATGCAAGACGTTGATTTTATTACGTCTCGGCCCTGGTTCGGGATTAAATTTGGGTAATAAGGCCCAAACTGTGATCGGGTGCGCGCAGGGGGGGAGCGGTGCGGCCGCCGTTCAGCGGCCGCACCGTGGCGATCAGTCGTCGCTCTTGTCGAAGTGCACGTCCATCTGCGGGTAGGGTATGGAGATGCCGGCTTCGTCAAAGCGCAGCTTGACGGCAGCGTGGGTATCCCAAAGCACCTGCCAGTAGTCAGACGATTTCACCCAGGGGCGCACCAGGAAATTGACGCTGCTGTCACCCAGCGAGCCCACTTCAATGACCGGGGCAGGCTCCGGCAACACCCGCTCGTCGGCACCGATGATGTCCTGCAGAACCTTCTTCACCTCGCGGATATCGTCCTCGTAGGACACGCCAAACACCATGTCGACGCGGCGCGTGTCGCGGGCGGAAAAGTTGGTGATGGCGCTGCCATAAATGGCGCCATTCGGCACGATGGTGACCTTGTTGTCAGGAGTGACCAGGGTGGTGGTGAAAATGCCGATGGCCTCTACCGAGCCGGTGGTGCCGGCAATGTCCACGAAGTCGCCTTTCTGAAAGGGGCGAAACACAATCAACATCACGCCGGCGGCAAAGTTGCCCAGTGAACTCTGCAGCGACAGACCGATGGCCAGGCCGGCGGCACCCAGGATAGCCACCATAGAGGTGGTGTCGACCCCGAGCTGGTCGAGAGCCGCCACGATAACGAAGAGCAGCAGTAGCCAGCGCACAATCGAGCCAACAAAGCCGACCAGCATCTCGTCCACTTTGGCGCGCAGCATAAGCTTTTTCATCACGCCGACCACGGCGGAAACCACCATGCGGCCGATGATGAAAATGAGGACTGCCATCCCGATGTTGATGCCCCAGGGCACCACGTAGTCGTTCAGCAAGGCCTGTATGTCGATATTCTCTGGCATGAAGAAATCCTTGTTTTGTAGTGAATTGGCACCGATACCGGCTTATAAAGTAGTCCATAAACTGTAAAAGCGTAAACTATCCAGGAGATTCCATGCACCGCATCGTGCTGTTTGTACTGTTACTGATTACCGGCTGCGCCGGCCAACCGGCGGCCGGGCCCTATCCCAAGCCCCTTCCGGTCGCCGAGGTGCCTGGCGAGATAGAAGGCGTGCTCAGGCAGGCAGCGGCTGAACAGAAGCTGGCAATGCTGGTTCTGGGCGCCAACTGGTGTCATGACAGCACGGACTTTGCCGCCATGCTGGAGTCGCCCGATCTCAAGCCCTGGCTCGATGCGCACTACGTGATTGCGCTGTACGACCAGGGCTACCTCGACCACATCGCGGCCTACGTGCAGCCCTTTGGCGTGCCCACCATGTACGGCACGCCCACCGTCCTGGTGATCGACCCGCAGACGCGCACCCTGCGCAATCTCGACAGCCATTTCTACTGGCGCAATGCCAGTCAGCTCGAGATCGCTGATGCGCGCCGCTATTTCGAGAAAACCCTCGCACCGTTGCCACCGGCGGAGCCGATCGCGCCTGAGTTGGCTGCGGCTCTGCAACGTATCGACGCCTTCGAGGCAGCCCAGGCAGAGCGCATCCTGGCGGCTTATGCAGCCCTGGGCGCGCTGATGAAGGAAGGTGATGACGGCCGGCCGCCGGAGGGTTTCGAGGAGAAATGGGTCAGCCTGGCAAAGATGCGCGGCCAGATCACCGAGGACCTCGCCGAGCTCAGGCGCTCCGCCCGGGAGCAGGCGGAGGAGGGCCTGGCGCCGGTGCACCTTACCTTCCCCAACTATTCGCTTTTTACCGATTAATAGTGGACTAGCCAGGAAGGAAGGCGGGCAAAAAAAGGGGGCGGGTCAGAGCCCTTTTTGCAGGAAAAAAAGGAAGGCGAGCAGGGGGTGTTCCCGGCCGATGAGGGGGATCACCGGCAAGGCCTGCTCGCCTGTAAAACGGTAAAGGGTTGGCAGGCCTAGCTGTTGATCACGTTGACCTTCAGGCCGGTGCTGGCCTGGGGCAGGCTGGTGGTCAGCACATCGCCCTTGAGGCCGTTGTGCTCGGGGCGCACCAGCAGTTGCACCTGACCTTCGCTGTCGACGCGGCGGCCCAGGGTGCGCACCTGCACACCGCGCAGGCGGCCGTCGATCACGGTGTAGATACGATCGTCACCATACAGGCTCTGCACCGGCACGCCGGTGACCTGCTCCAGTACCGGCATCACTACCGTGATATCCAGCGCCTTGCCCACTTCCAGGCTCTCATCGGCGCCTACCCGGAACAGGCCGTCCACGCCGGAGCGGCCCTCGCTCACCTCGGCGGCGAGCTGCTCCAGCTCCACGGTGCGGAAGCTGCCGTCATCGAGGCGCGCGTGTATGGTCTCGCCGCGGGCCATGGCCTGCTTGATCGGGTTTACCGAAGCGCCAGGTAGGGTGACCCGGACCTGGAGGGCCGCGGTATCGTAAATTTCCAGCAGTATTTCTCCTTCACGCACACGGTCTCCCGGGGAAGCTTCAACGCGCGAAACACGGCCGCGAAAGGGGGCGGTCACGACGGTCCGCGACAAGCGCAGCTCCTGTTCCGCGAGCAGGGCTTCGGCGCGCGCCAGGGCGGCCTCCACCGTTGCCAGTTGCTGGGGGAAGTTGTCGACCCTGAGCTTCTGGCCGGCCAGCTCGATGGCCTGGCGGGCCACCGCGGCACGGGTGTCTTCGAGCTGCTCGGTAGCCACCAGGTTCTGCTGCTCAAGCTTCTGCAGTCGCTTGCGCTTGGCCAGGGTCAGTTCGTGCAGCTCCTGCATGTGCTTCAGCACTTCCTTGTCCACCTCGTGCTGGCGGCGCAGGGTTTCCACCGCGGCGCGGGCCTCGGCGGCATCTGCCTGGCGCTGTTGAAAACGCAGTTCTTCGTCGGCGTCGTCCAGTGACAGCAGCACATCGCCCTTGTCGACCAACTCGCCCTCGCTCACGTTTACAGAGTTCACAGTGGCTGTTACGGCGGCAGTCAGCTGCGCATGGCTGGGGGTTTCCACCCGGCCGAACAGCCTGAGCTCCGGGGCCAGATTCTCTTCGACCGCCGGCATGGTGGTGACCGGGTAGACCTTTTCCTCCACCTCGTTGGCATCGTGGCTGGGGGCGGTGGCCATCAGCGTGCCGGTGGTCGCCAGCCCCACGGCGGCGACCAGCAGCAGCGCCTGGTTCTTCCTTGAGGGCTTCTTAATTCGCATATTGAACTTCATCGTGAACTCCTTCGCGACGCATCGGAGCCAGTTGCTCCAGTACAGACAGGATGGTGGGAATAACAAACAGGATCAGGGTGGTGCCGTAGAGCAGGCCGAAGCAGATCACTACCGCCAGTGGCACCATCACCTCGCCCATGGGCGAGCTCTCCAGCATCAGCGGGCCGAGGCCGAAGGTGGTAGTCAGCGAGGTAAGGATGACCGGGCGCAGGCGTTGACGGCAGGCTTCTTCCAGAGCAGCGTGGGCATCCAGGCCGCGCTCGCGGGCTTCCCGGTAGGACGTGATGAGGATGATCGAGTCGTTCACGATCACCCCGGTCAGGGTAAACACGCCCATGATGGCCAGGGCGCCGAGGTTCAGGCCCAGCAGGTAGAGGCCACCCAGTGCGCCAGTGAGACCCAGCGGGATGGCGGCCATGACTGCCAGTGGCCAGCTCCAGGAAGCGAAGATCCAGGCGAGGATCAGGTAGATCAGCAGCAGGCCGATCACTGCCCCCATCATCATGTCGCCCATTACCTTGGCTTCCTCGGCGGAGCCTTCACCCAGACCGTAGGTCACATCGTAGTTCTGCAGAATGTCGGGGATGACCGTCTTCTCCAGGTCTTCGATGATGGCCATGGCGGTGTTGATCTTCTTGTCGACGTGGGCGTACACGTTCACCGCCTTGCGGGCATCCCGGTGCTGGATGCGGTCGATACCCCGGCGGCTGGTTACTTCGGCCACGGCGGGCAGCGGCATGACCTCTCCGGAAGGCGTGGTGATGGGCAGGCTGTAGAGCGTGTTCAGCTGGTCGCGCTCATCGGCGGGCAGGCTCACGTTCACTTCCAGCTCGGCGTCGTTCTCGGTGAACAACTGTACCCGGTGGCTCTCGAAGGCGGCGCGCAGCTGGCGGCCCACCTCGGCGCTGGTCAGCCCCAGGCTGCGGCCTTCGGTGTTGAGATTGATGATCCACTGTTCCTTGCCGTAGGGCAGATCGTCAAAGGCGCTCAGCACGCCGGGGTAGGTGGCGAGCTTGCCGGCCAGCTCCTCGGCGGCGGCTTTCAGCTCCTGCACGTTGTCGCCGCTGAAGTACAGCTGCACGTCGGGCCAGTTGCCTTCGCCGGAACCGATGTTCAGGCGCTCGACCATGGGGGTGGTGGGCAGGCGTTCCTGCCAGGCGGCCACGAACTCGTCCAGTGTCACCTTGCGCTGCTCCGGCGATACCAGCTCCACCCACAGGGTGGCGTACTGGCGGCCGGACTTGCGCTGCTCGTCCAGCACCGCGAAGTTGCGGTTAATCACGTGGGTCACGATCAGCCCGCCGCCCAGTGCGCGGTCGGTTTCCTCGGCGGCCCTGGCCATGGTTTCCAGCCAGGCTTCCTTCTGGTGCTCACTGGTACCGGCAGAGAACTGCATGTAGGCGTCGGCAAATTCGAAGTCGATGTTGACGTTGAGGTCGGGCTTGACGCGGCCGGTGGCCAGCAGGCTGATGGCAATCACGAAGCCGAACAGGGCCAGCGCCAGCACCGAGCGGCGGTTGCCGAGGGCGGTGTGCAGGGTCGGCAGGTAAATGTTGTCGCGGAAGTGATTGAAGCGCGCGTCAAACCACAGCCGCAGGCGCGTCGGCTTCTCGTGCTCCATGGCCGAGAAGCTGTGGCGCAGGTGGCCGGGCATGATCAGGAAGCACTCGATCAGCGAGGCGATGATCACGCACACCATCAGCAGCGGAATCTCGCGGATGAAGGGTTCGTCGATGGCCAGCAGCGGCAGGAACGCCGCCAGCGTGGTCAGCGACGAGGCCATCACCGGGGCGAACATACGCTGGGCGCCCTGGGCGGCGGAGTTCACCGGCCCGTGGCCCTTCTCGTAGAGAGCCAGGGAGTGCTCCCCCACCACGATGGCGTCGTCCACCACGATGCCCAGCGCCATCACCACACCGATCATGCTGATGAAGTTGATGCTGCCGCCAAAACTGTAGAACACCGCCAGCGCACCCAGGAAGGACACCGGGATACCTACTGTTACCCAGAAGGCGGCGCGGCCGTTGAGGAACAGGAACAGGGTGGCAATCACCAGCAGCAGGCCGCCGACGCCGTTCTTGAACACCAGGGCGATCTGGTTGTAGGCGAAGCGCCAGGCTTCCAGCCAGATGGTGACCTTCACGCCGCGCTCTTCCAGGGCCTCGGCGTTGTCGGCTTCCCAGGCGTAGAGGATGTCGGCGGCGTCCAGGGTGTCGGAGTCGATCCCGCGGCGCAGGCGAATCATGATGGCCGGGCGATTTTCGTAGTAGACCATGCGCTGGTCGTCTTTCTGGCGTCGCTCTACCCGGGCCACGTCGCCCAGTCGCAGCAGGTCGCCGTCTTCGCCGATGCGCACTGGGAGCTGTTCAAATTCCTCGGCGGTGCGGCGCTGGTCGAGGCTGCGGAGCTTGCGCTGCAGTTGTCCGCCACCGGCGTTGCCGGCGGGCACGTCGGCGCTGGAGTCCAGCACGCTGGCGGCAATGTCCGACAGGGGCACACCCAGTTCAAACAGGGTCTTGCTGTCGACCTGGATGGCGATCTCTTCCTCGGGCACGCCGCGGAACTCCACCTTGTCGACGCCGCGCGCCAGCAGGTCGCGCTCGATCTCGCGGGCAATGGGTACCAGCTCTTCCACGCTGCCGTCGCTGGAAATCAGGATGGCGGCAACGGTGTCCAGCCACTGCATGCGCTGGATAATCGGAGGCTCGATATCCACCGGCAGGTCACGCACCTGCGCGACCGCCTGCTTGACCCGATCCAGCCCCTCGATCATGTCGGTGCCCTTGTCGAAGCCCACCTCGACGCTGGCCAGGCCGTCTGATGTAGAAGAGGTCAGCTTGTTGAGCCGGGTCAGGGAACGCAGCTGGTATTCAATGGGCTGGGTGACCAGGCGCTCGACATCCTCGGCGCTGGCGCCGGGCCAGGCCACTTCAACGCTGACCTGGTGGGAATCCTGGGTCGGGTTGAGCTGCACCGTGAGCTGGCGGATGCCCCAGATGCCCGCCAGGATCAGCATGATCATCAGCAGGTTGGATGCCAGCCGATGGCGGGTAAAGGTGTCGACCAGGTAGTGAGGCTTGCTGAAGTCTGGCGATTGCATGGCGTTTGTACAGGTCTGTTTAGTGTTATACGCAACTATAACACCACATCAGTGGTCAGGCGCAAGCGGGTTTTTAGAAAAATTTGTTCTGAGCCGTCTGTGGCTGACTTCCCCGTGGACTTAAAACCGGCCGCGACCGACTATGTATACCGTTCTCGAAGGTCTGGAGTTGGGCCCTGTCAGTGGGTCAAAAAGCCAGCTAAATTAAGCACTTAAGAAGATTGGAGGAGCATGTGAGCAAGAGCTTTGAGAATCCCGCAGAATTGCTGCAGGCGCCGGGTGTGGCACTGGGCCCCACCGACTGGATGGAGATGACCCAGGAGCGTATCGACCAGTTTGCCGATGCTACCGGTGATCACCAGTGGATCCATGTGGACCCCGAAAGGGCTAAAGACGGCCCCTTTGGCTCCACCATCGCCCATGGCTACCTGACCCTTTCCCTGGCCAACCTGTTCCTGCCGGAATTGATGACGGTGGAGAACACCTCCATGGGCGTGAACTACGGCTGCGAGAAAGTGCGCTTCCCCGCCCCGGTACCGGTGGGCAGTCGCCTGCGCGGCAGCGGTGAAGTCATCAGCGCAGAGGAAGTGAAAGGCGGCGTGCAGGTGGTCGTGCGGGTCACCGTGGAAATCGAAAACAGCGATCGCCCCGCCTGCGTGGTAGACACCATCTCCCGCTTCTTCCCCTGATAAAAAGCCGGGTTCGGCAAAGCCTCCCCCGGCGGTAGGAAAACAGCGCCTAGCGCGTGGCGACGGCCTCAACAGCCTCGGCCTGGTAGTGCCAGCGGCCGGCTTCCAGCGCGAAGAAGGTCACCTTGCCGTTGCGGCGGGCCTCACACTCCACCCGATAGGCCCGGGGCGACTCGCCGCGGGATTCAAGGTTCAGGTAGTAGCGGTAGCGGTCAGCCGCTTCCTGCGGGGCGATATAGGTATCGCCGTCCCGCAGCTGCAGCCCTTCCCGGTGACTGACGCTGTCGATGCGCTCCAGGCAGGCCCGGTGGGCCTGGGCATCGGGTGCCAGGTCGGCGCGGGCAGCGCCCGCCGACAGCAGGGTAGCGGCGCTGGCGGCCACCAGTAACGGAATACTCAGTAATGCACGTGTGTTCATGGGCAAATCCCCCAATAAAAGTCATCTCTATGGACCGGGATGAGGTGTCAGATCAGATATAAGTTCTAATATGCAACTAATCCCATAACGCAACTATAGCAATTGAGTTCTATAATGCAACTAATTTGTGTTGGGCGGTCGAATTCGGTATGGTGCGCGCTGAGCGCAGATACGGAGCCGTCGCACGAGGCGGCGCCGCACCATAACAAGCGTAGTCGGCGGCTTTAGCGAGCAGCGGGCGAGTCACGCGGGGCATGAACCCCCGCAAATACGGACAACAACCCGGAAGACTATGGTCAAGAAATCCTTCAGTGATATGGCGTGTTCCGTGGCCCAGGCCATGGATGTCATTGGCGAGTGGTGGAGCATGCTCATCGTGCGCGACTTCTTCGTCGGTGGCGGCCGACGCCGCTTCGAGCAGCTGCGCGACAGCCTCGGCATTTCCCGCAACATCCTTACAGAGCGGCTGCGCACGCTGACCGAGGCGGGGGTAATCGAGAAAGTCCCCTTGCAGGAAGGGGGGCGCCGCTATGCCTACCAGCTCACTGACAAGGGTCTCGATCTGCTGCCGGTGATGATTTCCATCATGCAGTGGTGGGACCGTTGGGAGCAGGAGCCGGAGAAGCGCTTTATGAAAGTGCGAGTACGTGAGACTGGTGAGGAGATTGCGCCCGTCTCCGTACAGAATGAGCGGGGCGATGTGCTCGGCTACCAGGACCTGATCATGACCGTCTGCACGCCGCGCGGCGAAATGAAAATTCGCGAGTGGCCGCTGGATTTCCGTTCACTCACGGACGACGACCTGCTGGAGCTGCCCACGGAGGCTGCCGCGAAAAAGGTGTCCTGAACCGGTGGATTTCAATAACCCCGAAGTCACGCCGGCCTACCCGTCGGCGACCGTGGTGCTGGTACGCAGTGCCGAGGCGGCCCTGGAAGTGTTAATGGTGCGGCGCTCTCGCGATGTGCACCATATGGGCGGCATGTGGGTGTTTCCAGGCGGCCGCGTCGACCCTGCCGACGGTGATTTCGACACCGACCCGGAAGCCACCGCGGTCACCGCCGCCATTCGCGAAACCCGGGAAGAAACCGGCCTGGAAATCAGCGCCGACGACCTGCACTACATCTCTCACTGGACCACGCCGAAGGGCGCGAAGAAGCGCTTTGCGACCTGGTTCTACGTGGGCCTGCTGTGTGATGAGCAGGACGTGGTGGTCGACGGCGGAGAGATTGCCGAACACCGCTGGGTACGGCCGGCCGATGCCCTGGCGGAGCAGGCCCGCGGAGAGCTGCGGCTGATGCCGCCCACGTTTATTACGCTGCTGGAGCTCGAGCGCTTCGGCAGCTGTGAGGTGCTTCAACGCGAGGCGCCGGCCATGGAGCCCATCATGTACGCACCGCGGGTGACCGAGCTGGACGGCGCCCTGCATTTTCTCTACGCCGGCGACGCCGGCTTCGAGACGGAAGACCCGGCGGCACCCGGCGGGCGCCACCGTTGCATCATGGCGGGCGACCGCCTGGAATACCTGCGGGAGTTCTAGCGCTTAGAACTGCGGGATGGGGGCAGGGTCTATCGGTAGCTCGGTGCGGCCATAGCGATTGGCGCGCTCATTTAGCTGCCCCACTGCTTCCTCCACGCCGATCATCAGGATGAACTTGCCGGCCTTGATGCCGTCGAGCGCCACTACCGCCAGTTCGTCCAGGTCCTGGAATTCCACTTCCATCCCATATTCCTTCATGACTTTCTTGAAGTCCTCGACGGTGGGGGAGGGAATGCCGGGCTTCTCCCGGGCCAATTCCTCGGGCCGATTGCGGTCGGTGGTCCAGATGCCGGTATTCAGCATGCCGCCGGAAGGGTAGAAGATCGACGCCCCCAGTTTGGTGCCCTCACTCTGGAGCTGGGCGCCCAGGCATTCGGTAATGATGGAGACCGCTGCCTTGCTGGACGCGTACACCGACTGGTAGGGCAGGGGCGAGATGCCGCCGTCGCCGGAGGAGGTGTTGATGATGTGGCCTTCCTCGCCGCCTTCGATCATGCGCGGAACGAAAGCCTGGATGCCGTGCACCACGCCCATCACGTTGACGCCGTGCACCCACTTCCAATCGTTGGGTGTGGTATCCCACACATTGGCGGAAGGAGCGGCGACGCCGGCGTTGTTGAACAGCAGGTGGCAGGCGCCGTATTTCTCATAAACGCTGTCGGCGAGGGCATTCACAGACTCCGGCTTTGAGACATCACAGACCACGCCGCTCACCTCGCCCTTGCCGTCGAGCTCGGCCAGCGCACGATCCAGCGCGCCCTGCTCGACGTCGCCGACTACCACCTTTGCGCCCTGCGCCAGCAGCTGTCGTACCAGGGCCGCGCCGATGCCGCTGGCGCCGCCGGTGACTACTGCTACCTTGCCTTCAAAACTGTCCATGACTGACTCCTCGATTAGGGAGGCACCAGTCTAGCAAGCTGCCTGCCCGTGCCCGCCCCGTGGCGGTTCAACTTTCCCGACTGCGGGCGCGCTTAGTGGGGCACGCCTAGTGGGGCACGCCTAGTGGGGCACGCCTAGTGGGGCACGCCTAGTGGGGCACGCCTGGTGAGGCGCGCTCAGCGCACGGCGCCGCCGCCATCCACCGACAGCACCTGGCCGGTGATGTAGGAGGCGCGGTCTGACAGCAGGAAGACCACCGCCTCGGCAATCTCACCAGGCTCACCCAGTCGCGCCATGGGCATGGACTGCAGCAGCATGTCTTTCTGGGCGGGATGCTCCTCGAAGTGGCGCTCCACGCCGGGAGTGCGAATGGTGCCCGGCGACACGGCGTTCACCCGCACGCCCTGGGCGGCCACCTCCGCTGCCGTGCTCTTGGTGAGGATGTTCACACCGCCCTTGGCGCTGGCATAGGCGGCGTTGTGGGCCTGGCCGCGCAGTGAGGCGTTGGAGGAAATATTGACGATGGCGCCGCTGCCGCGTGCCAGCATGTGTTCCAGTTCGTATTTCATACACAGCCAGGTGTTGGCCAGGCACATGGCCAGGGTCTGGTCGAACACGTCCTTCTCGAAACGATGGATAGGACCGTGGCCGCGGCTCAGGGCGGCGCTGTTGCAGGCGAGGTCGAGCTGTCCGAAGCCATCGACAGCCTGTTCCACCATGGCGGCCACGGCGTCTTCGCCGCTGACATCGGCGGCAGAGAACATCGCCTCACCACCGGCAGCCTCGATGGCCGCCACCGTCTCTGCGCCGGCGGCCTTGTTGAAATCTGCCACCAGTACTTTGGCTCCTTCCCGGGCGCAGGCCTCGGCAATGGCGCGGCCGATGCCCATGCCGGCGCCGGTCACCAGCACCGACTTGTCGGCCAGTAATTGTGAGGGCGTCGGGTGTTCGCTGGGGTAGGGTGCGGTGCTCATGGCGCTTCTCCGAGTTGTCGTGCGCTATTTTAAACTGGCACCGGCCTGAGGGCGTTCAGCCAATGCGGGCTGCGCGTTATATTGGGCGTCTACAGCACTGAATATTGAACCGAAGGAGCAGTCGTGTCCGCAGGCAGGCTTACCGACAAGGTCGCAATCATCACCGGCGCCGGCAGCGGCGTCGGCGAGGCGACAGCGCGTCGCTTCGTTGCGGAGGGGGCGAAGGTAGCGCTGCTGGGCCGCAGTGCCGACTCCCTGGAGCAGGTGGCGGGTACCCTGGGTGACGCTGCCCTGTCGGTGCCCTGCGACATTACCGATGAGCAGGGGGTCAAGGCAGCGGTGTCGGCCGTGGTTGATCGTTTCGGCGCCATCGATATTCTCGTCAACAACGCCAATGCCCTGGTGCCGGGCATGTTGGCTGACCACGACCTCGGCGCCTGGCGCGCCAGTTTTGCCACCGCGGCCGACGGCCCCATGCTGTTGATGCGCGAGTGTTTCCCGCAGCTGGCCGGGGGTGGCGCCGTGGTCAATGTGTCGTCGGTCTGCGGCGAGCTCGCCACGCCGGGAGTGGCGGGTTACAGCGCCGCCAAGGCGGCGCTACAGTCCCTCACTCGCAGTGCCGCCATCGAATGGGCCCGCCAGGGGGTGCGCGTCAACGCCATCGTTATCGGGGTGGTCATGACGCCGGCAACCGAGGCGGCCATACCCGACCCGACTGCCCAGGCCGCGACCGCGAACTCGGTTCCCCTGGGTCGCATCGGCACACCGGAGGAAGCTGCCAATGCGATTCTGTTCCTGGCCAGCGACGAGGCCTCCTATATCACCGGAGCGGCGCTGCACGTGGACGGCGGGCGCACGGCGGAGCTGAACAGCGGCGCCGCGGACTGGGAGAATTAAGTGAGTGACCTGGAAGCCCGCCTCGACCGTCTGGAATCCCTGGATGAGATTCGCCAGCTGGTGGCCAAGTACGCCCTCAGCCTGGACATGCGTGACCTCGACGCCCACGTAAACCTGTTTGCGCCGGATATTCGGGTCAGCCGCGAGCAGGTGGGCCGCGCCCATCTCAAGCGCTGGCTGGACGACACCCTGCGCCTGCAGTTCACCGGCACCTCCCACCACACGGGCAATCACATCATCGAGTTTGACGACGCCGATCACGCCCACGGTGTGCTGTACTCCAAGAACGAACACGAAACACCCTGCGACAATGGCGATACCGAGTGGGTCATCATGCAGATGCTGTACTGGGACAACTACCAGCGCATCGACGGGCGCTGGTTATTCCGCCGGCGCCTGCCCTGCTACTGGTATGCCACCGACCTCAACAAGCCGCCGGTGGGCGAGCATAAGATGCGCTGGCCCGACCGCGAACACTACGACGGCGCCTTTCACGAGCTGTTCCCCTCCTGGTCGGAGTTCTGGGCCTCGCCGCCGGACAGCGACGATCCCGAGGTCGCGGCTCCCGCGCCACTGGAAGAGTTCCTCACGACCATGCGCCGCGGCGCCCCTGACCCGCGAATTCGAGTGCGATAACCATGGATAGTCTGTTTACCCCGGTGCGACTGGGTGGCCTGAACTTGCGCAACCGTGTGGTGATGGCGCCCATGACCCGCAGCCGCGCCGAGGCCGGCGATATGCCGACTCCACTGATGGTGGAGTACTACCGGCAGCGCGCGGGCGCCGGCATGATCGTTACCGAGGGCATTGCGCCCAGTGCCGACGGCATCGGCTACTGCCGCACGCCGGGCATCTACAACGCCAAACAGACTGACGCCTGGCGTAAGGTAGTCGACGCCGTGCATGCGGAAGGGGGTCTCATCGTTGCGCAGATCATGCACTGCGGTCGCATCGCCCACCCGCTCAACAAGGCGCCGGGCAGCGAGACGGTTGCACCCTCGGCGCTTCGCGCCCGCGGCGAAATCTATACCGATGCAGACGGCATGCAGCCCTTCACCATGCCGCGGGAGCTGGCCATCGAGGAAATTCCCGGCGTGGTCCTGGAGTATGCCGAGGCCACGGCGCGCTGCTTTGACGCCGGCTTCGATGGCGTAGAGCTGCACTGCACCAGCGGCTACCTGCCGGCCCAGTTCCTGTCCACCGGCACCAACCTGCGCACCGACGCCTACGGCGGCAGCCTGGCGGGTCGGGTGCGTTTTCCCCTCGACGTGCTGCGCGCCATGGCCAACGTCGACGGCGGCGGCCGGGTGGGCTTTCGCATCTCGCCGGACAACCGCTTCAACGATCTCAAGGACGACGACCCCCAGAACACCTTCTCCGCACTGCTGGCCGGTGCCAGCGAATTGAAGCTGGCCTACGTGCACGCCATTCGCATACCGGGCGGCCGGGTCGACAATATCGAACTGGCCCGGCAGTACTTCCCGGGCCAGGTGATCGGCAACGAGAGCTACTCCGGCGAAGAGGCCGCCGAAGCCCTCGACCGCGACGAGCTGGCGGCGGTGAGCTTCGGCCGCCCGTTCATCGCCAACCCGGACCTGGTGGATCGCTTCTGGCGCGGCAAACCGCTGGCGGATTTTGATCCCGGCCGGCTCTATACGCCCGGCCCCGACGGCTACACGGACTATCCCGCCCTGCCCAGCGTCTCCTGACTCGAGTACACTGGGCGCCCTTTTCAATTCCAGCATTTCCGGAGGCATCATGGCGGATACAGGTCTGCAGCTACGCACCACAGTCAAGGACGACAACACTCTCGAACTTTCCCTGGTGGATGTGCCGGTCCCGGAGCCGGGCCCTGACGAGGTGCTGGTCAAGGTCGAAGCGGCCCCCATGAACCCCTCCGACCTGGCCCTGTTGCTGGGCCCGGCCGATGTCACCAGTGGCCGCGTGACCGGCAGTGCCGAACGCCCGGTCACCACTTTCGATATTGCACCCCAGCACATGCCCATGGTGGCGGGTCGATTAGGCCAGTCGCTGCCTGTGGGCAATGAGGGCGCCGGTACGGTGGTGTCCGCCGGTTCCTCCGATGCCGCCCAGGCGCTGGTGGGCAAGACGGTAGGCATCTTCGGTGGTGAAATGTTTGGTCAGTACCGGGTGGTGCCGGCCTTCATGTGCCTGGAGCTCGAGCCGGGTACGACCGCGGTAGAAGGCGCTTCCTGCGTGGTCAATCCACTGACTTCGCTGGCCATGGTGGAAACCATGCGCATGGAAGGCCACAAGGCCATCGTGCACACGGCAGCGGCGTCCAACCTGGGCCAGATGCTCAACAAGATCTGTATTGCCGACGGCGTGGACCTGGTCAACGTGGTGCGCAAGCCCGAGCAGGTGAAGCTTCTCGAAGAGATCGGCGCGAAATACATCGTCAATTCCAGCGATACCGATTTCAAGGCGCGCCTCATTGCCGCCATCAAGGACACCGGCGCCACGCTCGCTTTCGATGCCACCGGCGGCGGCAAGCTGGCAGACAGCATCATGCTGTGCATGGAGATGGCAGCGGCCAGCGAGATGGAGGAGTACAACCGCTACGGCTCCGATACCTTCAAGCAGCTGTACATTTACGGCCGCCTGGACCTGAGCCCGACCACGCTCAGCCTGAACTACGGGTTTGCCTGGAGCGTCGGCGGCTTCCTGCTGACGCACTTCCTGCAGAAAGCGGGCCTGGAGAAGGCCGGTGAGATGCGCATGCGAGTGGCCCGCGAGATCAAGACCACCTTCGCCAGCCACTACGCCAGGGAAATCAGCCTGGCTGAGGCCCTGCAGCTCGACAACATCGTCGAGTACAACAAGAAGGCCACCGGCGACAAATTCCTGGTCAAGCCCTGGGGTTGATCGGCGCCTGAACGGCTAGAGCAGGGTCCAGGGATCCTGCTCACAGCCGAGGGCGCGATAGCCCTCGGCATCCCACACGTCGTCACCGTTATTGCCCTGCAGGAACATCCTGGCGTACAGGCGGCAGCGTGTTGCCGGGTCATCAATCAATGTGTCTGACGCCAGCCGCCCGGCCAGCTCTTCGGCACTCAGGGCTGACTGCGAAAGACGCAGGCCGCCGTCGGCTTCGGTATCCAGCAACATCACCGCCGGTTTCCCCGCGCGCCAGCGCGGCCACAAGGGCAGGGGGCTGGCGGCCGGTCGGCCGTCCCGGGCAAAGGCGCCCCAGTAGCGCCGCATCTGTGCTGCCAGTTGATCGCGGCCCGGCGTGTTCTCGCTGTTGTACAGCCCCGGTGCGGTGATGCCCTGGTCGTACACGCCAAAAACAAAGCCCACTTCCAGGCCGTGCCCCGCACCCAGCGCCGTGGCGTAGTCCACCAGGAAGCTGCTGGCGCCTTCATCCCAGTCCCAGCGATAGGTAAACACCGGCTGGTGAGCGTGGCTGGCGATGGTTTGCGCCACCCGGTCCACTGCCAGCAATTTCCAGCTGTCGCTGAGGTAGGCGGCGATCGCGTTGTAGCGTTCGGGATCGCGGATTCGCGGCAGGATGCCGAAGCGCTGTTCGACATACTCGGGACTGGTGGCCATGAACAGCTTCATTTCGTCGCGATTGGTGCCGGTGATCAGGGGCACGCTGTTGTAGCGCTCGGGGTCGCTGAAGACTTCCAGCAGGCTGTTTTCCGGCAGTACCACGCCGTCACGGAACAGCTGGGGAGCGCGGTACATGCCAAAGCCGCCTTCCAGGCCCTGCAACAGTTCCGCCGGCGAGAGGTGATAGAGAAAATCGTGCAGCTCTGTAGTCGGCATGGTGTCGAGCAATACCAGTGCCGCCTCGCGGTTGCTGGCGCGACCGTCGTGTACCAGCCGTTGCGCCAGCCATTCCGCCGAGCTGAGCGGGTGACCGCGCTGTTCCACGGGATTCTCCGCGCGCCAGAGCGGCGTGGTGCGCGGTGCGCCGCTCTGGGCGATGGCGCGGTGGAACAGGCCCTCGGCCAGCGGCGTGGCCATCAGGCTGAACACATTGCGCCCGCCGGCGGATTCGCCAAACACGGTCACCCGCTCCGGGTCACCGCCAAACTGGTGGATGTTCTGCTGCACCCATTGCAATGCCGCGATGATATCCAGGGTGCCAAAGTTGCCGGACTGGTCGACCGGGTCGCGCCCCTCGCGCAGCACCGGGTGGCTGAGCCAGCCGAGCATGCCCAGCCGGTAGTTGATGGTGACCAGCACCACCTCGGCGTCTGCCGCCAGGACATCCCCGGGGTAGGTGATGGCGGAACCAACGGTGTTGCCGCCGCCGTGAATCCACAGCATCACCGGCAGGGGCTCTGCGTCGGCGTCACTGTGCTCCCGCGGTGACCAGATATTCAGGGTGAGGCAATCCTCACTGCCGACCACGCCGTCATCGTCCTCGTCTTCCACCCCGGACAGCTGGCCGGCGAGCTGCACGCAGGGTGAGCCAAACTGCAGTGCCTGCAGGGTTTCGGCACGGGCGCTCGGCGCGGCGGGGGCGCGCCAGCGCCGCTCGCCCTCGGGCGACGCAGCGTAGGGAATGCCCAGCCAGGCGTAGGTATTGTTGGCTGCCTGGCCGCCTATCACCGGCCCCTCGGTGGTGTCGCGCAGTGTCGCGTTGTCCGCTTGCAGCCGCAGCGTTTCCTGCCAGCCGGGCCACAGGAAGAACGCGGCGACCAGCAGGATGACGAGGAGTAGCAGTAATTTCTTCACGGGCTCAGGCACTTAGTTCGTAGCAGGGTTGATAGACAGCGGTTCCCAGCTTCATGCGGCCCTGGGCCACGAAGTTTGTCAGCAGGGTATCCAGCATTGCCATGATTTCCGGGTCACCGTTGATCTGGTAGGGGCCGTGGGTTTCCACCGCGGCCACTCCGAAGTCCTTGATGTTGCCCGCCACGATGCCGGAGAAGGCCTTGCGCAATTCCGAGGCAAGCTGGTGCGCAGGCTGGTCACGATGCAGTGCCAGGCTGGCCATGTTTTCGTGGGTGGGCTCGAAGGTGCGCTGGAATTCCTCGGGAATATGCAGCTCCCAGTTGAAACAGTAGGACTCGTTCTCGCGATTGCGGTGCCGGCGCACCTGGGTAACGCCCTGGCGCAGCCGCTGGGCGGTGGCGGCGGGGTCGCCGCAGATGATCTCGTAGTGTCGGGTGGCCTCCTCGCCCAGGGTTGCGCGAATGAAACGATCGATCTCATCGAAGTAGGCGGCGCTCTCTTCCGAGGCCGACATGACGATGGGCAACTGGCGCCCGGCGTTTTCCGGCTGCATCATCACGCCCAGCAGATAGAGAATCTCCTCCGCCGTGCCGGCGCCGCCGGGGAACACCAGGATGGCATGGGCCACGCGCAGGAATGCCTCAAGGCGCTTCTCGATGTCGGGCAGGATGATGAGTTCATTGACGATGGGGTTGGGCGGCTCCGAGGCAATGATGCTGGGCTCGGTCAGTCCCAGGAAACGGCTGCCGTAGTTGCTCTGCTTGGAGTGGCCGACGGCGGCGCCTTTCATGGGCCCCTTCATGGCGCCGGGCCCGCAGCCGGTGGCGATATCGAGGTGGCGCAGCCCCAGGTGATAGCCGACCTCCTTGGTGAACTCGTACTCGCTGCGGGCGATGGAGTGGCCGCCCCAGCACACAACGATATTGGGCGGCTCGCCGGTGCGCAGCATGTTGGCATTGCGCAGCATGCGGAATACCGCGTCGGTAATGCCTTCACTGGATTCGAGGTCAAAGCGGTCGCGCCGCTGGCTCATGAAAATCACGTCGCGCAGGGCGGTAAAGATATGGTCGCGGATGCCGTCGATCATCACGCCGTCGACGAAGGCCGGTGCCGGGGCATTGAACAGCTCGAGCTGCACGCCGCGGGATTCAGATATCACCTTGATCTCGAAATCCGCGTAGGCCTCGAAGATGGCCCTGGCGTCATCGGTGTCGTTGCCGGAGTTGAGAATAGCCAGCGCGCAGCGCCGGAACAGCTTGTGCAGGTCTTCATCCGCCGATACCAGGCTCGCGGCCTCACGACGTGATAGTAGCCCCAGGTTGCTGCGGGGGCGGATAAAGGCGCGGGAAATCTTGGCGGCGCTGACCATGGCTGTCTCCGGTTTGCGCGGAGTATAGCAGCGCCGTTCGCGTTGGCATGTGTGCGTCGGCCTGCAGCGGACACGAAAAGCTCGGCACGATGTCCCCGCTCCAGGACTCAGTTACAGGCCGCTCACTCCTGGTCAGCTGGCGCGCGTCCGCTGCGCTTGCTGTGGCCGTCCCGAGCGGATAGCGTTAATACCTTCAGTTATCACAGGCGCACCTCCTTGAACCCGACGCAATCAATCCGCTACGGCCTGACCCTGCTCCTCGCGCTGCTGACAGCCTGCTCCGCCGGTATTCCCGCCGCTCCTGACAGCATCAGGTCGCCCGAGGTGGAAGAGTGGTCGAGTTATGGCGCCACGCCAGGCGGCACCCACTTCTCGGCGGCCAGCGAAATTACCCCCGGCAATGTCCACCTGCTGGAACAGGCCTGGGTGCATCGCTCCGGGGATATCCGCGAGGCCAGCGGCGAACAGGGTGAGGACGGCTGGTTGCCCCAGTCATCGCTGCAGGTCACGCCGATCGTCGTGGACGGTGGACTTTACTACTGCACCCCTTTCAACCGCGTGTTTGCCCTGGATGCCGCCACCGGTGAACAGCGCTGGGTGTTCGACCCGGAACTGGACACCGGCCAGGACCTGCTGATGAACTGCCGCGGTGTCAGCAGCTGGCAGTCCGGGCGGGAGGGATTCTGTGAGCACCGCATTTTCACCGGCACCCTCGATGCTCGCCTGATCGCCCTGGATGCTGCCACCGGTAAACCCTGCCCGGACTTTGGTGAAAATGGTGAAGTGGATACCAGCCATCGCCTTTCCCAACATGACCCGGTGGAGTACAGCATTACCTCACCGCCGGCGATTCTCGGCGACCTGGTCATTACCGGCGCCATGGTGCTGGACAACGTGCGCACCGATGCGCCAGCCGGCGTGGTCCGCGCCTACGATGTGCGCAGCGGTGAATTGCGCTGGGCCTGGAACCCGGTGCCGCCCGGCAGCGAAGCGCGGGATGAGGAGGGCAACTTCATCAGCGGCACCACCAATGTCTGGTCCATCATCGCGGTGGATGCCGAGCGCAACCTGGTATTTGTCCCCACCGGTAATACCAACCCGGATTTTTACGGCGGACACCGCAAGGGGCTGGACTACTACTCGAGTTCACTGGTGGCGCTGCACGGCGACAGCGGTGAGGTGGCCTGGCACTACCAGTTCGTGCACCACGATATCTGGGACTACGACACCCCGGCCCAGCCCACGCTTGTTGACCTTGAGGTGAACGGCGAGACGGTGCCGGCGGTGGTGCAGGTGACCAAGATGGGCCTGACCTTTGCCCTGCACCGCGACACCGGCGAGCCGCTGTGGCCGGTGGAAGAACGCCCGGTGCCACAGGGCGACCCGCCCGAGGGTGAATACCTGTCACCCACCCAGCCGTTCCCCACCCATATCCCGGCAACCGTGGAGCAACCTTTTGATACCGACGACGCCTGGGGAATGACCTTCTGGGACCGGGGTGCGTGCCGGGATCGTCTGGCGGCCCTGCGCAACGAAGGGCTCTACACGCCCCCCAGCGAAGCCGGCAGCCTGCACTATCCCTGGAGCGGTGGTGGCAACAACTGGGGTTCCCCGGCCATCGATCCACGCAGCGGCGTGATGGTGGTCTACACCACGCACCTGCCGGGTTATATCAAGCTCACCCCCCAGGATCAGTGCGAGGGCTTTTTCCAGCGCCAGGCGGGTACACCCTATTGCGTGGACACCGACATGGTGGCCTCACCCCTGGGCCTGCCCTGCAGCGAGCCACCCTGGGGTACCCTGGATGCCATCGACCTGGCGGCGGGCAAGCTGCTCTGGCGAGTGCCGATCGGCACCACCCGCGACCTGGCGCCCTGGCCCCTGTGGTATTTCGATGGCCTGCCCGGAGTGGCGGCGCCGATGATGACCGGTACCGGCCTGGTGTTCAGCGGCATCACCAACGAGCACGCGTTTCGCGCCTTCTCCCTGGAAACCGGTGAGGAACTGTGGAAGGTGCGGCTGCCGGCGGCGGCCAATGCCCTGCCCATGACCTACACCGCCGGCCCCGACAATCGCCAGTTCGTGGTGGTGGCCGCAGGAGGCCACTGGAGCGGCGGCACTCCGGCGGGCGATCACATCATCGCGTTTGCGCTGCCGGCCTTCGAAGGGAACCTGCCATGAGTGAAACCAGACTGCGCTCGGTGCTGTATATGCCGGGCATCAACCAGCGCGCCATGGACAAGGCCAGGGGCCTCGACTGCGACGCCGTGGTATTCGACCTTGAAGATGCGGTGGCACCCGACCGCAAGGCCGAGGCCCGCGCCATGGTAAAGGCGCAACTCGAGGCCGGTGGCTACGGCGAACGAACGCTGGTGGTGCGCGCCAACGGACTCGATACCCCCTGGGGTGAGGACGACCTGCGGGCCTTTGCCGGTGTGGAGCGCGTCTGCCTGCCCAAGGTGGAGTCTGCCGATCAGTTGGCCGCGGCGCGCGAACTGCTGGGTGAGGAAGTCACTCTCTGGGCCATGGTGGAAACGCCGCGCGGGGTGGCAGAGGTGGAATCGATCTGTGCGGCACCGGGTCTAGAGGCCATCCTTATGGGTACCACCGATCTCGCCTACCAGCTGCGCACACCGCACCGGACAGATCGGCTGGGCCTGCTGTACGCGCTATCGAAGTGTGTGAATGCTGCGCGCATGCACGGCACGGTGGCCCTGGACGGAGTGTTCCTGGAACTGCGCGATGCCGATGCCTATCGAGCCAACTGTGAACACGGCCGCGCCCTGGGCTTTGACGGCAAGACCCTGATCCATCCCTCACAGATCGAGGCGGCCAACGCGGTATTCGGGGTCAGCGAGGCCCAGCTGGAGCACGCCCGTCGGGTCATCGAGGCCTGGGAGGCGGCGGAAGCGGCCGGCAAGGGTGTGGCGGTACTCGACGACAAACTGGTGGAAACCATGCACGTGGACGAGGCCCGTCGCCTGCTCGCCCTGGCGAATGGCCTGCAGTAGGTGACTGCCCGCTGCAGAAGGCGCTGATCAGCCGAGCATATCGGCGACGAAGCTGTCCCAAACGGGTTTTTCGCTGAGGTCCCAGGTGGCGGCGATGAAGTCCAGGGCCTGCTCGCGACTCCAGCCCAGGTACTTCACGCCGTAAATGGCATAGAACGCAGATACCCGGTAGTTGGCGGCGCAGTGCACCATCAGCTTGCGGGAGCCCTGAGCCTGCATGGCGGCGGCGAACTGTTCGAAGTCCTGCGCCGTCGGGGCTGCGAAGTCCACCGGGATGTAGGTGTAGTCTATGCCCTGCCCGGTAACAATGCCGCGCTCCCCGGCAATCGCATAGGGGCTGTCTTCCGGCAGCAGGTTGATCACCGCTTCGAAACCCTCAGAGCCGAGTTCGCCCAGCTGCTCCTCGCTGATCACACCCGCCGTGCTCAGCTGCGGCGACACCTCACGGTAGTTGTAGGCTTCCCTGACGCTCATGCAGTGATCAGCGCTTGACGATCACCGATGAACCATGGCCAAACAGGCCCTGGTTGGCGGTGATGCCAACTCTCGCGCCTTCCACCTGGCGCGGGCCCGCCTCGCCGCGGAGTTGCCAGGTCAGCTCGCAGACCTGGGCCAGGGCCTGGGCGGGAACCGCCTCGCCGAAACAGGCCAGGCCGCCGGAGGCGTTCACGGGAATCCTGCCGCCCACTGCGGTATCGCCGGCGCGTAGCAGGCTGGCGGCCTGGCCGCGTTCGCATAGCTTCAGGTCTTCGATCCAGTCCAGCTCCAGCGCGGTGGACAGGTCGTAGACCTCCGCCAGGTCGATATCCTCCGGGCCAATGCCGGCCTCCTCGTAGGCCTTGAGGGGAATCTGTGAGCGGTAGTTGATCGCCTCAATACCGGCTGCTGCGGCGGAGTCGGTGGCGATGTCGGGCATTTCAACAGTGCCGCTGGCAAAGCTGGGGGTGACGGTGGAGATCGCCGCTACCCGGGGCGCATCGCCCTTGCCAATTTTCCTGGCGTAGTCGAGGCTCGACACGATCAGGGCCGCGCCGCCGTCACTGGTGGCACAGATATCCATCAGTCGCAGCGGGTCCGCCACCATCGCCGAGTTGGCCACGTCCTCAGCCGTGAAGGTCTTGGTGTAGCGGGCGCGGGGGTTGAGACTGCCGATGGCGGCGTTCTTCACCTTCACTGCAGCAAAGTCTTCCTGGGTGTCACCGTAGAGCGCCATGCGACGGCGCGCGTACAGCGCGAAATAGGTCGGGTTGGTGATGCCGATGTAAAAGCGCACCCAGTCCGGATCCTCCGGGCGGTAACCCTTTGCCGGCGCCAGGAAGCCCTTGGGCGTAGTGTCGGCGCCTACCACCAGGGCCACGTCGCAGTGGCCGGCGAGAATCTTGGTGCGGGCGGCAGCCAGTGCCTGTGAGCCGGAGGCGCAGGCGGCGTAGGAGGTATTCACTTCCGCCCCCTGCCAGCCCAGGGCCTGGGCGATGGTGGCGCCGGCCACGTAGCCCGGGTAGCCGCAGCGCACCGTGGCGCCGCCGCTGACGAAGCGAATGTCCTGCCAGGGAATATCCGCATCGGCCAGTGCCTCGCGCGCCGCGGCAACGCCGTACTCGGCAAAGTTCTTGCCCCACTTCCCCCAGGGCGTCATGCCGGCGCCGATAATGGCAATTTCGTTATCGCTCATGCGCCGGCCTCCGGCTGCCATTTCCAGATCAGCTTGTCGCCGTCCTCGTCGGTGTACAGCGTGTCGAGTACCAGCTCCATGGGCATGCCCACTTCCAGCTGCTCCACTGACGTCGGTGCCATGACCTGGCCCAGCACCACCATCTGCTCTTCTTCCAGGTGCACGGCCGCAATGGTGTAGGGCTCGAAGGGGTCTGGCGCCACGAATGGTTCCGGCGGCTGGTAGCAGGCGTTGGTATAACTCCAGAGGGTGCCCCGGCGGCTTAGCCTGACCTCGGTAAACTCAGTGCTGTCGCATTGCGGGTTGCGGCAAAAACCTTCCAGCTTGGGGAAATAGTAGGTGCCGCAGCGGCTGCAGCGGCTGCCCAGTAAATGAGGCTCGCTCTCATCCAGTGTGTACCAGCCTTCAATGGCCGCAGTACCTGACGCCATGTCGTCACCCTCGGAATGTGAGCCGGCAGCATACTATCGGCCGGAAATTTGCGACAGGTCGGGCTGATCAGTTTCACCAGCCTGGAATGATAAGTTTGACTATTGAGAGGCCAACGCCCGGGCTTATGATGACCTGAGACTGGAGGTCGGTGCATGCGAATAGAGTTCACCCCGGAGCAGGCAGCACTGCGTGATGAATTGCGCGCCTACTTCGCCGGCCTGATGACCGACGAGCTGCGCGCCGAGTGCACCCGCGACATGGGCGAGGGCGGCGGCCCGCTGTGGAAAGCGGCGTTGCAGCAGATGGGGCGCGACGGCTGGATCGGCGTGGGCTGGCCAAAAGAGCAGGGCGGTCGTGGCCTGTCGCCTATCGAGCAGTTCATCTTTATCGAGGAGGTGATGCGGGCCGGCTACCCGTTCCCCTTCCTGACCACCGAGTCGGTGGGGCCGATGCTGGCCGAGCACGGCAACGCGTGGCAGCGCGAGGAGCTGGTGCCGAAAATACTGCGCGGCGAGCTGTTGGTGTCCATCGGCTACTCCGAGCCCGGCGCCGGCACCGACCTGGCTTCGCTCAAGACCAGCGCCGTGAAAGACGGTGACGACTGGGTGATCAACGGCCAGAAGATGTGGACCAGCCTGGCCCACTTCTGCGATTACACCTGGCTGGCGGCGCGCACCGACCCCGACGCGCCCAAAAAGCACAAGGGCATCTCCATGTTCCTGGTGCCCAACAGCGACCCGGGCTGGAGCTGCACGCCAGTCCACACCCTCGGCGATGTGCGCACCAACGCCACCTTCTACGACAACATCCGCGTGCCTGACCGCAACCGGGTTGGCGAACTGCACGGCGGCTGGAAGCTGATCACCAGCCAGCTCAACCGCGAGCGCCTGAGCCTGGTCAACGTGGGCCCCACCTCGGTGCTGTTCAACCGGGTCGTGGACTGGGCGGCCGCCACCGAGTTGCCCGGCGAGGGACGCCTGCTGGACCAGGCCTGGGTACAGCTCAACCTGGCGCGGGTGCGCAGCGGCATCGAGGCGCTCAAACTGATCTGCTACAAGCAGGCCTGGGCGATGACCGAGGGCCAGCTGGAGATGGCGGATGCCTCGGCGGCGAAGGTCTACGGTTCGGAATTCTTTATCGAGGTCTACCGCCTGCTTGGCGAAGTGCTGGGCCAGGCGTCCCTGGTGAAGGGCGACTCGGAGGCCGGCGCGGTGTTGGGCGGGCAGCTCGAACGGCTTTATCGCACGGCCTCGATCATCACCTTTGGCGGCGGCACCAACGAGATACAGCGCGACATCATCTCGGCGGCGGGCCTGTGGATGCCGCGAGCATCCCGGTAGGAGCAGACATGGACTTCGGGTTTTCGGAAACCCAGCGCGAGGTGCAGCAACTCGCTCGCAAGATCCTCGGCGAGCAGGTGACTGCGGACAAACTCGCCCAGTATGACGAGTATGCCGCCGAACGGTTTGATCGCACACTCTGGGGGCAGCTCGCGGAAGCGGGCTTGCTGGGGGTGGCCATCGACCAGGCTCATGGCGGTATGGGGCTGGGCTTTTTCGAGCTGGCCCTGCTGGTGGAAGAGGCCGGCCGGGTGCTGGCGCCCTTGCCGCTGGTGCCTCACGCGGTGTCCACTGCCCTGGCGGTGCAGGCCTTCGGTACGGAAGCCCAGCAGGCCTCGCTGCTGCCCGGTGCGGCAGAGGGCAGCCTGCTGCTGACCGCGGCCCTGTCCGAGGCCACCAATGAAGACCCGGCGCGGCCGACGGCCACGTCTGCTGTTGCAGCGGCGGGCGGCTATCGACTCACCGGTGTAAAAACCTGCGTACCCAACGCCCGCAGCGCCACGGCCATCCTGGCCAGTGCGGCAACGCCGGACGGGCCTGTGGCCGTGCTGGTGGACCCGATGGCGGACGGGGTGAGCTTCAGGGATGTGCACTACACCACCTACGAACCGCTGGTGGAAATGCATCTGGATGAGGTGTTGATTGGTGCTGACGGGGTGCTCGCCGGTCCGGAGACCGGCGCGGCCGTGATGCAATGGGTGGCGGAACACACCACCGCCGCGCTCTGCGCACACCAGCTCGGTGTGACCGATGTGGCCATGCGCATGACGGCGTCCTACACCGCCGAGCGGGAGCAATTCGGCGTGCCTGTCGCTACGTTTCAGGCGGTAGGCCATCGCGCCGCCAACTGCTTTATCGACGTGGAGTGCCTGCGGCTGAACACCTACCAGGCGGTGAGCCTGCTGGACGCCGGCAGTCCGGCCACCACCGAGGTGCAGATCGCCAAGATCTGGGCCGGCGATGTCGGCCACCGGGTCAGTTACGCCGCCCAGCACCTGCACGGCGGCACCGGCATCGATCGCGACTACCCGCTATGGCGCTATTGCCTGTGGGCCCGCCACAACGAGGCCATGCTGGGCGGCAGTGCCCGCCAACTGGCGGCCCTGGGTAGGCGCATTGCCGCTGGCGAGGCCCACTGCCGGTAACTAGACTCAGCCCATGTGCGGTCGTTTCAATGTTATCGACAACCCGGAACTCCAGAGCCTGCTCAAGGACCTGGGCATCGACCTGGGGCTGCCCACCCGCACCAATATCGCGCCCACCGAAACTATTGCCCTGGTGCGGGAGCAGAGCCCGCGGGCGCTGGCAGAGGTGCGCTGGTGGCTGACGCCGCGCTGGGCAAAACAGGTGAACCAGAAATATTCCATGTTCAATGCCCGCGCTGAGGGCCTCGCCAAAAGCCGCGCCTTTGCCGAGCCGTTCAAGCACCGTCGCGGCATCGTGCCCGCCTCATCGTTCATAGAATGGCGCAAGGAAGGCGACGGAGCCGGCCAGACGGTAAAGCAGCCTTACTGCATCGAAGCCGTGGATGAAGCCCTGGCCCTGGCGGCCCTCTGGGAGCGCTGGGAGGGCGACGGTGAGGTCGTCGAATCCTGCGCCCTGGTCACAGTAGCAGCGGCGCCCGAGTTTGAGCAGCTGCACCACCGCATGCCGCTGGTCCTGGTGGGGGAGGAGCGCGATCGCTGGCTGGATGCGGAGCATGAAGTGGCCGACGACGACCCCCTGTTCCAGCCGCTGCTGAAGCGACCCCTGCGGGCCACGCCAATCTCCCGGGGCGTCAACAACGCCCGCAACAAAGCGCCGGAACTGCTGGCCGCCAGCGGAGAGCCGCTGGCGATCGGCCACCTGCGATAGGAATTAGTTATTTGTACTTATTCGTACAAATGTACAAAAAAATGCCGCCTGCCTCTGGAATCCCTGTCTAACTTCTGTTAAATCTGTGCCCCATAAAAACTCAATAACAGACAACCACTAGAGGACGCCCTGCGTCACGGGGGATACACAATGAAAGTTCGGGAATTTGCGCCGTCCGCGCTGGCGGTGGCCGTCGCGTCCGCGTTCTCCACGATGGCGCCGCAGTCGCTGGCACAGGACTCCGAGGGCCGCGCTGGCCTGGAGGAAGTGATTGTTACCGCCCAGCGTCGCGCCGAGGGGCTGCAGGAAGTGCCGATCTCGGTTCAGGCGTTTGATACCCAACGTATCCTGGACCTGGGTGCCCAGGACATCGCAGACATCGGCATATTTACACCTAACGTGGAATTCAGCCGCGGCGTCAACCAGCCGCGTTATCGCATCCGCGGTATTGGAACCTCCGACTTTGGAGTGGGCGCCGACCCGGCAGTGGGCGTCTACCTGGACGGCGTCTACATCGGCCGCACAGGCGGTTCCAAAATGGCGCTCAACGACATCGAGCGCATCGAGATTCTCAACGGCCCACAGGGCACTCTGTTTGGCCGCAACGCAGCGGCGGGTGCGGTGCAGTATGTGACCAAGAAGCCGGTGGATGCCTACGAGGGCTGGGCCCGTGCCACGGTGGGCAACTATGACCGCTACCAGGTGGAGGGTGTGTACAACATGCCGCTCACCGACAACCTGTTCTGGCGTACCGGCGCGTTGTGGAACACCCGCGATGGCTATATCGACAACGACTCCACCGGCAATGAGGTGGCCGACGAGGGCAACTGGTCGGTCAATACCCAGCTGCTGTGGCAACCGACGGACCGCCTGGAAATGCGCTGGCGTATCGAATACGACGATATCGACCAGTACTCCCGCGCGGCCTCCAGTGCGACCCTGGGTCGCCGCCAGGGAGGCGCCGGCTTCGACGAAATGGAGAGCGTTGCCGATTTCGACGAAACCCGGGAGCTGTGGGGCACCATGCTGCACCTGAACTACGACATTACCGATACGGTGCGGTTTGTCTCCATCTCCTCCTTCCGTCACTACGAGACGGAGAACCCGGAAGACAAGGACGGCCAGACCGATCCCGAATTTGATTTCGATGACCTGAACATCGAGGACAATGACCAGTGGAGCCAGGAGTTCCGCTTCGAAGGGACTTTTGGAGAGCGCTTTGACTGGCTGGTCGGTGCGGTGTATTTCGACGAACAAGCGAAACAGCGCAGCGGCATCAACCTCGACACCCGGGCCGTAGACCGTCTTATTGTGGAGAGCGAGGTGGGCATTCCATACACCGCCGCGCCCTATCCGGGTTTTGGGTTCGACGTTGCCTTCTCGCCGCTGGGCTTCGGCAACCTGCCGAGGATTTTTGAGAACGGACCGGAAGCACTGGCCGCGGGCCGCTACACCGAGAATGTCGACGTGAAGGGTGATTACCAGTCCTGGGCGGTATTCGGCGATGTGACCTACTCCATTCTCGACAACCTCGACCTCACCCTCGGCCTGCGCTATACCGAGGACGACAAGGAGTTCGGTCGCAACGTTCGCTACAACGATTTCGGCATCTGGTTCGCCTTTGACGAAACTCGCATCGACGACAACGGCAACCTGGTGGCCTTCCCGGACGGCCAGCAGGGCACTTTCACCCAGGACCAGAGCTGGGACGACACCACCGGCCGTGCCGTACTGGACTACCGGGTGACCGACGACGTTCTGGTCTACGCCAGCTATGCCGAGGGCTACAAGGCGGGCGGCTTCAACTCGGCCAGCCCCCGCGCCGACGACCCGCCCTTCGACCCGGAGGAAATCACCACCTGGGAGCTGGGCATCAAGTCGACCTGGTTCGACAACACCCTGCGCTTCAACGCGGCCTACTTCGATTACGAGTACGACAACCTGCAGGGTCTGGAGTTTGTACAGGCGGAGTGCCTGGGGGCCGATTTCGGCGCCAACCAGTTCCTTACCGAGGATATCGAGGGTGACGGCTATGAAATGTCGCTCAACTGGCTGGCCACCCCGGGCCTGGAGTTTTGGGCCAATGCCGGCGCGGTGGATGCCGACGTGACCAGCAAGGATCGCTGCGAGGTCGTCGACGGCCAGCCCGTCGATGTGGACCGCTCGGGCGAGAAGTTTGCCGACGACTTCAACTACAGCCTGGGCGCCAATTACACTTATACGCTGGCCAACGCCGGAGAGCTGACCTTCGCCGTGAGCTGGGCCTGGATAGAAGGTGCCGGCGATCGCCTGTCCTGCCGCTTTGTGCAGGACCTGGGCAACGGCCTTACGGCCGAGACTGGCCTCACTACGATCAACGGTGAGCTGGTGATCAGCCAGCCCAGTGCCTTCCAGGCCCAGGGCGCGATTACTGAACCGCCGTTCTCGAGCTGCCCGGACCTCGACGACCAGGAGCGCCTCAACGCACGCATCTCCTGGCTGTCGCCGCGCGGCAACTGGATGATTGCGGCCTGGGTCACCAATGCCACGGACTGGGAACCGGATGAAGACCCCGGCGGCCTCGGCAACGACCTGCGTTCGGACTTCTCGGACGGTTCGCCGGCCTATGATCGCCGCGAAGAACCGCGCATGTATGGTCTAGAATTCACCTACACGTTCAGGTAGCGCCCAACGTCGGGCGCGCCACCCTCTGCAAGGAGCGCCCGATGCCGCTGGATCCGGAAGTCCCGCCCATTCTCGAACTGTTTGAGTCCATGGGGGTGCCGGATCCGGCGACCGTCACGCCGGAAGAGCTGCGGGCCGCCATGGTCATGCCGCCGCCGGAGCACCCGACACCGGTGGCGCGGGTCGAGGCCCTTGAACTCCCGGGCCCTGCAGGGACAATCACCACCCGGGTGTTCTACCCGGGCATAGCCAACGCCCCGATCCTGCTGTACTTCCACGGCGGCGGCTGGGTGGTAGGCGATGTCAGCAGCCACGACGAGGTTTGCCGGCAGCTGTGCGCCGGCGCCAACGCCATCGTTATCTCGGTAAACTATCGGCTGGCGCCGGAAACGCCGTTCCCCGGTGGCCTGGAAGACTGTTATGCGGCCACCCAGTGGGCCGCCGAGCACGCCGCCGACCTCGGCGGCGACTCCGCCAGGGTGGCGGTGGGCGGTGACAGCGCCGGCGGTAACCTGGCGGCGGCCGTCTGCCTGCTGGCCCGGGAACGCGGCGGCCCGGCGCTGCGCCACCAGCTGCTGATCTACCCGGTCACCGACAGTAACTTCGAACGCCCCTCCTACCGCGACAACGCCGACGGCTATCTGCTGACCCGCGGCATGATGCAGTGGTTCTGGCAGCAGTATCTCGAGGACCCGGGCCAGGCCGACAACCCTCTGGCCGCGCCCCTGCATGCCGACCTCGCCGGCTTGCCGGCCGCCACGGTAATCACCGCGGGTTTCGATCCTTTGCGCGACGAGGGCCAGGCCTTCGCCGCCAAACTCGAGGCCAGTGGTGTGGCAGTTGAGCACCTGGAGTTCAAAGGAATGATCCACGGCTTTGTGAGTATGGACGCAGGATTGACGCAAACCCGCGTGGCCGTCGAGTATCTTTGCCAACGTTTGAAAAACGCCCTGGCAGAATAAAACATGGCTATCTATGCGATGACCGGGGGCGCCACGGGGATCGGCGCCGCCCTCAAGGAACAGCTGCGCGGTCGCGGTGATTCGGTAATTGTTGTCGATATCCGCGACGCCGACGTGCACGCCGACCTCTCCACCGCCGAGGGCCGCTCCGCCGCCGTGGCAGGTGTGCACGCCATGGCGCCGGACGGGCTGGATGGGTTCATCGCCTGCGCCGGGCTCGGCACCCACGTCAAACCGCCGTCGCTGATCGCCGCAGTCAACTACTTCGGCGCCGTCGCCACCATCGAAGGCCTGCGCGACCTGGTAGCACAAAAGAAAGGCGCTATGCTGATCGTCTCCTCGAACTCTGCTCCGATGGTCGAAGCCGACAACGCCTTCGTTGAAGCCTGCCTCGCCGGTGATGAGGCCGCCGCGCTCGCGCTGCTGGAAGATGGCCACACGGCCTATGCCGGCTCCAAGCGCGCCCTGACCCAGTGGATGCGCCGCAACGTGCAGGCCTACGCCGGGGCCGGCGTGCGCATCAACGCCGTCGCCCCCGGCATCACCCGCACCAACATGACCGACGCCGTCAGCAATGACCCCGAACTCGCCGATTCCATTCGCCAGTTCGAAGCCATGACACCCCTGGGTGGTTCCGCGGAACCTGCGCAGATCGCCAACGCCATGCGCTTCCTGCTCGGCGACGAGGCCGACTTCATCTGTGGTGCTGTCCTGTTTGTTGATGGCGGGACGGACGCGCTTCTGAGGGCTGACACCTTTTAGGCGTTTAGTCCTTTTGCCCACGCTGCCGGGTTTCGTCGAGTGAATTGGGGCTTCTCAGAACGGGCGCGAATCAATGGTGCCCGCCGGGCCGCTGCGCAACTCGACCAAAATCGCTGCGCGATTTTGGTCGAGTTGCGCAGCAGCCTGTCTGTACCCCCGGCTAGCAGCCGTTCAGAAACACCGACTCTGCCCGACCTGCTCCCGGCTCCGTAGTTTCCTCGGAGGGATTTCTATTCATCTCAGGGTATTAGTACCGCCGCGCCCTGCAGGCGACCGTGGCGGAGATCGTCGAGGGCCTCGTTGGCTTCCTCGAGGGGGTAGCGGGTGATGTGGGTAGTGACCGGGTGCTCCTCGAGCAGGGCGAAGAACTCCTCGCCGTCCTGGCGGGTTAGATTGGCTACTGAGCAGACCTTGCGTTCGCCCCACAGCAGGTCGTAGGCGAATTCGGGTATCGGGCTCATGTGAATGCCGCCGCAGACCACCATGCCGCCCTTGCGTACCGCCTTGAGGGCGTGCACCACCAGTTCGCCGACCGGGGCGAAGATAATCGCCGCGTCCAGTGGCTCGGGCGGGGTATCGCCTGAATTTCCCGCCCACTGTGCGCCGAGGTCCATGGCGAATTGCTGGGCTTCCATATCCCCGGGGCGAGTGAATGCGTGGATACGCCGACCCTGGCTGATTGCCACCTGGCTGATGATGTGGGCCGCGGCGCCGAAACCGTACATACCCAGCGCCTGGGCGTCGCCGGCCATGCGCAGGCAGCGGTAGCCGATCAGGCCGGCACAGAGCAGCGGGGCAGCGTGCAGGGGGTCCCCCAGAATCTCGAATACAAAGTGTTGATGGGCCACGCAGTACTCGGCGTAGCCACCGTCGAGGGTGTAGCCGGTGAAGCGGGCGCTGTCGCAAAGGTTTTCCTCACCGCGCAGGCAGAAATCGCAGTGGCCGCAGGTCTCACCCAGCCAGGGTACGCCGACAATTTTGCCCTTCAGCGCGTCTGGTACCGCGTCGCCGGTATCGACGACCTCGCCGACGATCTCGTGGCCGGGGATCAATGGCAGTTTGGGTTCGGTCAAGTCGCCGTCCACCACATGCAAGTCCGTGCGGCACACGGCGCAGGCGATGATCTTGATAAGGACCTGTTGCGATCCGCACGCGGGCACCGGGAACTCCTCCAGCGCCAGCGGTTGTTCGACGCCTCGAAACACCATGGCACGCACGGTCAGTCTCCGGCGTCGGCCCGGGTGTCGAGTTCCTGGCGCAGGCTCTCGGCAATGATTTCGCTGAGTTGCAGCAATAGCTCGCTGTAGGCGCCGGCCACGTGATCCGGCTCGCCGCCCTTGAGTGTGGTGGTCAGTTGGCTGATGCCGTGCCCGCCGGATTCTCCCTCGCCGGGCAAGGTAATGGTCCACTCCGCTACCAACAGGGCTTCTGTCCCCTGGGCCGCAAACTGGATGACCGTGATACGCACACCGTACTCCGGTATCGCATCCCGGCGCCACGGGAATGTCTGCACCCGGGTTGTTTCCATGAGGGCTGCCAGGTTGACGGCGACAACGCGGGACACGCCGGCGTCCAGCGGCTCGGCCCAGCGATCGAATTCAGCCAGCTGCAGCTTGTGGGCGTTGCGGTTCATGACAATCTGCCGGGTGGCGAGATACTCGGGAATGCTCACCGGGCCCACGCCCAGCGACGGGCCGCTGTCCCGGGGAGTGCCCCGGGCATCGGCGGTCAGCATGTAGTAGTCGCTGCGCGGGGAACTGCCACAGCCGCCCAGCAGTGCCAGGCAGAGGAGAGTGGAGAGTAGCTGCGTCATCTTCATGGTCAGTTCCCCAATGGTGACTTGCCCTTGAGCAGTGACTCGGGCTGGGTTTCAAGGGTTTCCGCCAGCGACTGCAGGGCGCGGCCGGCGGCGGCCAGTTCCTTCGCCGCCCGGGTGATCTCATAGAGGGTGGCGGAGTCTTCCGACGTCAGGTAATCGATATTGGCCAGCGTGGTCTCCGCCGCGCTCAGGGCCTGCGTCAGCTGTGCCAGCGATTGTTTCGCGTTGGTGGAGAGTTCCGGCATCTCGTTGTTCAGGGTCTTCATGGTGCCGCTGGCGTCGGCGACCAGCGCGTTGAGGTCCGGCGAAATCGCCTCCAGTTCGCTGTCCAGACGTGAGCTGAGCTGCTCGATGGCGGCCAGCGTGGCACTGATGTGCTCCGGCAGGGCTTGCAGTTTGGGGTTGTTGATCAGCTGGTTGAGCCCATTGAGCGTGTTCTCGGCGCTTTCCGCCAGCGCCGCAAAGTCGATTTCCTGCAGGCTGCGGGATATGCGCTCCAGGTCGGTGGGTATGGTGGGAACGACAAGGACATCCGACGGGATCTCGTAGCGCGCCAGATCCTCCGCTGTGAATCGGGCTGGCCTGTTGGGATGGAAATCCAGCTCTACATAGAGAAGTCCTGTCAGCAGGCTCTGCAACTGCAGCTGGGCGCGCAGCCCGCGATCAATGAGGCTGCCGGTCGGGTGATCATCCGCGCTCTTCACCCGCTTGCCGTCGCTCATTCGCACAATCCGCTCGGGGTAGATGCGCGCCTCGACGGGCGTCAGGACATCAAAGGTATCGAGGTCCACGATCACATCGAAGTCCGCAACCTCACCGATCTGCACGCCCTTGAAGGCGATCGGCGCACCGATCTTGAGGCCCTTGACCGAGCCGTCGAATACCATGAGCACCGTACCCGTGTCCCGGTTGAAGACGTTGCCGCTCAGGTAGAAAAGGGCGCTGAACAGTATCAGGGCCGCCCCCACGACGAAGGCGCCGATAGCGAGTGTATTGGCCGGCTTGCTCATGGTGTGTCTCCCGCTGCGCCACTCATTGCATGGGTGCCCCCGCGTGCCAGGAAGCGACGGACTTTTTCATTTTCGCTCTGTTCCACCAGCACTTTCGGATCTCCGTAGTCAATCATGGTCTTGGTTTCCGGGTCCAGGAACACGCTGTTGCTGGCGATGGCGAATATGCTCGCCAGCTCGTGTGTCACGATGACCACTGTAGCACCCAGGCTCTCCTGCATCTCCAGGATAAGGTCGTCGAGTAGCTGTGAACTGATGGGGTCGAGCCCGGCGGAGGGTTCGTCGAAAAACAGGATGTCCGGGTCCAGGGCAATCGCCCGCGCCAGTCCCGCGCGCTTCTGCATGCCGCCGGAGATCTCCGAGGGGTAGTAGTCCTGGTAGCCGTCCAGGCCCACCAGTGCCAGCTTGTAGGCGACAATATCGGCGACCTCCGCCGCCGACAGCGTCGTGTACTGCTGCAGCGGCAGCGCGGCGTTCTCCGCCAGGGTCATGGCGCTGAACAGCCCGCCACTCTGGTAGGTGATGCCCCAGCTGCGGCGCATCTGGAACTGGGTTTCCAGGTCGGAGTGGAAAAAGCTCTTGTCGCCAAACCGGATGTCGCCCTTCGCCGGCGGGTAGAGCCCGATCATGTGCTTGAGCAGGGTACTTTTGCCGCAGCCGCTGGTGCCCATGATCACGAAAACGTCACCCTTGTAGACATCGAAGTTGAGGTCCGCCTGTATCAGGTTGGAGCCGTAGGCCATGGTCAGGTCGTCGACGTGGATATGGACTTCGCGCTCAGCCACGGTTACACGCCCAGCTTCTGGAAGAGAATGTTTAGCGCGGCGTCGGCCACGATCAGGTAGACGATGGAGGTGACCACCGCATTGGTCGCCGCCTCGCCCACCGCGGCGGAGGACCGGCCGCACTGGATGCCGGCGCGACAGCCGGCGATGGCGATCAGCACGCCGAACACCACGCTTTTCAGCAAACCTGTCCACAGGTGATTGAATGCCAGTGCCTCGCGCATCTGCTGGCCGAACTGTATCAGCGATACATCCATGCCGGCAGCGACGATAGCGCCGCCGAATATGCCGATCACGTTGGCGTACAGCACCAGCAGCGGCATGATCAATACCAGCGCGATCATTCGCGGCAGTACCAGGAATTCGATAGGCGAGATACCCAGGGTGACGATGGCGTCGATTTCCTCACGGGTCTGCATGGTCCCGAGTTGTGCGGCGTAGGCGGCGCCGGTGCGTCCCGCCATCACCACCGCAGTCATCAGGGCGCCCATTTCCCGCAGCATGCCGATGGTCACCAGGTTGGCTACGTAGATCTGGGCGCCGAACTGGGCCAGCTGGGCGGCGCCCAGGTAGGCCAGGATCATGCCCACCAGGAAGCTGGTCAGGGTGATGATGCCGAAGGCATTGGGGCCGGCCTGGTAGATGAAGTTGACGAAGTCCGCCCGGCGCGTGTTGGCGCGGCCGGTCAGCAGTTTCATCAGCGCCACGGTGTTCTCGCCGATAAACACCAGGTGGTCCTCGATGTTGTCCCACAGTGATTTCAGGCGTGCGCGCGGATCGAGGCGCTCCGCCAGGCTGGTCGTCTTCTCGGCGGGTCGTTGGTGGGTCTTGACCGCGGTGGCGACCTTCAGCAGTCGCTGGGCACCCTCCGGCAGGGCATCCGTCCCGAAACTGATGCCCGCGTTTTCGCAGTAATGCTGGCAGTGCAGCAGGAAGGCCGGCAGGGCGCTGTCCCAGTCTCCCAGTGCTGCCGTGTCGCAGCGGAGTTCAGTGGGGCGGGCCGCCTCCAGCTGAGCCTGCAAATCGCCAAAGTCGGGGCAGTCCGCCTCGATGTTCCAGTCACCGCTGAAAGCCAGCGTCTGGCCGTTGTCCGTCAGTTGAAAGTCGGGGGTACCAGGTGTCGACACTAGCTCGGCCTAATCATATTGAAACGGGCGCGGTGGCAGGTGCGGACGCATCAGCTCGACCGCTCGATCATAGATGGCCTGGACGTCCACCCGGGCGTCAGCCTCATAGCGCCGGGAGATCATGGTCACCGGGAACAGCAGGTAGTCGGTTTCGCCGACGCGCAGGGCGCGGCTGCGACCCAGCTCGTCCTCATAGATTACCCAGGGCATGTCCAGCTCGCGGCTCAACAGGTCGCCCATTACCACGCCCATGGCCTGCAGCGTGGCCGTGTCGGTTGGGGCGACCGCCCGGCGGTCGACAAGTAGCTGCAGTACCTCCAGGTCGTTGCTCTTGTCCTGGCGAATCTGGCGGCCGAGGCGGCTGCGCGCCAGGCTGTCGATGCTGCGACGTTGCTCGGCCATGAAATCCCGGTCGACCAGCGTCAGCGAGCTATAGCGGGGAAAAGGGTCGTCGCCAATCTGGGCGCGAACATCACTGGCCAGACTTGCCGAGGCAAGCAGGAATAGGCCACCCAGGAAAAGGCGACGGGATGGTGTTGTCCAATGCATGCAAAAACCTCGCTACGGAAGTTATGCTAATACGAGAGATGCTTTACTGCCAGTCGTTGCTACGCCTCGCCAAATGCCGCTACGCCGGTTGTTATCTGGACAGTTACGTGGATAATTGCGGTCTTTCAACGCGGCCGGCAACGGTGGCCGCGCATCTTCGGAGTACAACATGATACGTGGCAGCCTGGTGGCGCTGGTAACCCCAATGCATGCCGACGGCTCCCTCGACTGGACGGCACTCGATGCCCTGCTGGACTGGCATATGGAGTCCGGCACCGACGGCATCGTCGCGGTCGGCACCACTGGCGAATCGGCAACCCTTGCAGTTGATGAGCACTGCGAGGTCATCGACCGTGTGATCAAGCGTGTCGCGGGCCGTATCCCGGTCATCGCCGGCACCGGCGGCAACGCCACCGCGGAAGCCGTACAACTGACCCGCGAGGCGCAGGCGTTGGGCGCAGACGCCTGCCTGCTGGTGACTCCCTACTACAACAAGCCGACCCAGGAAGGGCTTTACCAGCATTACCGCCATATCGCCGAGGCCGTGTCCATCCCACAGATTCTCTACAACGTGCCCGGGCGCACCGGTGTCGACATGTTGCCGGCGACCGTGGCGCGGTTGGCCGATATCGACAATATCACCGGCATCAAGGAAGCCACCGGCGATCTCGACCGGGCCCGTGAGGTTATCGAAATCTGCCAGGACCGTATGGCGGTATATTCCGGTGATGACGCGACCGCCACAGAACTCATGCTGATGGGCGGTGACGGCACGATTTCGGTCACCGCCAATGTGGCCCCGGCCCAGCTTGCCGAAGTGTCGCGACTGGCGCTGGCGGGTGAAGCGGAGGCGGCCTACGCCCTCGACAGCAAGCTGGCGGCGCTCAATGAGGCGCTGTTCCTGGAGTCCAACCCCATCCCGGTGAAGTGGGCGCTGGCAGATGCCGGGCGTATTGAGCACGGCCTGCGCCTGCCGCTCACCCCGCTAGCCGAGCAGTACCATGCAGCGGTACGCGCGGCGCTGGCCGAGGCGACAGCATGATAGTACGCCTGCTCACCCTGGCCTGCGCACTGTTGCTGTCGGCCTGTAGCTGGTTCTCGGAACAGCAGTATGTGCGCGATCGCAGTGACGACTACCGCAAGGCGCGGGTCGAGCCACGTATCCGGGTGCCCTCGCACCTCGAAGACGAGGCCCTGCAGGACATTTACGTGATTCCGCCCACCACGGAGACAGTCACGCCTACCGGCAGCTTCGAGGTGCCGCGGCCGGCGCCGCTGGTGGCCCAGGAGAGCGAGGAGCTGGTGCGAATCCAGCGCCTCGGTGACGAGGAGTGGGTGCTGGCGGCAGTGGCGCCGGGCCAGCTCTGGCCGCAGGTGCGCTCTTTCCTGTCCACCAATGGCGTGCAGGTGGCCCGGGTGGATGCCCGTGCCGGTCTGATCGAGACTGGCTGGTTCCAGGGCCGCAATGCCAGCATGGCGGAGCGCTACCAGTTCCGCATCGAGCAGGGCGTGCAGCGCAACACCGCCGAACTGCATGTGTTGCAGCAGTTCCAGGCCGGCGATATCGACCGCTGGCCGGAAGCCTCCGCCGACGCCGAGCGCAGCAGCGACATGCTGTTGGCGGTGGCCCAGTATATTGCCAACTCCACGGAGACCGCGCCGGTGTCCATGATGGCGCAGCAGGCCATGGGTGAGGGCGGTAAGGTCGCCCTGCAGGAAGATCGCAATGGCGATCCCTACGTGCGCCTGTCACTGCCATACTACCGGGCCTGGGCGTCGGTGGATCGCGCCTTGCGCGAGTCGAGCTTCACAGTCCGGGACCTGGATCGCAGCGGCGGCCTGTTCTATGTGCGCTTCGTGCCGCCGGAGGAAGACGAGGGCTGGTTCGGCTGGCTGTTTGGTGGCAGCGACGATGACGAAGACCTGCTGACCCAGCAGGACTACGTGGTCAGGCTCAGCGAGGAAACCGGCGACCAGGTGCGCATCGACATGGCGCGCGAGGACGGCGTGGAAATGACCCGCGGCCAGAAGCAGCAGCTGCTGTCGCTGCTGAAGGGCAATATCAACTGAGTCAGGAGGGTAGGTTGCGTTTCGCCTCACTGGGAAGCGGCAGTCGCGGTAACGGCACCCTGGTCCAGTCCGGCAGCACCCTGCTCCTCGTCGATTGCGGCTTTTCAGTCCGGGAAACCGAGCGCCGGATGGCCCGCCTGGGGGTGAGCGCCGCTGACCTGGACGCGGTGCTGGTGACCCACGAGCACAGCGACCATTGCTCCGGCGTCGCACCCCTGTCGCGTAAATACCAGTTACCTGTTTACCTCACCCGCGGCACCCACGCCAGCGGCCGCTGCGACAAGCCCTGGGAGGTGTGCTACTTCCACAGCGAAGCGCCGTTCCAGCTCGGTGATGTGCGGGTGGAGCCGATAGCAGTGCCGCACGATGCCCGCGAGCCCTGCCAGTTTGTGTTCCAGAGCCATGGCTTTCGCCTGGGCATTCTCACCGACCTCGGCAGCGTCACGCCTGCGGTGCTCGCCCACTACCGTGCCTGCCACGGCCTGCTGCTGGAGTGCAATCACGACCTCGAGATGTTGCACGTCGGTCCCTACCCACCGTCACTCAAGCGGCGCGTCGGCGGCGACTGGGGCCACCTCAACAATCGCCAGTCAGCGGCGCTGCTGCAGGAAGTGCATCACGAGCTGATGCAGCAGGTGGTTATCGCCCACATCAGTGAACAGAACAATCATCGCGAGCGGGTGGAAGACGCGCTCTGTGCCGTGTTCCCGCATCGGGATCGCCTGACCTGGGCCGACCAGGAGCTGGGCTTCGACTGGCTTGAGCTGGCCTGATCCGCGCCGTTAGGGCTCACCTGCCTGGCAGTGTTCCGGCGCTACCAGTTCCAGCGCGGAACGGTTGCGGAATGCGGTCAGGTCGCCGCAGCGCAGTGCGGCGTTCCCGGCCACGTCCAGCATGCGCAATTCCAGCAGGTCCCTGAGTTCAGTCACGCTGCGCAGCTTGTTATCGTCGAGATAGAGTTCCAGCAGCGCCGTCATGTCGGCCAGGGCGTTCACTTCTTCGATAGCATTGCTGGACAGCTTCACGCGCGTGAGCTGCGCAAACACCTGCAGGCCACTCAGGTCCTCGATGCCGGCATGGCTGCAGTTGAGTACCTCGAGCTGGTCAGCGGCAGTGACCTGCGCCTCCTGGATGTGGGCCTTCACGCACTCAAGCAATGCGGTATCTGCAATTTCGTAGCCGCTAAACAGCGGCGCCGGCGTATACACGACGCGCTCGTTCACGGTGAACTGATAGTCGGCGCAGCCGCTTGAAACGACCAGAAGCAGGCCGGCGAAAAGGCGCATTTATCTCTCCGGGTTGTGAACCCGTTCAATAGCAGGGTTACAGAGAATGACACTATAATTGCGGCGACTATAGGAAGGAAGCACGAGTAGACGATGGCGGGATCGGAATCAACCGACGATACCATCAGCATTGTTCAGCGCGGTAATCTCAAAAATATCGAGACCACGCTGCACAAGCAGTGGCGGCTGGGGCAGAACATTGTGTTGTGCTGGAGCCCCACCGATAACGGTATTCTGCTGCTGATGGTGCCGCACTATTTCCTCGGCAACTATACCGCTACTGCAGCGGATAGCGGTGAAGAGGGAGCGAAGAAGAGCGCGGCGCGGGAAAGCTACGTGCGGCGCCTGATTGCCGGTCGCAGACGCAAGACCCGCGATGAGTTCTTCGAGATCAGCAACGAGCTCGGCGTCACCACCAACTTCATCAAACTGCCAAACCCGTTGGCCGACGAACCCGCGGTCAACGCCGCCATCGAGGAGATCGTCCGGCGCTACGGGCTGTCCTACGTGCACAGTCGGGCAGTCATTCTTTTTGATATCGCGCAGTTCTCCCTGTTCACTCCGTTCGAACAGGCGAGTCAGCTGAACTCCCTGTCCTACTCCATGAACTCCGCCTACAACAAGCTGCTGGCGCGAGGCGTGGAAGTCAACTTCGCCCGCACCACTACCGGCGACGGCTACTACGTGTGGAACCGTGACCTCAGTCCGGGCTCCAACGAGGACCTGCTGCATTTCCTGCTGCTGGTGATTGCCGACAACGCGATGGCGCGGGAGGCCTCCAAGGGCAACACGGTGCCGCAGATTCGCGCCGCCTTCCACATTGGCAGCCACTATGAGCTGTACCAGGCGGAGGGTGTAAACCCGACCGTGTTCAGCTACATCGTTGGCGACGTCACCATCGAGCTGGCGCGCATGGTCGACCTGGCGCGTCCTTCCCAGGTGTTTATCGGGGACTTCTCGGTGGAGTTGCCTTGCCCCGGTGGCAGGGATCCCAACGATACTGTCACCCTCGACACCCATGGTTTCCTCGAGCGCTGCAACGCCGACATGGAGCGGGTGCTGGGGGCCAAGCTGTCAGGCCAGGAAGTGAAGTCAATGCAGTGTGACACCTCGCGGGTAGACGAGGGAGATCGGCCGCGACGTTTCCTGTTGACTGACAAGCACGGCCTGACCCGCCATGCCTACAACCTCGAGCTGCATATCGAAACCGGCAGCGGTCGCTGGCGGCTGGGCTTGTCCGGCGACGACCTGCCGCGCCCCACCAGGCCCGGCGACGACGCCGTCGAGGCGTCGGCGCTGAAAAGCAATAAGCCCTCCCTGAAGTCGGTCAGTGAGGAATGAACAACATGCTGTTGGCTTCCCGGGCGCGGGAGATGGACGTCAGCAACCGGGTGGATGTGACCGACCCGGATGCAGTCTGTGACGCGCTGCTGGGTATTCTCGGCCGGCACTACACGCGCGGCCTCAAGCCGGTTCGCCGACTGGTAGATGATTTTGCCCGCCTGTATCGCGGTGAGTACCCCGGCTATCACGCCTGTGATGTGGGCTATCACGACCTGCAGCACGTGCTGGATGTCACGCTGGCCATGGCGCGGCTGATCGATGGCCACCAGCAGTGTCACCGGGAAGATGCCCCGCTGGATGCGAAACTCGCAGTGGCCGGGATTGCGACTGCCCTGTTTCACGACTCCGGCTATATTCGCCGGCGCCGGGATACCCGCCACAGCAACGGCGCCGAGTACACCCGTACCCATGTCAGTCGCTCCAGCCGCTTCATGGGTGAATACCTGCCCACGGTGGGGCTGGACTGGGCCGTGCCCATTTGTCAGCGCATCGTGCACTTCACCGGCTACGAGGTGAATCCGGCAGATATCGATGTACCCTCTGAAGCCGAGCGCTCCCTCGGTTGGCTGCTGGGGACTGCGGACCTGATTGCACAGATGGCAGACGTGGCCTACCTGGAGAAATGCCGCGACCAGCTCTACCCGGAATTCGTGGAGGGGGGTATGGCCGGAGAGCAGGGAAGCTATACCAAGACCGGCATCGTCTATAAATCGCCGGCACACCTGATGCAGTCCACGCCCAACTTTATTCGCAGCGCGATCCAGGTGCGGCTCGACGGGTATTTCCACGCCTACTATCGCTATGCCGCGCACCACTTTGGCGGCCCCAACCTGTACATGGATGCCATCGAGCAAAACTGCCGGCGCCTGGAAGAACTGCTGCGCCGCAACGACCCACGGCTGCTGATGGGCGACGCGCTGTCACCGCCCTTTGCCTGATTCCCTCATTGCCGTCAGCGCGGCACAGCCTGAGCTTGCGCAGCAGGCAGCGGACCTCGCCGCCGAACTGGGCCTGCCGCTGATCGACGCCTGCCCGGATGCACGGGCCTTACTCACGCTCTCCACGGACCAGCTGGCGCTGGAAGCGACCGGCGCCGATGCCCCCGGTCCCATCGCCGTGGATTTTGCCGCCGGCAGCCTGCGGCACCGGCGCCGAGGCGGTCACAACGAACCCCTCGGTCGCGCCGTCGGCATACACAAGTGGCCTGGACTGTCGGTGGTAGATGCCACCGCCGGCCTGGGCCGTGACAGTTTCGTACTCGCGGACCTGGGCTGCCAGGTCACCCTGCTGGAGCGGGAGCCGGTCATCTACGCGCTGCTGCGCGACGGCCTGCGGCGCGGGCAGTCCAGCGAGGATGCCTGGGTGGCCGAGGTCTGCCGGCGCATGTCACTGGAACGGGCCGACGCCCGCGACTGGCTGGCCGGGCAATCGGTGGATGTGGTCTACCTGGACCCGATGTTCCCGGCGCGCCGCAAGAGCGCGCGGGTCAAAAAAGACATGTGGCTGTTCCAGCAGTTGCTCGAAGACAGCGACAGCCCGGTGGGCCTGCTGGACGTGGCGCTGGCAGCGGCCCGCAGACGGGTGGTCGTGAAGCGCCCCTCCCGGGCGCCGGCGCTGGAAGAGCGCGAACCGGCCTTTCAGCTACCCGGGAAAACCGTGCGCTTTGATGTCTACCTCGGGACAGGTGACAGCTAGCGGCCGTCGCTGACGCTGAAGAAGCGCCGGGTCCACACCGACTGGAACAGCGGGTCTATCCAGCGATACAGGCGGCCGGAGACGAACACCGACTTACCGCGTTCGGCGGCGGCAATACCCTCGCGCACCACGGTTTCAGCGTCGTACCACATCCATCCCGGCATGTTGTTCTTCATGTCCGTCAGCCCGGCCCGCTCGTGGAACTCGGTGTGGGTAAAGCCCGGGCACAGGGCGCTGACGTTGACGCCGTCCTTGCCGACGCTGAGCGCCAGCTCCTCTGACAGGGCTATGACCCAGGCCTTGGTGGGGCCGTAGTTGCAGCCGCCGGCGCGGGCGATGCGCCCGGCCACCGAAGCCACATTGATCACCCAGCCGAACCCACGCTGCTGCATGGGCGGCACGAACAGGTGGCAGAGCTCGGCGATCGACAGCATCATCAGCTGGAAGAAGGCCTGCTGCTGCGACCAGTCGTCCTCCTCCAGCAGGTTGGGCCCGGCAATGCCCGCATTGTTCACCAGGTAGTCGACCTGGATGCCGCGGGCCTGGGTCTCGTCAAACACCTTGCGCGGAGCGGCGGGGTCGGAAAGGTCTGCTGCCACCCACTGGGTGTCGACGCCGTATTCCTCGCTCAGGGCGGCGGCGGTGGCGGCCAGCGCGTCCTGGTTGCGCGCCACCAGTACCAGCTGGTAGCCCATGGCCGCCAGCTGGCGGGCGAATTCCTTGCCGAGACCGGCGGTGGCCCCGGTGATGAGCGCCGTGCGCTTCTGAGTCGCCATGTGTTTCTCCTTCTGCTGCGAGTGATATAGTCAGGCGTTCCTGGTCTGAGGATTCTCCCATGCGCAGAACCCCGCTTTTCGGCCTGCTCGAGAGGTCGCTGGTCCTTGCTACCTTGCTGTTGTTTGCCCAGTTTACGCAAGCGGCGGGCGAACGGCTCCTGTTCTGGCGCGTGGATACCCCCGGTGCCACGGTATACCTGCTGGGTTCCATGCACCTGGCGTCGCCGGACCTGTACCCGCTGCGGGCGGAAATCCTGACTGCCTTCGAAGGCGCAGACGCCCTGGCCGTGGAGCTGGATGTCGAGGCGCGGGCTTTCGAGATCCAGCAGCGCATGCTGGAACGCGGGACCTATCCCCCGGGGGAAACCCTGCAGGATACGCTGGCGCCGGAAACCTGGCAGGCGCTGGCCGCCCGCCTGGAGAGCAGCGGCCTGCCGCCGATGCTGATGCAGAGCCTCAAGCCGGGGCTGGTGGTCACCACCTTGTCGACCATGGAACTGATAAAAATGGGTCTCAATCCGGAGCAGGGCGTCGACCGCTATTTCCTGAACCTGGCTCGTGGCAGCAAGGAAATTGTTGAGCTGGAGACCGTGGACGCGCAGCTGGACGTGGTGCTGGACACCACCCAACCGGACCTGTTGGTGCAACAGACCCTGGCACAGCTCGACGACATGGAGACCATCATGAGCCAGCTGGTGGACTACTGGCAGAGTGGCGACAGCGAGGGACTCGCCCGTCTGGTAATAGAAGATGAACTGGAGAAGTACCCGGAATTTCGCGACCTACACCGCCGCATGTTCGATGACCGCAACCACGCCATGACCGACCGTATCGTCGAGATGCAGGCGCGTGGTGGCACCTGGTTCGTGGTAGTAGGCGCCGGTCACCTGGTGGGTGATCAGGGCATCGTCTCCATGTTGCAACGGCGCGGCCAGTCACTCCGGCAGCTGTAGTTGGTCTAAGAAGTAGATTTAAACAGTACGACTGAACGGCAGCCAAAGAAGGCGGCTGCAAGAACATCCATAACGCATTCCGCTCCGAGGAGAACCCCATGACACACAAGACCACGGCGTTGGTCACCGGCGCCTCTGCCGGCATTGGCGCCGAGTTCTGCCGCCAGCTGGCAGACCGCTGCGAGGTCATCATTGCCACCGGGCGCCGCCTTGATCGTCTGCAGTCGCTGGCGCAGGAACTGGAGGGTCTTGCTGAAGTGCACACGGTGGCGGCGGACCTCGCCACCCGCGAAGGCTGCACGCGGGTTATCGAGACCCTGCGCCAGAAGGGGCCTGCGGATTACCTGGTCAATAACGCCGGCTTTTCCACGCTCGGGCCCTTCGACAGCCTCGACATCGACCACCAACAGGCCATGGTAGACGTCCACATTACCGCCACCCTGGCCCTGACCCGCGCCGCGCTGCCGTTCATGCGTGAGCTCAAGGGTGGGGCGATCATCAATGTCTCCTCGCTGGCGTCCTTCGGCCCGGTACCGATGGCGGCGGTATATGCAGCCAGCAAGGGTTTCCTGAATATCTTCTCCGAGTCGCTGCAGAAAGAGGTGGCGGACGCCGGCATCCGCGTGCAGAGCCTGTGCCCGGGCTATACCTTCAGCGAGTTCCACGACCGCGACGCCATGTCTGCCTTCGATCGCCAGATGGTGCCCGAGGAGGAGTGGATGGACGCGCCTGCGGTGGTAGCCGCCAGCCTGGCGGCGCTGGAAGACGGCCCCGTGGTGCTGGTACCCGGTGAGGGCAATCGCGAGAGTGCCCGCAAGGGTGTGTCGCGGGCCCTGTCGAAGCTGGCCTAGCCCAGAAGGTTTTAGCCCAGAAGGTTCTCCAGCACGCGCCGGTAGACCCGCGCCAGCGCGTCGACGTCGGCGGCGAGCAGCTTCTCGTTGACCTGGTGGATGGTGGCGTTGACAGGCCCCAGTTCCAGTACCTCGGCGCCGGTGGGCGCGATAAAGCGTCCGTCGGAGGTGCCGCCCGCTGTGGACAGGCGAGTCTCGATACCGAGCTCGGCTGAGATCGCCGCTTGCGCGGCTTCCACGAGCTTGCCCGTCGGGGTCAGGAACGGTTTGCCGGACAGGGTCCACTCAAGCTGGTAGTCCAGCTGGTGCTCGGTGAGGATGGCCTCGGTGCGTGCCCGCAGCTGCTGGTCGGTGGTTTCCGTGCAATAGCGGAAATTGAAGCGCACCTCCACCGTGCCGGGTATGACGTTGGTCGCACCGGTACCGCCGCTGATATTGGACACCTGGAAGGAGGTGGGCGGGAAATGGGCGTTGCCCTCGTCCCAGGTCTGGGCGGCGAGTTCCGCCAGCGCCGGCATGGCCCGGTGGATCGGGTTGTCAGCCAGCTGCGGGTAGGCAATATGGCCCTGTTTGCCGCGCACCGTCAGGGTGCCGTTCAGGCTGCCGCGGCGGCCGTTCTTGACGATGTCTCCCAGCACCGACTCGCTGGAGGGTTCGCCCACCAGGCAGTAGTCGATGGTCTCGCCGCGTGCTTGCAGCCATTCCACCACTTTCACGGTGCCGTCGACGGCCGGGCCTTCCTCGTCACTGGTGAGCAGGAAGCCGATGCGGCCGCGGTGCTCGCCCTCTGCGAGTAGTTGCTCTACTGCCACCACCATGGCCGCCAGGCTGGCTTTCATATCGGCCGCCCCGCGACCGGTCAGCATGCCGTCAGCCAGGCTGGGTTCGAAGGGCGGCGTCTGCCAGGCCTGCTCCGGGCCGGGCGGCACCACGTCGGTATGCCCGGCAAACACAAACAAGGGGCCTCCCTCGCCGCGCTCGGCCCACAGGTTGTCGACCTCGCCGAAACGCAGGTGCTCGCAGTGAAAACCCAGCGCGGTCAGGCGCTCGGCCAGCAGCTGCTGGCAGCCGGCATCTTCGGGGGTGACCGAGGGGCGCCGGATCAGCGTCTGGCACAGCTCCAGCGCGGCGGTGTCAGTTGTGGGCATGCAGTTCTTCGTTGAGCGCAACAGCAGATTTGTTTACCAGGCATTCTACCCGGCCGGTCTGCGAATTGCGGCGGAACAGCAGGTCGGACTTGCCTGACAGCTCCCGGGCCTTGAGGGTCGAGACTTCCTGGCCGTCCGCATCGAGTACGGTCACCTTGGTGCCAGCGGTCACGTAGAGGCCCGCCTCGATGGTGCAGCGGTCGCCCAGCGGGATGCCGAGGCCGGCATTGGCGCCCAGCAGGCAGTCGCGGCCCATGGAGATGACGATATCCCCGCCGCCGGACAGGGTACCCATGATGGACGCCCCTCCGCCCACGTCGGAACCGGCGCCGACAAAGATACCCGCAGAAATGCGGCCCTCGATCATGCCCGGCCCCTCGGTGCCGGCGTTGAAATTCACGAAGCCCTCGTGCATCACGGTAGTGCCTTCGCCCAGGTAGGCGCCCAACCGGACCCGGGCGGTGTGGGCAATGCGCACGCCGGCGGGTACCACGTAGTTGGTCATCTTCGGGAACTTGTCTACACAGCTCACTTCCAGGTCGCGGCCCTGCACCCGGGCCGCCAGCTGGCGCGCCGGCAGCTCTGCCAGGTCGATAGCACCCTCGCTGGTCCAGGCCACGTTGGGCAGCACGGCGAACACGCCGTCGAGATTGGTCTGCCGCGGCTTCACCAGCCGGTGGGAAATCAGCTGCAGCTTGAGGTAGGCCTCGGGCACGCTGGCCGGGGCGGTGTCTTCGGTCAATACCACCAGTACCGCGGGGCGGTCTGACCCTGCCATGGCCTCGCAGGTGGACCACAGCTCCGGCACGCCGGCGGTGGCGCAGAGCTTGCCCAGTTCCGACAGTGCGGCGGCGTCCAGTGCGTGCACTGCCTGCGCCGCGTAGCCGGCGCCGGTCAGCGCGCCGGCCAGTTCTCCCCCGACGTCCATCATGGGGGCCGGGAAGAAGACTTCCAGCCAGTCGCCGTGGGCGTTTTGGGTGCCTAGGCCGACACCCAGTGCGTAGAGTGATGTGCTCATAGTCCTGCTCGGTTGGGCCTGTGGCCGGCGCTGCCGACCTACAGGGTATGCTGCGTGAAAAGCTCCTGGTACTGCGTTTCGGAGAAGCCCAGGTGGCGGTCATGGCCGGTGTCGAGGACCGGTCGTTTCACCAGGGTCGGATGCTCGAGGATGCAGCGCAGGGCGGTAGCCCGATCCATGCTCTCCCGGGTGGCGGGGTCGAGCTGCTTCCAGGTGGTGCTGCGGCGATTGACGACCGTTTCCCAGCCCAGTTCGTCGAGCCAGGTGCTCACCGTGTCCTCGTCCAGGCCCTGTTCGCGAAAGTCGTGGAACTGGTAGTCGATGCTGTGACCGTCGAGCCAGCGGCGCGCCTTGCGCACGGTGTCGCAGTTGGGAATGCCGTACAGTGTGATCAATTCGTGCCCTCCGAAACGGCCGGGCAGAATAGCAAATGTCTCTGTTCCATGCATAATCGGTGGCAGGCTTTTCAACGGTTTTTGCTGCCCATGTTGCTCTCCATGCTGCTTCCACGCAGATTCTTTGCGCCGTCCTTCCTGCTCACCCTGTGTCTGCTCAGCCTGGCGCCGTCGCTGCAAGCCGGCACCGCGGCTATCGCCATGCCCGATCGCTATGCTGCGGCTGCCAGCCGCGAGGTGCTCGAGGACGGCGGTAACGCGGTAGACGCCGCTATCACCGCTGCCTTCGTGCTGGCGGTCACCTTCCCGGAAGCGGGCAATATCGGCGGCGGCGGTTTCATGGTGGCGCAGGTTGATGGCAAGTCTGCGTTTCTCGACTTCCGCGAGAAGGCGCCGCTGGCGGCGAGCCGCAATATGTACCTCGACGCCAACGGCGAGGTCGTGCATCGCCGCTCGCTGGTAGGCGGCAAGGCCATCGGCGTGCCGGGTACTGTGCGCGGCATGCAGAAAGCACACCAGCGTTACGCTCGCCTGCCCTGGCGACGCCTGCTGGCGCCGGCCATCAGGCTTGCCGAAGAGGGCTTTGTGGTTCACCCCAGCCTCGCCGCCATGAAGGACTCGGCCATTGAGCACTTCGGCAGCGATACCAACTTTGCCGACTACTTTGCCGGCATGGAGGCGGGCGCGACCTTCAAACAGCCTGAACTGGCCGCGACCCTGCGGCGCATCGCCACAGATCCCGGCGATTTTTATCGCGGCCAGATTGCCCGCCAGATCGTGGCGCAGATGGCGCGCAGCGGCGGCATCATCACGCCCCGCGACCTCGCCGAATACACCGCGCCCTGGCGCAAGCCACTGCTGGCGAGCTGGCGGGGCCACGAAGTGGTGGCGGCACCGCCGCCCAGTTCCGGCGGTATCGCGCTGATGCAGCTGCTGGGGATGCATGACGCAGCCAGCGAGTTGTTCAACGGTGTGGACCACAATGCCGCCACCTATATTCACCTGCTGGCCGAACTGGAGAAGCGCGCCTTTGCCGACCGCGCCGAATACCTGGGCGACCCCGACTTCGCACCGGTGCCGGTAGCGGCGTTGATGGACCAGGCCTACCTGCGGCGGCGGGCGGAGGGCATCAATGCGGAGGCGATTTCCGAGAACGTGATGCCCGGTCTCGGTGAGCAGGACAAGCCGGCCGCTACAAGCCCCTATGAGAGTGCCCAGACCACCCACTTCTCGATCCTCGACGGCGAGGGCAACGCCGTGGCGCTCACCTACACCCAGAACTGGGAGTTCGGCAGCGGGGTAGTGGTCGAGGGCGCGGGCTTCCTGCTCAACAACCAGATGAACGACTTCAGCGCCAAGCCCGGCGTGCCCAATGCCTTTGGTGTTGTCGGTCGCGACATGAACGCCATCGGGCCCGGCAAGCGCATGCTGTCGTCCATGTCGCCCACCGTGCTGCTGCGCGACGGCAAGGTCGTCACCGTGGTCGGCACCCCGGGTGGCAGCACCATTTTTACCTCGGTATTGCAGGTGCTGCTCAACGTGCTCGACTTCGGCATGACAGCGGAAGACGCCGTCAGCGCGACCCGTTTTCACCACCAGCTGCCGGCGGCGCGGTTGATTCGCCACGACCCGGGTCGGGACATCGCACCTGAGGTGGCGACCCGCCTCGCGAACATGGGCTACCGCCTGGAGCCCAATAGCTGGGGTCCATTGGGGGATGTCATGCTGATTACCGTGGATCCGGGTGGTCGGGTCGACGCGGCGGCAGACCCGCGCGGGCGCGGTGCTGCGCAGGTGTTCAACCTCGTAGTCAAGGCTGCGCCCTGAGGGCGGTTCAGGCTTTGCGGGTTTTCTTCGGCCGCTTGCGGTTGGGGTAACAGGTTCGGCAGATCTCGCAGACAGTGCCGTCGCAGCCGCGGGCGGTACAGAACTCCCGCCCGTAGAAAATGATCTGCAGGTGCAGGTCGTTCCAGCACTCCTCCGGGAACAGCCGCTTCAGGTCCTTTTCAGTCTGGGCCACGTTCTTGCCGCTGCTCAGGCCCCAGCGCTGTGCCAGCCGGTGGATGTGGGTGTCTACCGGGAAGGCCGGCACGCCGAAGGCCTGGGCCATCACCACGCTGGCAGTCTTGTGGCCGACGCCGGGCAGCCGCTCCAGCGCCTCCATGTCGGCGGGTACCACGCCGTCGTAGTCCTCGACCAGGATCTCGCTGAGTCGCTTGATCGCCTTCGACTTCTGGGGTGACAGGCCGCAGGGGCGAATAATCTCGCGAATCTGCTCGGCACTCAGTTTGGCCATATCGAAGGGATTGTCGGCGGCGGCAAACAGCGCCGGTGTGACCTGGTTGACCCGCTCGTCGGTGCACTGGGCGCTCAGCAGAACCGCCACCAGTAGCGTGTAGGGGTCGCTGTGGTCCAGCGGCACCGGCGGCACCGGGTACAGCGCCTGCAGGCGTTCGAGCACGAAGGCGACGCGTTCTGCTTTCAGCATGCCAGGGTATCCCGAAGGCAGTCGGCGGCGCGCAGGCAGTCCGCCAGCGGGGGCACCAGCGCCATGCGCACGCGGTTCTCGCCTGGATTGCCGGCCGCCGTGTCCCGGCCCAGGTAACGGCCCGGCAGCACGGTCACATGGTGTTCGGCGTAGAGGCGGCGGGCCAGCTCCGTATCCGGGAGCGGTGTCTGCGGCCACAGGTAGAAGCCGGCCGCCGGCCGCTCGAGGTCCAGCACACCCTCCAGGCGCTCACAGACCGCGTCAAACTTCTCCCGGTACTGTGCCCGGTTTTCACGAACATGGACTTCGTCGGACCAGGCGGCGCGGCTGGCCAGCTGGTGATGCAGCGGCATGGCGCAGCCCTGGTAGGTGCGGTAGCGCAGGAACGAGGCGATGAGCTTGGCGCTACCTGCCACGAACCCGGAGCGCAGGCCCGGCAGGTTGGAGCGCTTGGAAAGACTGTGGAACACCAGGCAGTTGTCGAAACCCGGCGCCCCGGCCTGCACGCAGGCCTCCAGCAGACCCGGCGGCGGCGAGGCCTCGTCGTCGTAGATTTCCGAATAGCACTCGTCGCTGACGATCACGAAGTTGTGTTCCCGCGCAAGCGCCACCAGCTGCCGCAGTGTGGCCAGCGGGGTGATGGCGCCACTGGGGTTGCCGGGATTGCACAGATACAGAAGCTGGCAGCGCTGCCAGGTGTCTGAAGACACGGCGGCGTAGTCGGGAATAAACCCGCCCTCGGCGCGGCAGTCCAGGAAGTGGATATCGGCACCGGCCAGCAAGGCCGCTCCTTCATAGATCTGGTAGAAGGGGTTGGGACAAAGTACCAGCGGGTCGCGGCTGCGATCCACCACGGCCTGGGCAATGGCGAACAGGCCTTCGCGCGTGCCGGCCACCGGCAGGATTTCCCGCTCCGGGTCCACACCGGGCAGCTTGAAGCGTGCCGCCAGCCAGGCAGCCATGGCATTTCTCAGTTCCTGGATACCGCGAGTGGCAGGGTAGCGCGCCAGGCCGGAGAGCTCGCTGGCCAGCACCTCGAGGACGAATGCCGGCGCCGCGTGCTGCGGTTCGCCGATGCCCAGGTTGAGTGCCGGTTTGGCAGGCGGCTCAAGGTCGGCAAACAGGTCCCGCAGGCGCTCAAACGGGTAGGGCTCCAGCAGGTCCAGTTCCGGGTTCATGGCCAGCGCCGATCAGGCCGCTGCCTGTTCGTCCAGTTCCTTGCAAACCGCGCTGCGGATGTTGGCGACCAGCTCCGGATTCTCCAGTGGTTGGTCGTTGGCATCCGTGACAAAGAACACGTCTTCCACGCGCTCGCCCAGGGTGGCGATCTTGGCCGCCTGCAGCACGATGCCGTGCTCGAAGAAAATGCGGCCGATGCGCGCCAGCAGGCCGGGCCGGTCTGGCGTCGTCACTTCCAGCACGCTGACATTCTTCACCGTATCCACGTACATGCTGGTTTCAGTAGGCATGGCGAAGTAGCGCACCTGGCGCGGTGTGCGGCGATTGACCACCTCCGGGAAGCGGTCACGATCAGTCAGGGTGCGGGTCAGGAACTCGACAATATGCTCCAGGCGCTGGGTGTCGTTGGCGATGGATTCACCGCTCTCGTCCAGCACGTAGAAGGTGTCCATGGCCATGCCGTCCACCGAGTTGTAGAGCCGCGCGTCGTGTACGCTCAGGTGCAGTTGCTCCAGGGTCGCGGCCACCGCCGAGAACAGGTAGTCCTGGGTACGTGCGTGGATAAATATCTGGGTCGCGGCGTCGGTCTGCAGTACCGGGTCCTGTTTCACCAGAACCAGCGGGGTCGACTTGTCGTAGTGTTGGGCAATGGCCTCAGTGTGCCAGACGATGTCGTCAACGTGCTCGCGCAGGAAATAGTCCTCGCCGGCCTCGGACCACAGGTTCTCGACTTCTTCGGCGATAAAGCCGCGGTCTTCCAGGCGCTCCAGCGCCCGGCGCTGGGTATTGGCGATGGCCTCTTGCTTGCCGACCTGGTTGTCGAGCCCGCGCTGCAGGGCGCGGCGGGTTTCCGTGTACAGTTGTCGCAGCAGCGAGCCGCGCCAGGCGTTCCACAGGGTGGGGTTGGTGGCGTTGATGTCAGCCACGGTCAGGCACAGCAGGTAATCCAGGTAGGTCTGGCTGCCGACGGCAGTGGCAAACTCGCGGATGACCTCGGGGTCGGAAATGTCCTTGCGCTGGGCGGTGCCTGACATCAGCAGGTGATTCTCTACCAGCCAGACCACCAGGTCGGTGTCGTGCTTGTTCACGCCGTGTTTGTCGCAGAAGCGGCGCGCGTCCACGGCGCCCAGCTCCGAGTGGTCGCCGCCGCGACCCTTGGCGATATCGTGGTAGAGGCCGGCAATGTACAGCAGCTCGATCTTGGGCAGTCGGCCGGCGACGCGGCTGGTTACCGGGAACTGCTCCTGGTTCTCGGGGTACAGCAGGCGGCGCATATTCTTGACCACTTCCAGGGTGTGGGCGTCCACGGTGTAGATGTGGAACAGGTCGTGCTGCATTTGGCCGACGATGCGGCCGAACTCAGGCAGATATTTGCCGAGAATCCCGAATCGATTCATGCGCCGCAGCTGCAGCGCCAGCTTGTGGGGCGAACGCAGGATTTCCATGAACAGCCGGCGATTGCGCGGGTCGGCGCGGAAGCTGTCGTCGATCAGGTCGCGGCGCTCCCTGGCCAGGCGGATGGTCGAGGCGTGTACACCCTCGATGCGCTCATCCTGGGCGCACAGCAGGAACAGCTCCAGCAGCGCCGAAGGGGTGCGGTCGAAGACTTCCTCATCCTTCACTTCCAGCAGGCCGTTGCGCACCTGGAAGCGCGGGTTGAGTTCGATAATCTCCTCAGGCGCATCCGAGCGCAGGATGACCTGGTCGAAATGCTGCATCAGCACCTCGTTGAGCTGGGAGATCGCCAGGGCCGCCCGGTAGTAGCGCTGCATGAACTGCTCCACCGCCAGCCGCATGTCGCTGTCCTCGAACCCGAACAGGCGCGCCAGTTCGCGCTGGTGGTCGAACAGCAGCCGGTTTTCCTCGCGGCCGGTGACCATGTGCAGCGCCCAGCGCACCCGCCACAGGAAATCGCGGCCGCGTTCCAGAATGTGGAGCTCGTCATCGGTGAGGAAGCCCAGCGCCTTGAGTGCCTCCGGGTCGCCGGTGCGGTAGTGGCGCAGGGCGATCCAGCTGATGGTCTGCACATCGCGCAGGCCGCCGGGGGAGCTTTTGACGTTGGGTTCCAGCTTGTACTCGGTATCGGCGTACTTGGCGTGACGCCGCTTCTGCTCGTCCCACTTGGCGCGGAAAAACTCGGCGCTGGGCCAGATATTGTCGGCGCTGACGGCATCGTGCATTTTTACCCGCAGGGCGGCGGAGCCGACAATCAGGCGCGACTCCATCAGGGTGGTGCACACGGTGATGTCGCGCTGGGCGGCATCCACACACTCCGCCACGGTGCGCACCGCGTGACCGATATCCAGCTTGACGTCCCAGAGCTGGGTGACAAACCCCTCGATGGCGGCGTGCTGGCTCTCGGCGTCCTCGTCAACCAGGATCAGCAGGTCGATATCCGAGTGGGGGTGCAGTTCGCCGCGCCCGTAGCCGCCCACGGCGACCAGCGCGATGCGCTCCTCGCTCCAGTCGAAGCGGCCCCATAGCAGGCGCATGACCTCGTCGATCGCGGCCGCGCGCAGCTTCAGCAGTTCGCGGATATCGCGGCCGTTGCGAAATTGCTCGTTGAGCCAGTCGTTGGCGCGCTCCACCGCTTCGCGCACGGTGGCGACGGGACTGTCAGAGGCATCACAGGCTGTCGCCAGCGCCTCGCGGTCCAGCAGCTCGCCGGGGCAGGCATTCATGAAAAGTGTTCTTCGGTCCGTGCGGTGAGGACTTCCACGCCGGTAGCGGTGACGGCCAGGGTGTGCTCCCACTGGGCAGACAGGCGCCCGTCGCGGGTAGTCACGGTCCAGCCGTCTTTCTTGTTGAGCTTTACGTGGCGGCGGCCGGCATTGAGCATGGGCTCGATGGTGAAGGTCATGCCCTCCTTGAGGGTCATGCCGGAGCCGCGTCGGCCGTAGTGCAGCACCTGCGGTTCCTCATGGAAGACCCGGCCGATGCCGTGGCCGCAGTATTCCCGCACCACCGAGTAGTAGTTCTTCTCTGCGTGTTGCTGGATCACGTGGCCAATATCGCCCAGGGTAGCGCCGGGCTTTACAACCTCGATGCCGCGGTAGAGACACTCCTGGGTGATCTTCACCAGCCGCTCGGCGTGGCTGGCCGGGGTGCCCACGAAGAACATCTTGCTGGTGTCGCCGTGAAAGCCGTCCTTGATAACGGTGATATCGATATTGACGATATCGCCGGATTTGAGGGTTTTCTTGTCGCTGGGAATGCCGTGGCAGACCACCTCGTTGACCGAGGTGCAGATCGACTTGGGAAAGCCGTTGTAGTTGAGCGGCGCCGGCACGGCGTCCAGCTCGTTGACGATGTACTCGTGGCAAATGCGGTCCAGCTCGCCGGTGCTGACGCCGGCTTCTACAAATGGGCCGATCATTTCCAGCACTTCGGCCGCCATGCGGCCGGCAGTGCGCATCTTGTCGAGTTCGTCGCCGGTCTTCAGCGTTACGGTCATGGCATCTTGATGTAGGGGTAAATCTTCCATTCGCTCTCCGGGCAGCTCCCGGTTATCTGCTGGCACCGGGTTCAGCGCGCCCTGCGACCGTGTCTGTGCAGGGGGCGGGGTGGGGCCATTTCGAAAAGGGGCCGTATTGTAACCCGAGTGCCCACCGCTTGGGCAAATTTCAACGAAAAAACAGTGTCTTAGGGGGCGATCTGTGGTATAAAGCGCGCCGTCCGAGTAAGGCACTCCCGCCAATGCCGGACAAAACAACGACGCACACATGCCGTCACATGGTTCAGGGTGCCCGGAAATGCCCGATTTCAGCCGCTTGCAGCCGCAACGCGACAGGAAATCGCCAGATTCGGGTTGGATCATGGGGCATGTGGAGGACTAACCCGATTAAAAGGTAATTGGAATGACGCAGGTAAGTATGCGCGACCTGCTGCAGGCAGGCGCACACTTCGGGCACCAGACTCGCTACTGGAATCCCAAGATGGGCGAGTACATCTTCGGTGCTCGCAACAAGATCCACATCATCAACCTCGAGCACACCGTGCCGGCATTCAATGATGCCCTGGCGCTGGTCAAGCAGCTCGCGGCCAACAAGAACAAGGTCCTGTTCGTCGGCACCAAGCGCGCCGCGGGCAAGATCATCAAGGAGCAGGCGGATCGCGCCGGTATGCCCTACGTGAGCCATCGCTGGCTCGGCGGCATGCTGACCAACTACAAGACCATCCGCGCCTCCATCAAGCGTCTGCGTGAGCTGGAGACGCAAGCCGAGGATGGCACCTTCGCTCGCCTGACCAAGAAGGAAGCGCTGATGCGCACCCGGGCCATGGAGAAGCTGGAGCGTTCCATCGGTGGTATCAAGGAAATGGGCGGCCTGCCCGATGCCCTGTTCGTTGTCGATGTGGATCATGAGCGCATTGCCGTGACCGAAGCCAACAAGCTGGGTATCCCGGTGATCGGCATCGTCGACACCAACAGCAACCCGGATGGCATCGACTACGTGATCCCCGGCAATGACGACGCGATTCGCGCCATCAAGCTCTACGTGACCGCCGTGGCAGACGCCTGTGTGGCCGGTCGCGAGGAAGCGGGTGAAGCTGCGGTTGCGCGCGACGAGTTTGTCGAGGTGGAAGCTGAAGCCACCGAAGGCGAGGCCGAAGCGGCTCCCGCCGAGTAAGCCAATCCCGCCGGGATGGCGCCGGTCAGGCGCCGCCCGGCTATTCTGAATTTTGTTCACGCCCCTCGCGGGGTAGTACGGAGGAATTCCAATGTCTGTAGCACTGGTAAAGGAACTGCGTGAGCGCACGGGCCTCGGCATGATGGAGTGCAAGAAGGCACTCGCAGCAGCGGACAACGACATCGAAAAAGCCATCGAAGAGTTGCGCAAGTCCAGCGGCATGAAGGCTGCCAAAAAGGCGGGCCGCACCGCCGCCGACGGCGTGGTGGCGATTCGCACCGCTGAAGACGGCAGCTTCGGCACCATGGTGGAAGTCAACAGCGAAACCGACTTTGTCGCCCGCGACGAAGGTTTCCTGGGCTTTGTCAGCCAGGTGGTGGATGCGGCGCACAACGGAAAGGTGACTGACGTTGCCGCCCTGATGGAGGGCGAGCTGGAGTCTGCCCGTGAGGCGCTGGTCCAGAAAATCGGCGAGAATATCGGCGTCCGTCGGGTAGCCCTGCTCAGCGCCGATGACGGCGTGGTGGGCAGCTATGTGCACGGCAACAACCGCATCGCGGTACTGGTCGAGCTCAAGGGCGGCGACGCCGAGCTGGCCCGCGATGTGGCCATGCACGTGGCGGCGGTCGCCCCGCAGGTGGTGAAGCCGGAAGATATGCCGGAAGAAGTGGTGGAGAAGGAGAAGGAAATCTTCACTGCCCAGGCCCAGGAGTCCGGCAAGCCGGCGGAGATCATCGAGAAGATGATCGGCGGCCGCATCAAGAAGTTCCTGGCCGAGAACAGCCTGGTCGAGCAGGACTTCGTCAAGGACCCGGATGTGACCGTCGGCAAGCTGGTGGCTGCCGCCGGTGCCGAGGTCGTGTCTTTCACCCGCTTCGAAGTGGGTGAGGGCATCGAGAAAGAAGAGGTGGACTTCGCTGCGGAAGTCGCAGCTCAGCTCAACGGCTGACCACCGCAGGGAAAACGGGGCTTCGGCCTCGTTTTTTCTATATAGAGGACGCGAACAACAGAAGGGGAAGTCGGATGCCCAGGCAGTTCGGTGACAGGAAGTACCAGCGCATCCTGCTGAAGCTCAGCGGTGAAGCGCTGACCGGCACGGAGAGCTTCGGGATCGATCCCAAGATCCTCGACATGATGGCGCTGGAAATCGGCCAGTTGGTCGGTATCGGCGTTCAGGTAGGCCTGGTGATCGGTGGCGGCAACCTGTTCCGGGGTGCGGCCCTGAGCGCTGCCGGTCTCGACCGGGTCACCGGCGACCACATGGGCATGCTGGCCACAGTGATGAACGCGCTGGCCATGCGCGATGCCCTGGAACGTTCCAGCATTGCTACCCAGGTCATGTCCGCCATACCCATGAGCGGCGTGGTCGACCACTACGACCGTCGCAAGGCCATGCGGGCGATGGCGGGCGGCGACGTGGTGATTTTCGCCGCCGGCACCGGTAATCCCTTCTTCACCACCGACTCATCCGCCTGCCTGCGCGCCATCGAGGTCGAGGCAGACCTGATGCTGAAGGCGACCAAGGTGGATGGCGTGTACTCTGCCGACCCGATGAAGGTGGACGACGCCGAAAAGTACGACGAGCTCAGCTTCGACGAGGTGCTGCGGCAGGAGCTGGGTGTGATGGACCTGACCGCCATCGTGCTGTGCCGTGACCACGAACTGCCGGTGCGCGTCTTTGCCATGGAACAGCAGGGTGCCCTGCTGCGCATCGTGCGCGGCGGCGACGAAGGCACCCTGATTCACCCCTGAGGTGAATAACAGAACAATAAGGGAGCAAGACCTGTGATTGACGACATCAAGACTGAGGCCCGCGAGCGCATGTCCCGCAGCCTCGAGGCCCTGAGCCATAACTTCAACAAGATTCGCACCGGCCGTGCCCACCCCAGCCTGCTGGACGACATTCGGGTCGAATACTACGGTGCCGACACGCCGCTCAACCAGATGGCCAATATCGCGGTAGAAGACGGCCGCACCCTGGCGGTGACCGCCTGGGACAAGGGCGTGGTACCGGAAATCGAGAAAGCGATCCTCAAGTCCGACCTGGGCCTGAATCCGGCCACCGCCGGCGAGGTGATTCGCATCCCCATGCCGCCACTGACCGAGGAGACCCGCAAGGGCTTCATCAAGCAGGCGCGCCAGGAGGCCGAATCCGCGCGGGTCTCGGTACGCAACGCCCGTCGCGATGCCAACGGCATGCTCAAGGACCTGTTGAAGGAGAAGGAAATTTCCGAGGACGAGGAGCGCCGAGCCCAGGAAGAGGTGCAGAAGATTACCGACACCTTTATTGCCAACATTGAAAAGGCGCTCGAGGAAAAGGAAAGCGATCTGCTAGAGATCTGACCGTGATTCCGCAGCACATTGCGATCATCATGGACGGCAACAATCGCTGGGCCAAGCGCAGGAACCTGCCCGGCTCGGCGGGCCACCGCGCGGGCATGGAGGCGATACGCAACGTGCTGGAAGCCTGCAACGAGCAGGGTGTGAAAGCCCTCACCCTGTTTGCCTTCAGCAGCGAGAACTGGGGCCGCCCCCGGGGCGAAGTCCGCTACCTGCTGGCGCTGTTCATGCGCTACCTCCGCAACGAAACCCGTGCCCTTCACAAGGACGGCATCCGCATTCGCTTTATCGGCGAGCGCTACCGCTTCAGCAAGCGGTTGCAGGCGCTGATGGCGGAAGCCGAGGCGCTGACCGCCAACAACAGCGAGACCACCCTGGTGATTGCCGCCGACTACGGCGGTCGCTGGGATATCGCCCGGGCGGCGCGCCGGGTCGCGGAACGGCTGGCGGCAGGCGAGATCGAAGCCGACGCCATTACCCCTGAACTGCTGCACGCGGAGACCTGCCTCACCGACCTGCCGGCGCCCGACCTGTGCATCCGCACCGGCGGCGATCATCGCGTCAGCAATTTCATGCTCTGGCAGTTCGCCTACAGCGAGTTGTACTTCACCGAGACCCTGTGGCCCGACTTCGGCGCCCGGGACCTGGCGCTGGCGCTGGAAGATTTCAGCGGGCGCGAGCGTCGCTTCGGTCTGCGCGGAGCTGCCGATGCGCCATAAGCTCAAGCAGCGAATCGCCACCGGACTGGCCCTGGCCGGCAGCCTGATCGCCGCCGTGGTGCTGCTGCCGCTGCCGGGTCTGGCCCTGGTGTTTGCCCTGGTGGTTGCTATCGCCAGCTGGGAGTGGAGCCGGCTGGCCGGTTTCCAGTCACTGGTGCTGCGCATCGGTTTCGTGGTGCTGGCGCTGGCGGCCATGGCGGCAATGTATGTCTATGCAGACCTCGCTGGCACGCCACAGCTCGAGCGCCTGCAACCGGTGCTGGGCCTCGCCTGCCTGTGGTGGGCGATCGCCCTGCTGTGGATCAAGAGCTATCCCATGAGCGGCGCCCTGTGGGGTACCCGGCCGATGCTGGCCCTGATGGGCCTGCTGGTGCTGGTGCCGGCCTGGCTGTCGGCGGTTTTCCTGCTCAGCTACGACTCCGGCAAGCTGATGCTGCTGGCCATGGTGATCCTGGTGGCCGGGGCCGATATTGGCGCCTATTTCTCAGGCCGCCAGTGGGGCAAGACCAAGCTGGCGCCGACCGTCAGTCCCGGCAAGTCCTGGGAGGGCGTGGTCGGCGGCCAGGTCACCTGCATTTGCCTGGCGATCGCTGCTCACAGCCTGCTGGGCCTGGAGCGCATCGGCCTGCCCGCGGTCATCGCCATTGCGGTGTCTGGCGCCGCTGCCTCCGTGGTCGGCGACCTGCTGGAAAGCATGGTCAAGCGTCACCGTGGCGTGAAAGACAGCGGCACCCTGTTGCCAGGCCACGGCGGCTTCCTCGACCGTATCGACGGCATTACCGCGGCCGCGCCGGTGGTGGCGCTGGGACTGATCCTGGCGGGGTGGACGCCGTCATGAGGCGAGTGGCCGTACTGGGCAGCAGCGGCTCCATCGGCGTCAGCACCCTGGACGTTATCGCCCGCCACCCGGAGCGCTTCGAGCTGTTCGCGCTGGCCGGCAACCGCTCGGTGGATACTGTCTACGAACAGTGCCTGGCCCAGCCCCCGCGCTTCGCGGTGATGGCCGATGCGGACAGCGCTGAGGCGCTGGCCGCGCGCCTGGCCGCTGCCGGCTCAAACACCACCGTACTGGCGGGCGAAGCCGGGCTGGTTGAAGTCGCTGCCCATCCTGATGTGGATGTGGTGATGGCGGCGATCGTCGGCGCCGCCGGCCTGGAGTCCACCCTGGCCGCGGCCCGGGCCGGCAAAACCGTGCTGCTGGCCAACAAGGAGGCCCTGGTGATGGCCGGGCACCTGTTCATGGCAGCGGTGGCCGAGCACGGCGCCCGGCTGTTGCCCATAGACAGCGAGCACAACGCCATTTTCCAGTGCCTGCCCGCGGCGGACGACGGTACCGTCGGCATGGCCGGCGTGGCAAAGATCCTGCTGACCGCGTCAGGTGGGCCGTTCCGGGAGTGGAGCGTCGAGCAGATGGCGGCCGCCACGCCGGACCAGGCCTGCGCCCATCCCAACTGGTCGATGGGGCGCAAGATCTCGGTGGATTCAGCCACCCTGATGAACAAGGGCCTGGAGCTGGTCGAGGCCTGCTGGCTGTTTGATGTGGGCAGCGATGCTATCGACATCGTCGTGCATCCGCAGAGCATCATTCACAGCATGGTCCAGTACGTGGACGGTTCGGTGCTGGCGCAGCTGGGCAATCCCGATATGCGTACGCCCATTGCCCACGCCCTGGGCTGGCCGGAGCGTATTGGCTCCGGGGTCGCCGAGCTTGATATCATTGACATCGGCCGGCTCGACTTCGAACGCCCCGACACGGCGCGCTTTCCCTGCCTCGGCCTGGCGCGACAGGCGGTACGGCAGGGCGGTGTGGCGATGGCGCAGCTGAACGCCGCCAATGAGGTGGCAGTGGATGCCTTCCTGGACCGGCGCCTGGGCTTTACCGAAATTCCCGAGCTGATAGAAAACGTGCTGGGTCGTGCCACAAGCGCTGAACCCACGTCGCTGGATGTGGTCAAACAGGCGGACTTGCAGGCGCGCGAACTGGCCCTGGAACTCCTGGCGGACGCCTGACAGGCAGTGGCAACGGCGACCGAAAACCAGGTGAGCGAAAGGCAAGCAAGGGACGAGTAGTAAAGTGGACCTGATTTACACACTGGCCATCACGGCATTTACGCTGGCGATTCTTATCGCCATTCACGAGTTTGGGCACTTCTGGGTGGCCCGGCGCTGTGGCGTGAAGGTGCTGCGGTTCTCTATCGGTTTCGGCACCCCGCTGCTGCGCTGGCGCGACAAGCTGGACACCGAATACGTCATTGCCGCGATTCCCCTCGGCGGCTACGTCAAGATGCTGGATGAGCGCGAGGGTGAAGTGACCCCGGGCGAGGAGGCGCATGCCTTCAACCGCAAGCCGGTGCTGCAGCGTATGGCGGTAGTGTCCGCCGGACCCATCGCCAACCTGTTGCTGGCGGTGGTGGCCTACTGGTTCGTATTCCTGGCCGGTGAAAGCGGCGTAGCGCCCATTATTGGCGATGTGGCCGAAGGCTCGGTGGCCGAGGTGGCCGGGCTTGAGCCGGGGCAGGAAATTGTCGCAATCGACGGCCGCGAAACCCCCACCTGGCAAGCGGTCAACTACCGTCTGCTGGACCGCATCGGCGACACCGGCCCGATCAGCTTCTCGGTGCGCTATCCCGATTCTGATATGACCTTCCTGTCCGAGGGCAACCTGCAGACCTGGCTGAGCGGGGTGGAAGAACCCAATCTGCTGCAGGGCCTCGGCATTACCATTTATCGGCCCGGGGTATCCCGTACCCTGGCCCAGGTAGTTCCCGATACGCCGGCAGCCCGGGCGGGCCTGGCGGTGGGAGACGAGCTGCGCAGCGCCGACGGCGTCGCGCTGGCTGACTGGGACGCGGTGGTGGACTATGTAAGGGCGCGGCCCGAGGTGGCCATCGAACTGGGCTTCCTGCGTGACGGTGAGATGATGACCACGCGCCTGGTGCCGGACAGCGTGGTGCTGGAGAGCGGTGAGACCATCGGCCAGATTGGCGTGGCGCCGCGCTCGGAACCCTGGCCGGAGCACATGATCCGCGAATTCCAGTACGGCCCCATAGCCGCCCTCGGCCTGGCGACCCAGCGTACCGGTGAACTGGTGATGTTCACGCTCAATTCCATCAAGAAGATGCTGACGGGACTTATTTCCCACAAAAACTTGAGCGGCCCTATCACCATTGCTAAAGTGGCGACCGCTTCGGCAGAGTCGGGCCTGGAATCCTTTGTGGCCTTCCTCGCACTGCTGAGCGTAAGCCTCGGGGTACTGAACCTGCTGCCCATTCCGGTGCTGGATGGGGGCCACCTGATGTATTACACGATTGAGCTACTGGTAGGTAGGCCGGTGCCTGAAAAGGTGCAGATGCTGGGCTACCAGGTGGGCCTGTTCATCATTGTCGGGGTGATGATACTGGCACTGTATAACGATTTTGGGCGCCTGTGACGGCGCTTGCCCGGGCGACCGGCAGGCTGCATCGGGTTGCCAATGCTGGGGACCCGGGCAGTAGTGGTGGTGCAGACGATGGCGGGCAGTGGCCTGCACGCGATCGTCCGACAACGATAAAACAGGGAATAATGAGCCGGCTTCCAGGGCGCCTTCGGGCACCCGCGGGGAGGAAGCCAGACGACAGAATGGTTTGCTTCCGTAACACTCTCGCGCTGTGTCTGCTGGCGGCCTTGTGCCTGTCGGTCGCGCTGGCGCCCCCGGCCAATGCCCAGGGGGCTGCGCCTGCGGCGAATGCCCCGTTCGTGATCTCCGACATTCGCGTTGAAGGCCTGCAGCGGATTTCCGCGGGCTCGGTGTTCTCCGCCATGCCCATCGGTGTGGGCGATACCGCCACCGAGGGCTCCCTGCGTGCCTCGGCGCGCGCCCTTTTCGGCACCGGCAACTTCGACGATATCCAGATCGGCCGTGACGGCAACGTACTGGTGATCATCGTCGCCGAGCGGCCGAGTATTTCCGAAATCGTCATTTCCGGTAACAAGGCGATCGAAACCGAAGACCTGCTCAGTGGCCTGAAAGGTGCGGGCCTGGCCGAGGGCGGTGTGTTCAGGCGCTCGACCCTGGAAGGCATGCAGATGGAGCTGCAGCGCCAGTACGTCCAGCAGGGCCGCTACGACGCCGGCATCGAAACCGAGGTGATTCCCGAGCCCCGCAACCGCGTGTCGATCAATATCGACGTGAACGAGGGCACGGTTTCCAAGATCAAGCACATCAACATTGTCGGCAACGAGGTGTTTGACGACGACGAGCTCATCGACCTGTTCGAGCTGCAGCCCACAGGTCTTTTGTCCTTTATCACCAGCGATGACAAGTATTCCCGTGAACGCCTGAGCGGCGACCTGGAATCCCTGACCTCCTATTACATGGACCGGGGCTATCTGCAGTTCCGCATCGACTCAACCCAGGTGTCGGTCAGCCCGGAGAAGGACGCCGTCTACATCACGGCAAATCTCTACGAGGGCGAGGTGTATACGGTGACTTCGGTCGACCTTTCCGGTGACCTGGTGCTGCCGGAAGAAGACCTGAGCCGCTTCCTGCTGGTGCGGGAAGGCCAGACCTATTCCCAGCAGCTGGTGACCAGCACCGAGGAGTACCTGACCCAGCGCCTCGGTAACGAGGGCTACAACTTCGCCAAGGTGACGGGTATCCCGGAGATCGACGAGGATGCGAAGTCTGTGGCCATGAAGTTCTTCGTGGACCCGGGCAAGCGCACCTATGTGCGGCGCATCAGCTTCAGCGGCAATACCAAGACGGTGGACGAGGTGCTGCGTCGCGAGATGCGGCAGATGGAAGGTGCGCCGGCGTCGGCCTCAGCTATCGAGGCCTCGCGCATTCGCCTTGAGCGACTGGGCTATTTTGCGTCCGCCAGGGTGGAAACACCGGAAGTGCCCGGTCACGACGACCTGATCGACGTGGAGTTTGAGGTGGAGGAGCAGTCCTCCGGCTCCATCGGCGCAAGCTTCGGCTATGCCCAGGACGCCGGCCTGATTCTCGGCCTCAACCTGCAGCAGAACAACTTCCTGGGCACCGGCAAGCGGGTGGGTATTTCCGCCAACTCCAGCCGTTTCCAGGACTTCTACAACTTCAGCTACACCAACCCGTATTACACCGAGGATGGCGTCAGCCGTGGCTTCAACATCTTCTACCGGGCCACCGACCTCGATGAGATCAACGTGGCGCGCTATTCGACCGATACCTTCGGCGGCGCCGTGAACTTCGGCTACCCGATCCGTGAGACCGAGCGCCTCGGTTTCAGCATCGGCGTCAACAACACCGAGATTACCGTGGGCCGTTTTGCGGTACAGGAAATCCAGGCCAGCCCGCGCCTGATCAACGGCGTAGACTTTTTCTTCGACAGCACCTTCGATGAGCTGACCGGTCGCTACACCGCACCTGAAGAACTGGTTCCTGTCGAGCAGATTCCGCCGGATTACCTGGTGCAGGACCTGGAGCCGGGCTTTATCGACATCAACGGCGACGAGTACCTGAACTGGACGCTGACCACCAGCTGGAGTCAGTCGACCCTGAACCGCGGGCGCTTTGCGACCCGGGGTATTGCCAACTCGGTATCGCTGGAACTGGCCTTGCCGGGCAGCGAACTCGAGTACTACAAGCTCACCTACCGCGGCGAGCTGTTCTTCCCGGTTACCAACAGCTGGACCCTGAAGTTCCGCACCGAGCTGGGCTACGGCGACGGCTTTGGCGACACCAGCGAACTGCCGTTCTACCAGCACTTCTTCGCCGGCGGCTTCGGCTCGGTGCGCGGCTACCAGCCCAACACCCTGGGCCCCTTGAGTACCCCGGCGGTGGAATACATCATCGACCAGCCGATTACGGAAATCGACGAAAACGGCGATCCCGCTGAGGTGGGTGGGCCCGATGGTGACCAGTTTGGTTTTGAGGCTCGCGATGGCGCGCTGGCGTTTCAGGTGGATAACCGCCGCCGTCGCGATCAGCCGTTCGGCGGTAATGTTCTGGTCGAGGGGGGAGTTGAGTTAATATTCCCGCTTCCGTTTATCAAGGACCAGCGGCAGATCCGCTCGGCGTTCTTTATCGACGCCGGCAACGTGTTCAGCACCAACTGTCGCTCCACGCAGCGACAGTGCTTTGACGTGGACCTTAATGAGCTGCGTTACTCGGTGGGTATAGGCGCCACCTGGATTACCGGCTTCGGGCCGATCACGTTCAGTATTGCCCAGCCCCTGAACGCCGGGGAGTTTGACCAGGAAGAGGTGTTCCAGTTTACCCTCGGTCAAGGCTTTTGATTTTGTTTGAAAATGGAGAAAACCGTGTCCAAGACGCTTAAGATCCTATGCGCCAGCCTGTGCCTGGCATTGCTTCCATCAATAGCATTGGCCCAGGGCCGTATTGCCGTTGTGGACCTGGAGCAGGCTATCCTGCAAACCGACGAGGCCCAGCAGCGGCTCAATGCCCTGCGGGAAACCGTTGATTACAAGGCCGACAAGGATGAGTTGGACCAGCTGCAACAGGAGCGTGAAGCACTGATCAAGGAAGTGCAGAACGACCTGGCCGTGATGAGCGCGGAGCAGCAGCAGGCAGCGCGCAAGCGCCTCGCCAACAAGAACGCCGACCTCGAGCACGTGCTGCGCAAGCTGCAGCAGGCCGAGCAACAGCTGGGCCAGGAACTGCTGCAGGAAATGACTCCCAAGGTGCAGGCCGTGCTGCGTGACCTGATTGCCAGTGAAGGCATTGGACTGCTGATCCAGCGCAACGCCGTTATTCACGCAGACAACGGCTTCAGCATCACCGCCAAGGTCACCGACAAGCTGAACCAGCAGGCGGCCGCAGAGTAAGGCAGACTCGTCCCGGCGGCGTCGCCATCGGGACCGGCTCTACGGGAAGGGAGGCACCGCCGTGGCTGAAATGATGATCGAGGAAATCCGGGAGTATCTCCCGCACCGCTACCCTTTCCTGCTGGTGGATCGGGTGGTCGAGCTGAACCTCGGCGAGTCCATCGTCGCCTACAAGAACATCACGGTGAACGAGGAACTGTTCCAGGGTCATTTTCCCGACAAGCCGCTCTTCCCCGGCATGTTGACCCTGGAGGCCATGGCCCAGACTGCGGGCATTCTCGGCTTCAAAAGCATGGACAAGAAGCCGGAGGATGGCTCCATGTACATGTTCGTCGGTGCCGACAACGTGCGCTTCAAACGCCAGGTGGTGCCCGGCGACCGGCTGATGTTGCATGCAAAAGTGCTGTCTGTGCGCCGCGGCATCTGGAAGTTCGAAGTGAGCGCAGATGTGGACGGCGAGCTGTGTTCTTCTGCGACGATTCTTTGTGCTGATCGCTAAAGGCTTTTTACAAAACCGCTCAGGCTTACGGCCATTAGCTAATCTGGAGGGGCGTACTTCCTCTCCATGCCATCGCTCAGGCTGGCAGCCTTTGGCTATTTTCGTGGGGCACACTCCCTCTCCATAAGACCGCACGGGCTGATAGCCGTTAGCTAGTTTGTAGGGGCGTACTCCCTGTCGGCGCCTTTGATCTCCTCGAGTTGATTTGTTTAGGCTACCGCCGATTGGTGTGGTCGAGCGCTTTGTTTGCGCGACGGTTTTTCGTCCTCGGTTTGATCGTTGGGGTCGATTGCTGAGGGGATGGGTTACGGTTTTTTCGGTTGATGGCGGGATCTGCTTTTCCCGATTTTGGGGGCGCGGTATGCTGCGAAAAAATGTGCGGCGCCGCTCACTGGCGCCCGATAGGGGACGCATACCGCCATTGGACGCGGATCTATTCAGCAGTAGTTTCTACGAGGGCTATCCCGCCGAGGGCCTGGTCGGGGTCGACGAGGTCGGCCGCGGGCCGCTGGCCGGCGACGTGGTGGCGGCAGCGGTCATTCTCGATCCCGCGCGGCCGGTGACCGGCCTCGACGACTCCAAGAAGTTGACCGCCGAGCGGCGCGAACAGCTCGCCGTGGAGATACGCGAAAGCGCGCTGGCCTGGTCGCTGGGGCGCGCCAGCGTTGCCGAAATTGACGAGATCAACATCCTGCAGGCCAGTCTGCTGGCCATGCACCGCGCAGTGCAGGGGCTGGGCGTGGAACCCGCCTATGTGCTGGTGGACGGCAACCGGCTGCCGCGCTGGCCCTATGCCTCGGAGCCGGTCATCGGCGGCGACGCCAGCGTGCCGGCGATTGCCGCCGCCTCCATTCTCGCCAAGGTGCAGCGCGATGCCGAACTGGTGGCGCTGGATGCAACCTACCCCGGCTACGGCCTGGCGCAGCATAAGGGTTACCCGACGCGCCAGCACCTGGATGCCCTGAAATCCCTGGGCGTAACGCCCGCCCACCGCAGGAGCTTCGGGCCGGTGCGCGACCTGCTCAGCAAGCTGGAGGCGGCACAGTAAGATGCCTGCCTTCGTTCACCTGCGGGTGCATACCGAATTTTCCCTGATCGACAGCCTGGTGCGGGTCAAGCCGCTGGTTGAGCGGGTGTCGGAGCTGGGTATGCCGGCGGTGGCGGTCACCGACCAGTGCAACTTCTACGGCCTGGTGAAGTTCTACAAGGCGGCGACCGCGAGTGGGATAAAGCCGCTGTTCGGTGCCGACCTGCTGGTGCGGGAGGGGGACGAGGCGCCCTCGCTCATCTGCCTGCTGGCCACCGACAACACCGGCTACCGCAATCTCACCCGGCTCATCTCTCGCGCCTATCTTGAGGGACAGCACCTGGGTATTCCCCAGGTAGAGCGCAGCTGGCTGGCCGAGGCCAGTGACGGCCTGATTGCCCTGTCCGGCGGGCGCCAGGGCGATGTGGGCCTCGCGCTGGTGGGCGGTCGTCGCGAACAGGCTGCCGAGCGGCTGGCGTTCTGGATGAATCTCTATCCGGATCGCTTCTACCTGGAGCTGCAGCGTACCGGCCGCGACAACGAAGACGCCTACCTGCATGCCGCGGTGGAGCTGGCGGCGGCCAGTGGCTGCCCCGTAGTGGCCACCAACGACGTGCGCTTCCTGGCCGCAGACGAGTTCGAGGCCCACGAGGTGCGGGTCTGTATTCACGAGGGCCGCACCCTCGACGACCCGCGCCGCTCGCGCAACTACTCCGACCAGCAGTACCTGCGCAGCCCCGAGGAAATGCAGGAACTGTTCAGCGATATTCCCGAGGCTATCGAGAATACCGTGGAGATTGCTCGCCGCTGCAACGTCAGCCTGGAGCTCGGCAAGGCCTTCCTGCCGGATTACCCGGTGCCGGAAGGGCTCACTATGGACGAGTACTTCCGCCAGCTCTCTCACGAGGGCCTGGATGCCCGCCTGGCGACCCTGTTCGATACCAGCGCCGCCGATTTCAGCGAGAAGCAGAAAGAGTACCGGGAGCGCCTCGACTTCGAGCTGAATGTCATCATCCAGATGGGCTTCCCCGGCTACTTCCTGATCGTGATGGACTTCATTCGCTGGTCCAAGCAGCAGGGCATCCCGGTCGGGCCCGGGCGCGGTTCCGGTGCCGGTTCGCTGGTGGCCTACGCGCTGGAGATCACCGATCTCGACCCGATTGAATACGATCTGCTGTTCGAGCGCTTCCTCAACCCGGAGCGGGTTTCCATGCCCGACTTCGACGTGGACTTCTGCATGGAGCGCCGCGACCAGGTCATCAAGTACGTGTCTGATACCTATGGCGGCGACGCGGTCTCGCAGATCATCACCTTCGGCACCATGGCCGCCAAGGCCGTGGTGCGCGACGTGGCCCGGGTGCAGGGCAAGAGCTACGGGCTGGCGGACAAGCTCTCCAAGCTGATTCCCTTCGAAGTGGGCATGACCCTGGACAAGGCCTTTGAGCAGGAAGAGGTGCTCCGTGACTTCCTGAAAGAGGACGCCGATGCCCAGGAAATCTGGGATATGGCGCTGCAGCTCGAAGGCCTGACCCGCAATGTCGGCAAGCACGCCGGGGGCGTGGTCATCGCACCGTCAGAGCTGACCGAGTTCTCGCCGCTGTTCTGCGACGACACCGGTGGCAGCCTGGTCACCCAGTACGACAAGAACGATGTGGAAGACGTGGGCCTGGTGAAGTTCGACTTCCTCGGCCTGCGCACCCTGACCATCATCGACTGGGCGGTGGACATCATCGACCGCCAGCGCCAGGCCGCCGGTGAAACACCGCTCGATATTTCACAGATACCGCTGGATGACGCCGAAACATTCGGCCTGCTGCAGAGCGCTAAGACCACGGCCGTGTTCCAGCTCGAATCCCGCGGCATGAAGGACCTCATCGACCGCCTCAAGCCGGACTGCTTCGAGGACATCGTGGCGCTGGTGGCGCTGTTCCGGCCGGGCCCGCTGCAGTCGGGCATGGTCGACAACTTCATCAACCGCAAGCACGGGCGCGAGGCGATTTCCTATCCCGACGCCCAGTACCAGCACGAATGGCTTGAGCCGATCCTCGAGCCCACCTACGGCATCATCCTTTACCAGGAGCAGGTGATGCAGATTGCCCAGGAGCTGGCCGGTTACACCCTCGGCGGCGCCGACCTGTTGCGCCGCGCCATGGGCAAAAAGAAGCCCGAGGAGATGGCCAAGCAGCGGGCGGTGTTCCAGGAGGGCGCCGCCAGCAAGGGGGTGGACCCGAACCTGGCCATGAAGATCTTCGACCTGGTGGAGAAGTTCGCCGGCTACGGTTTCAACAAGTCCCACTCGGCGGCCTACGCCCTGGTCTCCTACCAGACCGCCTGGCTCAAGACTCACTACCCCGCGCCGTTCATGGCGGCGGTAATGAGCTCAGAACTGCAGAACACGGACAAGATCGTTACCTTCGTCGACGAATGCCACGCTATGGGCCTGCCGCCCCGGCACCCGGACGTGAATGTCGGCGCCTACATGTTCACGGTCGATGAGGCCGGCGAGATCATCTACGGGCTCGGTGCCATCAAGGGCCTCGGCGAGGGCCCGATCAGCAGCATCATGGAGGCGCGCCAGGAGGGCGGGCCGTTCACCGACCTGTTCGACTTCTGCGCCCGCACCGATCCCAGGCGGGTCAATCGTCGCGCCGTGGAAGCCCTGATCCGCTCCGGCGCCTTTGATTCCCTCGGCGAAGACCGTGCCGTGCTGTGGGCGGCGTTGGACGACGCCCTGCAGGCGGCCCAGCAGAATGCCGCCAACGCCAGCGCCGGTATGGATGACATGTTCGGCGGGCCGGTGGCCGACGTGCCCAACGGCGACGTTTATGCCAACTATCGCGGCTCCAAGCCCTGGTCCGCCAAGCTGACCCTGGCCGGCGAGAAGGAAACCCTGGGCCTGTGGATTACCGGCCACCCCTTCGACGAATACGAGGCGGAGCTGCGCAAGATTGCTCCCACCCGACTTAAGGAGCTGCGCGCCGACGGCTCCCGCAACCAGGTGGTGACCGGCCTGGTGGTTTCCATGCGCACCATGAAAACCCGTCGCGGCGATACCATGGCCGTGCTCAGCATCGACGACCGCAGCGCGCGCCTGGAGGTCACCGTGTTCGGCGAGGTCTACAGCGAGTACCGCGAGCTGCTGCAGAAAGACGCGATTCTCATCCTCGAGGGTACCGTGGCCAATGACGATTACAGTGGTGCCCTGGGTATGCGTGCCAACAGTGTGCGCAGCCTTGAACAGGCGCGCCAGTCGGCGCGGGCGGAGCTGACCATCGAAGTGGCTGCCGACCTGGTCGACGAGGCCTTCGCCGATCGCATCCACCAGCTGCTGGAGCACGCCCACGAGGGCCAGTGTCCGGTGGCCTTCTGGTACTGCCAGCCTGACAACCGCGCGCGCCTGCCCCTCGGCGAACGCTGGCGCGTCAGCCCCACCGACGACCTCATCCAGCAGCTCCAGGAATGCTGCGGCCCCGGCAAAGTCACCCTCAGCTACCCCGCCTGAAGTCGGCTACTCCTGATCGTCAGCATCCACCAATGTCTCATTGAGAGGCGGTCCAGCTACGTAGGTCGGCCGCGAACTGGGTAGACCCCCTCCCCAGACGCGCTAAAAGCATGACGTCCATGTCTCGCTCGGCGACGGCCGTCCTGGCCGTCGACGGTCCGGGGAGGGGGTCTACCCAGCTCACGTCCTTTTTTCGAGCGAGAATCGACTCGATGGAAAAGCGTGTATGCAGTTGGCTGGCTCTTATCGAGCGTGCGGAGTGCCTGGGGGCCTTCCGGGACCGTATGCGGCCATGGATGGCCGCATCCGAGCGAGACATGGATGTCATGCTTTTAGCGCGTCCCGGAAGGCCCCCAGGTGCTTCGCGCGCGCATTCGGAGCGATGAACCCAGCCAGGCCAGGGCCTAATTGAGCCGAATCAAGAAAGTGTCAGTCGTGACTAGTTGAGCCTACCGGCAGTGCCTATTCTGGTAGGCATGTCTGAGACGACGTTCAAGGCAGTTCCCACTGCGGGTGCGCCGAAGGCACTTGGCTCCGGTCGTGCACAGGCGTGGCTGGACCTGTTGCAGGGTGCATCCGGTGCCGTCCTGGTGCTGTTTATGTGGGTGCACATGTTCCTGGTGTCCAGCATCCTGCTCGGCAAGGACGCCATGTACACCGTGACCCGCATGCTGGAAGGTGAATTCATCTTCGGGCGCGCCTACCCGGCGCTGGTGAGCGGCGTGGCGGTGGCGGTGCTGGCGATTTTCCTGCTGCATGCGCTGGTGGCGATCTGGAAGCTGCCGGGTAGCTATCGGCAGTACAGCCTGTTCTGGCGCCACAGTCGCAGCCTGCGCCACGGCGATACCACCCTGTGGCTGGTGCAGGTGGTGACCGGGCTGGTGTTGATGTTCACGGCCACCATTCACCTTTACGACATGATCATGCACCCGGACATGATTGGCCCCCACGCTTCGGCCGCCCGGGTCTATGGCGGTACCTGGTTGCTGGACCTGGTGCTGATGTTCGCGGTGGAGGTGCATGCGGGGTTGGGCATCTATCGGCTCATCATCAAGTGGGACCTGTTTGGCCTGACCCGGCGGCGACTGGCCCTGCGGCGGGTGGTGACGGGCATTGTGCTGTTCTACCTGGTGCTGGGCAGCCTGACCTTTTCTGCCTACATGAAGATTGGCGCCGAGCCGGCCGTGCAGGCCGGTGAGCGCTATGTGCCGAGCTGGCAACAGGGCAGCGACTGATGGAGATCATTCACACCGATGTGCTGGTGATCGGCGGCGGGCTGGCGGGCCTGCGGGTTGCTATCGGCGCCCGCCGGCGCGGCCATGAGGCCATCGTGCTGAGCCTGGTGCCACCGAAGCGCTCCCATTCGGCGGCGGCCCAGGGCGGCATGCAGGCCAGCCTGGCCAACAGCCTCAAGGCTCGCGGCGACAACGAAGACGTGCATTTTGCGGACACTGTGCGCGGCAGCGACTGGGGTGCCGACCAGGATGTGGTTCGCATGTTCGTGCACACCGCCCCCAAGGCGATCCGCGAGCTGGCGGCCTGGGGGGTACCCTGGAACCGGGTGCGGCGCGGCCCCCATCGGGCCATCATCAATGGCCAGGCGGAAACCCTGGTGGAATCCGACGCTGCCCATGGCCTGATCGATGCCCGCGATTTCGGCGGCACCCGCAAGTGGCGCACCTGCTATGTGGCCGACGGCACCGGGCACTCCATGCTCTATACCATGAGCGACCAGGCCATTGCCAGGGACATTCCCGTCCACGAGCGCTGCGAGGCGCTGGCCCTGATTCACGAGGACGGCCGCTGCCTGGGTGCCATCGTGCGCGACCTGGTCACCGGCAAGCTGCGAGCTTACCTGGCCCGCGCCACCTGCATTGCCAGCGGCGGCTTCGGGCGCATCTACCGTGTATCCACCAATGCGGTGATCAACGAGGGCATCGGTGCGGCGATCGCACTGGAAACCGGTGCCACGCCGCTCGGCAATATGGAGGCGGTGCAGTTCCATCCCACCGGAATCTTTCCCGCTGGCATCCTCGTGACCGAAGGCTGCCGCGGCGATGGCGGCCTGTTGCTGGACGGCAACGAACACCGATTCATGCCCGACTATGAACCGGAGAAACGGGAGCTGGCCTCCCGTGATGTTGTGTCGCGTCGCATGGAGCAACACATCGCCGGCGGCCAGGGTGCGCGCACCCGGTTTGGCGAGCACCTTTGGCTGGACATTCGGCTGCTGGGGCGCGAGCACATCGATACTCGGTTGCGCGAGGTGAAGGAAATCTGCCGCTACTTCCTGGGTATCGACCCGGCCAACGAACTGATCCCGGTACGTCCGGCCCAGCACTATTCCATGGGTGGCATTCGCACCGACTACCGTGGCGAGAGTACCGGCCTGAAAGGACTGTTTGCGGCGGGGGAGGCGGCCTGCTGGGATATGCATGGTTTCAACCGCCTGGGCGGCAACTCGGTGGCCGAGACCGTGGTGGCGGGCATGCTGGTGGGCGAGTACATCGCCGACTGGTGCGACAGCCCTGACAGTGAGATTCGCCTTTCCACCGGCCTGGTCCGCGACCACGGCGGGCAAGTGGGGAAGCGGCTGGAGGGGATTGCCGAGGGCGGCGGCTCGGAGAGTCCGTTTGAGCTGATGCGGGCCATGCAGGAAACCATGACCGACAAGGTCGGCATCTTCCGCAGCGGCGAACGCCTGGAGGAGGCAGTCAGCAGCTTGCGGGAGCTGCTCACCCGTTGTGGGCAGATTGGCCTGCGCACCCAGGTGCGGGGCGCAAACCCGGAGCTGGCGGCCGCCTACCGGGTCGAAAAAATGCTCAAGCTCGCGCTGTGCGTGGCGCAAGGCGCCCTGGCCCGCACCGAGAGTCGCGGTGCCCACTTCCGTGAGGATTTCCCGCGCCGCGATGACGCCCAGTGGTTGTCTCGCACCCTGGCCACCTGGCCCGGAGCGGATGCCCTGCAACCGGAGCTGGCCTACGAGCCGCTGGACGTGATGCGCATGGAGTTGCCGCCGGGCTGGCGTGGCTATGGCGCGAAAGATCACATCGAGCACCCGGATACCTCCCGCCGCCAGGCGGAGGTTTCGGCCGTAGAGGGGCAGGCGGCTGATCGCTTTGCCCGCCAGCGTGCCCTGCTGCCCTTCGAGGAACAGCTGCCGGAGCGCTTCCGCGGCCGCAACGAACGGCTGCCGGATGAGACGGCGGAGCAGGAGGGAGCCGCGTGAGCGCGGTGATCACCAGCGACCGCCGCGAGCTGGAGCTCCGGGTGCTGCGCTACAACCCGCAGGACCCGGATTCCACGCCCGCCTTCCAGAGTTACCACCTGGAAGAAGCCGACGCCATGACCCTGTTCATCGCACTGAACGAGATTCGCGAACAGCAGGACCCGAGCCTGCAGTTCGACTTCGTATGCCGCGCCGGCATCTGCGGTAGCTGCGGCATGCTCATCAACGGCAAACCCGGGCTGGCCTGCCGAACGCTGACTGCCGACCTGCCGGCGTTAATTACGCTGGCGCCGCTGCCGGGTTTCGAGCTGATCGCCGACCTGTCGGTCAACACCGGCAAGTGGATGCGCGCCATGAGCGAACGGCTGGAAGCCTGGGTGCACCTCGCCGACCCGGAACCGGACATCGATGCCCTGGAGCCGGTGATGGACCCGGACCTTGCCCAGGATATCTACGAACTGGAACGCTGTATTGAATGCGGCTGCTGTATCGCCGCCTGCGGCACCATCCAGATGCGCGAAGACTTCGCGGGCGCTGTGGGCCTCAACAAGCTCGCCCGCCTGCACATGGACCCGCGGGATACTCGCAGCGACGCCGACTTCTACGAGCTGGTGGGCGATGAGAACGGCGTTTTCGGCTGCATGAGCCTGCTGGGCTGCGAAGACAGCTGCCCCAAGGACCTCCCCCTCGGCACCCAGATCGCCTGGCTCCGCCGCCGCATGCTCAGCAGCGCCCTTTAAAGGGGCCTGTCCCCGATGGCTCTGGCTCGTGTACACTTGGGCGCCTTGACTGTGTAGAGGCATCAACGCGCCGAATGAATCCGAATTTCCTGGATTTCGAACAGCCGATAGCGGAACTCGAAGTGAAAATCGAGGAGCTGCAGCTGGTTGGGACCGACAACGATATCAACATCGCTGACGAGATCGCCAAGCTGCGCGAGAAGAGTACCCGGCTGACCGAGAAGATCTACGCGGGTTTGAGCGCCTGGGACATCGTCAAGGTGGCGCGCCATCCCAAGCGCCCCTACACCATGGACTATATCCCTCGCGTATTCACCGAGTTCGACGAACTGCACGGCGATCGGCACTTTGCCGATGACAAGGCCATCGTCGGCGGCGTTGCGCGGCTGGAAGGCAAACCCGTCATGGTCATCGGCCAGGAGAAGGGTCGCAGCGTGCAGGACAAGGTCACCCGCAACTTCGGTATGCCGAAGCCGGAAGGCTACCGCAAAGCCCTGCGCCTCATGGAGCTGGCAGAACGTTACAGCATGCCGGTCATCACCTTGATCGACACGCCCGGCGCCTACCCGGGGATCGATTCCGAGGAGCGTGGAATTTCCGAGGCCATTGCCCAGAACCTGGCGGTCATGTCGCGACTGCGCACGCCTATCGTTTCGGTGGTGATTGGTGAGGGGAGCTCCGGCGGTGCACTGGGCATCGGCGTTGGCGACCACCTCGCCATGCTCCAGTACTCCACCTACTTTGTGATCTCGCCTGAGGGCTGCGCCAATATCATCTGGAAGACCTCCGAGAAGGCCCCGGATGCCGCCCAGGCCATGGGGGTCACCTCCAGCGTACTGGAAGAGCTGGGGATCGTGGACGCCACCATTGAAGAACCGCTGGGCGGCGCCCACCGCGATATCGACCTGGTGGCCAGCCGCATCCAGGCCCACCTTGTGCAGGAAATCGACCGCCTGCAGGCGGAGCCGGTGGATGACATGCTGGAAGCCCGCTACCAGCGCCTGATGTCCTACGGCAACTGAGCCCGCCGGGTCCGGTGACCCTGACTGCTGAATCCCTGCTGCCCGTGCTGGAGCCCTGGCGCGGGGCGCCGCATTGGCGGGTGGGTCTCAGCGGCGGACTGGATTCCTGCCTGTTGTTGAGTCTGCTGGCCGAACTGCGGCAGCACACCCACCAGTCCTCCCTGCCGCCGTTGTCAGCCATTCACGTCGATCACCAGTTACACCCGGACTCGGGCCGCTGGGCAGCCCATTGTGCAAGCTTCTGTGAAACCCTGGGTGTGCCGCTGGACATCCGCCGCGTGAAGGTGGCGGTCGCCGGCGACGGACCGGAAGCGGCAGCCCGCGAGGCGCGATACCAGGCTTTTACCGACTGCCTGGGAACCGGCGAGTTACTGCTGCTGGCACATCACCTGGACGACCAGGTGGAGACGTTTTTCCTGCGGCTTATGCGCGGTGCCGGCACCCGCGGCCTGGCAGGTATGCCGCAGACCCGCTCGCTCGGCAGCGGTCATCTACTGCGGCCGCTGCTCAATTATTCCCGTGCCGAACTCGAACACTCAGCCCGGGAGCGCGGGTTCGAGTGGGTGGAGGACCCATCCAATGCCGCGCTGGATGCCGACCGCAATTTCCTGCGCTGGCAGCTGCTGCCGGGGCTGGCGTCGCGCTGGCCGGGCTACCGCCGCAGTGTGGTCACCAGCATGGAATCCCTGGCAGATGCCGAGCTGGCGCTCGCCGCACTGGACGAGGGGCGCCTTGCGGAGGCCCGTGCCGAGGCCTTTGGAGAACCCTGCCTGGACCTCGCTGTGCTGGGGGCAGAGTCGCTCACGGAATCTGTCCGTTTGCTGCGTCGCTGGCTGGAGTCCGAAGGGGTCTCACCACCACCCCGGGGCCAGTTGCTGGAGTTTGCGCGACAGCTGGCAGACGCCGCGGAAGACAGCCAGCCGGCGCTGGCACTGTCGAGCGGCAGCCTGCGTCGCTACCGGCAGCGGGTCTACCTGGTCGCGGAAGCGGCGGACCTGCCGCAAGATGCGCGGCTCGAGCCGGGCAAGCCCCTGGCGCTGGCGGGTCTCGGAGAGTTGTGGGTGGAGCCAGCCGACAGCGGGCTGGCACTGCCGGGGTCGGGCGGCTGGGACCTGGGCTGGCGCAGCGGCGGAGAGCGTTGCCGGCCGGTCGGACGCAGCCAGAGCCAGGCCCTGAAACAGCTCTTGCAGGAGCGCGCGGTGCCGCCCTGGATCCGCGAGCGCCTGCCGCTGCTGTATGCCGATGATGAACTGGCCGCGGTGGCCGACCTGTTGGTTTGCGAGGGACACCAGGCGGCCAGCGGCGAAGCCGCTTACAGGGTTCGCTGGCAGCCCCTGCGGGCCGTCTCTGATTGAGCGGGTTTGGCCTTTCTGTTATCCTGACGACCCATCTTTTGCAGGGCCGTGCAAAGCCGGTCGCGACACTTATTTCACCCCCTGAGCGCTGTCGGCACTGTGCCGGATAACGCACCAGCGGTGGCCTGGAAACGGTTCGCACCAGGGTGAGTCCACAGCACCGGCATCGAAACACTTAGCGCACAGCTCGGCACCTGCCCCCGGTGCAGAGCTGTGTATTGGCATGCTATGGCATGCAAAGGACTGGAACTGGAATATGACGCGCTTCGTCTTCGTCACCGGCGGTGTGGTTTCCTCATTGGGCAAGGGCATTGCCGCCGCTTCACTCGCCGCCATCCTCGAGGCCCGCGGCCTCAAGGTTACGCTGCTCAAGCTTGACCCCTATATCAACGTCGACCCGGGCACCATGAGCCCGTTTCAGCATGGCGAGGTGTTTGTCACCGATGACGGCGCTGAGACTGACCTCGACCTGGGTCACTACGAGCGCTTCACCCGCTCTACCATGAGCCGCGCCAACAACTTCACCACCGGCCGGGTGTACGACACCGTGCTGCGCAACGAGCGCCGTGGCGACTACCTCGGTGCCACCATCCAGGTTATTCCCCACATCACCGATGAGATCAAGCGGCGGGTGCTGGAGGGCGGCGGAGATGCCGATATTGCCGTGGTGGAAATCGGCGGTACCGTGGGCGACATCGAGAGCCTCCCCTTCCTGGAAGCGGCTCGCCAGCTCAAGGTCGAACTGGGCAGCGCCCGGGCCATGCTCATGCACCTTACGCTGGTGCCCTATATCGCCGCGGCCGGCGAGATCAAGACCAAGCCCACCCAGCACTCGGTCAAGGAGCTGCGCTCCATCGGCCTGCAGCCAGACGTGTTGCTGTGCCGCTGTGAGATCGAGGTGGAAGAGGGCGCCCGCAAGAAGATCGCCCTGTTTACCAACGTCGAGGAGCGCGCGGTGATACCGCTGCTGGATGCCGACAGCATCTATGAAATTCCCTCCGCGCTGCACAGCCAGCACCTCGATTCCATCGTGGTGGAGCGTTTCGGCCTGGACTGCCCGGAGGCAGACCTATCCGAGTGGGATGAGGTGTTGCGCGGCGAAATTGATGCCGACAAGGACGTTACGGTGGCCATGGTCGGCAAGTACATGGACCTGCTGGATGCCTACAAGTCATTGAATGAGGCGCTCAAGCACGCCGGCATCCAGACCCTGTCGCGGGTCAATATCCAGCACATCGACTCCGAGCAGATCGAGGAGGAGGGCGTCGGCATCCTCAAGCACGCCGACGCTATCCTGGTGCCGGGCGGGTTCGGCGAGCGCGGCTTCGAAGGCAAGATCATGGCGGCGCAGTACGCTCGTGAGAACGGCGTGCCTTACCTCGGTATCTGCCTGGGCATGCACGTGGCCATGGTCGAATACGCCCGCAACGTGGCGGGCCTGGAGGGCGCCCACAGTACCGAGATGAAGCGCGATACACCGCATCCCATCATCGCCCTGATTACCGAGTGGCAGACGGCGGACGGCAAGGTGGAGAAACGCTCCGAGAAGTCGGACAAGGGCGGCACCATGCGCCTGGGCGGGCAGCCCTGCCACCTGGTGGAGGGCTCTGTCTCCCGCGAGCTGTATGGCAAGGAGACCATCGTCGAGCGCCATCGTCACCGCTACGAGGTCAACAACAACTACGTGCCGCAGCTGGAAGAGGCGGGCCTGCGCATCGTCGGCTGGTCCGGTGACCACTCACTGGTGGAGATGATCGAGATTCCCGACCACCCCTGGTTCGTGGCCTGCCAGTTTCACCCGGAATTCACCTCACGGCCGCGCGGCGGCCACCCGCTGTTCACGGGCTTCGTCAACGCCGCCATTGCACTGCACGAGTCTCGCGACCAGGCCGAATCGGAAGAGGAAGTGGCGTGATCAATACTGACACCGAGGTGGTGATTGCGGAGCGTATCCGGGTCGCCAACGAGGCACCCTTCGTGCTGTTTGGCGGCATCAACGTACTCGAGTCCCGCGACCTGGCGCTGACCGCGGCCGAACACTACAAGGCGGTAACCGACAAGCTCGGCATCCCCTACGTTTTCAAGGCCTCCTGGGACAAGGCCAACCGTTCGTCGATCCACTCCTTCCGCGGCCCTGGCCTGGAGGAGGGCATGAAGATCATGGCGGAGGTAAAGGCCCAGTTCGACGTACCGCTAATCACCGACCTGCACGAGCCCCACCAGGCGGCGGCCGTGGCCGAGGTGTGCGACGTGATCCAGCTGCCGGCTTTCCTGGCCCGCCAGACCGACCTGGTGCACGCCATGGCGGCCACCGGTGCCGTCATCAACGTCAAGAAACCCCAGTTCCTCAGCCCCGGCCAGATGGGCAACATCGTCGAGAAGATCAACGAGTGCGGCAACCGCCGGGTGATCCTCTGTGAGCGCGGCACCCAGTTTGGCTATGACAACCTGGTGGTCGACATGCTCGGCTTCAGGGTCATGAAGCAGGCCGCGGGCAATGCGCCGCTGATCTTTGACGTGACCCACGCCCTGCAATGCCGCGACCCGCTGGGGGCTGCCTCCGGTGGCCGCCGCGAGCAGGTGGCGGAACTGGGACGTGCCGGCCTCGCCGTCGGCCTCGCCGGACTGTTCCTCGAAGCGCACCCGGACCCTGACAAGGCCATGTGCGACGGCCCCAGCGCACTGCCGTTGGATCAGCTGGAGCCCTTCCTCGCGCAGATGAAAGCCGTAGACGACATGGTCAAGGCCTTCTCGCCACTGGATATTCACTAGACACGCTTTTTTCACTGGAGAACACACATGAGCACTATCGCAGACGTGCGGGGCTATGAAGTCCTCGACTCGCGGGGCAACCCCACCGTGCAGGCCGACGTGGTCCTGGAATCCGGAGCCGTGGGCAGCGCCTGCGCCCCCTCGGGCGCATCGACCGGTTCCCGCGAGGCCCTGGAACTGCGCGACGGCGACGCGGCCCGCTACCTGGGCAAGGGCGTGCTGACGGCGGTGGCCAACGTCAACGGCCCGATCCGCGATGTGCTGCTGGGCCATGACGCCCGCGACCAGGCCGGCCTGGACGAGGCCATGATTGCCGCCGACGGCACAGACAACAAGGGCCAGCTTGGCGCCAACGCGATCCTCGCGGCCTCACTGGCGGCCGCCCGGGCAGCCGCGGTAGACAAAGGTGTGCCCCTGTACCAGCACATTGCCGAGCTCAACGGCACCGATACCATGACCATGCCGGTGCCGATGATGAATATCCTCAACGGCGGTGAGCATGCCGACAACAATGTCGACATCCAGGAATTCATGGTGCAGCCGGTAGGTGCAGAGAGCTTTGCCGAGGCCCTGCGCGCCGGCGCCGAAATCTTCCACCACCTGAAGAAGGTGCTGTCTGCCCAGGGTCTCAACACTGCAGTCGGTGACGAGGGCGGTTTTGCGCCCAACCTGCCCTCCAACGAGGCGGCCCTGGAAGTGATTGCCGAGGCAGTCGGCAAGGCCGGCTATAGCCTGGGCGACGACGTGACCCTGGCGCTGGACTGTGCCGCTTCCGAGTTCTATCGCGATGGCAAGTACGACCTGGCCGGCGAAGGCAAGCAGTATGACAGTGGCGAGTTCGCCGACTACCTCGCCGAGCTGGCGGGCAAGTACCCGATCATCAGCATCGAGGACGGCATGGACGAGAGCGACTGGGCCGGCTGGAAAATTCTCACCGACAAGCTGGGCGACAAGGTGCAATTGGTGGGCGACGACCTGTTCGTGACCAATACCAAGATCCTCAAGCGCGGTATCGATGAGGGGGTGGCCAACTCCATTCTCATCAAGTTCAACCAGATCGGCAGCCTGACGGAAACCCTGGATGCCATTCGCATGGCGAACGATGCCGGCTTTACCGCGGTCATCTCACATCGCTCCGGCGAGACCGAAGACACCACCATTGCCGACCTGGCGGTGGCGACCGCCGCGGGGCAGATCAAGACGGGTTCCCTGTGCCGCTCGGACCGTGTTGCCAAGTACAACCGCCTGCTGCGCATAGAGGCTGAGCTGCAGGGTATGGCGGCCTACCGCGGCCGTGATGAGTTTCGCGCCTGATCTGTCTGGCCCCTGGGCCGCCCCCTGGCCTGATCGGTCCGGGTTCAAGGTATGAGGTGGCTGGCCGCCGGCCTGCTGGTTTTGCTGCTGGCCTCCCAGTACCGGCTGTGGTTTGCCGAGGAGGGCAGCCTGGCGGAACTGCACCGGCTGGAAGAGGAAATCCAGCGCCAGTTGCAGGTCAACGCCGAACTGGAAGCCCGCAACCTGCGCCTGGAGCAGGAAGTCATCGAGCTGCAGCAGGGGCTGGAGACCGTCGAGGAGCGGGCGCGCCGCGACCTGGGCATGATCCGCGACGGCGAGACCTACTACCAGCTGGTGGAGGACGAGCCGGACCAGCGCGGCGCGCAGCCCGCGGAGCGCCAGGACCGGGAAAACAATGACCACTGAGCCAAGATTCTGGGGCGTGGTGCCCGCCGCCGGTAGCGGCTCGCGGATGGCGGCAGGCACGCCCAAGCAATACCTGCAGCTCGGCGGCACGCCGATCCTGCAACACACGCTGGATGCGCTGCTGGTATTGCCGGAGCTGGATGGTATTACCGTGGCGCTGGCGGCCGGCGATGAACGCTGGTCGGCTTTGCCCGCTGCCGACGACCCGCGGGTCATGACCACGGTGGGCGGTGCCGAGCGCGCCGACTCGGTGCTGGCCTGCCTGCGGGCGCTGGCAGATAAAGCGGCTCAAGAGGACTGGGTGCTGGTGCACGACGCCGCCCGGCCCTGTGTGAGCATCGAGGAGCTGACCAGCCTGGTAACCAGTCTCAGGCAAGACCCGGTAGGCGGCTTGTTGGCGCTGCCGGTGTCGGAGACGGTCAAACGTGCCAACGGTGAACAGCGCGTCGCGGCGACGGTGGACCGCGACGGCCTGTGGCTGGCCCAGACCCCGCAGATGTTCCGGTTCGGCCTGCTGCGGGAGGCGCTGGAGTCGGCGCTGGCGGCGGGGCGCAAGGTTACTGACGAGGCCTCCGCGATGGAGCAGGCAGGCCATGCACCGCGCCTGGTGGCGGGGGCGGCGACCAATATCAAGATAACCCGGCCGGCGGACCTGGCGGTGGCGGAGGCTTTCCTCGCCGCCCGGAGCGCGCGGTCCGACAGGCAATAAGCTGGAGACTGGCCATGGTGCGAATCGGACACGGCTTTGACGTTCATCGCTTCTGCGAGGGCGACCACGTGATGCTGGGTGGCGTGCGGGTGCCCTTTGATCACGCCCTGGAAGCCCACTCCGATGGTGACGTGGCCATCCACGCGCTGTGCGACGCCATGCTGGGCGCGCTGGGGCTGGGCGATATCGGCCGCCACTTTCCCGACGACGACCCGCAGAATGCCGATATCGACAGTCGCATCCTGCTGAAGTGCGTATTCGCGCTGGCGCGGCAACAGGGCTTCCGGCTCGGCAACGCCGACCTCACCATCATCGCCCAGGCGCCGAAGCTGGCACCGCATATCGATACCATGCGCGCGGTGCTGGCGGCCGACCTGGAAGCCGACGTGCAGGCGGTCAACGTCAAGGCGACCACCACGGAAGAACTCGGCTATATCGGCCGTCGCGAGGGGATTGCCGCCCACGCCGTGGTGGTGTTGTTGCCCGGATGACAAGCTACGGGCATTCTGTGATGATGCGCTGTGCTGCGAGGGCGGCATGGAACTACAGGGATTGATGGAACGTGAACGCGACTGACCTGCGCGGCATTGGTATGACCTCTCAGCGCACCCGCGAGCGGCTGGTGCAGCGCCTGCGCGAGCAGGGCATCGAAAGCACTGAAGTTCTCGAGGTTATCCGCAGTACCCCCCGCCACATGTTCGTGGACGAAGCCCTCGCCCAGCGCGCCTATGAAGACAGCTCACTCCCCATCGGTTATTCCCAGACCCTGTCCCAGCCCTGGATCGTGGCGCGCATGACCGAACTGCTGCTGGCCACCGGCCCGGTGAACCGGGTGCTGGAAATTGGTACTGGCTCCGGTTACCAAACGGCGGTGCTGGCGCAGCTGGTGGGCCAGGTTTACAGCGTCGAGCGCATCAAGCCGCTACAGGAGAAGGCTCGCAAGCGGCTGCGCGAGCTGCGCCTGAAAAATGTGCAGCTCCGCCACGCCGACGGCGGCATTGGCTGGGAGAGCGAGGCACCCTTCGACGGCATCATCGCCACCGCCGCGCCCGAAAGCATTCCGCCGGACCTGGTGGAGCAACTCGGGCAGGGCGGGCGCCTGATCATCCCGGTCGGCGTCGACACCCAGTACCTGACCGTCGTGACCCGCACCGCTGCGGGGCTCGACACCGAGACCTTCGACGAGGTGCGCTTCGTTCCCCTGCGGTCCGGTCTGGTACGTTGAAACCCGCCGGGATTATGCTCCGGGGCCTCGCCATGGGCGCGGCGGATATCGTGCCCGGCGTGTCCGGCGGTACAGTGGCCTTCATTACCGGCATCTACCCACGACTGCTGCACAGCCTGCGCAGCTTCGACCTGGCAGCGCTGAAAATGGTGCTGCGCGGTGATCTCGCCGCCGCCTGGCGCCATGTGGACGGCGCCTTCCTGGCCTGGCTGCTGGCCGGGATTGCGACCAGCATCCTCACCCTGGCCCAGCTATTTGGCTGGCTGCTGGAGCACTACCCCGAGCCACTGTGGGGGTTCTTTTTCGGCCTGATACTCGCCTCCGCCGGCATGCTGGCGCGCCAGATACCCGGCTGGTCCGGACCCCGGGTACTGGCCCTGCTGGCCGGCACCCTGGTGGCGCTGGCGATCGCCCTGGCGCCACGGGCCGGTTTCCTGCCCGGCTACCCGGGCGTGTTCCTGGCGGGCTTTATCGCTATTTGCGCCATGATCCTGCCGGGCATTTCCGGCAGCTTCATTTTGCTGCTGCTGGGCATGTACGCAGTAACCCTGGAGGCGATTCGGGGCTTCGACCTTGTCTATATTGCCGTGTTCGGTGTCGGTGCCGCGGCAGGGCTGATGTGTTTCAGTCGCCTGCTGGACTGGCTGCTGACCCATTTCCGCGGGGCCACTCTGGCTACCCTCACGGGCTTCCTGTTCGGCTCCCTGGCCGTGGTATGGCCCTGGAAACGCACCCTGTCTTTCGTCACAGGGCGTGACGGCGAGCCCCGGCCTGCTCAGCAGTGGCCAGTGCTGCCTGGGGATTACAGTGGCGAGCCCATGCTGTTGCTGTGCCTGGGGCTGGCGCTGGTGGGCTTTGGCCTGGTCCTCGTCGTCGATCTGCGCTGGGGCCGGCTCAAGGTGGAGGCGGACTAGTCGTGCTCTGCAGGCGCGCGGCCTTCCTGCTGTGCCTGCTCCTCGCCGCCTGCGCCGGGGAGCCCTCCCGGGCACCGGTTGAGAATCGCTCCGGAGAGGTGAAAACCGTTGCCGCTCCCGATCGCTACAACGTCAGGCGCGGTGACACCTTGTATTCCATCGCCTGGCGCTACGGCCTTGATTTCCGAACCCTGGCTGAGCTCAACCGCATCGAGCGGCCCTACACCATCTACCCGGGGCAGCAACTCAGGCTGCGCGGCCGGCCGCCCTCGATCGGCACGCCGGCGCGATCGACCGCGCCCAGCGTCAGCAGTGCCCCGAAATCGCCCGCTACTGCCCCGTCGAGCGCGCCTGTCACAAAAGCGTCATCCCCCCGTGTTACCACTAACAGCCCGGCGGAAACGGACCGCCGGGTCGATACCTGGCGGTGGCCCACCAACGGCAAAGTGATAAGAAAGTTTTCCGGGGCGGTGCACAAGGGTATCGATATCGACGGCAAGGCCGGTGATGCCGTGCAGGCCACGGCAGCGGGAACCGTCGTGTATGCCGGCAGCGGGATTGTCGGCTACGGACGGCTGTTGATCGTCAAGCACAACCAGGATTACCTCAGCGCCTACGGCCACAACCAGCGGCTGCTGGTGTCGGAAGGTGACCAGGTCAAGGCCGGGCAGAAAATCGCCGAGAAAGGCAGCAGTGCGACCAACGCGGTCAAGCTGCACTTCGAGATTCGCCGGGACGGCAAGCCGGTTGACCCGCTGAGACTGCTGCCCAGCCGCAGTTGAGCCGGGATCGCCGGCCACAGACAGGTATGAAAATGGGTTTCACTATTTGCCGTTGTAGTCGCGGAGCTTAGGGAGTAACCTAATCGGCCCGCTGAAGTAAACGCTTAGTCACATCTGTCCGGCGGCGATTCGGACAAGCGGCAGGCTAAACCAGGCGGCGTTGATAAGAAGAGGTGAGGCATGGACGTCCAATCCCAATCAACCGGTGGTAAGAAAAACAGCGGGGCAACCGGCAGGTCTGCCTCCAAAAAGTCAAAGACAACCGAGAGCAAGGGGAAGACAGCAGCGCGCGGTCGCTCAACCGCAAAGGCTGCTGCTAAGGAGACCAGGGTGGCGGTCCAGAAATCCAGGGCAGGGGCTTCAGATTCTTCGGGTAGCAAAACCCGGGGGCGCGGAAAGACAGCAGGCAGCACAACCACCAAGGCCAGGGCACCCGCCAAGGCCAAAAAGGCAGCCACAAACAACCCTAAGGCGACTCCCAAAGCGGCGGCTGAGAAATCCAGCGCAGCAGACAGCACCCGGCCAGCGGCACCTCGCCGCCGTCGCAGCTACGACGACGGTGACGACAAGGGTTTCAACAAATCCCTCGATGCGACCCAGCTCTACCTCAACGAAATTGGCTACTCGCCGCTGCTGACGCCGGAAGAGGAAGTGCATTTCGCGCGCATGGCTCGCCGCGGCGAAGAGGCCGGCCGCAAGCGCATGATCGAGAGCAACCTGCGGCTGGTAGTGAAGATCGCCAGGCGCTACATCAACCGCGGGCTGACCCTCCTCGATCTCATCGAGGAAGGGAACCTCGGTTTGATCCGGGCAGTAGAGAAGTTCGACCCGGAGCGCGGCTTCCGCTTTTCCACCTACGCCACCTGGTGGATTCGCCAGACCATCGAGCGGGCCATCATGAACCAGACCCGCACCATCCGCCTGCCGATCCACGTGGTCAAGGAGCTCAACGTCTACCTGCGCGCGGCGCGGGAGCTGACCCAGCAGCTCGACCACGAGCCATCGGCGGACGAGATTGCCACTATGCTCGACAAGCCGGTGGACGAGGTGAAACGCATGCTCGGCCTCAACGAGCGGGTGGCCTCCGTGGACACGCCGCTGGGGCCGGATTCCGACAAATCCCTGTTGGACACCATCGCCGACACCCATGTCAGCGATCCGTCCCAGCTGCTGCAGGAAAGCGACATCAAGGACAGCATCGGTATCTGGCTGGGTGAACTGACCGACAAGCAGTGCGAGGTGGTGTCACGGCGCTTCGGCCTGCGCGGCTACGAGACCAGCACCCTCGAGGAAGTGGGCCGCGAGATCGGCCTGACCCGGGAGCGGGTGCGGCAGATCCAGGTGGAGGCCCTCAAGCGCCTGCGGGTGATCATGGAGACCCAGGGCTTATCCTCGGAATCCATCTTCGGCTAGCGTCCGGAACGCAAGTCCAGAACAAAAAAAAGGCGGCCAGTGGCCGCCTTCTTCATTTCTGCCGAGCTGGAATCAGCGTTCCAGCAGCGCCAGCTTGTTGGGCTTGCCCTTCCACTCTTCGGCGTCGGGCATGGCGTCCTTCATCTCTGTGATGTTGGGCCAGATTTCAGATAGCTCGGCGTTCAGCTCCAGGAACACCTGCTGGTCCTCTGGTAGCTCGTCCTCAGAGAAGATGGCGTCCACCGGGCATTCCGGCTCGCACAGGGCGCAGTCGATGCACTCATCGGGGTGGATGACCAGGAAGTTGGGGCCTTCATAGAAGCAATCTACCGGGCACACTTCGACACAGTCCGTGTGCTTGCAATTGATGCAATCTTCGCCAACTACAAATGTCATCTCGGGGGATCCTTAACCAGACTGTTCAGAAAGGCGAAAGTGTACCCGTTCGTTTCGCCAATGTGTACTCCGCTCAATCCAGCTTCTCTCTTAGCCTGTAGAGTATATCCAGCGCCTGCCGCGGGCTCAGACTGTCAACGTCCAGCGCCTCAAGTTCATCCACGACCGGGTGCGGCTCGGGGGCGGCAAACAGGTCGTCCTGGGCCGGAGCCTGGGCCGGTGGCCGCGGCATGCCGATGTTACCGCCCTCCAGTTCCGCCAGCTTGTCCCGGGCCTGGGCCAGCACCGATGGGGGAATGCCCGCCAGCTTGGCGACCTGCAGGCCGTAGCTGCGGTTGGCCGGGCCTTCCTGGATATTGTGCAGGAACACCACGTGGTCCTGGTACTCGGTGGCGTCCAGGTGCACGTTGGCCATGGTCGGGCACTGTTCCGGCAGGCTGGTGAGCTCGAAGTAATGGGTGGAAAACAGGGTAAAGGCTCGCACACTCTGCGCAAGCTGCACCGCCGCCGCCCAGGCCAGCGACAGGCCGTCAAAAGTGCTGGTGCCGCGGCCCACTTCGTCCATCAGCACCAGCGAGCGCGGTGTGGCGTTGTGCAGGATGTTGGCGGTTTCGGTCATTTCCACCATGAAGGTGGAGCGGCCGCCCGCCAGGTCATCGGAGGAGCCGATGCGGGTGAAGATACGGTCCAGCGGCGACAGCCGCGCGCGCTCGGCGGGCACGAAGCTGCCGACGTGGGCCAGCAGGGCGATCACCGCCGCCTGGCGCATATAGGTGGATTTACCGCCCATATTGGGGCCGGTGATCAGCAGCATGCGACGCTTGTCGTTGAGCAGGCAATCATTGGCAATGAAAGGCTCTTCCAGCACCTGCTCCACCACCAGGTGGCGGCCGGCGGTGATGTCGACAGTTTGTTCCTCGACGAACTCCGGCTCACACAGGTTCAGGCTCTCGGCCCGCTCGGCGAGGGTGGCCAGCACATCCAGTTCCGACACGGCCGCCGCGGTCTGTTGCAGCGGCACCAGGATCTCGTTGAGGGTGTCCAGCAGCCCCTCGTAGAGATGCTTTTCGCGGGCCAGTGCCCGGCTCTTGCTGGACAGGGCCTTGTCTTCGAACTCCTTGAGCTCCGGGGTGATATAGCGCTCGGCGTTCTTGAGGGTCTGGCGGCGGATGTACTCGTCCGGCGCCTCACCGGACTGGGCCTTGCTGATCTCGATGTAGTAGCCGTGCACCCGGTTGTAGCCGACTTTCAGGGTGCTCAGGCCGGTGCGCTCCCGCTCCCGTTCCTCGATCTCCAGCAGGTAGTCCCCGGCGCCGGTGGCGATGCTCCTGAGCTCGTCGAGCTCCTCGTCATAGCCGTCGGCAATCACGCCGCCCTCGCGCAGCACCACCGGTGGGTTGTCCACCACGGCGCGGTGCAGCAGATCCACCGTGTCGGGGTATTCGCCGCACTGCACCTGCAGCTCGGCCAGCCGCGGTGTCTGGCAGCGGTTGAGTTCATTGCGGATGGCGGGCAGCGCCGCCAGTGAAGCACACAGGCGCGACAGGTCCCGGGGTCGGGCCGAGCGCAGTGCCACGCGCGACAGGATGCGCTCCATATCGCCGATGGGCTTGAGCAGGTCGCGCAGGGTTTCAAAATGGTAGTTGGCGACCAGGCCGCGCACCGCGCCGTGGCGCTCACCCAGCACGCTGGTATCGGTGAGCGGCCGGTGCAGCCAGCGCCGCAGGGTGCGCGAGCCCATGGCCGTTACCGCGGTGTTCATCACCGCGAACAGGGTATTGCTGTCGCCGCCCATCAGGTTGATGTCGATTTCCAGGTTGCGACGGGTGGCGGCATCCAGCACCACGCTGTCTTCGCGACGCTCCCGGGCCAGCCCGCTGATATGCGGCAGGCTCGAGCGCTGGGTGTCCTTGACGTATTGCAGCAGGCAACCGGCGGCGCTGATGGCCAGCCCCATGTCCTCGATGCCGAAACCGCTCAGGTCGTGGGTCTGGAACTGGCTGTTGAGGGCGCGCTCGGCGGCTTCCCGGTCAAACTCCCAGGCCGGCTGCAGGCGCGCCCCGGGGCGCTGTTCCAGCGCTGCCAGCGACAGGTTGTCCTGCAGCAGCAGCTCTGCCGGGTTGAGCCGCTGCAGTTCACCCTGCAGGGCTTCCTCACCGCTGACCTCCAGCACCCGGAAGCGGCCGGCGGACAGCTCCAGCCAGGCCAGGCCGAATTCGCCGCCCCTGTCTGTCATGCGGCCGCACACCGCCAGCAGCAGGTTGTCGCGGGTTTCCTCCAGCAGGGCCTCGTCGCTGAGGGTGCCGGGGGTGACCACCCGCACCACCTGGCGCTCCACCGGGCCCTTGCTGGTGGCCGGGTCGCCAATCTGTTCGCAAATCGCCACCGACACGCCGGCCCGCACCAGCCTTGCCAGGTAGCCCTCGGCGGCGTGGTAGGGCACGCCCGCCATGGGGATTGGCTCGCCGCCGGACTTGCCGCGGGCGGTCAGGGTGATGTCCAACAGCTCGGCGGCGCGCTTGGCGTCATCGAAAAACAGCTCGTAGAAATCGCCCATGCGGTAGAACACCAGGTCGCGGGGGTGCTGCGCCTTGATGGCCAGGTACTGCTGCATCATGGGCGTGTGTTCGGACTGGGTTTTCGTACTCAAGGGCGGGCGATCGGCGTGTGCGAGATGAAACCCGCAGGTTAACAGAGCGCTCGGGAAAACGGCAATCGGGCGGCTGCCGGTGGTATGATCGACGGCAGTTCTGGATCTTGCTTGACTGCCATGCACGGAAGCAAAGTTCGCTCGCCAACAGTTGGCGGGCTGTTAATGGCGCTGTGGCTCTCTGCCGCCGCGATTGCCGAACCCGAGTATCCCCCGGTGGCCGCGGGAGTGAGCTTCGATGCTGTATTGGCACTTCCCTACAGCGAAGAGGCGGCGCTACTGCGCTACGGCGAGCACCCTGCTCAACTCATATCCCTGACCCTGCCCGAGCAGGCAGCCGGACCGGCACCGGTGGTGGTGCTGGTGCACGGCGGCTGCTGGCTCAATGCGTTTAACGCCGGCCATACCCGGGCCATGGCCACCGCCCTGAGCCAGGCCGGCTTTGCTGTCTGGAGCGTGGAGTACCGGCGCCTCGGCGATGAGGGTGGGGGCTGGCCGGGTTCGCTGGACGATATCACTGCGGCGCTGGCGCTGCTGGCCGAGCGGAGCGGGGCTGCCCTGGACCTCACACGAGTGGCGGTGGTGGGGCACTCAGCCGGTGGCCACCTGGCGTTGCTGGCCGCCGCAGACCCGCCTGACGGACTTGGGCTGCGGGCGGTAGTTGGGCTGGCGCCTATTACCGATATCGCCCACTACGCCGGTGGCGAGAACTCCTGCAATCGCGCTGCTGCGCAGTTTATCGACGGCCTTTCAGCCGCCGAGCTGGCCCTGGCCAATCCCGCCCTGAGCCCGGCGCCGCCGGGTACGGTGCTGTTTTACGGCACTCAGGACCGCATCGTGCCCTTCGAAGTTCCGTATCTTAAGCCCGAACTCCTGGTGACCCTGCCCGCCGGCCATTTCGACTGGATTCACCCCGGCACCCCGGCATTCGAGCGCCTGCGGTCGGAGCTTGCGAGGGTGCTGCAATGATTACCCGGGATGCCATCAGCGAGCTGGATCGCCTCGATCCGCTGGCCTTGCAGCGGGATGCCTTCGCCCTGCCCAGGGACAAGATCTACCTGGACGGCAATTCCCTGGGAGCTCTGCCGCGGGCGGCTGTGGCGCGGGTACAGGATACCCTGCAGCAGGAGTGGGGAGCCGACCTGATCAGTAGTTGGAACCGGCACGGCTGGATTGACCTGCCGCTGCAGGTGGGCGAAAAAATCGCACCGCTGGTGGGCGCCGCGCCCGGCCAGGTGATTTGCGCCGATTCCATCTCCGTCAACCTGTTCAAACTGCTTTCCGTGGTCAGCCTGCTGCGGCCGGAGCGTCCGGTGATATTGTCGGCGGCGGACAATTTTCCCACCGACCTGTACATGGTGCAGGGCCTGTCGCGCCTGCTGGGCGAACAGCGGCTGCGGCTGGTGCAGGTGGCCGAGGAAGAGATCGTCGACGCGCTCAGCGACCAGGTGGCGGCGGTGCTGCTGAGCCACGTGAACTTCCGCAGCGGCCGTATCCTGCCTATGGCCGACATCAGCTCTGCGGCCCACGCCGCCGGCGTGCTGGCTATCTGGGACCTGGCCCACAGCGCCGGCGCCATGCCGGTGGCGCTGGACCAGTGCGAGGTGGATTTCGCGGTGGGCTGCGGCTACAAGTTCTTCAACGGCGGCCCGGGCGCGCCGGCCTGGGTGTACGCCGCCCGCCGTCACCAGGACGCTATTCAGCAACCGCTCAGCGGCTGGATGGGCCACCGCGCCCCCTTTGCGTTCGACCCCGAGTACGAGGCCGCCCCGGGCATGCTGCAGTACCTGTGCGGCACGCCGCCGATTCTCTCCATGGCGGCGCTGGATGCGGCCCTCGACCTGTTTGCCGAGGTCGATATGGAGGCTCTGCGCGCCAAGTCGGTGGCGCTGGGCACCCTGTTCCTGGAGCTGCTGCAGAAGACCGAGCTGGCGGCCGAGCTGCGGTTGCTGTCACCGTCTGCGTCCGAGCAGCGGGGCAGCCAGCTGGCCTTCAGCCATCCCCAGGCCTACGGCCTGGTGCAGGCCTGGATCGAGCGCGGGGTGGTGGCGGATTTCCGCGAGCCCGATGTGCTGCGGGTAGGCTTTGCTCCGCTCTACAACAGCTACGGCGATATCTGGCAGGCGCTGGAGGCCCTGCGCGAGGTGGTGGCCGGCCGCGAGCACCTGGACCCACGCTGGAGCGAACGGCAGAAGGTGACCTAGTACAGCTGCTAACCTGGCGGCTGACCCCCTGTGCGCGCATGGGATGAAAAAATTTTCTGCAGGGGCTTGCACCTTTGCCACAACACTGGTTACATATACAGTACTTCGTTCAGGTGAATACCTGTGGCCAATCGGCCAACCACCCGTTCGATTTGCCGCCTGCGCCGGGGCCCCACTGGGGAGCGGTGCCAGCCAATCCCGGGTTGTTGTACAACAGCTAATGGACAACAGCTAGTGGACAACAACCCGGGACTGGACAGGCGCAGCGGCCATAACAAGACCAGAGGTGAACAACCATGGATCCCAACAAGCAAAAAGCTCTTGATGCCGCCCTCAGCCAGATCGAACGCCAGTTCGGCAAAGGTACCGTCATGCGTATGGGCGATACCGAACACGCGGCAATTCCCAGTATTTCAACTGGTTCCCTGGGCCTGGATGTAGCCCTCGGCATCGGCGGCCTGCCACGGGGCCGGATCGTGGAGATCTACGGGCCGGAGTCTTCCGGTAAAACCACCCTTACACTGCAGGTCATTGCCGAGGCCCAGAAAGCCGGCGGCACCGCTGCCTTTATCGACGCGGAACACGCACTGGACCCGAGCTACGCCGAGAAGCTGGGCGTAGAGATCGACGACCTGATCGTGTCGCAGCCGGATACCGGCGAGCAGGCGCTGGAAGTGACCGAGATGCTGGTGCGCTCCGGCGCGGTAGACGTGCTGGTCATAGATTCTGTCGCTGCGCTCACGCCGAAAGCGGAAATCGAAGGCGAGATGGGTGATTCCCACGTCGGCCTGCAGGCCCGTCTGCTGAGCCAGGCCATGCGCAAGCTGACCGGCACCATCAAGCAGACCAACTGCATGGTGATCTTCATCAACCAGATTCGTATGAAGATCGGCGTCATGTTCGGCAGCCCGGAAACCACCACCGGTGGTAACGCGCTGAAGTTCTATTCCTCTGTGCGCCTGGATATCCGTCGTATCGGCTCCGTCAAGGAAGGCGACGAGGTGGTTGGCAATGAAACTCGTGTGAAGGTGGTCAAGAACAAGGTGTCACCGCCCTTCAAGCAGGCTGAGTTCCAGATCATGTACGGCAAGGGCATTTACCGCATGGCCGAGGTGATTGACCTGGGCGTTAAGCTCAACCTGGTGGACAAGTCCGGCGCCTGGTACGCCTACAAGGGCGACAAGATCGGCCAGGGCAAGGCCAACGCCGCCAAGTTCCTCGAAGACAATCCGTCGATAGCCGGTGAGATCGAGGGTTCGATTCGTGCCCAGCTGCTGAACCTGCCCAAGCCCCCCTCGCAAGAGGGCGAAGCAGAGGAGGCACCCGCCGAGAGCCTGGAAGCGGCGGCGGAGGAGTAAGCGCCGGCCAACGGAGCACCGCACCTCCCCGTTCACCACGCGGGGAGTCCCCACTTCGCGTACCACGGTACCCCTCCAGTGGTGCGCGTTTTTTGTGGTTAGGGTAGCGAATGAAAGAATTCAGTCCCAACGACGTTCGCCTGCAAGCCATGAACCTGTTGGCGCGTCGCGAACACCTGCGCCAGGAACTATCGCTCAAGCTGGGCAAGCGCTTTGGTGCTGACGCCGCAGACGAGATTGCCGCGGTACTGGATGATCTTGAAGGCGAGGGTCTGCTGAGCGACCAGCGCTTTACCGAGTCTTATATTCGTCAGCGTGTTGGCAAGGGCTACGGGCCGGATCGCATTCGCCAGGAGCTGCGCCAGAAGGGTGTAGACGGGGAAGTGCTGGATATCGCCCTGGAAGCCGCCGATGTCGACTGGGTGGCGCGGGCCGCCGAAGTCCGCCTGAAAAAATTTGGTGCAACACCGCCACCGGACTTCAAGGAGAAGGCGCGGCAGATGCGCTTTCTCAACTACCGCGGTTTCGGTGGCGAGTTCGCCAGCGCCGCGTTGGATTTTGAACCGGAGAGCTGCTGAACTTGCTTGCTTGCGCTACGCCGCCGGAGCTCGCAGTCTCTACGCCTGCCCGGCCACGGCCTGCACGGGCGCCTCGAACTCCGCCGGCAGGCGAATGCTGACCCGTAGCCCACGCTCGGCGCCTTCCTGTTGACGGTTCTCTGCGCGAATAATGCCGCCATGCTGCTCCACAGCGCGCCGCGCAATGGATAACCCCAGGCCGAAACCGCCGGTTTCTCGCTGGCGCGCCTCGTCCACCCGGTAGAAGGGCTCGAAAATTTTCTCCAGCGCCGCCTCCGGTGCTCCTGGCCCGCAGTCCTCCACCACCACCTCAAAGCAGTGTTCGCGTTGCGCCAGCTCTACGGTGACGGTACTGCCAGCAGCGGTATGGCGCAACGCATTGCGGATGACATTCTCGAAGGCGTGCCTGAGTTGCTCGCCGTGGCTGCGTTGCAGCGCTTCAGTAAGGCTGCTGTGGAATTGCACGGACTTGTTGTCGGGCCTGGCCTCAAAGTCGGCGTCGTCGCACACTTCCTGCAGCAGGCTCACCAGGTCGAGAATGTCTTCCATGCTGCCCGGGTTTTCCGGTGCTGACAGCAACTGGCCGATCAGTTCGTCCAGCAGGGCGGTTTCCCGTTCGATGCGGGCCAACTGTTCGGCGCCGCGCTGGGGATCTTTTTCGGCCAGTGCCAGCGCCACCCGCATGCGTGCCAGCGGCGAACGCAGTTCATGGGAAACGTCGCTCAGCAGGCGTTTCTGGGCAGTGATCTTGTCCTGTAGCTGCGCCGCCATGCTGTTGAAATCCCGGGCCAGGGCGTCGGTTTCATCGCCGCCTCGCTCCGGCACCTCGATACGCGCCGCGAGATTGCCGCTGGCGAGATCTTTCGAGGCCCGCTGCAGATGCTTTAGGGGGCGTGTCAGGTAGCGAGACACCAGGTAGCTGATTGCGCCCGAGATCAGCACGGCGATCAGTAGCCGCAGCCACAGGTGGCGGGTGAGAAATGCGATCAGCGGTGAAGCCGGTGGCCTCGGTACAATGATGAGTTTCAGCTGGCCCCACTCGGGCCGGTAGAACTCCTGCCCGAACAGCATGCGTTCATTCTCGCGGTGCAAGGTGCGGCGCCGAAAACCCGATAGCCTACTGATCACCTCTTCGCTGCCGGCAATCAGCTTGCGGTTGAAGATTTCCTCGCCGTCGGTGTCCACCAGGCGGATGTCGAGCCCGTCCTGATTTTCACGCTCGCGAATCCAGTCCAGGAGCTCATCGGCAGCCACAGTCTGCAAACCGTAGAAGATACGGTAGATCTCGTGGGACCCTGGGCCCAGGTCGCGAAACCCGGGGCCGGGCAGGGTAAACCGGTCACCGCCGGGGTTCTCCATACCGGGACGTTCCACGCCGGGACGCTCCATGCCAGGACGCTGGCCACTGCGCTCGGCGCCGGGGCGCGGGCTTGGCCCTTCGGCGGCGGGGCGCTGCGCGACTGATCCGGCATTGAAGCCGGGGAAGCCTTCGTCGTACAGCAGGATATAGCGACCCGCCAGCAACCAGCTGACGATGATAGCGACCATCGACAGCCAGAAGCCGAGGAAAATCTTGGCAAACAGGTTCACGGGCCGGTGGCTACCGTGTCGGTGCGCACCAGCTGGTAACCGACGCCGCGTACGTTCTTGATCAGTTCCGGCTCGCCCAGCTTCTTCCGCAGGTTGCTCACGTGCACGTCCACGCTGCGGTCGTAGGCGGTCAATGCTCTACCGAGGGCCTGCTGGCAGATCAGTTCCTTGTTGACGACCTCCCCCGCGTGGCGCATCAGGACCAGCAGCACGTTGAATTCCGCAGTGGTGAGTTTTACTTCCTCACCACTGTACTGAACGCTGCGCTCGGCGGTGCTGACGTGCAGTTCGCCGACATCGAGCTGGTGGCTTTCTTCTTCGCGGCTGCGTTCGGTGCGGCGCAGGATGGCCCGCAGCCGGGCAGCGAGTTCGCGCGGGTTGCAGGGTTTGGGCAGGTAGTCGTCGGCGCCCATTTCCAGGCCGACAATACGGTCGGTGTCTTCGCCGCGGGCAGTGAGCATGATGACCGGCGTGTCGGAGAATTCACGCAGCTTTCGCAGCACGTCAAAGCCCTGGATTCGCGGCAGCATCACATCCAGTACGATGGCGTCGTACTCGCAGCCCTTGCAGGCCTCTATGGCATCAGCGCCATCGTGTATGGCAGCCGGGTCGAAGCCTTCCAGCGACAGGAAGTCCGAGAGCAGCTCGCAGAGCTCCCGGTCGTCATCAATGATCAATACCTTCTGATTCATGGCCGAAGTCTCCCCGACGGCCAGGCGCTTGTCACCGGCTTTTACCGCGGGTTTGCCGTTCTTAACACAACTTTACACCGGCGCTACCCAAACTTACATGCGCCGCCCCTAGACTGGATTCAAGCTCGATGACTGCCCTGCACTTGCCGGGCATTAATCTGGCGCAGGACGGCCCGAGGCCCACAACGCCGGCCACCGAGTGTCGGCCACCGAGTGTCGGCCACCGAGTGTCGGCCACCGAGTGTCGGCCACCGAACGTCGGCCGCCGAATCCGCGAACGAAAGAGGGAGAACGCCATGAAGACACTGCTACCCGCCGTTGGCCTGGGCCTGGTGCTCACTTCCGCCGTTGTGCTGGCCGGCCCCTTCGCCGGTGGTCACCCGCCGGACAGGGCACTGGGAATGTTGCAGGTGATGGCCGATGAAATCGGTCTTAGCCTCAGCCAGGAACAGATGATCAACCAGCTGGTCAACGAGGCTCGCCTGGCCAGCGCTGTAGATCGCGAGCGACTCTCCCAGCTGCACCAGCAGATGCGCCAGCTCACCGAAGATGTCAGTCAGTTTGACGAGGCGGCGGTGCAAGCGGTCGCCGACGACCTGGCGAACCTGGTGTCACGCATGGCGGTAGACGGCGCGCAGCTGCGCTGGGAAGTGCGCCAGGTGCTCACCGAGGAGCAACGCGAGCAACTCGACAGCGTGCGCAAACACGCGCGTATGTCCCACTTTCGGTTCACCGACGGACTGCCGTCCGAACTGTAAGCCAACGACCCCTGACCCGCAGAAGTCTCTGTAGGCCATTTGGGCAGCACTTGCTGCCCTTTTTTTTGCCCGGGACTTTTTTATTGCCTGGGACTGGTCGCCGGAGTCAGAGTTCTTCGACTACCAGGCCCAGTTCTTCGACCAGTCCGCCGGCCGCGTCCAGGCCTGACTGGCTGGTAATCACCGCCACGCTGGCGTGCTCGGGGCGCAGGTAGGTTTCCGTCACACGACGCAGGTCGTCGAGGCTTACTTCGAGGATGCGTCGACGGAAGGCTTCCCGGTGGGCGTGGTCGCGGCCAAACAGGCGGTTGTGGAAATCCTGCTTGGCTTCACCGGCCGGCGAGCTGGGCCGGTCCAGGCTGCCGATCACGCCAAGTATCGCCTGCTCCAGCGCGTCGGCCTCGTGCTGCTTGTCCAGCAGCCAGCGCACCGATTGCTCGAAGTCTGTCAGGGTCTCCCCCAGCCGCGGGTCGCGATAGGAGAAGAAGCGGAAGGCGCCGACGCTGGAGTCCTGCGACGCACCGCCACCGTAAGCGCCGCCTTTCTCACGAATGGCGGTATGCAGGTAGCCGTTGCGCAGGAAACCGCCCAGCACCGTGAGCGCGGCGGCATCCTCGTGGCCGACGGGCACGGTAGGGTAGGCGTGGGCGCAGAAGTTGACCTGGGTGTTGGCCACCCAGATCTCCCGGCGCTGTTCGTTGACCGCCGCCGGCGTCCAGGCACTGTTGCCGGACTGTGCAGCGAAGCCCTGCCAGCTGCGCTCGCAGCTCTCCGCCAGCGCTTCCAGCTGCTCCGCTTCACCGATCAGCAGGTACTGCCAGGCCATGTCCAGCAGCTGCTGGTGCAGCCCGGCCAGCTGCTGGCCGAGGGCGTCCAGCGCCGCGGATTCGCTGAGGCTGTTGTCCAGCTGCTTGCTGGCGCGGATGCCTTCTAGTCCTGAAAGCTGGTGTGACAGGTGCGCCACCGGGCTCATGCCGGCGCTGGCGGCCGCCATGGCCAGGCCATGACCGTTACCGGTCACCGCCTGCTCACGCCGCGCGCGCTGCTGGGCAATCAGTTCGCGCAGCCGCTCGGTTTCGTCGAAGCGCACCTGCTCAAGGGTGTCGCGCATCAGCTGTTCCTGGGCCTGGTGATTGCGCACCAGGGCCTTGGAGGACAGTACCAGGTAACCCGCCGCGTCCTGCACGTCAGCGACCGCGCCGCGCATGCTGGTGAAGGCGTTGATGCTGCCGCATACCGCTGCCTGCCGGTCCTGTACCGCCAGGTAGTCGGCATCGCCCAGGCCCAGTTCCGTCAGCACATTGGTGTATACCGGCAGCAGGGAGGCGCTGTCGGCTGCCAGCTCCGGCAGCGGGCACAGGGCCTGCTGGTACACCAGGCCATTGGTGCCCTGGGCATAGGTGGTGCAGGGGAAACCTTCTCGCTCATTGAAATCCAGCCGCGGAATTACTGCCGGCACGTCGTCCAGGGTCACCTTGGGCAGGATGCTCTCGTCATCTTCCTGGGCCTGGCGTGCCGCCAGTGCCGCGGCCTGCTCGACGATGGCCGCCGCCTGCTGTTCATCCAGCGAGGCCTTGAGTTCGGCCAGGCGTGCTGCCTCGCGCTGCCGTCGCTGCTCTGACAGGGTGGTATCCGGCGTCATTACCAGGGTGACCCGGTGTGGGTTGTCCAGCAGCAGCTTGCGCGCCAGGCCCTTGATGAAGTCGGGGTCCTGGATCTTTTCCCTGAGGCCCTCTAATGCCGCGTCCAGGTTGAGCGCGGCAATGGGGTCCGCATAGTGGGTGGCATTGCCCAGAGCCGCCAGGATCAGCTGCAGACCGAAGGGGTAGCTGTCACCGCTGATCTCGCGCTGGTGCAGTTCCAGCTGGTGCAGCACGCTCTCCAGCTTTTCCTGGGGCACACCGTCGTCTGCAACTTTCTGCAGCACATCCAGCACCAGGGCTTCGAGCTGGTCTGCGCGCTCTGGCTCGCTGCCTTCGATACCGCACACGAACACCATCTCCCGCATGGACTCCTCCATGCCGCACAGCGGTGAAGGGGCATGCCCCAGCTCGGTGGTCTCCAGTGCCTGCTGCAGCGGCGAGGCGCTGTTATCCAGCAACACATTGGCTAGTAGCTGGGCTTCCAGCATCGCCTCCAGGTCCGTACTTTCACCCAGCAGCCAGCCCATCACGATATGGGTCTTGGCGTCGGTGCTGCCGCTGTCGTCGTAGGCGTAGGCTTCCTGTACCCGCAGCGGGGCGCTGAGACGCTGCTCCAGCGGTACCTCTATGCGCTTGTCGAGGCGCTCGAAGCGTGCCAGCGCGCGTTCCTCGAACACGGCCTGGTGCTGGTGCGCGGGCATGTCCCCGAAGGTCATGAAAATCGCATTGCTGGGATGGTAGTGAGACCGGTAAAAGGCCAGCAGCTGTTCGTAGCTGAGGTCGGGAATGTTCTCCGGTTCGCCGCCGCTGTTGTAGTGGTAGGTGTTGCTGGGGAACAGGTGGTGGCACAGGGTCTGCCAGAGGGCGCTGGTGACCGAGCTCATTGCGCCCTTCATTTCATTGAACACCACGCCCTTGAAGGTCAGCGGTGAATCGGGGTTGTCCGGTTCCTCGAACTCCACCCGGTGGCCTTCCTGGGCGAAGTCCAGCGGGTCCAGCCGCGAGAAGAACACGGCGTCCAGGTACACGTTCAGCAGGTTGTTGAAGTCCTTGGGGTTCTGGCTGGCGAACGGGTAGGCGGTCCAGTCGCTGCTGGTGAAGGCGTTCATAAAGGTGTTCAGTGAACGCCGCAGCATCAGGAAGAAGGGATCCCGCACCGGGTAATGCTCGCTGCCGCACAGGGCCGTGTGCTCAAGGATGTGCGCCACCCCGGTGGAATCCTGGGGCACCGTCCGCAGTGCCACCAGGAAGACGTTCTCGCTGTTGTTGGCGGCCAGGTGGTAGTGCTGGGCGCCGGTCTCCCGGTGTTCGAACTGCTGGACGTCAAGGTTCAGGGAGTCGATGTGCTCGGTGCGCACCAGGTCGAAGGCCGCGTGGGCTTGTACCGCCTCGGTCATTGTCAGGTCCCGCTGGTAAAAGTAACGAGTGTACTGGATTTCCCGCAGGTGCTCCCAGCCATCTGGCGCGTATCGGGTGCCTCAGGGTGTTTCCGGGCTGGTCGGTTCGATGATCTCCAGCTGGTAGAGCCGCGGCCAGTTCTTGCCTGTCACCCACAGGCTGCCGTCGCCGGCGTTGTAGGCGATACCGTTGAGCACATCCTCCCGGTGCCGGCGCTGGTCGCGCTTTACCAGGCTTTTGAGGTCCAGCTCGCCGGTGACCTCGCCGGTATCGAGATCTATCCTCACCAGCACGTCGCTCTGCCAGACGTTTGCCCACAGGCCGTCGGGCGTCCACTCCAGCTCGTTCAGGCGATGCACCGGCCTGTCGCCGCGCCGCACCCTGAGCGTGCGGCTCACTGCCCAGCGTTGTGGGTCGATGTAGCGGAGCAGATTGCTGCCATCGCTGTAGATCAGCTGCTTGCCGTCATTGGTCAGGCCCCAGCCTTGCCCTACCAGCGGAAACTTGCCCAGCAGGGCGAAATCCTGGCGCCGATAGACAAAACCCCAGCGCGACTGCCAGGTGAGCTGCACCACGAGGTCCCCCAGCACCGTTATGCCTTCACCGAAAAAGGGCGGAGGCAGTTCGCGCTCCCGGACCAGCGCGCCGGTCTCAAGATCAAAGGCCTGCAGCCTGGACTGTCCCACCAGGCCGGTGCCCTGGTAAAGCGTGCCGTCGCGGATTTCCAGCCCCTGGGTGAAGTCATTGCGGCTGTGGGGCAGCTCTCCGATTACCCGGTATTCAAGCTGTGGAATGCCGTCTGCACCGCTCCAGGTGCTCCAGCACAGACCGAGCAACAGCAGCAGGGCTGCGTGAGCCTTCATCGAATATTCCTCTTCAATTCGCGCACCAGGAAGCGGGCCGGTGCCAGTGCCCTTGCCAGCTCCGCAGGTATTGGCCAGGCCTCACCACAGGCCTGGGCCGCAAGCAGCTCACCACACAGGGGGGTGGAGGTCAGGCCCCGGGAGCCATGGCCGGCGCACAAGTATAGACCGGGCAGGTAACTGCCGGGCCCGGGAATTACCTGCCGTGCATCGCGGCGCAGTGCGGCGTAGTCCTCGCAGAATGGGTCGAGGTCCGGCACCGGGCCCGCCACCGGCAGGTAGTCCGGCGTTGCGCAGCGATGGCCAACCCGGCCTGCCAGCTGGTCCGCGTGCGCCAGCGGCAGGTCCGCTTGCAGGGCCGGCAGGGCCCGTGCCACCTGCTCGATGTTGGCCAGGTGGTCGGCAGCGCGCAGCGTGGGATCCGTATCGTCGATATCGAAGGTGGCACCCAGGCAGTGTTCACCTTCCCGCGCTGGCGGCAGATAGCCCTCGTGGCAGATTACCGTGCGCAGCGCCGCCAGCGTCCCACGGCTCTCGACCTGGCTGGTCTGCCCGCGTATCGGCTGGAGCCGTAGCCATTCGGTACCGGCAACTGTGGCGCTGTCGGTCCCGCAGGCGACGATCGCGCACTCTGCTTCCGCCAGCACGGTGCCCTCCTGGTTGCGCACCTGCCAGCCCGGCGGGCAGGGGTGCAGCGTCAGCGGCCCGCACTGTTCCAGCACGCGGATCGGCTCGGCATTCAGCAGTGCTCGGCATACAGCACCGGGATACAGCCAGCCTGACTCGGGGTAGAACAGTCCGCTGCCGCAGCCGGCAATGCCCGAGACCTGCTCTGCCTGGCCGGCATCAAGCCCCTGCACCAGTCCCGGCAGGGACGCGACGGTGTCGTGGAGTACGTCCTCCACGCCCCAGTCCGGTCGCAGGTGCAGCGCGCCACACAGGTCTCCATCCCTGCCGGCGGTGAGCACGCCGGACTCCAGCAGGCTGCGGTAGCGACGTACCGCATAACAGAAGCTGTGCAGCGAAAAACTCGTCAGCGCCGATTCCCGATGCGACAGCCGGGTATAGAGCGCGCCCTGCAGGTTGCCTGAGGCGGCGCCGGCGATCTCTCCACGCTCGAGCACCGTGACCGGCACGCCGCGGCGCGCCAGTGCCTCGGCGCTGAATGCACCCGCCAGACCCGCGCCCAGCACCAGGGCCGAGGCAGGCCTGGCTGTATCGCTCAAGGGTCGGCCCGGATTCGAATAGCGGTGGCTGGCGAGGTGCCAGGGCGTCCAGCTTGGCGCAGGCGGGGCGGCTGCGCTGCTGAGTACGCCGCGCAGCATATCCCGCTTGCGGCCAAAGCCCGGGGTCTTCTCCACCGTAAAGCCCGCCGCCTCCAGGCCGCGGCGAACGTCGCCGGCAGCGGTAAAGGTGGCAAAGCTGCTGTCGGGTTGCCCCAGGGTCGCCATCACCTGGAACAGTCGTGAACTCCACATATCGGGATTGCGGGCCGGCGCGAAGCCGTCCAGGAACCAGGCGTCGACCGCAAGATCGGGCAGTGTTTCCAGCATTGCCAGGGCCGGTTCCAGCTCGGCAAATACCAGGTCGAGGCAGACGTCGTCGAACCACAGTCGGTGCAGGCCGGGCAGGGGCGGCGGGTAGTCGCGGGCCAGTGCGGCAGCCTCTGTCTCCAGTTGCGGCCAGGCGTCGGCTGCGATCGCCAGGTCTTCGGGGCGCAGCGGGAATCCTTCGATGGACAGGTAGTGCAGGCGCGCGTTTCCGGGACGCTGTTCCCGGCTTGCCTGCCAGGCCTGCCAGCAGTTCAGGAAATTCAGGCCGGTGCCGAAGCCGGTCTCCGCAATCGTGAAGTGATCACAACCGCGCCAGCGAGCGGGTAAGTCATTGCCGGCCAGGAACACGTGGCGGCTCTCGGCGATGCCGCCGGCGCTGGAAAAATAGGTGTCCTGGAAGTGGGTGGAGCGGGGAACGCCGTCTGCCCATGTGAGTTCAGCGCAGTGCGCGCCTCGCAAGCCGCTCTCGTCACCGCCACTCATGAGCGGGAAGCGGTGTCCCCCAGTGATGGCAACCAGGCAGGCGCTTCGGTCCAGCGGGTGGCACGCAGCTCAGCCACGGGGATGATGTGCAGATGGGCGTCGCCGGTTGCGGGCGTGTAGAGCGTCAGCAGGTAGTCGCCGCGCTCTGTGAGCTGCACGCGCCACTCCTCGCTGCGAATGCTGATAATGGCATCGCCGCTACCGAGCGTGACCTTGCCCACGAACTGGGATTCGCCCACCGGTTGCAGGCTGTGATTGCTCTTGCTCACCATCCGGCCGTTGTTGCGGATTTCGACGTTGAACACGATATTGCGCTGGCGGGAATAATCCTCGGAGGGTCGCCTGGCCAGCCGCTCGGAAATGAGGTTGATCGCTGCTACGCCCTCACTGCCGGACAGAAGCACCTTGCCGTGATCCAGTTCGGTCTGCATCAAGGCCACGCTGGCGAGAGCCGCTGAGGCTTCAGCCTCTGCCTGCTGGGCCGCCTCTGCGTCAGCGTAGTAACCCTGCAGCAGGCTGGTGAGGCGATCAACCTCGGCGCCATCACCTGAGGGCGAGTTGCCGCGGCGCTGCAGCTGGGCGCTCAATGCCTGTTCGCGCTCTGTCAGTTGGTTGACCACGGCGCGGGTTCGGCCCAGCTCTTCCGCCAGCGCCTGCAGGGCGGGGCTGTCCATCGCATTGGCGCCGTTGGCGCGTAGCAGGTCCATGGACGCGCGGTACTGGGCAATCTCCCGTTCACGGCGGTTGATCTCAGTACGCACCTCGCTGAGTTCCTCAGCAACGGCGTCCTGGGCGCTCACCGGGAAGCTTGCGAACAGACTGGCCAGCAATAGCAGGCAGGCAGCCAGTGCTGCTGTTTGTGACGTAGCCAACATCGGAATCTATGTGTTTATCTTTCTTGTATGCGCCTCTTGTACGTGACGCTGCTAGCCTTTGCAAGGGTCGGGGTTTAGACTTGCGCACATGAGCACATTCCAGAACTTCAGCATGGCGCCGGACCGCTTCATGACCATGGCCGGCAACGTCCTTTTCAAGGGCTTGCTGGAAGCCTCCCGGGCCAACGCCAAGCGCATTTTCAACGAGATCAGCGAAGGCAAGCGCGTCCAGTTGATGAACGTGCGCCTCGATGACGATACCGAGCTGCGCTTCGACCTGCTTCTCGATCACTCGGAATACCGGGGTGACCGGCTCAACTTTCGCGGTTTCCGTGAGGGGCTGGCCAGCCTTATCAGCGCCATGAGCGAGGCCCTGAAAGGTGAAACCAATATCCCGGTATTCAATGAGCAGGGCGGCCGCAGCATGCTGTTCGGTATACCCGGGGTGACCCAGGCGGGCGAGCAGGTCAACGTACTCATGCTGGCGGCCAACATGCGCGAGCCGGGTTGCGTGCAGCTCAAGCTGCAGTACATGGAGCCCGGCCAGTTCCAGGCCCAGGCCGGCTGAAGCGGGCCCGGGTCAGCCGCCGGCGACGCTGACGTCCGGCAGTACCGGTGGCGGCAGTGAGAGTTTCTCCCGCGGCGCCAGCACTTCGGCAGTGCCGGTCACCACGACCTTGCCCTGCTGGTTGAGTGCCTTGCACTCGAGCGTGACGAAGCCCTTGTCCTCGCGCTTTTCGGTGACTTCCAACTGCACGGTGATTTCGTCACCTACCTTTACCGGGCGGCGGAAGCGCAGGCTCTGCCCGAGGTAGACGGTGCCGGGCCCGGGTAATCGCAGGGCCAGGGCGGCGGAAATCAGGGCCCCGGTCAGCATGCCATGGGCGATGCGCTCACCGAATTCCGTGCCGGCAGCGAACTCCGCATCCAGGTGCAGGGGGTTGATGTCGCCCGAGAGCTCAGCAAACAGTACGATGTCCCGCTCGGTAACCTGCTTGCGGTATTCGGCTGTCTGCCCCAGGGTAATTTCTTCAAACGTATGATTGGTCAGGTTTTCCATTGCGGGGGTGTTCCAGGGTTTGGCCCATGTGCGCCTAGTGTAGACAAAGTGCACGCTGTGAGCGCGTGTCTCTGCTGCATTCCTCCATCACTGGATCATCGCTGAAACCGTCAATTGAACGCTTCTAAATAAAGAAACTCGTGTCAGTACCTGTTCCCACCATTGACTATCCCGCCGAGCTGCCGATAACCGAGCGCCTCGAGGAGATCAGTGCCGCTCTCGCCGCGCACCAGGTGGTGATCGTGGCCGGGGAAACCGGTTCCGGCAAAACCACGCAGCTGCCAAAGCTGTGCCTGGCGCTGGGGCGCGGCGAACGCCGCATCGGCCACACCCAGCCGCGGCGGCTGGCGGCTCGCACCGTGGCCCAGCGTATCGCCGAGGAGCTGGGAGAGAGCCTGGGCGAGACCGTCGGCTACCAGGTGCGATTCACCGACACGATGGGTGAAGGCACCCGCGTCAAGTTGATGACTGATGGCATCCTGCTGGCCGAGATCCAGCGCGACCGTATGCTGCGCCAGTACGACACGCTGATCATCGACGAGGCCCACGAGCGCAGCCTCAATATCGACTTCCTGCTGGGCTACCTCAAGCAGCTGCTGCCCAAACGCCCGGACCTGAAGCTGATCATTACCTCCGCCACCATCGATGTGGAAGGATTCTCGGCGCATTTCGATGACGCCCCGGTGATAGAGGTGTCCGGGCGCAGCTATCCCATCCAGACCCACTATCTCGACGACGAGGAAGGTGACGTTATCGTGCGCGCCGCCGACGCGGTGGAGTCGATTCTCAACCGTGATTTCGGACCGGCGGGCGATACCCTGGTTTTCCTGAGCGGTGAGCGCGAAATTCGCGAGCTGGCCCTGGCCCTGCGCCGTCGCCAGCTGCCCGGTCTGGAAGTCCTGCCTCTTTATGCACGCTTGTCGCAGGCCGAACAGTCCAGGGTCTTTGACACCCGCAAACGCGCCGGCATGCGCGTGGTGCTGGCCACCAACGTGGCGGAGACCTCGCTGACCGTGCCCGGCATCCGTTTCGTGGTGGATACCGGCCTGGCCCGCATCAGTCGCTACAGCGTGCGCAGCAAGCTGCAGCGCTTACCGGTGGAGCCCATATCCCAGGCCAGCGCCAACCAGCGCCAGGGGCGCTGCGGCCGGGTCGCCGAAGGCGTCTGCCTGCGGCTCTACAGCGAACAGGATTTCCTGTCCCGGCCCGAGTTCACGGAGCCCGAAATCCAGCGCACCAACCTGGCGGCGGTGATCTTGCGCATGATCAAGCTCAAGCTTGGCGCAGTGGAGGCGTTCCCTTTCATCAACCCGCCGGATGCGCGGCTGGTGCGGGACGGCTATCGCCTGCTGCAGGAGCTCACCGCGGTCGATGAAGGCGGTCGCCTCACGGCGCTCGGCCACCGCATGGCCGAATTGCCGGTCGACCCGCGTTTCGCGCGCATGTTGCTGGCAGCCGCCGAGAACGGTTCGCTGGCGGAAATGCTGGTGATTGCCAGTGCCCTCAGCGTGCAGGACCCCCGCGAGCGCCCGGTCGACAAGCAGCAGGCGGCCGATGAGAAGCACCGCCGTTTTTGGGATGAGCGTTCTGACTTTATGGCCTGGCTCAGGCTGTGGGACTACTACGAGGAGCAGCGCCAGGCGCTGAGCCAGAATCAGCTGCGCAAACTCTGCCAGCGCGAGTTCCTGGCCTTCATGCGCATGCGCGAGTGGCGCGATGTGCACTTTCAGCTCACGGTGGCCTGTCGCCAGGCCGGTCTGCGCTTCAATCGCACGGCCGCCACCTATGAACCTGTCCACCGCGCCCTGCTCACCGGCCTGCTCGGCAACATCGCCCAATGGCAGGAGGGCAGGGAGTACCTCGGCAGCCGCAACCGCAAGCTGCAGATTTTCCCCGGCTCAAGCCAGGCGAAAAAGCGCCCGCCCTGGCTGCTGGCGGCGGAGATCGTCGAAACCTCCCAGGTGTTCGCGCGCTGCGTGGCGCGTATCGACCCGGGCTGGGCACTGGAGGCGAACCCGGCGCTGCTCAAACACCACGACTACGAACCCCACTGGCACACGCGCAGCGGCCGGGTCATGGCACTGCGCCGCACCAGCCTGTACGGGCTGGTGCTGGCCGATCGGCAGAAAATCCACTACGGCCCAATCAATCCGGCGGAGGCGCGGGCCATCCTGATCCGCGCTGCCCTGGTCGAGGGTCGCATGAAGCCACGCCCCGGCTTTCTCACCCACAACCTGGCGCTGGTGGAAGAGCTGGAAACCCTCGAATCCAAGGCCCGCCGCCGCGACCTGGTGGCGGATGAACAGGGCATCGTGGCCTTTTACGACGAGCGACTACCGGACAACATCACCACCGCCAACCGCCTGCGAGGCTGGCTCAAGAAGCACCCGGAGGCGGAGGCCTCCCTGCGCCTGAGCCGCGAGCAGTTGCTGGTGCGTGCGGTGGACGATGAGATCGGCAACCAGTTTCCGGACCACCTCGAGTGGGAAGACTTCAGCCTCGCGCTCAGCTATCACTTCGAACCGGGGCATCCGCAGGATGGTGTCAGCGTGACCATCCCGGTGGGCCTGTTGAATCGAGTGCCCCGCTATCGCTTTGACTGGTTGGTGCCGGGGCTGTTGCGCGAGAAGTGTATTGCCCTGGTCAAAGCGCTGCCCAAGGCGCTGCGCAAGCAGCTGGTGCCCGTTCCCGATTTCGTCGATCGCGCCCTGGTGGAGATGGAGCCCGCAGACCGTCCGCTGGTGGATGCGCTAGGCGCCGGCTTGCGCGCCGCGGCAGGCGTGCGAATCGAACTCGACGACTGGGACATTGCGGGTCTCGACGACTACTACCGCATGAATTTCCGCATCGTCGATGCCGACGGCAAGTTGCTGCGCCAGGGGCGCGAGCTGGAGAGCCTGATCGATGCGAGTCGCGAGCAGACGCGGGAGAGTCTCGAAGTCGCAGAATCGGCAGGCCCCCTGGCCAGTGGTCTGACGCGCTGGGAGATCGACGAGCTTCCCGAGCGCTGGCGCTCAAAGCAGGCCGGTATCGACATCGAGTCCTACCCGGCGCTGGAAGATCGCGGCGACAGCGTCGCGGTCACCCTGCACGATTATCCCGGCCAGGCCGAAGTAGGGCACCGGCGCGGCTTGACCCGGCTCTACCAGTTACAGTGCAGCCAGCAGGTGCGCTACCTGCGCAAGAACCTGCTGCGGGGCAACGCGGCCAACCTGCTGCTGGTGGGGGCGGGCCTGGCGCGGGACAGCCTGCTGGATGACCTGCTTGCTGCAGTCTTCGCCCGCGCCTTCCTGACGGCGGAGGACCTGCCGCGCAACGAGGCGGCGTTCAAGGCGCAGCTGCAGGCGGGGCGCGGAGAGCTGGTCAATATTGGCAATGACTACGAGCGCGTGCTGCTGGCAGCTTTCGAACCCCTGGTGGAGGTGCGCAAGCGCCTGGCAGGCCTGGCAGACCAGGCCCTGGATTACGCCCGCGAGGACATTGAGCGGCAACTGGAAGGGCTGCTCGGCGGCGGCTTCCTGTATCGCACGCCCTGGTCCCGCATCAGTCACTACCCGCGCTATATGAAAGCATTGCTCACAAGGCTGGAGCGCCTGACCGCGCAGCCCGGGAAGGACCGCGGCCACACGGATACTCTCGCGGAACTCGAAACGCCATTGCATGAAGCGCTGGATGAGCGCGCGGATGCCCTGGCCCTCAACCCGGAACTGGCGGAATACCGCTGGATGCTGGAGGAATTGCGGGTGTCGTTTTTCGCCCAGTCCCTGGGCACTTCACAGCCGGTCTCGGTCAAGCGGCTGGCGGAACAGTGGTCCCGGGTGGAGGCCTGGCAGCGCGCGAATCCTCAATGATGCCTGTTGTCACACCTTTGACACAGCGATGACTTCTAATGGGCTGTCCAGGCTTTGTGGAATATTACCGGTTGGATCACCGCAGCAGTGAAACTAGTTGGTCAATACTGTGTCAGAGTTAGCACGATGAGCAATGTAGACCATTACTCTTCGGTAACTCTTCTCACGGAACCCCCTTGCTGGAGCAGCACCGTGGAAGCTTGGAACGACGAATTAGCGGTATCAACCAACCAGTCAGAAGAACTGATTTACAGGAGTCAATAATGGCCTACTCAAAGAAACCCCTCGCAGCTGCACTGGGTGCAGCGTTCCTGGCCTCCGCGGTCAGCCCGATCGTCTCTGCGGACACCAACCCGTTTGCCGCAAACCAGCTTAGCGGCGGTTACGACCTCGTCAACTTCGGTGAGCACGAAGGCAAGTGCGGCGAAGGTAAGTGTGGCGAAGGCAAAGGCGACGCCGAAGGCAAGTGCGGTGAAGGCAAGTGCGGCGGCGAGAAATCAGCCGAAGGCAAGTGCGGCGAAGGCAAGTGCGGTGGCGAGAAGTCAGCCGAAGGCAAGTGCGGTGAAGGCAAGTGCGGCGGCGAAAAATCAGGTGAAGGCAAGTGTGGTGAAGGGAAGTGTGGCGGCTAAGGCCCACTTTCCATTGCGCATAAGCTGACACTGTGACTACACAACCGTCAGAAAGAACGCCGGGTTTCCAGGGAGCTGGACTCGGCCTGCGACGGGCCCTGCTGGGCCCGTTGTCAGAGATGGCGCAGGGAAGCGTCGATTTCATGGAAGTGGCGCCGGAGAACTGGATCAACGTCGGCGGCCGCTTCGGGCGACAGTTCCGCGAGCTGGCTGAACGCTACACGATCAGCCTGCATGGACTGTCACTCAACATCGGGGGCTATGAGCCCGTGGACCGTGAGCTGGTGGCCTCTATTGGCGAGTTCATGGACGAGTACCACTGCCCCATCTATACCGAGCATCTCACCTACTGTGCAGATGACGGACATCTCTACGACCTTATGCCCATCCCCTTTACCGAGGAGGCCGTGCAGCACGTGGCCGGCCGCGTGAAGGAGGTCCAGGATATCCTGGGCCGGCGCATCGGGCTGGAGAACGCCTCCTACTACGCAGTTTCGCGAGCCGACATGACGGAAAGCGAATTCATCCGCGCCGTACTGGAAGAGGCAGATTGCGACCTGCTGCTGGACGTCAACAACATTTACGTGAACAGCATCAACCACCGTTACGATCCCTATGAGTTCCTGCACTCGCTGCCGCTGGAGCGGGCGCGCTACATACATGTGGCGGGCCATTACGACGAGGCGGAAGACCTGAAGGTGGATACTCACGGAGCCGACGTGATCGATCCGGTGTGGGCGCTGCTGGCCGAGGCCTACCGCCTGTGCGGCCCCTTGCCGACGCTGCTGGAAAGAGACTTCAACCTGCCGCCGCTGCCGGAACTGCTGGGAGAAGTCGAGCACATCCGCCGGCTGCAGCGTGAGTCAGGGAGCGAGGCGGCGACCTATGCCTGAGCTTGCAGCCGCGGATCTCAAGGCACTTCAGCAGCGCTTTACCGACCATGTGCGCAACCCGGCTGAGGTAGACGCCCCGGGCGGCATCGAAGGGCGGCGGATGAAGATCTACAACGATCTCATCTACAACAACATCGAGAGTTTCCTCAGTGGCGGTTTCCCGATTCTGCGCAGCCTGTATCGTGAAGAAGACTGGCACCGGCTGGTGCGTGATTTTATCGTCAGCTACCGTTGCTCATCGCCTTATTTCCTGGAAATCAGCCAGGAGTTCCTGAACTACCTCATGCACACCCGGGAACCCACACCGGTTGACCCCCCCTTTGCGCTGGAGCTTGCCCACTACGAGTGGGTGGAGCTTGCCCTCGACGTATCTACCGAGGAGTTTCCGGACGACGGCATCGATCCCGATGGCGATCCTGTCGCAGGCATCCCGGTGATTTCCCCACTGGCCATGAACCTGCAGTACCGTTACCCCGTACACGAGATTGGTCCAGGTCGAGAGCCCGATGAACCGCCGGCGCAGCCGAGCTTCCTGGTGGTGTACCGCAACCGCGAGGAGCGGGTGCGTTTCCTGGAAGCCAATGCTGCCACCTCCCGCTTGCTGGAGCTGGTTGCGGGGAACGAAGAACGCAGCGGCCGCGAGCTGCTGGAGCAACTGGCCGAGGAAATGAACGCGGAATCCGTGACCTCGGTGGTGGATTTCGGTGCCCGCATGCTCAACGAGTTTCTTGAGCAGGACATCCTCGCCGGCTGTCGACTCTGAGCCCGCCCGGGCAATCTGCAGCGTAGCCATCTCATCGCGCCCCTGATGCAGCCCGGCGCAGCTCACCTTGCGGCCCCTTGGTCCTGTGGCCTACTATTCACGTACCACCTTGAGTAACTCATGACCGCAACGACCCGATGCCTGGTGCTGGTCGCGGCCCTGCTGCTGCAATGCGGCTGCGCCACTGCACAAACCGCCGACGAACCCGTCAACCGTGATCCGTTCGAAGGGTTCAATCGGGCCATTTTCGTGTTCAACGATAACGTCGACCGCTGGGCCCTGGCCCCGGTGGCGCGAACCTACAAGTTCATCATGCCGTCTTTCGCCGAGCGCGGCGTGAGCAACTTCTTTGCCAATCTCTACGACCTCAACGGCGCGCTCAACGCGGTGTTGCAGGGCCGCTTTCGCAACGCCGCCCAGAACAGCGGGCGCTTTGTGGTGAATTCCACTGTGGGCATGTTCGGCTTCGTCGACGTGGCCTCGGAAATGGGTATTGCGCCCTATCGAACCGACTTCGGCCATACGCTGGCAATCTGGGGTGTGAGTTCCGGGCCCTACCTGATGGTGCCTTTTCTTGGCCCGCGTACCGTTCGCAGCGGCATGGGAACTGCTTTCGATACGGTGGCGTCCCTGCAGTGGCAGATCAATGACAACGTAACGCGCAACTGGCTCTTCGCGGTAGAAATTGTCGACAACCGGGCGGCCCTGACGGCGGCCGAAGACCTGATCACGGGTGATCGCTATATATTTATTCGCGACGCCTACCTGCAGCAGCGTGAATATTTCGTGAACGGTGGCGTGGTGGAAGATTCCTTCTCAGACTTCGAAGAGGAGTTCGACTGGGAAGAGTGATGACGCCAGTTTGTGAAATCCTTGGCAGAATCACTGCACCTGACTTGCAGCCCCCATACCTGCGGAGTAGTGTGCTGCCACGTATCAAGACACAGTGCGCCTATGGCTGAGCAGAGCGGCAAGATACTGCTGCTTGAGAAAGATGCCCAGACCGCCAACGCTATCGCCGACCGGCTCGTGGCGCAGGGCTACTACGTCGAGATCTCCGAACAGGTTGACCCCTCACTCGATGGCGATATCGACGATGACGTCGACGTGGTGCTGTGCGACCTCGACCTACCGGATATTTCCTGGGAAGGTGTCTTCGAGGTCCTCAGTGAACGCCAGCAGGAAGTCTCCGCCATCATGCTGTCTTCCCATGAGCAGGTGGTCGACATAATGACTGCCCTGCGTCTGGGCTTCCGGGATTTTTTTCATAAACCGATCGACGACTGGGACGCGCTGCTGTCCTCGGTTGCGCGCTGTGCAGAGGAGAGCCGGCTGCGGCGCGAGAACGCCGCCTATCGCGCCAAGCTGGAGGGCACCAATGCCGAGCTGCGAGGCACGGTGCAGGTGCTGGAGCAGGACCAGCAAGCGGGTCGCCACGTGCAGATGCGTATGCTGCCGCAGTCACCAGTAGAGATAGACGGCTTCCGCTTCAGCCATTCCGTTATCCCCTCGCTGTATCTCAGCGGCGATTACACGGATTACTTCAGAGTGGGTGAAGGTCACGCCGTGTTTGTGATTTCCGACGTGTCGGGCCACGGCTCTTCCTCCGCCTTTGTCACCGTGCTGCTCAAGAACCTGCTGGCGCGCAAACGCTCCGACTTCATCCACCGGGACGATTACCTCATCATGAACCCGGTGGAGATGTTGCAGCGCGCCAACCGCGACCTGCTGGAACTCGGAATCGGCAAGTTTGCCACCGTGGTCATGGGAGTGATCGACCTCGACCGCAGCCTGTTGCGCTACAGCATTGCCGGGCATCTGCCCCTGCCGGTACTGGTAACGCCGGAAGGTGCCAGCTTCCTGCACGGGGCGGGCACCGCAGTGGGCATCATGGAAGACGCTGAATTCGAAGAGCACAGCATCGAGCTGCCGCCGGAGTTCATGCTGGCGCTGTTCACCGATGGCATCCTGGAAATCCTGCCGCCGGACAACCTGGTGGACAAGGAGCGATTCTTCCTGGAAGCGTTTTCCGGTGGCTTCCAGACGCCCATGCAGGTATCCCATCGTCTCGGGCTCGACCAGATCGAGACCATTCCCGACGACATCGCAGCGCTCTACCTGGAGCGCAAGGCCTAGGGCTGCCGGCATGACCGAGGGAAAAATTCTTGCAGCCGAGCATCACGGCGCCTATGCGCTGAAGCTGGTGGGTGATGTGCGCGTCAATCTCTGCAGCTCCATCGATGACTACCTCGAGCACATGTACTCAGACCCGGCATTCGAGAGCGTGATGGTGGACCTCTGCGAGGCCGAGGGCATTGACAGCACCACCCTGGGCCTGCTGGCAAAGCTGGCCCTGCGCGTGCGCAAGCAGTTTGGCCTCAGGCCGGTGATCTATTCCTGCAGCAACGGCATCAACCGGCTGCTGCAGAGCATGGCCTTCGGGAAGCTGTTCGATATTCGCGAGGAGAACATGCTCAACGGCGCGGTGATCAGCGAGATACCCGCCGTGAATGACGAACCCGAGGTGGTGCGCGAGAAGGTGATCGAGGCCCACCGCGTATTGATGGACCTCAGTGATGAAAACCGCGAGCGCTTCCAGGACCTGATGACAGCCCTGGAACATAAGCCGGGCTGACGCTCAGTCGCTGACCGGCACAGCCTCGCCACCCCTGCCGACCAACTCCGATACCTTCAACTTGGCGTTGATAAATGCCTTGTGGGGTACATGAATCAGGTCAGACACCTGGCGGATCAGCCGCTCCTCGTACTTGTCCAGGTCGCCGTCGGCATAGGCCACCTGCCACATGCATTCGATCAGCGTGAGCTTCTCTTCAGCGCTGTAGTGATCGTTGATCAGCCGGGTGAACTCGTACAGTGAGGTGGCGCGATCGGCGCGCTGGCCGGCCAGCTCCAGCAGTTCGGTGATCTCTGTCGCACCCAGCTGCAGGGCCTCGCCCAGCACTTCCTTGATGGCCTGCTGTTCCTCGGAGCCAACCACGTAGTCGGCGCGAGTCATTTCGATCAGCAGGGCGGCAGCGGCGAGGTCGAGCTGGTGCCGATGCTCGGCCTGGTCGGTCTGGTCGGGTTTGGAAAACAGGGAAATCAGGGACTGGATCATCGTCTCACCCGTCGAAATCTGAGAGGAGCTGTTCCAGCTTGAGCTGGTCAGCCACGAAGTTGCGAATACCTTCCGCCAGCTTTTCGGTCGCCATGGCGTCGGCATTGAGCGCGTAGCGGAAGCCGCTCTCCGGCAAGTCTATCCGATCTTCACCCTCGCCGATTGCATCCGGGGCCAGCCGTCTCGGCAGATCGCCCTCGTCGGCGGCCAGCTCTTCGAGCAGCTGGGGACTGATGGTCAGGCGGTCGCAGCCGGCCAGAGCCTCGATCTCGCCGGTATTGCGGAAACTCGCGCCCATCACCACCGTCTGGTAGCCGTGCTGCTTGTAGTAATTGTAGATCCGGGTGACCGATTGCACCCCGGGGTCGTCGTCGGCGCTGTCGATCACCCGGTCGGTATTGGCCTTGAACCAGTCGAGGATACGGCCCACGAACGGTGAGATCAGGTAGACACCGGCCTCGGCGCAGGCGACGGCCTGCTCGAAGCCGAACAACAGGGTGAGGTTGCAGTTGATGCCCTCGCGCTCAAGCTGTTCGGCCGCGCGTATGCCTTCCCAGGTAGACGCGGTCTTGATCAGGATACGGTCCGGGCCGATGCCGGCGGCATCGTAGAGGCCGATCAGCTTGCGGGCGCGTTCAATCGTACCCTGGGTATCAAATGACAGCCGCGCATCGACCTCGGTAGACACCCGGCCGGGAATCACCCCGAGAATTTCGCAGCCAATCGCCACCGCCAGCTTGTCGCTGCAGTTGGCCAGCTGCTCTGAATCGCTACCGCCCTGTGCGGACGCCCAGGCCCGGGCCTCACGGATCAGGTCCTGGGTGTGGGGCAGGGCGGCGGCCTTCAGCAGCAGGGACGGGTTGGTAGTAGCGTCCTGCGGGTGGAAGCGCTTGATGGCTTCGAAGTCGCCGGTGTCGGCCACCACGGTGGTCATGGCCTTGAGTTGTTCAAGCTTGCTGCTCATACGGCAAGAGTCTCCGGGGGTTCGTTGACCAGGGCAACGGCGTCTTCCAGCACGTTGATGCCCGCGTCGGGTTTGAATGCGTGTTCGCTGAGGTGGCGGCGGAAGCGTCGCGCGCCGGGCACGCCCTGGTAGAGCCCGAGGATGTGCCGTGTCATATGGTGCAGGGATGTGCCGGTGGCCAGCTGGTCGCGCACGTAGGGCAGCAGGGCGGCGGCCACGTCGCCGCGGCTCACCGGCGCGGTTTCGTCGCCGAACAGTTCCCGGTCCACCTGCGCCAGCATGAAGGGATTGTGGTAGGCCTCACGGCCGAGCATGACGCCGTCCACCTGGGCCAGGTGCTCCCGGCACTGTTCAAGCGTGGTGATGCCGCCATTGATGATGATCTCGAGCTCCGGGTGTTCCTGCTTGAGCCGGTACACGTAGTCGTAGTGCAACGGCGGGATCTCGCGGTTTTCCCTCGGGCTCAGGCCCTGCAGCCAGGCCTTGCGGGCGTGCACAATGAAAGTGGTGCAGCCGGCGGACGCCTGCGCATCCACAAAGCCCAGCATTCCCTCGTAGTCTTCCATGTCGTCGATGCCGATGCGGTGTTTCACCGTGACCGGAAGATCGCAGGCCTCACGCATGGCGGCAACGCAATCCGCGACCAGCGCCGGCTGTGCCATCAGGCAGGCGCCGAACATGCCGGACTGGACCCGGTCGGAGGGGCAGCCACAGTTCAGGTTCACCTCGTCATAGCCCTCAGCCTCGGCAAAGCGGGCGCAGGCCGCCAGCTCCTCCGGATTGCTGCCGCCCAGCTGCAGCGCCACCGGGTGCTCCTCGGGATTGAAGTGCAGGAACCGCTCCCGGTCGCCGTGTAGCAGCGCGCCGGTGGTCACCATTTCCGTATACAGCACGGCGCGCCGGGTCAGCAGCCGCCAGAAGTAGCGACAGTGCCGATCCGACCAGTCCATCATCGGCGCTATGCAGAAGCGATGGTCCATTGCCAGGGTACTGTGGGAAGTTCTCGAGGGCGGGATTATAGCCTGACTGCCGCTGTTAGCGGCAGCGTTGGGGGAGCCGCCGTCGAGGACGCCAGCGCGTGGCACCGCAACAGTCGCTTCCGTATAATCGCGGCTTTTATCCCGAGCCAACCATGACTGTTCGCACGCGTATCGCGCCGTCGCCCACCGGCGACCCCCACGTAGGCACCGCCTATATTGCCCTGTTCAACCTGTGTTTTGCCCGCGCTCACGGCGGTAAGTTCCTGCTGCGTATCGAGGACACCGACCAGGCGCGCAGCACGCCGGAATCGGAGCAGGCGATTCTCGATGCCCTGCGCTGGCTGGGTCTGGACTGGGATGAGGGCCCTGACGTGGGCGGTGAGTTCGGTCCCTACCGTCAGAGCGAGCGCATGCATCTCTATGCCGACTACGCCGAGCAGCTGGTAGCCGAGGGCAAGGCTTTCCGCTGTTACCGCAGCCCGGCGGAGCTGGACGAGCTGCGTGAGGCGCGCCGGGAGGCGGGCAACAGTACGGCGCTCAAGCCGGTCGACCTGATCCTCCCCGAGGCGGAGCAGGAGCGCCGCGAGGCCGCGGGCGAGCCCTGGGTCATTCGCATGATGGTGCCTGACGAAGACGGGGTTTGTGCCGTTGATGACCTGCTGCGCGGCACCATCGAGCTGGACTGGAGCATGGTGGACGCACAGATCCTGCTGAAATCGGACGGCATGCCCACCTATCACCTGGCCAACGTAGTGGATGATCATCTCATGGGTATCACCCACGTCATCCGCGGCGAGGAGTGGATCAGCTCGGCACCCAAGCACAAGCTGCTCTATGACTACTTCGGCTGGGAGATGCCAGTACTGTGCCACATGCCGCTGCTGCGCAACCCGGACAAATCCAAGCTCTCCAAGCGCAAGAATCCCACCAGCATTCTCTACTACGAGCGCATGGGCTTCCTGCCGGAGGCGCTGCTCAACTACCTCGGCCGCATGGGCTGGTCCATGCCCGATGAGCGCGAGAAGTTCACGCTGGCCGATATGATGGCGGAGTTTGATATCCAGCGCGTGTCGCTGGGCGGGCCCGTGTTTGACGTCGAGAAGCTGAGCTGGCTGAACGGCACCTGGATTCGCGAGGAGCTCTCCGACGAAGCCCTGGCCGACCGGCTCGAGGCCTGGGCGCTGAATCGCAAGAGCCTGATGGCGGTGCTGCCCCACGCCAAGCAGCGCATGGAAGTATTCAGCGACCTGGCGCCGCTGGCGGGTTTCCTGGTATCCGGCACCCTGACCCTTGAGGAGGACGACTTCCGGGGGCTGAAGCTGGAAGACGAGGCGCTGCTGCAGGCCCTGCAATTTGCGCTCTGGCGCCTGGAAGCCCAGCGCCACTGGCAGCGGGACCAGGTGTTTGCCGACATGAAAGCAGTGGCCGACGGCCTGGAGATCAAGATGAAGGATTTCCTGGCGCCTTTCTTTATCGCGGTCAGTGGCTCCACCGCGTCCTTCTCGGTGTTCGACGCCATGGTGTTGCTGGGGCCCGACATGACCCGCGCCCGTATTCGCCACGCCATCGAGGTACTGGGCGGCGTATCCAAGAAGGCCATGAAACGCTTCGAGAAAGCCTACCGCGAAATCACCTAGCCGGCCCGCGCGCAGTCGACCAACCCCACCTCGACCAGCGACCGCTCCAGCTGGCCCCAGCGCTGTTCCAGACTGCCGGTGTAACCGACTGCCATGCGCACCAGTCCTGGCCGGATGGCCGCCTGCTGCAGTGCCTCATCGGTCATCTCGCTGGAGGTGGACGACGCCGAACAGGACATCAGGGTGTCGAAATACCCCAGGCTGACCGCCACATAGCCGAACTTTTCCTGGTTCTGCAGCCGGTCCATGAGCGCCATGGCGCGCTGCTCGCTGCCTGCATCCAGGGTCATCAGGCCCCCGTAGCCGAAACCTTCCTCCCGGAGTTGCTCCATCAGCGCGTGATCGGGGTGTGAGGCCAGGCCCGGGTAGGATACCGGCACGCCCAGCGCCGCCGCGCGCTCGGCCAGGGCCAGCGTGCGTTCACCGTGGGCGGCCATCCGCAGGGGCAGGTGCGGTATGCGCAGGGAAACGTTGCTGGCCACGTGGGGATCCATGGTCGGGCCGAGCACCATCAGCGGGCCGGTATGCAGGTCCATCAGTTGGCCGATAAAGTCCTCGCTCGCACAGATCGCTCCGCCGATCAGGTCAGAGGCGCCGCCGATGAACTTGGTCAGGCTGTGAATCACGATGTCGGCCCCGAGGCGGGCCGGGCTCAGCACCAGTGGAGCAAACGTGTTGTCCACGACCAGCGGAATGCCGGCTTCCCGGGCGATGCCGGCCAGCCGCGGAAGGTCCGCTACCCGGAGCGTGGGGTTGGACAGGCTCTCCACGTAAATCATTCGCGTGCTATCGGTGATGGCTTCGCGCACGGCCGCGGCGTTGGTGGTGTCTACGAAGCTTGTCGTGACACCGGTCTTGGCGGGCATGAAGTCATTGAGCAGCGCCCAGGTTCCCCCGTAGATGGCGTTGCCTGCCACGATATGGTCGCCGGCGTTGCACAGCGCCATGATCACCGCGGAAATCGCACCCATGCCGCTGGCGGTGCAATAGGCGGCCTCGGTGCCCTCCATGGCGGCGAGCTGGCGGCCCAGCTGGTACACGGTGGGGTTGAAGTGCCGCCCGTAGAGATAACAGCCGCCGCTCTCGGGTCCCTTCCTGCCGGCAAAGATGTCCGGCATGGTGGCCGGGTCGATAACGGTGAAGGTAGAGCTGGCCTCGATGGACATGTTGACGCCGCCGTGCTCGCCGAACTCGTGGCGCAGGGTTGCCAGGGCTTCGATGGGGTTGTCGTGTTGCATGGATTGCTCCCCGGGCAGGGCCAACAGCCGCAACCCGAATTTATTGGCCGAATATGGCGCTATCTTGCACTTAATTTTGGTAGTACGCTCAACGACGAATTTAATTCTGATATGGGGCGTTTCGTGGAATTGGACGAAATAGACTTCGAAATAGTGAAGCAGTTGCAGAACAATGCTCGGCTCAGCAACAAGGAACTGGCGGCCCGGGTTGGCCTGGCGCCCTCGACGACCCTGGTGCGGACACGCCAACTGGAGCGGGAAGGGGTGCTGCGCGGTTACCAGGCGCAGGTCAACCCGCGCGCCCTGGGTATTGGCCTACAGGCGTTGATCTCGGTGCGCCTCAAGCAGCACACGGCAAGGGATGTGGAAGTCTTCCGCGACTACGTGCTGGCCTTGCCGGAAGTCATGCGGCTTTACCATATGGCGGGAGAGGACGATTTCCTGATCCACGTGGGCGTGGGAGATTCCGAAGAACTTAGAACGCTGGCCATGAGCTCGTTGACCACCCGACCGGAAGTGGCCCATATCGAGACCGGCCTGATCTTCGAGTGCGTCGAGGGTTTATGGGGCAGCCAACCGAGTTGACAGGGTACCGACCCCTCACTAGAATGCGCAGCCTGCTTCAGCCGGACCCATCGGCCGAGGCCACCCGATTCGGGGCTATAGCTCAGCTGGGAGAGCGCTTGCATGGCATGCAAGAGGTCGGCGGTTCGATCCCGCCTAGCTCCACCAATTATGAAAAAGCCGAAGTTCCAGCTTCGGCTTTTTTTATGTGCACGAACCGGTGGCTCGCACCCGACTTTCTGCCTTTCTCCACCAAACAAGAATCCCTCGTCCGATCGGACGAGGGTTTTTTGTTTGGATGACTGTGATCGAAACGGCGAAGGTGCCGGGCTCGCGTTCGAGTTTGATCCCGCGGGGCCGCCTAGGCCTAGCTCCACCAAATCTCAAAAAATGCCGAAGTTTCAGCTTCGGCTTTTTTTATGCGTACGAACCGGTGGTTCGATCCCGACTCTTCGCTTCGCACAGCTGACGGTATCCCTGCTGCAGCGTTTCGAGCCCATTCGGCTATAGTCTATGGATAGATGACGCCATCGGGGGGTGCGTTATGTATCGGAGCAGCTTATTCGCAAGCGGCGTGCTGGCGTTGTTGTGTTCAATCACGGTGGCGCGTGCGCTGGCCGTGGAGCCACGGACCGAACATACCTTCCAGCTCTCGCCAGGGGAGTCGCCACCGTCGGCGACTGCCGAGGATGCGGGCTGGCTGGCCGGGCGCTGGGAGGGCGTGGCATTTGGCCAGCGCTTCGAGGAGTACTGGAGCGAGCCTTCGGCGGGCAGCATGCTGGGCACCTTCAAGCTCATCGGCGATGAAGGCGTCGAGTTCTATGAACTGATGGAAATCTCCGTCTCTGAGGGTCGTCTGGGCCTCAAGGTGAAGCACTTCTCAGCGGACTTCAGCGCGTGGGAAGACAAGCCCGACTACGTGCACTTCAAGCTGGTGGCCGTCGAACCCGACGCCCTGCACTTTTCCGGCATCAGCTTCTACCGGCGAGGGCCTGACAACATTGAGGCCTACCTGTTGATGCGCGACGGCGAGAAACTGCGCGAAGAAAAACTGGTCTACTCGCGCGTCAAATAGACGCGCGCCTATTCCTTGTCCTTCAGCAGGCCCTTCAGGCCCTCCAGCTTTTCGCGGTTTTCCGCGCCGATCTTCTCATCCAGCTTTTTGTTGACCTCTTCCTTTGCTGCATCTTTGGCGAGGTCCTTGATGTAATCCTGCACCGCCCGATTCGCCTGCTTGATCACCGCAGACAGCATTGACGAGGCGAGCTGTTCGGGCGTCAGCCCGGTTTGCTCATCGCCGAGGTTGGCGAGGCGGATGCCCGGCATGTTGAGGGTTTTGCCGCCATGCTGGGCGGTTTCAATCGCAGCGCTGCTGTTGATGAAGGCAAACTGCTTGAGCGCCAGGCGCACGTCTGCGGGCTCGCCGCTGGGCGGCGGTGCCGGCTCGGAGCCACTGGTCTTCATACCCTCCAGGAGTTGCTGCAGGTTGGTGCTGGCGCCTTTCTGTTCTGCGGTCAGGCGCGCCCCGTCTACCAGTACTTCGTCGATGATGATCACCGGGCCGGTGATTGACGCCGGCCGTACCTGCACGGCCACCTCGTCCATCTCGAAGGCGTTGCGAGTCTTGAATCCGTCGGGGTTGGCAATCTGCAGGCCGTAGATTTCGCCGCGACCGTCCCGCAAGTTGAACTTGACCTCCGAGACCCGCACCGAGGTGCCGACCACTTCGCTGCCGACGTCTTCGATGACCTTTTTGATGATGGCGTCCAGGTTCTGCAACACCAGGAACACCGCTGCGATTACCAGAACGACTACCAAACCCAATCCGATTTTTACTGCCTTGCCCATGACAACTGCCTCCTCTGCGCTGTCCCTACTATAGTTGAAACGTTAAGGAGTGTTTATGTCATCCCCGGGGCTGTAGATCATGCTCCGGACGCTGGGGCATAATAGGCGCCCCCCGCACCAGATCCAGGGCAGCATGTACTATCGCTATTTCGGCCTGAAGGAAGAACCCTTTTCCATCGCCGTAAATCCCCGGTACCTGTTCATGAGCGCGCGCCATCGCGACGCGCTGGCACACCTGCTCTATGGGGTGGGTGCGGGCGGTGGTTTCATCCTGCTGACCGGCGAGGTGGGAACCGGTAAAACCACCATCAATCGCTGCCTGCTGGAACAGCTGCCGGACAACACCGATATTGCCATCATCCTGAATCCGGCGCTGAACGCCGATGAGCTGCTGGCTACAGCCTGCGACGAGTTCGGGATCGAATACGAGCGCGGGGCCACCCTCAAGGACCTGACCGACCGGCTGCACGCCTTCCTGCTGGAGAACCACCGCCAGGACCGCAACACGGTATTGCTGATTGACGAGGCCCAGCACCTGCAGTTCGAGGTGCTGGAGCAGATCAGGCTTCTTACCAACCTGGAGACCAATACCAGGAAGCTGTTGCAGATTATCCTGGTAGGTCAGCCCGAGTTGACCGCCATGCTGGCGAAGCCCGAGTTGCGACAGCTGAGCCAGCGCATCACCGCGCGCTACAACCTCCAGCCCCTCAACCTGGACGAGACCGACGCCTACATCCGCCACCGCCTGCAGGTGGCCGGGCTGCCCGCCAACCAGGAGCTGTTCCCGGCGCGAGTCGTCAAGGAAATCTTTCGTGCCACCCGTGGTATACCGCGCCTGATCAACGTGGTCTGCGACCGGGTACTGCTTGGCAGCTACGGGCAGAACGAGTCCCGGGTGAGCATGAAAATGTTGCGCCAGGCCCTGCGCGAGGTCATGGGAGACGAGCCGGTGCGAAACGGCGGCGCCTGGCGCTGGGCGCTGGCCGCGGCCGCGCTGCTGCTGGTGGCAGCGTTCCCGGCCTGGTACTTCTACAGTGAGAGCCTTACAACGGACGCCCCGCAGGTGGCTGCCAGCGCACCGGCAGTGCAACCCACACCCTCGGTTGCACCCGCCGCCATTCCCGGTGTGGTCAACAATCGCGAGTCCGCGCTGCGAGAGCTCGCCGACCACCTCGGCCTTTCACCTGCTCCCGGCAGCGTATGCCCGACACTGGGCGAATCCGGCTGGCGCTGCGAAGCCCTGGAAGCGGGGAGTTGGGAGGAGTTGCTGGAATTCAATCGCCCGGCGGTGCTGACCCTGCTGTCACCGGCGCGTTTCGTGGCCTATGCGGTGCTGGTGTCCGTGGAGGGAGAGTACGGCCTGTTACGCAATGATGCCGGCGTGCAACGCGTACCCCTGTCGGTCATCGGCCCCCAGTGGCGCGGCGATTTTGAGCTGATCTGGCAGCCCCCCGGCGCTTATGCCGGCCCGGTGGGTCTCGGCGACAGCGGCCCCATGGTCGCCTGGCTGGCCCAGGCGTTTGCCCGCCTCGACGGGCAGTCCCAGCCGCTGGCGGGAGAAGAATTCAACGCGGCGCTGGAAGCCCGGGTGCGCCTGTTCCAGCGCCAGTTCAACCTGCAGGACGACGGCGTGGTCGGCCTGAAAACCCTTCTAAAACTCAATGCGGTGCGCGGTGAAAGCCCGCCGCTGCAGCGCAGCAGCGGCCTGGCCCAGCTGGGGGATAACTGATGTCACTGATCCTCGATGCCCTCAACCGCTCCGATTCGGACCGCAGCGGGGCAGACGCCAGCCCCGGTTTGCACTCGATACACGGCCCTGGCAGCCGCAATGAGGCTCCAGCCTGGCGGCGTTGGCTGTGGCCGGTCCTGACCCTGGTATTCGCGCTGGTCGCCGGTCTGGCCTGGTGGGGAGGCGATGAAGCATCTGCGCCGAGGCCGGCCGCGTTGGCGGCGCCGGAGGCCGAACCGGAGCAGCAGCCGGTAAGCGATGCGCGCCCTGAAGCGTCTGTGGCCACCCGCCAGGCTGAGCAGCCTCGCGAAACTCCATCTACCAACAGGGCTGCGCCCGCTACGCAGCGACCGGCACCGGGATTCAGTGACGACGTGGCGGCGCTGTATACCCAGATGCAGGCGGCGGGCGTTGATCCCAATGAGCTGGTGCCGCCGCCGGCACCCGAGGAGCAGCCCGCCGCCGTGAGTTCGGCGCCGGCACAGGCACCGCCAGGCGCGATGGCGCAGATGGAGCAGATGGCGCAGATGGCAGAGCTGTCAAAGGCGGCCAGGGCCACCGCGCCCACCCGTTCCTCGGTGGCGCAGGAGAGATCGCAGCCGACCGAGCGTGGAACGAGGCGTGCGGCTGCATCCCGCAGCGCTGCCGAAGACTTTGAGGAATCTGAACCCGCGTACGATGTCGATGCCCTCGCGCTTGCCGCCCAGGCCGAGATGGACCCCCGTCAGCGGGGCCCGGAACCACTGGTGCAGCACGAGGCGCCGTTTATCACTGACCTGCGGCAGTCCCAGAAAGACGAGATTCCCAGCATCTTCTATTCCCAGCACAACTGGTCCTCGAACGCTTCCGAACGCAGCGTGGTGCTGAACGGGCAGGAGCGGCGTGAGGGGCAGCAGGTAAAGCCCGGCCTGCGGCTGGTGGAAATCCTCGAACAATCCATCGTGCTCAATTTCAACGGCACGGAGTTCCAGCTGCGATCGCTGAACAGCTGGGTGAACCTGTAGGTGGGGCCGCCCAGGCGCTGCCGGCGAGGTGCGGCCGGCCAGGTGGGGCCGCCCAGGCGCTGCCGGCGAGGCGCTGCCGGCGAGGCGCTGCCGGCGAGGCACGGCCCGATTGGCAAGGCCGCGGTGGAGGTGCTAAGGTTTTTGGCCAGTAGCGCGCTACCCACAACATAACAATTACTGGGGACAACACTATGAAGCTGATTACCGGGCTTTTCTTCCTGCTAGCCACCCAGGTGGCCATGGCCGAATGCAGCCGGCCGGCGGCGCCGCAGTTGCCGGACGGCAGCTCAAGCGACCTTGAAGCCATGGTCGAGGGCCAGAAAGCCGTGAAGGCCTACGTGGCTGAAACCGAGGCCTACCTGGATTGCCTCAACGAAGAAAGTGCCGCCGCGGCGGACGAGGAAACCCCCGAGCAGCAGCTTGCGCGGATTGAGCTGCACAATGAGGTGGTCGATGACATGGAGGCGGTGGCCGCCGCCTTCAACGAGGAGATCCGCGAATACAAGGCCAAGAGCGAGTAACCCGCTAGCGTCTCAGTCCGCGCCGCCAGGCCGCCGGACTCACCCCCGTCAACTTCCTGAAAGCACGGCCAAAATTGGCCGGGTCGCTGTAGCCCATGCGCTCCGCCACGTCCGCCACACTCAGCGACGCCTGTTGCAGCAGGGCATCCGCACACTCCAGCTGTTCCGACTCCAACAGTTCCCGGTAGCTGGTGGCCTGTCGTTTGAGCCTGCGAATCAGGGTGCGGGGGGTGGAGTGCAGCTCCTGCGCCAGCTCCTCCAGGCCCGGGGCAGGATGTCCGCCCCCGGTTCCGGCGCGCACCTGGTCAAAGTGGCTGGCGAGCACGCCCCGCACCTGTTCGGCGGTATTCGAGGACGGCGCCAGGCGGCTGATCACCTGTCGGCACTTGGCGATGTTGGCGCGGTAGCTGCTCTCGTCATAGAGCGGGGAGGGCAGGTGTGTCCAGCTGGCAGGGATCACCAGCGCGACGGCATCGGCGTCGAACTCGCAGCGCGCCCCGTAAACGTGCTCCAGCTCGGCCACGTAGTTGGGTGCGGGCCAGGGGAAGCGAATGGTCACGTAATCACCCACCGGGTGGCCGACGATGGTTTCCACCAGCGCCTCCAGCACCCTGAGTATCGATTCCGAGGTCACCCGGTGATAGTGCGCATCGCCGCTGAGATCGCGCATGCTGAACAGGACCTGTCGCCCCTGGGTCCTGAGCTCCGCCGCCAGGGTGGTAATGCGCACCGGGTGGTATTCAGCCATGACCTTCAGTGCGGCTCCCAGCGTGGGCGCGCTCAGGGCCGCAAACCCGAGTGGCCCGTGGGTGCCGATATTGAGCTGGGCCCCCACCCGGACTGCCCAGCCCGGCTCGGCCCCGGCGGCCTCTATGTTGCGCAACAGCCGGGCCATGGGCTCGAACTCCACATACTCGCGCTGCATCAGTGTCGCCTCGGTGAGGCCGGTACCCTCCAGCACGCGGGCTGGCGGCTGACGACTGCTGCGCAGGTACAGCAGGGCGTAGGCGGCGGAGGTCAGCAGGGGATAGTCCATGGCATATTGGGTAACCAGTTTGCGTGAATGACACTTTATGACCAGTATTTTGTCATTTCAAGCAATTCAGGCCGGGCGCCAGTGGCCGTAATCTATGCTCAAGCTAAAAATCAGCCGGCGCAGTCCGGAGGAGTTCCGCAATGACGACCTACACCCTGCAGCACCCTGAGAAGGGGCTGATCAGCTACACCGACAAGAAGCGGTACCTCTGGTTGAGTTCGGTATTCATGCCCATCTTCCCGATGCTGGGCATCCTGGCCTACCTGGGCACAGGCAGCGAGTGGGCGCTGGGAATACCCCTGTTCTTCTCCTACGTGATCATTCCCTTCCTCGACTGGGGCATCGGTAGCGACGAGAACAACCCGCCCGAGGAGCTGGTGCCGCAGCTCGAGGAAGACCGCTACTACCGGGTACTGACCTACATCACCGTGCCCATGCACTTTATCGTGCTGATTGCCATCGCCTGGTTTGTGGGCACCCACGACCTGTCGGTGCCGGCCCTGCTGGCCACGGCGATCACGGCGGGCAGCTACTCGGGTCTGGGTATCAATACGGCCCACGAAATGGGCCACAAGAAGAACAGGCTGGAGCGCTGGCTCGCCAAGATCGTGCTGGCGGTACCGGCCTACGGTCATTTCTGTATCGAGCACAACCGCGGCCACCACACCGAGGTGGCCACACCGGAAGACCCGGCCAGTTCGCGCATGGGTGAGTCCATCTACAAGTTTGCGCTGCGGGAGATTCCCGGTGCCTTCCGGCGCGGCTGGAACCAGGAGAAGGTGCGCCTGGAGCGCCAGGGCCTGTCAGTCTGGCACTGGAAGAACGACATTGTGCAGTCCTTTGCCATCAGTGCCGTGCTGCAGCTGGGCCTGATCTACGCCTTCGGCTGGATCATGATTCCCTTCCTGGCAGTGCACAATGTCTGGGCCTGGTTCCAGCTCACCTCCGCCAACTACATCGAGCACTACGGCCTGCTGCGGGGTAAGGAAGAGAGCGGCCGCTATGAACGCTGCCAGCCGCATCACAGCTGGAATGCCAACTACATCTTCAGCAACATCGTGCTGTTCCACCTGGAGCGCCACTCCGACCATCACGCGAACCCGACCCGGCGTTACCAGAGCCTGCGCAACTTCGACAACCTGCCGGAGCTGCCCAACGGCTACTACGGTATGTACATGATCGCCTACGTCCCCTGGCTCTGGTACCGGGTCATGGACAAGCGGGTGCTGGCCCTGCCGCATATCAACGGCGACCTCAGCAAGGTCAACATCGACCCGGACAAGCGCGATGAGATATACGCACGCTTCGGCGGCGGCCAGGCGCCGACGGCAGTAGCCGCCTGATGGCGATCTACGAGTGTCCCGGTTGCCACTACCGGTACGACGAAGAACAGGGGGATGAGCACGAGGGCTATCCCCCTTCGACCCTGTTCGACAACCTGCCGGAAGACTTCACCTGCCCCGACTGCGGGGTTCGCTACAAGGAAGACTTCAAGCGCCTGAGCGATAGCTGAGGCGTTCTCAACGTAGGCGGTGTGGGGTCAGAGTAACGTTTTGTTTCTCAAAACGTTACTCTGACCCCTTCTAAGTTGACCCGGCAGTCTTCCATGGATTTATTCGAAGTCATGCGCACGACTTTTGCAGCGCGTGAATACACCGACGACCCACTCCCCGACGAGGTGCTCTACGAGCTCATCGAACACGCTCGCTTCGCGCCCAGCGGCGGCAACCGCCAGGCTGGCCGCATCATCGTGGTGAGGGACCCTGAGACCAAGCACGCGCTGGCCGATATGACCATTCCGCCGGCGCGCCAGTACACCGCCCAGGTAATGGCCGGGGAAACCCCGTTCAACGTCATCACTCCCACCGCGCTCAGCGAAGAGCAGATCGCCGCCACCGAGCCGGTGCCTGCCTTGACCGAGCACATCCGCAAGTCACCGGTGCTGCTGGTAGTCTGCGCCGACCTCGGCGCGCTGGCCGCCATGGACAAGGACCTCGACCGCATCGGCATGGCCATCGGTGCCAGCATCTACCCGCTGGTCTGGAATATCCTGCTTGGCGCCCGCGCCCGGGGCTACGGCGGCACCTTCACCACTCTGAGCCTGGTCGTCGAGGACCAGGTCAAGGCGCTGCTCGACATCCCCGAACAGTGGGCGGTCGCCACCCTGGTACCACTCGGCAAACCGGTCAAACAGCTCACCAAACTCAAACGCAAAGCCGTCGAGGACTTCGTCGTCCGCGATCGCTTCGATGGGGACGTTTTCACACGCTAGGTTTCCTCGGTTGATTTCTCCGTAAGCCGGACGTGAGCCAAGCCTGCCCCTCTTTTCGGGTACGTCATGCTTTTAGCGCGTCCCGAAAAGACCCCGGGTGCCGCGCATGCGGCTTCGTAGCGAAATTCCTTTGATATTTTTGTGCCACTAGCGCCTGCGTACACGCCGGGCAGTGGCCAAGAAAAAGGCCCGCATCGGAAGCCGATGCGGGCCTGGTTGAGAGTAGATCGAGTGGGCTTAGAAGCTGTAGCGCAGGCGGGCGCCGTAGACTTCGCCTTCGTCGATCATGGAGGCGTGGGAACCGACCAGGACCGGAACGTCGAAGCTGTAGACCAGCGCTTCCTCGTCGGTGATATTGCGGCCGTAGACCAACACTTCCCAGGTGTCCTCAGCGCTGCGCAGGCCAAAACGCAGGTTAACCTTGGTGTAGTCCGGGGCGCGGTCCAGCGGGTCCAGGTCGCCCTGGGTCTCGAACTCGTCCGAGTAGTTCACCTCGCCACTGGCGAAGAACTGCATGCCATTGCCGAACACGTGGTTGTAATCGAAGGTGGCCGAGGCCGTGTATTCCGGTGCAAAGGTGGTGGTCTGGCCCGACAGGTCGTTGATTGACGCGCCCGGTTGGCCGGTCCCGCAGAGGCCGTCGGCGTCAAGCTGTACAGCGGTACAGGGCGCAGTAGCATAGTCCTTGTACTCCGCATCCAGGTAGGCGCCATTCAGGCCGATACGCAGGCTTTCGGTGGCCTGCCACATCATGTCGAATTCCAGGCCCTGGATTTCTGCCTGTGCCGCATTGGTGACCGCGAAGGATACTCCCTGGAAGATCGAGGTCTGCAGGTCGTCGTACTCGGTGTAGAAGGCCGCCCAGTTCAGGGTCATGGAGCCACCGAACAGGCGGTGCTTGCCGCCGATTTCATAGGCCACCACGCTCTCGTCATCGAACTCGAACTCGTCGTTGGGCTGGGTGATGTCGTAGCAATCCTCCGGTAGCTGGCCCGGCGCGCAGGGCCAGGTGGAGGGCACCACGCCCCCTGGCTGGCCGTCATCCGCCGCGGTGAAGCCGCCGGACTTGAAGCCCTCCGAGTAGGAGAGGTAAAGCATGCTGTCGTCGGTGATATCCCACTGCAGGTTGGCCATGGGCAGCAGGTCGTCTGTGTCGCGATCCTCGCTGTAGTCGTACAGGTAGGTGTTGAAACTCTGCGCCTCGATCAGGTAGGCGAAGAAGTTGTCGGTGCGTTGATCGATGCCGGTCAGGTCGTCGCTGATGAACTGGCTGCTTTCCACATCCTTGGTTTCTTCGGCGTAGCGCAGGCCCACGGTCAGGCGCAGGTCGTCGCGCAGGTTGAAGGTACCCTGGCCGAAGACAGCCCAGGAGTCGGTATCCAGCTCAAAGGCGTGATTGCGTGCCAGCTGATTGGCGGTGTACAGGCCGCTGGTCAGGAAGTTGAACAGGCTGTTGACTCCGAGTACCTGTTCTACCAGGCCGCCCATATTGGTATCGATGGTTACGCGGCGGTCGAACTCAACCGTGTTCTCCTCGTAATAGGCGCCGGCGATGTACTCGAAAAAGCCGCCGGTGGGAGAGGCGATGCGGATTTCCTGGCTCCACTGGTCAAACTCCTGGTCGTCATCGCGGGCGATGAACTGCAGCGGCAGCCAGTCACAGTCACAACCGTCGGTGTACTCGTAGGCCGAGTAGCCGGTGATGGCCGTCAAGGTGTAGTCGCCCATGTAGTAGTTTATGGTCAGCACACCATTATCGGTGTCCTGGTCACTGGATTCCTGATACTGGCCGATTGCGACACCCTGGGCGCCGCCGGTCGGGCCGAGGTTGTTGTCCTTGAAGATTTCGAATTCCTCACCGGCGGAGACGCCCACCTGGGGGTAGAACAGGTCGGTCAAAAGGTAGGCGATATTGGCAAAGTCGTCGCGGTTGGGATACAGCGCGTCACGTTCGGCCTGGTCAGGGTAGTAGGTCACGCCTGACGCCACTCCGGTGCGGTCCAGGTTGGACTGGCCCCACTTGAAATTCACGTCCAGGTTTTCGTTGGGAGACCACACACCTGTAAAGCGGTAGTTCCACTCTTCGATTTGTGGTTCGTCGCCGTTCAGGAACTTGTTGTCGACGTAGCCCTCGGTCTCACGGTAGCGACCGGCCAGGCGCACGGCGAAGGTGTCACTGATGGCACCAGACACCATGCCCTCACCAATATAGCCCTCGTTGGTTTCGGCCGACAGGTCAATGCGGCCGTTGAATTCTTCGTCGAGATCCGGGTTGGCCGTGAGAATGCTCACTGCGCCCGCCACCGTGTTACGGCCGAACAGGGTGCCCTGCGGACCGCGCAGGACTTCCACGCGCTCGATGTCCATGAAGGGTGCCCGGTACTGGCGACCCCGGCCCATGTAGATGCCGTCGATATAC
>JAZBOY010000093.1:0-89002 GCA_036351375.1 Halieaceae bacterium
CAGCCGACTGGCACTGGGGCGGGCAGACGACCTGCTTACCACCCTCTGCCTGGCCACGCCGGCGCCGCTGATGGTAGCCCCGGCCATGAACCAGCAGATGTGGAAGGATCCCGCCACCGCCGCCAACCTCGAAACCCTGGCCTCCCGTGGCATTCACATCGCCGGCCCGGCAGAGGGCTCGCAGGCCTGTGGCGATGTTGGTCCGGGACGCATGCTGGAGCCGGCCGACATTGTCGTCGCCGCCCAGGCCCTGTTCGCAGCCGGACTGCTGGACGGCATGCGGGTTACCGTCACGGCCGGTCCAACCCGTGAAGCGCTGGACCCGGTGCGTTACATCAGCAACCACAGCTCGGGGAAGATGGGCTTCGCCATAGCCCGTGCCGCCGCTGAAGCCGGCGCTCTGACCACCCTGATCAGCGGCCCCGTGGCGCTGGAAACTCCTGAATCCGTGAACCGGGTCGAAGTCAGCAGTGCGATGGAGATGTACGATGCAGCATTGGCACAAATGGGCCAGTGCGATATTTTCGTGGGATGTGCCGCCGTGGCAGACTATCGCCCGGCAGAGCGCCAGCCGCAAAAAATAAAAAAGGGGCAGGAGACCATGCAGCTGGAGCTGGTCCGCAACCCGGACATCATTGCCGCCGTCGCCGCCCAGAACCAGCGTCCGTTTACCGTGGGGTTTGCCGCCGAGACCCAGGACGTGCTCGACTACGCTCGCAGCAAAATGCATAAAAAAGGCCTGGACATGATCGTTGCCAATGACGTGGCCAGGGAAGATGCCGGCTTCAACAGTGATCGCAATGCTGCGACCATTCTGTGGCCGGATGGCAGCCTTGAGGTACCGCTGACGACCAAGGGGGAACTGGCCCGGCGCCTGATCGACACCATCGCCAGCCAACGTCGACAGCAAGCCGGCAAGGTCGCCTGACAGGGAAGCAGCAATAGCGGTCAGGGCGATGATCGTGGCGTGTCTCGACATTTGTATTGCGCCGGACGCGCAGGCAAGGTGGGAGCGGGGGAAACAGCAGAATCATGGCAAAAGTCAAAAAACAACGAGGCCCCGGCACCGAGGCGGTCGACGGCGTAATGGCCGGCAACAATTACCTGCAGCGGATCTGGCTCTACGCCCTGCTGGGCATCCTGCTGCCGCTGCTGGCCGGATTTACCTACCTGCTGTTACTGCGCGATGCGGCCCTGCAGGAACAGCAGGTAACTCGCGCGGCGCGAAGTCTCGCCGTGCAGCAAGCGGCCCAGATCGAGCAGCACCTCATCCAGTTCCAGTCACGGCTGGGCGCCGCCGCCAACGCGCCGCTGGCGCTCTCGGCCATCGCCTCCGGGCGGGCAGAGGACCTGGCCCTGGTGGAGAAGGCCATGCTCGACTACTTCCCCGACGTTGCCAGCCTGCGTCTGATCGCACTCGGGGAACTCGGAACCGCAGCGCTGGAAGCCAGCGACGTGGGCCTGCGCAACCATATCGAACTGGACCTGGTACGGCGTACCTCACAGGGTGAGGCCGTCACCCCGGAGTCGTACCAGTTTGAAGGCCGCTGGCTGACCTCCCTGGCTCGCAGCGTGCAGCATCCCCGCCAGGCGGACCGCAGCGCGGTGATCCTGGCCACCCTGGACAACGCCGTATTCGCCGAGAGCCTCGCCGCCATTGGCGCCGAACTGGGACGGAGCAGCCTGTCGCAGACCTACGTGACCGGCAATTTCACCAATACCACCGAGATTGCCGCCACCGGTAACGGCGCCGTTGCCGAGTATTCCGCCGAGGCCACGTTCAATGACGGCACCTGGTCTATCCGCTTTACTCCCTCGGCACAGATGCTGAGCCTCTATCGGGTACACCCCACCGGGCTGCTGATTGTACTGGGCGTCCTGGTGCTGGCGGTGCTGGGGGCGATGGTGATGTTGCTGGTCAGCCTGCAGCGCGCAATTAGCGCCGACATCGACACCATTCTCGAGAGCGCGGAACGCAAGGCCGCTTTCCAGGTCGGCCTGCCGGCGCTCATGCCCCTGGCGCAACAGCTGCGCAAGGCCCTGCAGCAAGCTGCCAACCAGCCCGCCCAGCGTAGCGGTGCCGGTCAGGCAAAGCCGGCGCCAGACGCTGATACCGCGGCTGCCGCCAAACTCCCGGCCGGCGAGCCGGCACCGGAGCAGGCAAAGGCAGCGCCGACGGTTCCAGACCATATCTTTCGTGCCTACGACATCCGCGGCATCGTCGACACCGAACTGAGCGATGCCCTGGTCGCGCGCATCGGCAAGGCTCTCGGCAGCATCGCCGGAGAGCAGGAACAACAGGCCATTATCGTCGCCAGCGACGGCCGCACTTCCAGCCCCGCGATCAAGGACATCCTGGTGAAGGCGCTGTTGGGCACCGGCCGGGACGTGGTCGACATCGGGCTGGTCCCGACCCCGGTCCTGTACTACGCCACCCATACCCTGGATATTCGCTCGGGCGTGGTGGTCACTGCCAGCCACAACCCGGCGGACTACAACGGCTTCAAGATCACCCTGGGCGGCAAGCCGCTGGCCGGTGAACAGCTGCAGCAGCTCAAGCAGCGGATGGTAGCGGGCAAGTTCAGCAGCGGCGCCGGCCGGCTGGCCAAGCAGGATGTCAAAACTGATTACCTCGATGCCGTGCTGGGGGACATTGCCATCTCCAATCCGCTCAAGATCGTGGTCGACGCCGGCAATGGCGCCGCCGGCGAGCTGGCGCCCGAAGTACTCGAGGCGCTGGGCTGCGAAGTGGTGCGCCTGCACTGCGACATCGACGGCAGCTTCCCGAATCATCACCCCGACCCGTCTGTGGACGAGAATCTGTCAGAACTGCAGGCCGCGGTACGCCACACGGGCGCCGATTTCGGGGTAGCTTTTGATGGCGATGGCGATCGCCTTTGCGTGGTCACCGCCGAGGGTGAAATCGTTCGCAACGATACGCTGCTGATGCTGTTTGCCGAGGATGTGGTGTCCCGCAACCCCGGCGCCGACGTGGTGTTTGACGTCAAGTGTTCGCGCCACCTGACGCAGCTGGTTTCCAAGCACGGCGGCCGGCCGGTGCTGTGGAAAACCGGCCATGCCTTCATGCGGGAGAAAGTAGCGGAAACCGGTGCCCTGCTGGGTGGCGAATTCTCTGGCCACATCTACTTTGGCGAGCGCTGGTTTGGCTTCGATGACGCGATCTATACCACGGCACGCCTGGCCGAGCTGATGAGCGGCACCAGCATGGACCTCGCCACCATGCTGGCCGAGTTCCCGCAAACCGCCAATACGCCCGAGATTCGTATTCCCAGCAGCGAGACAGAGAAGTTCGAGATCACGCGCAAACTGGCGGAGGCGGGTGATTTCAGCCCCGGCAAGGTCACCAGCATCGACGGCGTGCGGGTCGACTACAACGACGGCTGGGGGCTGCTGCGTGCCTCCAACACCACGCCGGCCCTGATCGCACGCTTCGAGGCGAACGACAACGACGCGCTCGAGCGTATCAAGCAACAGTTCCGCGACCAGCTCAAGCAGACTGCGCCCGACCTGGATCCCGGCTTCTGATGCTAAAACGGAAATCCGCCTTGAGGATCGCCCAGGTCCTCACCGAGGCGCTGCCCTATATCCAGCGCTTTACCGGCAAGACCATGATCATCAAGTTTGGTGGTAACGCCATGGTCGACCCTGCGCTGCACGAGAGCTTTGCGCGCGACGTGGTGCTGATGAAGCTGGTCGGCGTGAATCCGATCGTTGTACACGGCGGCGGCCCGCAGATTGGACAATTGCTGGAAAAACTCGGAATTGCCTCGGAGTTTGTCGACGGCATGCGGGTAACTGACAGTGCCACCATGGACGTGGTGGAGATGGTACTGGGGGCATCGGTAAACAAGGAGATCGTCTCCACCATCAACCGCAATGGCGGCAAGGCCATTGGTGTGACCGGCAAGGACGGCCAGCTGATCCGGGCGCGCAAGCTCGAAGTCTCCCGGCAGTCACCGGATATTCGCGCCACCGAGATCATCGATATTGGCCATGTCGGCGAGGTGGAGCAGATCGACACGGAAGTGTTGAAAATGATCCAGGACAGTAACTTCATCCCGGTGATTGCACCCATCGGCGTCGGCGCCGACGGCAGTTCCTACAATATCAACGCCGACCTGGTGGCGGGCAAGCTGGCGGAGGTGCTGCAGGCAGAAAAGCTCATGCTGCTCACCAATGTCGACGGCCTGCTCGACAAGGAAGGCACACTGTTGACGGGCCTGAACCCGAGCGAGGTGGAAAGCCTCATCGAGGACGGCACCGTGCAGGGCGGGATGCTGCCCAAGGTCCGCTGTGCTCTCGACGCGGTGCGCAGCGGCGTCAACAGCTCTCACATCATCGACGGCCGGGTACCCCACGCCGTCCTGCTGGAAGTTTTCACCGATGAGGGAGTGGGCACCAAGATTTCAAACCGTGCCTGATTCAAACTCTGGAGAAAAAGACGAAGTCAGTGCCCGCTAATTTCTTGCAGCACTACCGGGTTGCGTCTAGCATTATCCAGTACATTCAATCCCGCCTGGCCTGCCCCTGACACATGTCTCCGCGTAAAACCCAACGGCGTCAACAGATTCTGGAAGCGCTGGCGCAAATGCTGGAGGCAAATCCTGGCGAGCGCATTACCACCGCGCGGCTGGCGCGCCAGGTCGGCGTTTCCGAAGCCGCGCTCTATCGGCACTTTCCCAGCAAGTCAAAGATGTTCGAGGGTCTCATCGAGTTTATCGAGGAGACCCTGTTCAGCCGCGTCAATATCATCCTCGCGGAAGAGAGCGGCGCCGCCGCCCGCTGCGAGAAAATGCTCACCTTGCTGCTGGCCTTCACCGAGCGCAACCCGGGTATTACCCGCATTCTCACCGGCGACGCGCTGGCAGGCGAGACAGAGCGCCTGCACGCCCGCGTGGCACAGCTGTTTGATCGCTTTGAAACCCAGCTCAAACAGGTGCTGCGCGAGGCGGAGATGCGCGAAGGCATTCGCCCGGTATTGACCATCAACTCCGCTGCCAATCTGATGCTGGCCGCTGCCGAGGGGCGCATCTCGCAGTACGTGCGTAGCGGATTCCAGCGCTCCCCCACCGAGTCCTGGCCGGAGCAGTGGCAGCTGCTGATGGCCGACTTCTTCAGGCCGGCTTTGCCGGCCACTGCCCAGGCCACCCAGGCCTGAACCTGCCGCTCTGGCAAGTCAGCCAGCAAAACACTTTAGTATTTGAGGTTTTTGCCCCGGGATCAGTTGCTGGGGCGTGAGTACTGGCGGCGCTGTTCGACGATGTCCAGCAACAGGGCGAAGCGGTCAATGTCGCGCTGAAAGCCCTCGCGAACCACCTCCATCTCGCGGGTGCGATCTTCGATCGCGCGCTCGGTCTCCGTGATCTCACTGCGCAGGCCGTCGATAACCGCCACCAGTTCCACCGGCACCTTTTCACCGCGACGCTCGACGTCGGCGGCACGTTCCTGGTTGCTCTCCACCTGGGATTTCAGGCTGCGCACGTTGGAACGCAGAATGCTGATACGAATCTTGAGTTCACCCAGGGCGCGATCGCGGGCTGCCTCGATATCCTCGATGCTGGAGTAGCGTAGCAGCAGCGACTCGTCCCACTTGCGCAGGCGCTCCTCTTCCTCGGCGGCAACGCGCGCCTGGTAGGCCTCGCCGGACTGGTCCGCCAGTTCTTCATCGGTCAGGGAGCGGGGTACCACCTTGTGCACGCTGCCGTCCGAATTGAGGATTTCATAGCCCTTGTGCACAAATTCCGGCGGGATGCTGTAGTTGATAACGGTAACGCCGTCGTCGTTTACGTAGCGGTACAGGTAATCGGAGCCACGCGCGGCCGAAACACTGACGGCAAGGGCGAGCCCTACCATCAGCGCCATTAGCCAGGTCGCTGCACGTATCACCATATAAATTTATGTTCTAGTTTTACCGGCACAATATAGGCTTTGCACCGAAGCCAAACAAGTCAAGCCACTCCGTACTGTGATCTGTATTCCAGCATCGCCTCCAGGGCAGGCAGGTCGCCGCCTTCAGAGGATTCGAGATACTCAATCAGGTTGACCAAATTCACGATACTGACCACCTGCAGACCGTACTCAGTTTCGATTTCCTGAATGGCGGAAAGTTCGCCCTGGCCGCGCTCCATACGATCGAGGCCAATGGCGACGCCAGCGCAGCTACCCCCCTCGGCGGCGATGAGCGCCAGGGCCTCGCGCACAGCGGTGCCCGCCGTTATGACGTCGTCCACCACCAGTACCCGACCTGACAGGGGCGCGCCCACCAGGACGCCGCCCTCGCCGTGATCCTTGGCTTCCTTTCGATTGTAGGCCCAGGGGACGTCACGACCGTGCTCATCGGCCAGGGCAATTGCCACGCTGGCGGCCAGCGGTATGCCCTTGTAGGCGGGCCCGAACAATACGTCGAACTCCACGCCGGCACTGACAATGGCGTTGGCGTAACAGCGGCCGAGTCGCGCCAGGGCGGCGCCGGTGTCAAAGGCGCCAGCATTGAAAAAATAGGGGCTCTTGCGGCCGGACTTGAGAGTGAACTCGCCGAACCTGAGTGCCTCGCGCTCGCGAGCCAGCTCGATAAATGCCGCCTGGTAGTCTTGCATCCGTGGAAGGTCCTGTGCCTGAAGGTTTATCGCGGTCCGATAATGGGGTATAAATGCTGACCCGCCGTCGGAACGAACAACCATAATAGCGCGTCCTGGCAGGGCACAGAACTGACTCTGGGCACCACAGTTTTTACCGCACGTTTACCGCGTGGCTGATGCCGCCGGCCGCAGCCGGCTGCCGCGAGCCTGCTGCAACGCGCGCAGATTATTCACGCATGGTCCGCTTTCCGCATGAAGCAGGAACGCAACCATCAATAGGTCCGCCTGAGGAGCGAACGAATGAGGGTTATCAGTTTTTCCGCCGATGGCGTGAAAAATGCTGCTGATAATGGATTCTACGACTGGGTTCTCGAGCAGGACGCAGACTTTATTTGCATCCAGGATCTCGGCTGTAGTGAGTACGACCTGCAGGCCGATACCTTTTTCCCCAGCGACTACAACGCCTATTTCTTTGATGCCGTCGAAGGCAAGTCTGACGGCGTCGCCCTGTACTGCAAGAGCCTCCCCAAGGCAATCATGACCGGTCTCGGCTTCAGCGACTTTGATATGGAAGGCCGCTATATCCAGGCCGACTACGCCAACGTCAGCGTCGGCTGCCTGCTGGTGCCTCGAGGTGGTGAACCCGGCGGGCCGGACCAGGCTCGCAAAACCGAATTCCTGGGCTTACTGCAGTCGCACCTCAACAAGATTCGCAACAAGCGCCGCGAGTTCGTCATCTGCGGTGGCTGGAACCTGGCGCACACCGCTCACGATGTCCAGGACACCGAGCGCAACAGTACCCGCAGTGGTTTCCTCGCCGAAGAGCGCCAGTGGATGGATGAGGTGCTGGAGCTGGGCTACGTGGACGCCTTCCGGGAGATCAATTCCGACGTCGACGAGTTCAGCTGGTGGCCGGAGGGTGACCGCGACAGCAACGGCCTGCGCACCGACTTCCAGCTGGTGTCCGGTGGCATGAAGTACGCCATCGAGTACGGTGCCATCTACAAGGCCCGGGCCTTCTCGAGCCACGCGCCCATCATCATGGACTATGATCTGGAGCCCGCCGTCTAGGCTCCCGGTAGCGCCTTAATCTTCGGCCAGCGCCCGATGCTGCAGCGCGCAGATCTCCGAGATGCCGGCAGCCGCCAGGTCGAGCATGCTGTCGAGGTCGGCACGCTGGAAAGGAGCCCCCTCGGCAGTGCCCTGCACTTCGATGAACTCGCCGTTCTCGGCCATTATCACGTTCATGTCGGTATCGGCGCCGGAGTCCTCCACGTAATCCAGGTCCAGCACCGGCTCACCGCCGACCACGCCCACTGATACCGAGGCCACCATCTGGCGCAGGGGGTCAGTTTCAATGCGGCGCTCACGCTGCAGGAAACGCAGTGCGTCCACCAGCGCCACGCAGCTGCCGGAAATGGCCGCCGTGCGGGTGCCGCCGTCGGCCTGGATGACATCGCAATCGATGTTGATGGTGTGCTCGCCCAGCTGTTCCAGGTCTACCGCCGCTCGCAGTGAGCGGCCGATCAGTCGCTGGATTTCCACCGTACGACCGCCTTGTTTACCGCGGGCGGCCTCGCGGTCCATGCGTTCACCGGTAGAGCGGGGCAGCATGCCGTACTCGGCTGTCAGCCAGCCGCGGCCCTGGCCGCGGAGGAAGCGCGGAACGCCCTCGCTGACGCTGGCGGTACAGATCACCCGGGTATCCCCGAAGGAGACCAGCACCGAACCCTCGGCGTGGCGGGTGAATTGACGGGTAAAGCTGATATCGCGCAGCTGGTTCGCTGCGCGGCCGCTGGGTCTGGGCATGGGAGTTCTTCGCTGGGATTTGGCGCCGCATTATACGGTATAGAACGCGACCGACGTCACTAGCGAAACCGTCGCGGGCTGTTAAAATCGTGTCCTTTTCGAGGGGCCGCATGAACATCAACAGCATGACCGCCTTCGCCAGGGAGAGCGATGATACCGGCCCCGGCAACCTGGCCGTGGAAATACGCTCGGTCAATCACCGCTACCTGGATTGCCAGTTCAAATTACCCGAGGCCCTGCGCGGCCTGGAAACTGCCCTGCGCGAGAGGCTGCAGCAGCGCCTGTCCCGCGGCAAGGTGGAGGTACAGTTTCGCTGGCAGGCCCAGGCCGGTGGTGAAGGCGCGCTGGACATCAACCGCGAGCGGCTGGCGGCACTGGCGGCAGCCATGGCTGAGGTCGAGGCCAGCATCAGCCAGGCACAGACGCCCAGCAGCCTGGAAATCCTGCAGTGGCCCGGGCTGGTAGAAGGCGGCGCCGAAGACGCTGAAGCGCTGGCGAAACGCTCCCTCGCCCTGTTCGATCAGGCACTGGACACACTGCTGGAAACGCGCGCCCGGGAGGGCGGCAAGCTGGCCAGCTTTATTCGCGAGCGGCTCGATTCGGTGGCGGTCGAGGTGGAAGCGGCTCGCGCGAGGATGCCGGAACTGCTGGCACACCAGCTCGAGCGCATGCGTGCGCGGGTGGCAGACCTCGGCGTTGAGGCCGACCCGGAGCGCCTCGAACAGGAACTGGCGGTAGTCGCCCAGAAGGCCGACGTAGACGAGGAGCTGGACCGGCTGGTGGCCCACGCAGAAGAGGTGGGCCGGGTGCTCGACAAGGGCGGCCCCTGTGGGCGGCGGCTGGACTTCCTGATGCAGGAGCTGAACCGTGAGGCCAACACGCTGTCGTCGAAGTCCCTGGCCACCAGCACCACCCAGAACGCGGTAGAGCTCAAGGTATTGATCGAGCAGATGCGCGAGCAGATCCAGAATATTGAGTAGCGCCGCTGCAGGACCCAAGGAGACTCCAGCCCCATGAAAACCCCCGGCAGCCTCTACACCGTTTCCGCGCCCTCCGGTGCGGGCAAGACCAGCCTGGTCAAGGCGCTGGTAGACCGCTGCCCGGGCATCGGCGTCTCGGTATCACACACCACCCGCGAGGTGCGTCCCGGCGAGCGCGATGGCGTCAGCTACCACTTCGTCACCGAAACCGTGTTCCTGGATATGCTGTCGCGCGGCGAGTTTCTCGAGCACGCCCAGGTGTTCAGCCATTACTACGGCACCTCCCAGTCCTGGGTGGACGAGCAGTTGGCCACGGGACAGGACGTGATCCTCGAAATTGACTGGCAGGGGGCCGCCCAAATCAAGCGCCAGCGTGAGGATGCGGTATCCGTGTTTATCCTGCCGCCCTCCCGGGAGGCCCTGTTGCAGCGCCTCACCAGCCGCGGCCGCGACCAGCAGGACATCATCCAGCAGCGCATGAACCAGGCCCGTGACGAGATGTCCCACTATCCGGAGGCGGATTTCATCGTCATCAACGATGATTTCGAGACCGCGCTGGCGCAGCTTGAACACCTGGTCGAGGCCCAACGCCTGAGGGCCTCGGCGCAGGTCATTAGACACAGTGATCTGCTGACAGATTTGCTGTCGTAAGCTAATGTTTTTGTTATACTTCTCCGCTTCCGTTTGATCGGCCGGAGGCAGCCGGGCGCACTGCGCACCGGTCTGGCAACGACCCTTACTATTTGATGCAAGCACCCGCTGCCCCTCACCGGCATGTCGGTGGCTGCACTAGCTACTGCACTAGTTATTGCACTACAGGAACCCAAGATGGCACGTGTAACCGTAGAAGATTGTCTGGAAAACGTCGCGAACCGCTTTGAACTGGTGATGGTCGCCAGCAAGCGCGCCCGGCAAATGGCCACTGGCGGCAAGGATCCGATGGTGGAAGAAGAGTCAGACAAGCCCACCGTGATCGCCCTGCGTGAAATCGCTGAAGGCTTCATCACCCCCGATATTCTCGAGCGCGAAGAAGAAGTTGACGCCGAAGAAGAGCTGCTGGAAGCCATGGAGTCCAGCACCGAGGCTCTCTAGCCGGCCGCCGCTGGCGAGGCGCTGGGCTGTCACTGTGTTCAGATATGAGAGCATAGGCCAGTGAACAGCATCAGCGCCCTCGACAGCATCCTCCAGACCTACCTCACTCCCGAGGAAAGCAACCAAGTCAAGCGCGCCTACTTCTTCGCCGAGCAGGCGCACCATGGCCAGTTTCGCCGCAGCGGCGAAGCCTACGTCACCCACCCGTTAGCCGTTGCCGGCATCCTTGCCGACATGCACATGGACCATCAGAGCCTGATGGCCGCCATGTTGCACGACGTGATTGAAGACACCGGCATCAAGAAAGAAGCGATCGGCGCCCAGTTCGGGCCCACCGTGGCCGAGCTGGTGGACGGTGTGAGCAAGCTGACCCAGATCGAATTCAGCTCCCAGGCCGAAAAGCAGGCCGAGAACTTCCAGAAGATGGCACTGGCCATGGCCAAGGACATTCGCGTGATCCTGGTGAAACTTGCCGACCGCCTGCACAACATGCGCACCCTGGGCGTGCTGCAGGTCGACAAGCGCCGCCGCATCGCCCGCGAGACCCTGGAAATGTACGCCCCCATCGCGCTGCGGCTGGGCATGAACAACGTGCGCATGGAGTTCGAGAACCTGGGCTTCAGCGCCCTGCATCCGATGCGCGCCGAGCGCATCTCTGCCGCCGTGCGGCGGGCCCGTGGCAACCGCAAGGAGCTGGTGGAGAAGATTCGTCACCAGCTGCAGAACTGCCTGGAGCAGGAGGGCCACAGCGCCGAGGTGATCGGCCGCGAGAAACACCTGTACAGCATCTACCTGAAGATGAAAACGAAGGGCAAGAACTTCTCGGAGATCATGGATATCTTCGCCTTCCGTATCATCGTCGACTCGGTGGATACCTGCTACCGGGTGCTGGGCTGCGTGCACAACCTGTACGCGCCGGTACCGGGTGAGTTCAAGGACTACATCGCCATCCCCAAGGCCAACGGCTACCAGTCACTGCACACGGTTTTGATGGGCATGCATGGCGTGCCGATCGAGATCCAGATTCGCACCCGCGACATGGAAGAAATGGCCAACAACGGCATCGCCGCACACTGGCTCTACAAATCCAGCGACTCGACTGCCGCCAGCGGTAGCCACGCCCGGGCCCGCCAGTGGGTGCAGGGGCTGCTGGAAATGCAGCAGCGGGCGGGCAACTCGCTGGAGTTCATCGAAAGCGTAAAGATCGACCTGTTCCCGGACGAGGTCTACGTGTTCACACCGAAGGGCGACATCATGGAGCTGCCCCGCGGCGCCACCGCGGTGGACTTCGCGTACGCGGTGCACACCGACGTCGGCAACAGCTGTGTGGCCTGTCGTATCAACCGGCGCCTGGCACCACTGTCGGAACCGCTGCAGAGCGGCCAGACCGTAGAGATTCTCACCGCCCCGGGGGCGCGGCCAAACCCGGCCTGGTTCAACTACGCGGTGACCGCCAAGGCGCGCACCAACATCCGTCATTTCCTCAAGCAGCAGCGTCGGGAGGATTCCATCGACCTCGGCAAGCGCTTGCTCGACAAGGCGCTGATGGCCCTGGACACCCACTTCGATGCGCTCGAACCCGGCAAGATCGAACCCTACCTGGAGCGGGCCGGCTACAAGCACATGAACCAGTTGCTGGAAGACATCGCCAAGGGCAACCGGGTGGCCACCATTACCGCGCAGCAGTTACTGGGTGAAACGCCAGATGCCGCGACCGGGGGTGGATTCTCACCGCAGCCAGTGGCCATACGCGGCACCGAGGGCTTCATGGTCAGCTACGGCAAATGCTGCCACCCGATCCCCGGCGACGCGGTGGCGGGTTATATCAGCGCCGAGCGCGGCATCGTGGTTCACCGGGAGGGCTGTCACAATCTGGCCGAGTTGCGCGAAAACGCCGACCGCCTGGTACCCCTGCGTTGGGACGACCACGTCGAGGGCGAATTTGTTGCCGCCCTGCGCATCGAGGTGGAAAATCGCCGCGGCATGCTGGCTGTGCTGGCCACTCGCATCAACAGCCTCGACGCCAACATCGAAAAAATCAGCACCGAGGACAAGGACTACCAGTTCAGCTACGTCAACCTGGAAATGTCGGTGAAGAATCGCGTGCACCTGGCGCAGATTCTGAAACGCATACGCAGCCTGAAGGAAGTCCACAAGGTTACCCGCATCAAGCATTGAAGGAATCGCCATGACCAACCGCGCCGTTATCTCCAGCGCCGATGCCCCCGAGGCGATCGGACCCTACTCACAGGCCGTCAAGGTCGGCAGCACCGTATGGCTGTCGGGTCAGATCCCGCTGGACCCGGCCACCATGACTCTGGTGGAGGGCGATACCAGCGCCCAGGCGCGGCAGGTGTTCCAAAACCTCAGCGCGGTGGCCGAGGCGGCCGGCGGTAGCCTCAACGACGCGGTCAAGGTCAACATCTCCCTGACCAACCTCGAAGACTTCGCCGCGGTCAACGCGGTTATGGCGGAGTACTTTACCGAACCCTACCCAGCGCGGGCCTGTGTACAGGTGGCGGCGCTGCCCAAGGGTGCCGACATCGAGGTAGAAGTGATCATGGCGCTTTGAGCGCCAGCATGGCACCGTAGCCGGCCCGGTAATCCGGATAGCGCAGGGCGTAGCCCGAGGCTCGCATCAGGGCGTTTCGACAGCGCCGGCTGCCCGCCGGAGGGGCCACCGTTTCGCGCGGATCAACAACGCCCAGCTGCGCCGCCAACCAACTCTCCACCTCGTGGCTCAAGGCCGGCTGATCATCACTGGCCAGGTACACCGGCGCCCATTCCTCACGATCGACAAGATGCATAAGGAACCCGACGCAATCGTCGCGATGAATGCGATTGCTGTAGTGAGCCGGCTCCCGGGTCACAATATCTCCGGCCTGGATGCGCTTCAGCAGGCGACTGGGGCTGCGGCCGTATATACCGGAGAAGCGCACCACCGCAACCTTGTGGTGACTGTCCAGCAGCGCTTGCTCGGCGGCCACCAGGACCTCGGCCTGGCCATCCGCCGGGGCCAGTGGCGAGGCCTCGTCGACCCAGGCGCCGCCGGCGTCCCCGTAGACCCGCGTACTGGATACATAGATCAGACGCTGCGGCGGCAGGTCCTGCCACAGGCTCAACAGATTCTCCACCGGCCGCAGGTAACCCTGCCGGTAACCCTCGACATCGCGCGCGGGCGGCGTCGGGGTGAGCAGGGTAATGTCGGCCGGGTGATCAGCCAGCTGCAACAGCGACGCCGGGTCGCCGTAGTCAAGAGACAGCGCCGGCAGGTTGGCGGGCAGGGCCGCAATGTTGCGACGCAAGGCCAGGGGCTGGTCACCGCGGTTGGCCAGTTCACTGGCAACTGCCGTGCCCAGGTCACCACAGGCGATCAGGTTGACACGAACGGGGTTTTTTTCGGCAGGGCTCACTGGTACAACTATACGCCGCCCTGCAACGGCCAGCACCGTCTTATGCAAGTTCCGCCCCATGCCTGATATAGCCAACCAGCCGGTAACCAGCCTGCGCGGGGTGGGGCCGCGCATGGCGGAGAAACTTGCCGAGGCCGGCATCGCCCAGGTCGAGGACCTGCTGTTCCACCTGCCTCTGCGCTATCAGGATCGCACCCGCATCACTCCGCTGGGCGCCGTGCAGCCCGGTTCCGACGTGGTGGTGGAAGGCGAAGTCCGGGTCGCCGATATCGCTTTCGGGCGCCGCCGCAGCCTGCTGTGCCGTATCCAGGACAGCACCGGCTCCCTGAGCCTGCGCTTCTTTCATTTCTCTGCCGCACAGAAGAACAACCTGCAGGCCGGCCGCCGTATCCGCTGCTTCGGCGAGGTACGGCGCGGCGCCAGTGGCCTGGAGATGTACCACCCCGAGTACCGACTGCTGGACGAGGCCCAGGCGACGCCGGTAGAGGACTCGCTGACGCCGATCTATCCCGGCACCGCCGGCGTGTCACAGAGTACCTGGCGCAAGCTCTGTGCACAGGCAGTGGAGCTGGTGGCGCGCGCCGCCCCGGCGGACCTGCTGCCCGCCGGGGAAGGTTTTGGGCTGAGCCTGGTGGACGCGTTGACCTACCTGCACGCGCCGCCCCCTGATGCGCCCCAGGAACTGATCCGGGAAGGTCGCCATCCCGCCCAGCTGCGGCTCGCCCTGGAAGAACTGGTGGCTCACAACCTGTCGCTGGAGAAACTGCGGCGCCAGCAGCAGGCGCGAGGCGCGCCGGTGCTGGCGGACGGGGGCGATGCGGCGGCCAACTTTATTGCCACACTGCCATTCGCCCTCACCGCTGCCCAGCAGCGGGTGGTTGACGAGATCGACACCGACCTGGCCCGGCCAGTGCCGATGTTGCGGCTGGTGCAGGGGGATGTCGGCTCCGGCAAGACCGTGGTCGCGGCCTGTGCCGCGCGCCGCGCCATGGCCTGCGGCTTCCAGGTGGCGATCATGGCACCCACCGAAATTCTTGCCGAGCAGCACCGTGCCAGCTTTGCCAGTTGGTTTGAGTACGCCGGCATCAGCCCCTGCCTGTTGACCGGGCGCATCAAGGGAAAGGCTCGCCGCTCGGCGCTGGAGGCAATCGCCAGCGGGGAGGCACCGCTGATTGTCGGTACCCACGCCCTGTTCCAGGACGAGGTAGCCTTTGCCCGGCTGGGACTCGTGGTGGTGGATGAGCAGCACCGCTTCGGTGTGCACCAGCGCCTGCGCCTGACCGAGAAGGGCGAACAACCGCACCAGCTGGTGATGACGGCAACTCCGATTCCCAGGACGCTGTCCATGGTAGCCTATGCAGACCTCGATTGTTCGGTTATCGATGAATTGCCCCCCGGGCGCCAGCCGGTACAGACCGCGCTGGTCAGCGACAGCCGGCGCGACAAGGTCATCGAGCGGGTGCGCGCCGCCTGCGAGGGCGGGCGCCAGGCATACTGGGTGTGCACCCTGATCGAGGAGTCCGACGCACTCGAAGCCCAGGCCGCCGAGGCCACCTGCCGCGACCTGGAGGCACGGTTACCGGGGCTGCGAGTGGGGCTGGTACACGGTCGCCTCAAACCTTCTGAGAAAGAAGCGGTCATGCAGCAGTTCAAGACCGGTGACATCGACCTGCTGGTAGCGACCACGGTGATCGAGGTGGGCGTTGATGTGGCCAACGCCAGCCTGATGATTATCGAGAACCCGGAACGGCTCGGCCTGGCGCAGCTGCACCAGCTGCGCGGACGGGTCGGGCGCGGCGCCGATGCCAGCCACTGCGTGCTGCTGTTCAAGTCACCGCTGAGCCACCAGGGGCAGGCGCGGCTCAGCACCATGCGCGAGAGCAATGACGGCTTCTATATTGCTGAACGCGACCTGGAACTGCGCGGCCCCGGCGAGGTGCTGGGTACGCGCCAGACCGGGCTGATGGATTTCCGGGTGGCCGACATCCAGCTGCACGGCGACCTGCTGGAGCGGGTGCGCGAACTGGGGCGGGAAGTCGCCGACCAGCGGCCCGAGCAGGTGGAGCCGCTGATCAGGCGCTGGCTCGGCAATGCGGAGCGCTTCGCCAGCGTATAAGCAGAAACAGGGAGGTGATTCAGCCGAGGATCGGCGGCAACTCCTTCTGCAGCGCCAGCTTCTCTTTGGTGGCATCTCCGGTCAGCGCAAATCCCAGCAACTGGCCGTCGCCGTTGCGGAATTCCGCCTTCACGTTGTTGCCGTCCTCGCTGACCTGCCACTCACCGGCAGTGTCCGGCGCCACCGGGCTTACCACCACCGGGCAAGCCGGCGTCTTGATGGTCACCGGCATGGCCGGGTAGGCCACGTCGGTGGGCTCGCCCGCCAGGGTCTTGCCCAGCGCCCGGGCCGCTGCCATCAGCGGTGCCACATACACCAGCACATGGCCTTCCACTTCCGCGCAGTCGCCAAAGGCATAGACGTTGGGCGCGCTGGTTTCGAGCCGGCGGTTGGCCCTGATGCCGCGGCCGACTTCGATGCCCGCCGACTCGGCCAGGCCGGTGCTGGGACGCACACCCACCGCGCAAAGCACGATATCGGCCGCGATGGTCTCACCGTTGTTGAGGCTCACCGCCACGCCGTCGCCGGACTTGTTCACTTCGGTGGCCAGCGGACCAAAATGGAAGTGCGCGCCCTTTTCCTCCAGGCCTCGCTGTACCGCCTTGCCGGCGGGTTCGGGCAGCAGGGTGGGCAGGCAATAGCCGAGCGGGTCGACCGTCTCGACTTCGAAACCGCCATTGAGCAGGTCGTTGGTGAACTCACAGCCGATCAGGCCGCCGCCGATAATGCAGACCTTCTTTACATCATTCTTGGCAATGGCCTGGCGGAAATCATCGTAGTCCAGCAGGTCGTTGACCGAGTATACGTACTCCAGCGCGTCGCCACCCAGCGGCGGCTTGATGACCTCGGCGCCCACGGCCAGCACCAGCTTCGAATAGTGCAGGGCGGTCTCGGAATCTGCCACGTGCACCAGCTGCTTGTCGGTATCGATACCGGAGACCCGGGTGCGGGTCCAAACGGAAGCGTTGAGTGTCTGGCCCATGCTACCGGCATCGGCTGTGGCCAGGTCGTCGGCACCGGTGCCTTTGGTGTAGCCCGTGGACAACATCGGCTTGGAGTAGGCGCGGCCATCATCGGCGGTAATCAGGATCAGCGGCGTCGAGTCGTCGTGTTTGCGGAATTCCTTGGCCAGCCCGTAGCCCGCCAGGCCGGTGCCGATGATCACCACCGGGGCGTGTTCGGTGTCCGCCTCTGCCTCCTGGTGGTGGGGAACCTGCTCGACCGGCGACTCCTCGATCAGCTCGAAATCTTCCTTGCCGACACCGCAATCGGGACATAGCCAGTCCTCGGGGACATCCTCCCATTTGGTGCCAGGCGCGATGCCGTCATCCGGCCAGCCCTTGGCCTCGTCATAGACCAGGCCGCAGACAATGCATTCCCATTTGCTCATAGGCTGGGGTCTCCGTGAACAGTGTAAATTTTGAGGATCGACAACTATAAGGCCGGCTGAAAAATGTGCAAGTCGCACGCGCTGTGGCACACTGCCGCCGTGTTCAGGCCACCCTCCACCTCGAAAAACCCCATCTGGTACAGCACCGAACAGATGCAGGTTCGCGGGCTGCCGGCCAGCGTTCGCCCGTGGCTGCTGGACGAGGCCTCGCTCACCGAGCGACTGCTGCGCAAGACCGACGGGCAGTTCAGGGTTCAGCGCCTGAGCCAGGGCTGGTCGAAGCCGCAGCTGTCAGAGGCCAGGCTGCTGGGCTTGCCCCAGGGCCAGTGGGCGCTGGTACGCGAGGTAGTGCTGCGCTGCTTTGACGAACCCTGGGTCTATGCCCGCAGCATCATTCCCCCCGCCACCCTCAGCGGGGAACTGCGCCGCCTGCGGCAGCTACAGAATGATTCCCTGGGAGCGCTGCTGTTCCGCCATCCGGAGCTGACCCGGCAGGCTTTCGAAGTGAGCCTGCTGGCGCCAGGCAGCCACTATATACACCGCGACTTCCGGCAGGATCGCCCGGCCTGGGCGCGGCGCTCCCGCTTCGTATTGCACGGCCGCAGCGTGCTGGTCAGCGAGGTGTTCCTGGAGCGGTTTCAAGCCTGAGGCAGACCCGTCATAATAGGCGGCTTTCGACATTCCGCTGGTTTCCATGTCCACCGCAACATCCCGCTTCTCGGCTTACCTGCAGCTGGTTCGTTTCGACCGTCCCATCGGCACCCTGTTGCTGCTGTGGCCGACCCTGTGGGCCCTGTGGCTCGCCGCCGGCGGTGTGCCGCCGCTGAAACTGCTGGTGATTTTTTCACTGGGTACCCTGTTGATGCGCAGCGCGGGCTGCGCTGTAAATGACCTGGCCGACCGCAACCTGGACGGCGCCGTGGAGCGCACCCGCGAGCGGCCGCTGGTCACCGGCGCCGTGGCTCCCAACGAGGCCCTGGTGCTGGCCGCGACCCTGTCCCTGGCGGCCTTCGTCCTGGTTCTGTTTACCAATACCCTTACCATTCTGCTGTCTTTTGCCGGGGTCCTGCTGGCCGCCTGCTACCCTTTCATGAAGCGCCATACTCACCTGCCACAGCTGGTGCTGGGGGCGGCTTTTTCCTGGGGCATCCCGATGGCCTTTGCCGCCGTATCAAATGCACTACCGCCGGCCCTGTGGCTGGTGTTTGTCGCCAACCTGTTCTGGACGGTGGCCTACGATACGGAGTACGCCATGGTGGATCGTGAAGATGACCTCAAGGTCGGCATCAAGTCGACCGCCATCCTGTTCGGGGAGATGGACCGCCACGTCATCGCCGCCCTCCAGGCACTGACCATCATCGCCCTGCTGCTGGTGGGCCAGCGTTTCGAGCTGGGCTGGATCTACTTCCTGTCCCTGCTGGCGGCCAGCCTGCTGTTTGTCTACCAGCAGCGGTTGATTCGCGAGCGGGAACCCGCCGACTGTTTCCGAGCCTTCCTCAACAACAACTGGGTGGGCGCTGCGGTATTTGCCGGGGTGGTGCTCGACGCCTGGAGCCGCGGCACGGCCCAGTGAGCCTCACCGAGCTGGAAGCGCGCTTCCTGCCCTCACTGGCGCAGGTAGACCGGGAAGCCTGGAACGCCGTCGCGGGGACCGACTATCCCTTTCTGCGCCACGAATTCCTACAGGCCCTGGAAGCCAGCGGTTGCACCGACGCCGACAGCGGCTGGCAGCCCTACCACGCCGTACTCTATCGGGGTGACGCCTTGATCGCCCTGATGCCCCTGTACCTGAAGTCACACTCCTACGGCGAATATGTCTTCGACTGGAGCTGGGCCGACGCCTATCGACGCCATGGGCGGCACTATTACCCCAAGTTGCTGACGGCTGTCCCCTTTACCCCGGCTACCGGGCCGCGGCTGTGCGTGGCCGATGGCGAGAACGCCGCCCAGTGTCGCGCGGCACTGCTGGCCGCCGCGCAACAGCTGGCAGATCAGCAGGACCTGTCCTCCTGGCACGTGCTGTTTCCCGAAGAAGAAGAGGCCGACCAGCTCGAATCGCAGGGCATGAGCCTGCGCCGCGGCAGCCAGTTTCACTGGTTCAACGAGGGGTACCAGAGCTTCGATGACTTTCTCGCCACCTTCAACAGCCGCAAGCGCAAGTCACTGAAACGCGAACGACGCCGGGTGGAAGAACAGGGCATCGAGCTGACCACCCTGCAGGGTGACGAAATCAGCGAGCGCGACTGGGACGAGTTCTACCGCTTCTACCAGATGACCTACGCCAAGCGCAGCGGCCACGGTGGCTACCTGAACCGGGCGTTTTTTTCACAGCTTGGGGAGAGCCTGCCGGAACACTGCGTAATGGTGCGCGCCAGCCTCGACGGCGAGGCGGTGGCCGGCTCCCTGTGCCTGCGCTCCAGCGATACCCTCTACGGCCGCTACTGGGGCTGTGTCCGCGAACTCGACTGCCTGCACTTCGAGGCCTGCTACTACCAGGGCATCGACTACTGCATCCGCGAGGGCCTTAAGCGCTTCGACCCCGGTGCCCAGGGCGAGCACAAGATCCAGCGCGGCTTTACGCCCATCGCCACAGTGTCTGCCCACTGGATGGCAGACCCGGCCTTCGCACAGGCGATCGACGATTTCACCCGGCGGGAGGAAGACCACATCGACGCCTACATCCGCGAGGCATCCACCCTTCTGCCCTTCAAGCAGCAGCCCACCCGGCCGGACGATTCAGGCAGCTGACTTCTGCCAGGCCAGCAGCCGGTTGTTGGCGGGCATTGCGACATCGTCCAGCAGTTTATAACCTGCCTCCTTCGCCAGCGCATCTACCGCCTCGAAATCGCGGATGCCGCCACCCGGGTGCTGCTCTGCCAGCCACAGGTCAAAACGCGCATTGCTGTCACTGGTGTACTGGCCGCCGTAGTTGAACGGGCCGTAAACCAGCAGGCGGTTGCCGGCAGGAGCATTTCTGCCCAGGTAAACAAAAAGCGCCTCAACTGCGGCCCAGGGCATGATGTGCAGGCTGTTGGCAGTAAACAGGGCGGCGGGTATCCGGATACCCCAGTCCGGGCTGGTGACATCGAGGGGGTGGGGCGGCGGCAGGTTGGCGCCGGGATAATCCTCGCGCCAGGCTTCGATGCCCGGGAGGTTCTGCGCCAGGTCGCTGGCCTGCCAGATCACCCCCGGCAGCTGTTCGGCAAAGTAGCGGGCATGCTGGCCGGTGCCACTGCCCAGCTCCAGCACCGAATCCACGCCAGCCAACTGCGCCCGCAGGACCTCGAGAATGGGTTGCTTGTTGTTCTCGCAGGCCTGGGAGAAGGGTCGCACGGGAAGCCAGCGCCCTCAGGCGCTCATGTCGAACTCGGAGAAATCCGGGCGCTGCATGCTGAAGTGAAAGCGCAGCGAGCTGTGAGGCCAGTTGTTGGTGATCTTGCCGCTGGCGTTCTTGTACCAGCTGCCGCATTCGCCGCCCCAAACGGTATCTTCCAGGTCCGCCTGCAGTTTTTCGTTGAAACGTGCCGCCACCTCCCGGTTGGCATCCAGCAGCCGGATATCGTGGGCCAGCATCTTGTCGATACAGCGCACCACGTACCGCACCTGGGCCTCCACCATGTAGATGATGGAGTTGTGGCCAAGGTTGGTGTTGGGGCCATAGAGCATAAAGAGGTTTGGAAAGCCGGGTACCGCCACGCCGCGGTGGGCCCAGGCGCCGTCGCGCCAGCAGTCGGAGAGCCGTTCACCGCCGCGACCACGGATCTCCAGCGGGGCGAGAAATTCCGTCGCCTTGAAGCCGGTGCCAAAGATGATGACATCCACTGGCCGCTCGACCCCGTCAGCGCTGATGACACCGTCCGGGCCAATGCCCTCGATGGGCGAGGTGACGACCTCGATACCACCTGCCGCCAGGGCCTGGTAATAGTCATCGGACACCAGTATGCGCTTGCAGCCCAGCGGGTAATCCGGGGTCAGCACCTGGCGCAGGGACGGGTCACTGATTTCCTGTTCCAGGTAGCGCCGGGCGATCCACTTCACCAGCCGGTGCCGCAGGGAGCCGGGCAGCATGGCGCCGAAGAAAAACAGCTCCTGGCGCAGGTACCAGGCCAGCCTCGACAGTTTTTGAAGCCACGGGAAACGCCGGAAGCGGTCGATTTCAGCCGCGCTGTAGGCCCGGTCATTGCGCGGCACCAGGTAGTTCGCGCTGCGCTGGTAGACCGTGACCTGGGCCGCCTCCCGCGCCACCGGCGGGATGAACTGGATGGCGCTGGCGGCGTTGCCGATCACGGCCACCCGCTTGCCGGCCAGGCTCACCGAGTGATCCCAGCGGGCAGAATGAAAGCTGGCACCGCGGAAACTGTCGAGGCCGGGAAAGTCCGGTATGTTGGGCCGGTTGAGCTGGCCCAGGCCGCTGACCAGGAAGCGGCAGGCGAGCCGCTCGCCGTCAGCCAGTCGCAGCTGCCACTCGCCCTGGCTCTCGTCGAGTTCCGCGGCCTCTACCGTGGCGCCGTAGCGGATGCATTCGCGCAGCCGGTACTTGTCGATGCAGTGCTCGAAGTAAGCCTGTATCTCAGGCTGCGGCGCATAGGCTCGCGACCAGTCCGGCTTGGGCTCGAAGGAAAAGCTGTAAAGGTGCGAGGCAACGTCGCAGCAGGCTCCGGGGTAGGTGTTGTCGTGCCAGGTGCCGCCGGCGGCGTCGGTCTTTTCCAGGATCAGGAAGTCGGTAATGCCGGCATCGCGCAGCTTGATACCCATGCAGATGCCGGACATGCCGGCGCCGAGAATGATGACCGGGTAGCGCTTCATCAGGCCTCTTCGCGAGTAAACACCCATTCGCGCGCGGTGGATTCCCCTGCATTATAGCGGTAGCCGTCGACCCTGAATTTCTTCAGGTCAGCGACTTTCTGCAGGCGTTTGTCTATGGCGTAGCGCGCCATCTGGCCGCGGGCCTTCTTGGCAAAGAAGCTGATGACCTTGTACTTGCCGTTCTTCCGGTCCTTGAACACCGGGGTGACGATGTCCGCGTTCAGTTCGCCGGGGCGCACCGACTTGAAGTACTCGTTGGAGGCGAGATTCACCAACACCTCGCTCTTCAGGGCCTTGAGCTGCTTGTTGAGCAGCGCGGTGATGTCATCACCCCAGAATTCGTAGAGATTGCGGCCGCCGCTGTTTTCGAACTTCAGGCCCATTTCCAGGCGGTAGGGCTGCATCAGGTCCAGCGGACGCAGCAGGCCATAGAGGCCGGACAGGATGCGCAGGTGCTTCTGGGCGTAGTCAAGGTCGGCTACCTTCATGCTGTCCGCGTCGAGACCGGTGTAAACGTCACCCTTGAAGGCGAGAACGGACTGCTTGGCGTTGTCCAGGTTGAAGGGCTGGCCCCAGTTCATGAAGCGCTCATGGTTCAGCTCGGCCAGCGACTCACTGACGCCCATCAGCGCCGCGATGCCGTCCGGTGACAGCTTGCGGGCGTCTTCTACCAGCTGGGCGGAGCGTTCCAGCAGGGCAGGCTGGGTAGCTTTGCGGGTTTGGGGCGGGGTTTCGTAGTCCAGCGTTTTCGCTGGTGATAAAACGATCAGCATGTTCTCCATTCCTGTAACGTGTCCTGTGGCAGGCGGCCGGCAGCCCCGGGTCAGGCGCATCGGGCCGCCTAGCCGCCGCGACAGCGGCGCGGCTATACTGCGGCGAATCATACGCCGGACAGCAATAAAAACCAGCCGGGGCCCGCTGCACAATGCAAGCTTTGCGACAATTTATACGCACTGTGGATCACTTCACCGAGCAGTCGGGGCGCTGGCTTGCCTGGCTGTGCCTGGCGCTGGCGCTATCCGTGTGTGGCGTGGTGCTGCTGCGCTATGGCCTCGGCGGCGGCTCTATCGCCCTGCAGGAATCCAGTACCTATCTTCACGCCCTGGTCTTCATGCTGGGCGCTGCCTATACCCTCAAGCGCGACGCCCACGTGCGGGTAGACATTTTCTACCGGCGCTTCAGCGCCCGCGGCAAGGCCTGGGTCAACAGTATTGGCTGCATCCTGTTCCTGCTTCCCTTCAGCGTATTTGTCGGCGCCATCAGCTGGCCCTTCGTCACCGAGGCCTGGCGTATCCTCGAGGGCTCTCCCGACCCGGGGGGTATCCACGGCGTGTTCCTCCTCAAGTCGCTGATACCGTTGATGGCGATGAGCCTGCTGCTGCAGGGGCTTGCCGAGCTCGCCCGCAATGCGCTGGTACTGGTAGGCGAGGAATGAGCGAGGCCGCCAACACCACCTCCCTGTGGATGTTTGCCTGTGTTTGCCTGGCGTTGATGCTGGGCTACCCCGTGGCCTACACGCTGGCCGGGACTGCGCTGCTGTTTGCGGCCGGCGGCATCCTGGCAGGAAATTTCGACCCCAGCTTCCTGACCGCGCTGCCCGGCCGACTCTACGGCACCATCAGCAACATCACGCTGATCGCCGTGCCGCTGTTCATCATGATGGGGGTGACCCTGGAGAAATCCCGGGTCGCGGAGGAGCTGCTCGACAACATGGCGCGGCTGTTCGCGCGCCTGCGCGGCGGGCTCGGCATCTCGGTGGTGGTAGTGGGCGCCCTTCTGGCGGCCAGCACCGGCATTGTCGGCGCCACCGTGGTGACCATGGGCCTGCTGTCGCTGCCGAGCATGCTGAAGCGCGGTTATCACCCGGCGCTGGCTACCGGCACTATCTGCGCCACCGGCACCCTGGGCCAGATCATCCCTCCCTCCATCGCCCTGGTGCTGCTCGGCGATATTCTCTCCAGCGCCTACCAGCAGGCCCAGCTGCGCATGAATGTATTCAATCCGAAGTCGGTATCGGTGGGGGACCTGTTTATCGGCGCGCTGCTGCCGGGCCTGCTGCTAGTGGCGCTCTACATGATCTACCTGCTGATCTACACCGGGCTGCGGCCCGAGCATGCGCCCGCGGCCAGGGATATCGAGCCTATCTCGCCAACAGCGCTGCTCAAGGGCCTGGCGCCGCCACTGCTGCTGATTGTCGCCGTGCTCGGCTCCATCCTCGGCGGCGCGGCCACGCCCACCGAAGCGGCGGGGGTCGGCAGCCTCGGTGCGCTGGCGCTGGCCTTTGCCAAGCGCGAAATGAACAGCGCGCGCTTGCACGAAGTGGCCCGCCAGACCCTCGAAGTGACCTGCATGGTGTTCATGATCCTGATTGGCGCCGCGCTGTTCTCCCTGGTGTTTCGTGGCTTCGGCGGTGAAGAGCTGATTCATCACTACTTCGACGCCATTCCCGGTGGTGTAATGGGCGCCACTCTTGTGGTGATGCTGGTGATTTTCCTGCTCGGTTTCATCCTCGACTTTATCGAGATCACCTTTGTGGTGGTGCCGGTGGTGGGCCCGGTGCTGCTGGCCATGGGCCTCGACCCGGTGTGGCTGGGCATCATGATTGCCATCAACCTGCAGACCTCGTTCCTGACACCCCCCTTCGGTTTTGCGCTGTTCTACCTGCGCGGGGTGGCCCCCGACACTGTGCCTACCGGCGCTATCTACCGCGGAGTGATTCCTTTTATACTTATTCAACTCGCGGTGCTCGGCCTGCTGGTGGTCTGGCCCGGCCTGGCGACATGGCTGCCGGCCCTGCTCAAGCAGTAGCACCCGGCACGCATAAACCCTCGGAATTCGCACCAGGACCGACATGAACGACATCGACAGCACACCGCTTCCCCAGGGGGAACTGGCACTGCAGACCGTTGCCATGCCCAAGGACACCAATGCCAACGGTGACATCTTCGGCGGCTGGCTGCTTTCACAGATGGACCTGGCAGGCGGCATCGCCGCCGGCGACGTGGCCGAGGGTCGCGTGGCCACCGTGGCCATCGACGGCATGGCGTTTCTAACCCCTGTGCATGTAGGCGCCGTGGTGCGGTGCTATACCGACGTGCTGGAAATCGGCCGCAGCTCGATCCGCATCATGGTCGAGGTATGGATCGACTCCAAGCACGACGGCGAGCCGATCAAGGTCACCGAGGGCGAGTTCGTGTTTGTCGCCATCGACGAGAATGGCCGCACGCGCGCCGTGCCCGAACTCGGCAGCTAGCAATCGTCACGTTCCGGCGCTAGGGTGCTGGTTCACCGCTTCACACACTTTCCATCCAGGCTTCAACAGGAGATCTCATGACTATTGCCCACTCCCAGATCGGCAGGACCGCCATGGCTGCCATTGCCACAACGCTAGCCCTGGCGCTGCCGGCGCAGGCGGACAGCGACGCGCTCGCCAGTGCTATCGCCGGCAAGCACCGCACTCCCGCCTATGTCGAGCGCGACGCCTACCGCAACCCGATGAAGACGCTGAGCCTGTTCGATGTGCAGCCCGATCACACGGTGGTGGAAATCTGGCCTGGTGGCGGCTGGTATACCGAAATACTTGCACCTTACCTGCGCAAGGATGGCAAGCTGATTGCTGCCCACTACGACAGCAGCGATACCCAGGCCAGCTACCGCCCGCGCTCCCGCGCCGGCTTCGAAGAAAAGCTCGCCGCCAACAAGCGCGTGTACGGCAAGGTAGAAGTCGCCTCGCTGATGATTGACGAGGACAGCAAGGAAGTCGTGATCGGGGCGGCGGAAGCGAACAGCGTCGACCGGGTCGTGACCTTCCGCAATGCCCACGGCTGGCGCAGCCGTGGAATAGACGATGCGGCCTTCGGCCACTTCTTTGAGATTCTCAAGCCCGGCGGCAAGCTCGGTATCGTACAGCATATGGCCGACCCGGAGCAGGACTGGATGTCGAAGAACATCGGCTACGTGGGCCGCGATTACATCATCGCGAAAGCTACCCAGGCCGGTTTCGTCCTGGAGGCTGAGGGTTTCTTCAACCGCAATCCGCTGGACAGCAAGCGCCACGAAGGCGGTGTCTGGCAGCTCCCCCCCAACCTCCGGGGCCTGGAAAGTGACGAGGAAAAAGCTGCCTCCCGGGCTATCGGTGAGTCGGAGCGTATGACGCTGGTATTCATCAAACCCTGATGAGCACTACTGCCCGGGATCGGCCTCGAGATCCCGGGCATTGATATAGGCCTGCTCCGAGATGCTGTGGTAGTTCTTCACACCCTCGTAGAACTCGGCGAATGACGCGTAAGCCTCCGCCGCCATAGGGTCGCTGGCGGCCAGCTCCTCCACTGCTTCCTTCGCTGCCTGCTTCAGGGCGATGATCACGTCATCCGGCAAGCGGCGCAGTTTCACGCCATGCACCTCGACCAGCTCCTTGAGCGCCCGATTGTTGCGCGCCGTGTATTCGTCCAGCATGTCCTGGTTCACGTAGCGCGCCGCGCTCTCGACAATCGCCTGCAGGTCGGCCGGAAGACTAGCAAAGGCATCGGCATTGACGATGAACTCCAGCACCGGGCCCGGCTCCTGCCAACCCGGGTAGTAGTAGTACTCCGCCACCTCATGCAGGCCCATGGCCAGGTCGTTGTAAGGCCCCACCCACTCGGTCGCGTCAATGACCCCGGTCTGCAGCGAGGTATAGAGCTCGCCGCCGGGAATCGTGACAGCAGTACCGCCGGCGCGGCTGAATACCTCGCCCCCCAGGCCGGGAATACGCATCTTCAGGCCCTGCAAGTCTTCGATGGAGTTGATCTCCTTGTTGAACCAGCCCGCCATCTGGGTACCGGAGTTGCCGCCGGCCAGCGGTATCAGGTTGAAAGGCGCGTAGGCCTTGCGCCACAGCTCCAGCCCGCCGCCGTAGTGCATCCAGGCGCTGGCCTCATCAGCCGTAAAACCGAACGGTACCGCGGTAAAAAACACCGCCGAGGGCACCTTGCCGGTCCAGTAGTAACCGGCGCCGTGGCCCATCTCCGCCACCCCCTGGGAGACCGCGTCGAACACCCCGAAGGGCGGCACGATTTCGCCACCGCCATACACCTGGATCTGCAGCCGGCCCCCGCTCATCTCCTTTACCAGCCGGGCAAAATTCTCAGGCCCCAGGCCCAGTCCCGGGAAGTTCTTAGGCCAGGTGGTCACGAGCTTCCAGCGAATGACTTCATCCGGCGCCAGCGTGGCACCGGGGCCGGCGACCTCGCGGTTGACGCGATCCATCACCCAGCCCGCCAGCACAGCGACCAGCAATGCCAGCAACAGCAGGATGACCAGGGGGGTGAGACGGCGCTCGGTAGCGTTCATGGCGTTGGTCCCTTGTTATTCTTGTCCCGCGCCGAGGCAGTCTACATGGCCTGCAGGTTGGCGTACTGCACCACCAGCCACTTGCTGCCCTCGGCGTCAAAGTTCACCTCAACGCGGGCATTGCTGCCGCGACCCTCGAAATTGAGCACCACCCCCTCACCAAACACCTGGTGGTAGACCCGCTGGCCGAGGTTGAGGCCGGTGTCCTCTACCTCCGCCGCAAAGCCGACGCTGGCCGGGCGAGTAATGGTGGTGTGCAGGCGCACCTCTTCCAGCAGCTCGGCGGGAATCTCGCGAATGAAACGCGACGGCGCATTGAAGTTCTCATTGCCGTGCATGCGACGGGTTTCCGCATAGGTAATGGTCAGGCGGCTCATGGCGCGCGTGATGCCGACGTAGCAGAGCCGGCGCTCCTCCTCGAGTCGCCCCGGTTCCTCCAGGGACATGCGGTGGGGGAACAGGTTTTCCTCCATGCCGGCCAGGAACACCAGCGGGAATTCCAGGCCCTTGGCAGAGTGCAGGGTCATCAGCTGGACGCTGTCCTCGTGCTCATCTGCCTGGGCTTCCCCGGCGTCGAGTGCGGCGTTGTCGAGGAATTCCTGCAGCGGTGATAGGTCGTCGCTCTCGGGTTCGAACTGCCGCGCCGCGGTCACCAGTTCCTGCAGGTTTTCCACCCTGGCCTGGCCTCGTTCACCTTTTTCCTTACCGTGGAACTCCACCAGCTCGCTGGCCTCGATCACGTGTTGGGTGAGTTCGGCAAGGTTCAGCTCCGAGGTGTCGGAATCCATTTCATTGACCAACACGCAGAAGGCCTCGAGGGCGTTCAACGCCCGGCCCGGTAGCAGCTTTTCCTCGATCAGGGTCGCGATCGCCTGCCACAGGGATACCTGCCGCTCCCGCGCCAGTTCCCGGACGGCGTCCACGGTCTTGCCGCCGATGCCCCGCGGCGGCGTGTTGAGTACCCGCTCCAGCGCCGCATCGTCCGCGCGGCTGACGATCAGCCGCATGTAGGCCAGGGCATTCTTGATCTCCAGGCGCTCGTAGAAGCGCTGGCCGCCATAGATGCGATAGGGCACCGCGGCGCGGATCAGCGCCTCTTCCAGCACCCGCGACTGGGCGTTGGAGCGATACAGGATCGCGGAATCCGCCCGCGCCTGGCCTTCTCCGATCCAGTCCTCCAGCCGTTCGACGATGAAGCGCGCCTCATCCTGCTCGTTAAAGCCGGCATACAGGGTAATAGCCTCACCCTCGTCCCCTGCCGTCCACAGCTCCTTGCCGAGCCGGTTCATGTTGTGGGAGATAACGGCGTTGGCCGCTTTGAGGATGGTGGAGGTCGAGCGGTAGTTCTGCTCAAGGCGAACGGTGCGCACCGGGTCGAAGTCGCGGGAAAAGCGCTGGATGTTCTCGATCTTGGCGCCGCGCCAGCCGTAGATGGACTGATCGTCGTCACCCACGGCGACGATCGGAATCGCATCGCCTGCCAGCACCCGCAGCCACGCGTACTGGATGGTGTTGGTATCCTGGAACTCGTCCACCAGCACGTGGCGAAAACGTCCCTGGTAATGCGCCAGCAGTTCCGGGTTCTTGAGCCACAGTTCGTGCGCCCGCAGCAACAGCTCGGCAAAGTCCACCAGTCCGCCACGCTCGCAGGCCTCTTCGTAGGCGGTGTAAATGCGCAGCATGGTGTAGCCGTAGGGGTCACTTTCCTGGGCCTCGATATGCGCCGCGCGCAGGCCTTCGTCTTTCTGGCCGTTGATGTACCACTGGGCCTGGCGCGGCGGCCAGCGCCCCTCGTCGAGGTCCAGCTCCCTGCAGATGCGCTTTACCAGCCGCAGCTGGTCGTCCGAGTCGAGTATCTGGAAGTTCTGCGGCAGTCCGGCTTCCTGCCAGTGCGCCTTCAGCAGGCGGTGGGCCAGACCGTGGAAAGTGCCCACCCACATACCGTGGGTGCCGATGGCCAGCATGTCTTCAATCCGGGAGCGCATCTCCCGGGCCGCCTTGTTGGTAAAGGTCACGGCGAGAATCGACCAGGGCGAAAGGCCCTCGGCCTGTATCAACCAGGCGATGCGGTGAACCAGCACGCGGGTTTTGCCGCTGCCGGCACCAGCGAGGACCAGCATGTTCTGACTTTCGGAGGCTACCGCGTCGCGCTGGGCGTCATTGAGAGGTTCGAGAATGCGGGTGACGTCCATGGGACGCATTCTAGCGAAATCAATTCACCACTGCCCCGCTTTTACGCGGCAATTCCGCCATGCAGCGCGCCTGGGTTACCATGAGCCGGATTACCCCCCAGGAAGACGCCGATAATGACAAGAATGTTCCTGTTGTGTGCAGGCCTCGCGCTGCTGCTGGGCTGCGGGGATTCACTGGAGGATCGCCAGTCGGATACCTCCCGCGGCCTGGCCGGGAGGGCACGAGGAAACCAGGTACTCCCGCACGAGCCCGGCATTCTCGACCGCCGCCCGCAGCCGCCCAACCCTGAGCGCAATGCCTATTTCGGCGACCTGCACGTGCACACCGCCAACTCCTTCGATGCCTACTCCTTCGGCACGACCGCCACCCCGGCTGACGCCTATCGCTACGCCCAGGGCCAGGCCCTCAGGCACCCGGTGGGTTTCGAGGTGCGTCTGCAACAGCCGCTGGATTTCTACGCGGTCACCGACCACGCGATGTTCATGGGGCTGGTAAAGGCTGCGGACAAGGACCCGCGTTTCTCCACCTACCCGATCACCGAGCCCCTGCACGGGATCAACGACCCTGACAACATGACCGAGTTGAGTCTGCTCTCGCGTGGCCGGGCTTTCAGTGATTTCGTGCCGGCGCTGATCGAGGGCGTGCTCGACGGAAGCATCAGCAAGGACCTGGTGCACGCCATAACTCGCGCGACCTGGCGCGAGGCCGTGGCCGCCGCCGACGCGGCCTACCAGCCCGGGCGTTTCACCACCTTCGCCGCCTATGAATACACTTCCCCCAGTGACGATCGCGGCAACCTGCATCGCAACGTGATCTTCAGGGACACGGAGCGCCTGCCGGCCATGCCGTTCTCACGGCTCAATTCCCAGAACCCGGAGGGGTTGTGGGACTGGATGGACGCGCTGCGGGAACAGGGCATTGAAAGCCTCGCTATTCCCCACAACTCCAACGGCTCCAACGGCCAGATGTTCAAGCTGGTGGACTGGGCCGGGGACCCCATGAATGACGACTACGCCGAGCAGCGCATGCGCAATGAGCCTCTGGTGGAAATTTCCCAGGTAAAAGGTACCTCGGAAACCCACCCGCTGCTGTCCAGGAACGACGAATGGGCCGATTTCGAGATTGCCCCCTACCGGGTCGCCACCAAGCTGGAGAGTGAACCGGCCGGCAGCTACGTGCGCGACGCCTACCTGCGTGGCCTGGCCCTGGCGGAGCAGGGTGTGGTGAACCCCTATCAGTTCGGGCTGGTCGCCGCCAGCGACACCCATACCGGCGCCGCCTACCTGGAGGAAGACAATTACCACTCCAAGACCGGCATGCTCGACGGCACCCCCGAACGCCGCGGCAGCGTACCTGCGCGTTGGCTGCACGGCACCCTGACGCGCTGGTACGACCCGGGGCTGGTGACCACCGTCGAGGGCAGGGACTATTTCGAAATCTCCTCTTTCGAATTCTGGTCGGCCTCCGGCACTGCGGCGGTATGGGCCGAGGAAAACACGCGCGAGTCCATTTACGAGGCCTTCCGCCGCAAGGAGACGTTTGCCACCAGCGGGCCGCGCATCCGCCTGCGCTTTTTCGCCGGCGACTTTGCGCCGTCCCTGGTCGACAGTACAGCCCTGGTCAGCACCGCCTACGAAAACGGCGTGACCATGGGCGGCGAACTGCCGGCCGGCGATACGCCACCGCTGTTTATTGGCTGGGCGGTGGCGGATGCCAACGGCGCTCCCCTGCAGCGAATGCAGGTGATAAAAGGCTGGATCGAAGACGGCGCGCACCGTGAGCAGGTCTACGACATCGCCTGCTCTGACGGGCTGCAGGTAGACCCGAACAGCCATCGCTGCCCCGACAGCGGTGCCAGCGTTAACCTCGCTGACTGTTCCATCTCGGCAAACAGCGGGTCGAGCGAACTGAAAACCGCCTGGCGAGACCCTGACTACCGGCCCGGGCAGGCCGCGTTCTACTACCTGCGGGTTCTGGAAAATCCCACCTGCCGCTGGTCGACCTGGGACGCGGTGCGCGCCGGCGTGGCGCCGCGCCCGGACCTGCCCGCCACCATCCAGGAACGCGCCTGGTCGTCGCCTATCTGGTTGGGCGACCTGGCGGACGGTAGCCGTCAAGCCCGGTAGGTGGCGGACCGGGTTGCCGAATCAGGTTTCCCTCTTCATCGAGGGGGCCGGTAAATTCACGCTCACAGGCTTCGGCAGTTGCGACCACGCAACCCCCGTAGCAATCGACTTCGCCATAAATATTTCGCATGGCATCACCACCCGGTTCCCGAGAGCAGATGACTTCGTCATTGATGTTGGTAACGCAGCGACCGACCGAGCACACCGCCAGCCGGTGGCGGTCCAGGGTGGCGGTACCGTCGATGTGAGGCGCGCAATAGACTTCCCCGTAACGGTCTTTCACGCAGGGCCCGGCGCCGCACACCGTTTCAATGCGGCCGCTGTCGCGCATGCATTCCGCCTGCACGCTGGACACAAGACACCAGGGCAGGAACAACAGAAAGTAGCGCATGAGAATGCTCCGGACGGTTAACGCTGCAACACTCTACGCGGCTTGCACCCGACCGGGCAACGGCTTCCAAACCGATACGCAGTTTGGGGTGTCGCCGGCGGCCAGGCTCTCCCCCTCAGGCTTCCCCTTCGGAGGTATCGTCGACAGCGCGTTCCGAGGGCTGCTCTGAGGCCTGCTTTTCAGGTCGCTTCCAGCCGTCGAGGTTGCGCTGTCGGGCGCGGGAAATCGCCAGCTGGTCACCGGCCACGGTTTTGGTGATGGTAGAGCCGGCACCCACGAATCCACCATCTTCGATTGCTACCGGCGCCACCAGGGTGGAGTTGGAACCGACAAAGACGCCGTTGCCGATCTCGGTGCGGTGTTTGTTGGCGCCATCGTAGTTGCAGGTAATGGTGCCGGCACCGATGTTGACCCCTTCCCCCATCTGCGTGTCACCAATATAGCTGAGGTGATTGACCTTGCTGCCGGCGCCAAGCTCTGATTTCTTGGTCTCCACAAAATTGCCAATGCGCACCGCCTCGGCCAGGCGAGTGTCGGGACGCAGGCGAGCGAAGGGGCCAATCACGCAGTTCGCGGCAGTGGCTACGCCCTCCATGTGCGTGAAGGGCTTTATCTCTGTGCCGGCACCGATACTGCAGTTGATCAGGACACAGTTGGCGCCCACCTTGACGCCATCGCCCAGGGTATTTGCCCCTTCAAAGAGGCAGTTCACATCAATAAATACATCCCTTCCGCAGTCCAGGCTGCCGCGAATATCCAGGCGGCTGGCGTCGGCGACACCGGTGCCGGCCTGCAATAATGCAGCCGCCAGCCGGCGCTGATACTCGCGCTCGACACGATTGAGTTGCACCCGGTCGTTGACGCCCAGCATCTCGATTTCCGAAGGCGCCGTGGCGCTGGACACCGGAATACCCTCGCGCAGCGCCAGGCTGACGATATCCGGAAGATAGTATTCGCCCTGGGCATTGTTATTACCCACCTGCGGTAGCAGCTGCTTGAGGTGGTGGGCCGGCGCGGCGAGGATGCCAGTATTAACCTCGTTGACCAGGCGCTCCTTGGCGGTGGCATCGCGCTCTTCGACCACGCCGGTCAGCCTGCCCTTCTTGGTGCGCAGGATGCGGCCGTAGCCCTGGGGATCGTTGACCCGCGCCGTGAGCAGCGCGGGGCCGGTCGTGGCCTGGGCGAGCAGGCCCTTGAGGGTATCGGCGCTGATCAGCGGAACATCGCCGTACAGCACCAGCACCGTGGCATCATCGTGAATATACGGCAGCGCCTGCATGACCGCGTGACCGGTACCCAGCTGCTTGTCCTGCAGCACCCAGTTGATATTGCGCCCAGCGAGGGCTTCCCTTACCTGCTCTGAACCATGTCCCACCACCACGTGACAGGCCACCGGCGACAAGGCGCCGGCGCTGTTCAGTACGTGCTGTAACAGGGGAATGCCACCTACCTGGTGCAAGACCTTGGGCAGCATGGACTGCATGCGTTTGCCTTCACCGGCCGCAAGTATGACGATATCGAGTTTCATGTGACTGGTGCATCCCCCGGACGCCTCATTGCTCTTGGCTTGAGTCATTATCTCATGGCGTTTTGCCATTATTATTGCAGCACGCATTATCGGTACTGCTATTCAGCAATTCAACGGACCCAAGGCACCGTCGCGCGGGAACCGCGAGCAGGGCGCCTCCTGTTGAGAACAAGCCGGTATTTAGGGCCGCAGCGATTGGTCAGCGGGGAGATTCGAAAGGCTGCACGAGGCCAATGTCTGTTCCGCTTCAGCGACCCCCCGAGACTTCGATGAAGCTGCCGGTCGTGTAAGACGCCGCGTCGGAGAGAAGCCAGATAACGGCGGCGGCTACCTCCTCGGGATAGCCGCCCCGGCCCAGGGGTGCGCCAGGTCCCACCCGTTCCACCCGGCTCGGCTCACCGCCGCTGGCATGTATATCGGTATAGATGACACCGGGCCTGACCGCGTTGACGCGGATGCCCTGTGGGCCAACTTCCTTGGAGAGGCCCAGGGTCATGCTGTCGATGGCGCCCTTGGAGGCCGCATAGTCGATGTACTCTCCAGGCGCCCCCAACCTGGATGCAGCCGACGAGACATTGACGATGCTCCCGCCCGCACCCCCGTGTGCGGTGGACATGCGCAGTATCGCCTCCCGCGCGCACAGGAAGCTTCCGGTAACATTAGTCCGCAGTACACGATTGATTCGCTTTGCCGTCATGGTTTCCAGCCGGGCCTGGGTCTCGAGAATACCGGCGTTGTTCACCAGGCCGGAGAGTCGACCGAATGAGTGATCGAGCCGCTGAAACATATCGAGGACCTGGTTTTCCTCAGCGACATCTCCGCGGAGTAGCTCGCAGCGCACTCCCATCGCCAGCACCTGCTCGCGAACGGCTTCTGCGGCCGCCCGATTCGCCCGGTAGTTCAGTCCTACGTCGTAGCCCGCCCGGGCGGCCGCCAGACACACCGCGGCGCCAATGCCGCGACTGCCGCCAGTGACAAGGACAACCCCCGCCAAGGGCCTAGTGTCCGTCCGGCACTTCCACCGGGCCGCCCAGCAGGCGATGCGCAAGCACCAGAACCGCGACAGAGAGCAGCAAACCCATCCACCAGGGCATGCCGTAGCCGACGGGTACCAGGCACACGATGACCGCAACGGCACCGACCAGCAGGGCGTAGGGAATCTGGGTGCGCACGTGTTCGACATGATCGCAGCCGGAAGCCAGTGACGACAGTACCGTGGTATCCGAAATCGGGGAACAGTGGTCCCCCCATACTGCCCCGCACAGCACGCTGGCCACTGTGGCAAACACCAGCGGCATGGATTCCGCGGGAACGCCGCCGCCCGCCAGTATCGCCGACCAAACCACCGGGATCACCAGCGGCAGCAGGATGGCCATTACACCCCAACTGGATCCGGTGGCAAAGGCCGTAACTGCCGCCAGCAGGAAAGTACCCGCCGGCACCAGCGGCAGAATCAGCTTGTCGCCGGTGGCGGCTACCAGGAAGTCTGCCGTGCCCAGCGCCGAGGTGGTATCTGACAGCGCCCAGGCCAGTACCAGGATAATCAACGGCTCCACCATCACGCTGACGCCGCGCACCCAGGACTTGATCAGCGCCTCCAGTGACATGATGCGCTGGCCCAGGGTCAGGGCGCCGGCCACCGATGCGCCCAGGAAAGATCCCCACAGCAGGGCGCGGTAGACGTCCGCGGAGCCCAGCCTTGCACGAAGGGTATCGCCCTCGCCAGTGAGGTAGAGGCTGACGAAGCAGCTGAGGATCAAGGTAAGAATCGGCAGCAGGGCGTTGATAGCGCGCCGCGGTATATGCTCCGCCACTTGGGTATCGAGCGGCGCGTCCAAGGCCTCTCCACTGGACACCGGTTCCACCTGCCCGGTGACCCGGCTACGCAGCTCGGCCTTGCGCATGGGGCCGAAGTCCCGGCAGGTCCAGCTTACGAGAAATACAAAGAAGATGGCCAGTATCGGATAGAAGCTGTAGGCGATGGAGTTGAGGAACACGCCGGTGGCATTCATGGTGAACCCCTCGAGATTGGCAATGGCCTTGTTGATCAGGCCCAGTTCGTAACCAATCCAGGTAGTCAGCACGGCTATACAGGCTACCGGCGCCGCGGTGGAATCCACCAGGTAGGCAAGCTTCTCGCGGGAGATTTTAAGGCGGTCGGTCACCGGTCGCACCGTGTTTCCCACCACCAGGGTGTTGGTGTAATCGTCGAAGAAGATGCACAGCCCAAGGAACCAGACCGACAGCTGGCCGCGCCGAACCGTGTGCGCCCAACCCATCACCAGGTTGACGATGCCGTGCATACCGCCGTTGCGGGAGATGATGCCCACCATCCCGCCGATCATGCCGGTAAACAGCAGTACCGAGACATTATCGGCATCCAGCATCACCTGGAATATGCGCACCTGGAAGGTCTCCAGCAGGGCGGTAAACACCCCGTTCAGGCCCTCGCCGCTTTCCAGCACCATGCCCACCCAGATGCCGAGAAAAATCGACGGGATAACGGCCCGCAGCCAGAGGGCAAGCCCTATGGCGATCAGCGGTGGCAGCAGGGATGTCCAGTCGGCAACCTGGTCTGGCGACATCGAGTGTCCTCTTCTTTTCCGCCCAGCATATCGGCAACGACCGCCACGCGCTAGCTACCGCTTCGTCGCAAAGGCGTTTCGTAGGGCGGGCACAAAAAACCCCGGACTTGCCGGGGTTTCAGGGAGAGAGATGTAAGGCCTATCCGCGGCCGGCGCGGTTGCGCATTTTCTGCAGGGTGCGCAGCTGGGCGGCGGCTTCGGCAAGCTGGGCGGCGGCGCGACCGTAGTCGAATTCGCCAGTCTGCTCGGACAGGGCTTTTTCGGCGGCCTGGCGGGCTTCTTCGGCTGCCGCCTCGTCCACGTCGTCTGCGCGAATCGCCGTGTCTGCCAGCACCGAAACCACGCCCGGCTGTACTTCCAGGAAGCCACCGGACACGTAGTAGACCTCTTCCTCACCGTTCTGCTTGAGAATGCGGATCGGGCCGGGCACCAGGTCGGTAAGCAGGGGGGCGTGACCGTAGTTCACGCCCAGCTCACCCTGGGAGCCGGTAGCGACCAGGCTCTCCACCAGGCCGGAGAAGATCTCCTGTTCGGCGGAAACGATATCGCAGTGGATTGTCATGGACATAGCGTTTGACCTCGCAGCGCAACCTTACAGGTTTTTCGCTTTCTCGATGGCTTCCTCGATGTTGCCGACCATGTAGAACGCCTGCTCGGGCAGGTGGTCGTACTCGCCGGCCAGCAGGCCCTTGAAGCTGGCAATGGTGTCCTTCAGGGACACGTACTTGCCCGGGGAGCCAGTGAAGACTTCCGCCACGTGGAAGGGCTGGGACAGGAAGCGCTCGATCTTACGGGCGCGGGCTACCGTCAGCTTGTCTTCCTCGGACAGTTCGTCCATGCCGAGAATGGCGATGATGTCCTTCAGCTCCTTGTAGCGCTGCAGTACAGACTGCACGCCACGGGCGACTTCGTAGTGCTCGGCACCGATGATCAGCGGATCGAGCTGACGCGAGGTAGAGTCGAGCGGATCTACCGCCGGGTAGATACCCTTGGCGGCGATGTCACGACTCAGTACCACCGTGGAGTCGAGGTGAGCAAAGGTGGTTGCCGGAGACGGGTCAGTCAGGTCGTCCGCCGGTACGTATACCGCCTGGATGGAGGTGATGGAGCCGGTCTTGGTGGAGGTAATACGCTCCTGCAGCTCGCCCATCTCCAGGGCCAGGGTCGGCTGGTAACCTACCGCGGAGGGCATACGACCCAGCAGTGCAGATACCTCGGTACCCGCCAGCGTATAACGGTAGATGTTGTCGACGAACAGCAGTACGTCACGCCCTTCATCACGGAACTTCTCCGCCATGGTCAGGCCGGTCAGGGCCACGCGCAGGCGGTTGCCGGGCGGCTCGTTCATCTGGCCGTAGACCATTGCTACCTTGGATTCGGTCAGGGTCTCGACATTTACCACGCCGGACTCCTGCATCTCGTAGTAGAAGTCGTTACCTTCACGAGTACGCTCACCGACGCCGGCAAATACCGACAGGCCGGAGTGCTCGGTAGCGATGTTGTTGATGAGCTCCATCATGTTTACGGTCTTGCCCACGCCGGCGCCGCCGAACAGGCCGACCTTACCGCCCTTTGCGAAGGGGCAAACCAGGTCGATCACCTTGATGCCGGTTTCCAGCAGCTCTTCGGAGGCCGCCAGTTCTTCGTAGGTCGGTGCCTTGCGGTGAATGGAGGCACGCTCCTGCTCACCGATCGGCCCGCGCTCGTCGATAGGGTTGCCGAGCACGTCCATGATGCGGCCGAGGGTCTCGATGCCCACCGGCACCTGGATCGGTGCCTTGGTGTTCTCAACGGCCAGGCCGCGGGAGATACCTTCGGAAGAACCCATGGCAATGGCGCGTACCACGCCGTCACCCAGCTGCTGCTGTACTTCCAGGGTCAGACCCTTGTCGCTGACCGTCAGGGCGTCGTAAACCTGCGGGACGGCATCGCGCGGAAATTCCACGTCGATCACCGCGCCGATGATTTGTACGATTCGTCCGCTGCTCATGTTCGAATCCTCTGTAGTAAATGCTAATGCTTGCTGGGTCATGTCGGGCGTTGTCAGCGCTTAGCTGATCGCCGCGGCACCACCCACGATTTCTGACAGTTCCTGGGTGATCGCTGCCTGCCGCGCCTTGTTGTAGATCAGCTGCAGATCATCGATCAGCTCACCGGCGTTGTCGGTGGCGTTCTTCATTGCCAGCATGCGAGCCGCCTGTTCACAGGCGCCGTTCTCGACCACTGCCTGGTACACCAATGACTCGATATAGCGAGCCAGCAGGCCATCCAGCAGATCGCGGGCTTCCGGTTCGTAGATGTAGTCCCAGTGGTGAGTCATTTCATCGGACTCTTCCGCCACCAGCGGCAGGATCTGCTCGACGTGGGGGTTCTGGGTCATGGTGTTCACGAACTCGTTGCTCACCAGGTACAGCTTGTCGATATTGCCGTCGGCAAATGCGTCGAGCATGGTCTTCACCGACCCGATAAGGTCCGCCAACAGCGGCTCTTCGCCAAGGTCGCGGGTAGCCGCCACGATATTGCCGCCAAAGCTCCCGAAGAAGCCGGCGGCCTTGGCGCCAATCAGGCAAAGGTCTACGGGCACGCCCTGGTCGTCCCACTCTTTCATGGAACGAATAGCTGCCTTGAACAGGTTGATGTTCAGGCCACCGCACAGGCCGCGGTCGGTAGATACAACAATGTAGCCGACCCGCTTGACCTCTCGCTCCTGCATGAACAGGTGCTGGTACTCGGGGTTGGCGTTGGCAAGGTGTCCCACCACGCTACGAATGCGGTTGGCGTAGGGCTTGCCCACTTCCATGCGGTCCTGGGCGCGGCGCATCTTGCTGGCCGCGACCATTTCCATCGCACTGGTGATCTTCTGAGTACTCTGGATACTCGAGATCTTGGTACGAATTTCTTTTCCAACTGCCATAGGGGGCTCCGGGTTGCCTTACCAGGTCTGGGTGGACTTGAAGGTTTCCAGGGCAGACTTGAACTGGCCTTCCAGCTCGTCGTTCCAGTCGCCGGAGGCAACGATCCCGTCCATCAGCTCGGCATGTTCTGACTTCATGTACGCCAGCAGTGCCGCTTCGAAGTCACCGACTTTCTCTACGTCGATGTCCTGCAGGAACTCGTTATCCGCTGCGTAAATCAGCAGGCCCATCTCGGCAATGCTCTGCGGGGCATACTGCTTCTGCTTCATCAGTTCGGTCACACGCTCACCGTGGTCCAGCTGGGCCTTGGTAGCGTCATCCAGGTCAGAGGCAAACTGCGAGAAGGCCGCCAGTTCGCGGTACTGCGCCAGCGCGGTACGAATACCGCCGGACAGCTTCTTCATGATCTTGGTCTGTGCCGCACCACCCACACGAGAAACCGAGATACCGGCGTTCATCGCCGGGCGAATGCCGGAGTTGAACATGTCGGTTTCGAGGAAGATCTGGCCGTCGGTAATGGAGATCACGTTGGTCGGTACGAACGCAGATACGTCACCGGCCTGGGTCTCAATCACCGGCAGAGCGGTGAGTGAGCCGGTCTGGCCGGTCACTTCACCGTTGGTGAACTTCTCGACGTAGTCGGCGTTCACACGTGCCGCCCGTTCCAGCAAGCGAGAGTGCAGGTAGAACACGTCACCCGGGTAGGCTTCACGGCCCGGCGGACGACGCAGCAGCAGGGAGATCTGGCGGTAGGCCACGGCCTGCTTACTGAGATCATCGTAAATGATCAGCGCATCTTCACCACGGTCGCGGTAGTACTCGCCCATGGTGCAACCGGCGAACGGTGCCAGGTACTGCATGGAAGCGGGGTCGGAAGCGTTGGCGGCTACCACGATGGTGTGATCCATTGCGCCGTGCTCTTCAAGCTTGCGCACTACTGCCGCGACCGAGGACGCCTTCTGGCCAACAGCCACGTAGATACACTTAATGCCGGTCTCTTTCTGATTGATGATGGCGTCGATGGCGATGGCGGTCTTGCCCACCTGGCGGTCGCCGATGATCAGCTCCCGCTGGCCACGACCGATCGGCACCATGGCGTCGATGGCCTTGAGGCCGATCTGTACCGGCTGGTCAACCGACTGACGGGCAATAACCCCGGGGGCAACCTTTTCCAGCGCGTCCGTCAGCTTGGCATTGGCCGGACCCTTGCCGTCGATGGGGTTACCGAGCGCGTCAACCACGCGACCCTGCAGCTCGGGACCCACCGGTACTTCCAGAATGCGTCCGGTGCAGCGGCAGGTCTGGCCTTCCGCCAGGCCCTTGTACTCGCCAAGGATAACGGCACCCACGGAGTCGCGCTCCAGGTTCAGCGCCATACCATAAACGCCGCCGTCGAACTCGATCATTTCCCCGTACATCACGTCCGTCAGGCCATGAATACGGATAATGCCGTCACTTACTGAAACTACCGTGCCCTCGTTGCGGGCCTCTGAGCTCACATCGAGCTGGTCGATGCGCTGCTTGATAATTTCACTGATCTCCGATGGATTCAGTTGCTGCATGCTCATTTCTCTAATCCTCTGTCCTAACTCGTTAGGAATTCATCGCCTCGGACAGCTTGTTCAGCCGGCCGCGCACGGAGCCGTCGATGACCAGGTCGCCGGCGCGGATAACAATTCCGCCCAGCAGGGATTCGTCTACCTGCGTCTCGACCTTCACTTCGCGTTCCAGTTTCTTGCTCAATACCTGCGCCAGGTTTTGCTCGGCCGTCTCTTCGAGGGCGTAGGCCGACAGCACCGTGACGTCGACACTGCGCTCCTGCTCGGCCTTTAGCTCCTCAAACAACTCGCTGATTTCCGGCAGTAATGGCAGGCGCTTGTTGGTGGCCAGCACCTTGATGAAATTCTGGTGCGCTCCGCCCAGTGTGTCGCCACACAGTTCCACCATGGTGGCTGCCAGCTGCTCGGCGGTGTGAGCCGGGCTCGACAGCATTGTTGACACCGTCGCATCACGGCTCACCGCAGCAGCGGTCGCCAGTGCAGTAGACCAGCCGGCCAGATCGCCCTTGCCATGCGCATATTCAAAGGCAGCCCGTGCATAGGGGCGTGCCAGTGTGCTCAGCTCGGCCATATCAGAGCTCGGCGGCGAGCTTGTCTACCAGCTCGCTGTGGCGCTGCATATCGATTTCCGCAGCCAGCACTTTTTCCGCACCGGCCAGTGCCAGGGTGGCTACCTGTCCACGAAGCTGTTCGCGGGCGCGGTTAAGCTCCTGGTCGATTTCAGCCTGGGCTGCTTCTTTCAGGCGATCGCCTTCTTCGCGAGCCTGGTGCTTGGCCTCTTCAACAATCTGGTTGGCACGACGGTTCGCCGCATCCAGGATTCCTGCCGCTTCTTCCTTGGCCTCCTTGAGGCGCTGAACGGCTTTTTCCTGTGCCAGCTCCAGGTCGTGATTGGCGCGATCTGCAGCGGCCAGGCCGTCAGCGATCTTGTCTGCACGCTCTTTCATGGCTGCCAGAATCGGCGGCCATACGTATTTCATGCAGAACAGCACGAACACTGCGAAAGCAATCGTTTGCCCGATCAGCGTAAGATTTATGTTCACGCGTGGTTCCTCATCTTAACGACTTTGGGGCTCCGGGAAGGCGATCCGCTAAAGACCACGATAGAGCCCCGCTACGTTCAACCTGTTATCAGGCGGCGGTCGGAGCAACCACGAAGATCAGGTACATGGCGATACCGACGCCGATAATGGGGATAGCGTCGACCAGGCCAGCACCCAGGAAGAAGGTTACCTGCAGCTTGGGGGCCAGTTCCGGCTGACGAGCAGAGCCCTCGATGAGGCGACCGCCCAGCAGGCCAACGCCGATCGCGGCGCCGAGGCCACCGAGGCCCATCATGATTGCGGCTGCAACGTAAATAAGTTCCATTGTTTTCTCCTAGTTAAAGGGTTGTAGCGTACGTAAAGGTGTAACTCAGTGATCTTCGTGGGCCATGCTGAGGTAAACCACCGTCAGGACCATGAAGATGAATGCTTGCAGGGTGATCACCAGGATGTGGAAAATCGCCCAACCTAACTGCAAGATGCCCGCCGGCGCCATCCACATGACACCAGCGCTATACAGCGCTGCAATCAGGATAAAAATCATTTCGCCGGCATACATGTTGCCAAACAGTCGCAAGCCAAGGGAAAAAGGCTTGGCGAGCAGACCCACTGTTTCCATAAACAGGTTGATGGGGATAAAAACCGGGTGCTCGAAGGGGTGCAGGGTCAGCTCTTTCACAAAGCCGAAGCCCTTGATCTTGATGGAGTAATAAATCATTAGAATAAACACGCCTACGGCCATGCCCATTGTGATGTTGGGATCGGTAGACGGCACGATCTTCTGGTATTCGACACCCGCCAGCAGCAGGAGCTCTGGAATCCAGTCGACCGGTATCAGGTCCATCAGGTTCATCAGGAATACCCAGACAAAAATGGTCAGCGCCAGCGGTGCGATCAATGGGTTGCGCCCGTGGAAAGTGTCTCTCACGGTGTTGTCGACGAACTCGATGATCATTTCTGCGAAGTTCACGAAACCGGAGGGAACGCCGGCAGACGCGTTCTTGGCCACGCGCCGGAACAGCCAGCAGAAAATGATGCCCAGGCCGATACTCCACGCCATGCTGTCCACATGGATTGCATTGAAACCCATAGCCGCAGCTTCATCGCCCCCGTGAGCCATGGTCCAAAGCCCACCGTCAGCTACCACCGTGCCGTCGTAACGCACCGTGCCCGCGGGCAGTTTGCCGTAGGTCAGGTTGGAGAGGTGGTGAACAATGTACTCGGAGACTGTTGGTCCGCCTTCGCCAGCTGCTGCCATCTATCTATCTCTTTTCCCGTCTTCTTTGCATCTGTCACTGGCCAACGCTGCGCGACCAGTCATTGCTGTCGTTGCACTTCTTCTGTTACTACCGCTGCGGTCGCCTTCTCAGCAACCACCAGCTGCCGGCAATCTGTATACAGAGCATCGCGACATACCCCGTGAAAACCGCCCAGCCTTCAATAGGTCTTACCTTCGCGAACACCAGCATGAATCCGGCGACCGCCAGCATGAACTTGCCGATCTCCGCGGCGTAACCGGCGCGCACAGCTCGCTGTGCGTTGCTCGCCCCGCGCCAGCGGAAAACGCCCAGTGCAAACCAGGCATTCGGGACAACTGAAATCAGGCCACCCAGTCCCAGCGACCGGGCAGTCACAGCATTCCAACCTGTAAGGCTTGCCCAGAGTCCGAGCAGTACGACAAGTTGCACAACAGTAATGCGGTAGACCGGCGGCCTGGAAATGCTGGCGCCTGTAGCTCGGCCCCTGGCTGGTTCGCTCATCCGACGCTCCTGTGACAGAGCCCGGCGTCAGCCTTCGCCACTTGCTCGAGGGCCCTCCCGAAAGCGCGCGCATTATAGGGTTTCTACTACGTTCGTTCAACCGAAAAGCCGCGCCAAACCTGCGTTACGGGGAAGTTCTCTACCGGTTTCAGGAAGATCGGTACACGATGGCGCCAACATTATGGGGATACCACTGTATATAGTGGTGTCTACCTGATCTGGCACTACATGATGTGGGCTACTAAACCACGTGCCGGCTCACTTGATGTGCTTGAGAATGCCGTCCAGCTCATCCAGTGAACTGTATGACAGCACCAGTTTCCCCTTGCCGGAGGCACTGTGCTTGATCTGTACCGGCGCACCGAGTCTCTGGGCCAGGTCATCCTGCAACTGGCGTACGTTGGGGTCGAGTTTAGCCGCAGGCTTCGGCGGCCGATCGCGATCGGCGATCAGTTTACGTACCAGCGCTTCGGTCTGCCGCACTGACATGCCTTTTGCCACCACATTTCGGGCTGCTGCGGATTGCTCGTCGCCCGGCAATCCCAGCAGCGCCTTGCCGTGACCCATTTCCAGGTCACCGTGTTCCAGCAGGGTGCGCACATCGTCGCGCAGTGACATCAGGCGCAACAGGTTGGTCACCGTACTACGACTCTTGCCCACCGCTTCCGCGACCTGCTGTTGGGTCAACTCGAACTCCTGCTGAAGGCGCTGCAGGGCGATGGCTTCCTCGATCGGGTTCAGGTCTTCACGCTGGATGTTCTCAATCAGTGCCATGGCAATCGCTGCTTCATCGGGCACTTCGCGCACCAGGGCAGGTATGCTCTCGAGACCGGCCAGTTGGGTAGCCCGCCAGCGACGTTCCCCGGCAATGATTTCGTACTTGCCTTCACCCACCGGTCGCAACACGATGGGTTGCATGACCCCCTGGGCCTTGATGCTGTTGGCCAGTTCCTGCAGGGCTTCCTGGTCCATATCGCGACGCGGCTGGTACTTGCCACGACGGATCAGGTCGACGGGGATGTCTTTCAGCTCACCGTTCTCGACAACTTCGCCGCTGTCATTGCCCTCGGCGGCACTCGCCGGCGCCTGGGATCCCAGCAGGGCATCAAGTCCGCGCCCCAGTCCTCGCTTCTTTGCAGCCATCTACTCTTGCTCCGAAAAACTGTCTGCCAGTACCGCACCGAGGGTTGCGACCTCAGCGGGCAATTCACCGGTCTGTCGCCTGATCACTTCTCCCGCCAGGGCAAGATAGGCCTGTGCGCCACGCGACCGCGGGTCGTACTGAATGGCCGGCACGCCAAAACTGGGGGCCTCCGCCAGCCTGACATTGCGAGGGATAACGGTGCGGTAAAGGCGATCGCCAAAATGCTGCTGCAACTGGGCCGACACATCATTGGTCAGGCTGTTGCGAGGGTCGTACATGGTGCGCAGCAGGCCCTCGACGTGCAGTTCCGGATTGACGGATGCAGCAACCCGCTGGATGGTATCCATCAGGGCAGTCAGCCCTTCCAGCGCGAAGTACTCGCATTGCATGGGAATCAACACGCTGTCCGCAGCCACCAGCCCGTTGAGTGTCAACATGTTCAATGAAGGCGGGCAGTCAACGAGGATGTAATCGTAGCTGTCGCGAACGACCTCCAGGGCTTCTTTGAGGCGCTTTTCCTTGTGAACGGTGTCGATGAGTTCAACTTCTGCCGCAGTCAGGTCACTGTTGGCCGGCAGCACATCAAAGTCGCCAGGCTCCGAGACGCATTTGACCTCGGCGACCGGCCGGCGGTGTACCAGCACGTCGTAGACAGACAGATCCAATTCATACTTGTCGATACCGCTGCCCATGGTGGCGTTGCCCTGGGGATCCAGGTCTACCATCAGCACCCGCTTGCGGGTAGCGGCCAGGGACGCGGCAAGGTTCACGCAGGTGGTGGTCTTGCCAACACCGCCTTTCTGATTGGCAACTGCCAGAATCTTAGCCAAGCCCATTCCCCATTGCGTTCAGTTCTACCCCGCAGCTATGCCAGTGCCAGCTCTACCAGGTGGCGTTCTTCTTCGAGCCCCGGTACCCTCAGCGGCGTCACGCCCACCAGGCGAACAGTCTCTTGCAGGGCCGCCAATTCCTCATCAGGGACTCTGCCCTTCATGGCCAGCATACGGGTGCCAGCACCACACAGCTGTATGCAGCAAGCCACCATGTCTGGTAGCGACGCAAAGGCGCGGGACAGCACCAGGTCGTATACCGCCTCCGGCTGCCAGGCTTCGGCCCGGGCGTGGCGGACAGCCATATTATCCAAGCCCAAAGCAGTTTTCACCTGAAACAGAAAGCGGGTCTTCTTGCCATTGCTGTCGAGCAGGTCCATGTCTACGTCATCCCGCAGGATGGCCAGTGGCACCCCGGGCAGGCCGCCGCCAGTCCCAACGTCGATAGCGCGGTGTGCAGCCGGTGGCAGGTGTGGTAGCAGCGCAAGCGAGTCAAGCAGGTGGCGGGTAACCATCTCCAGAGGGTCGCGAACAGCGGTGAGGTTGTAACTGCTGTTCCAGCGCAGCAGCAAATCAAGGTAAGCCAGCAGCTGTTCACACTGCCGCGGTGTCGCATCAATACCCAATGCAGCCATGCCGGCCTTCAGGCGCTGGCCTGCCGCATCAGGAGCAGACATGGATTCAGGCGATCTGGCGGTCGAGCTGGCCGCGCTTCTTGAGGTGAATCAGCAGCAATGAAACCGCCGCCGGAGTGACCCCGGGAATCCGCGAGGCCTGTGCCAGGGTGAGCGGCCGCGACTCCTGCAGTTTCTGCTTGACCTCGTTAGACAGGCCATCAATGGCCTGGTAGTCGAGGTTTTCGGGCAGGTGCATATTCTCGTGCCGGCGCAGGCGCTCGACCTCGTCCTGTTGGCGGTCGATGTAGCCAGCATACTTGGCCTGGATCTCCACTTGCTGTGCAACGTCCACCGGCGCCGCTTCGCCCGGCAGGGCGGCAGCGATTTCGGCATAGCCGAGCTCCGGCCGGCGCAGCAAATCCATGGCGGAGTATTCCCGTGCCAGGGGCTGCTTGATATGGGGCGCCAACTGCTCGGCACTATCAGTACCGGGGTGGATGATGGTACTGACGAGTCGAGCCTGCTCCCGTGCGATTCCCTCGCGCTTGGCTTCGAAACGCGCCCAACGCTGATCGTCGACAAGACCCAGTTCCCGGCCCTGCTCGGTCAGGCGCAGGTCGGCATTGTCTTCCCGCAGCAGCAGGCGATACTCGGCCCGAGAGGTGAACATACGATAGGGTTCCAGGGTGCCAAGAGTGATCAGGTCGTCAACCAGGACACCGATATAAGCTTCATCGCGACGCGGGCACCAGGGATCACGTTCCTGACATTGCAACGCCGCGTTGAGGCCGGCCAACAGGCCCTGGGCGGCGGCCTCCTCGTAACCGGTCGTGCCGTTGATCTGCCCCGCGAAAAACAGGCCGGGAACAGCGCGGGTTTCCAGTGAGTACTGAAGGTCGCGAGGATCGAAAAAGTCATATTCGATTGCGTAACCGGGCCGCGTGATATGGGCATTTTCGAACCCGGCAATAGAGCGCACCATGGCCTGCTGCACGTCGAAGGGCAGGCTGGTGGAAATGCCGTTGGGGTACAGTTCGCGCGTGGTCAGGCCCTCGGGTTCGATAAACACCTGGTGCGAACTCTTGTCCGCAAAGCGGTGAATCTTGTCCTCGATCGACGGGCAATACCGCGGGCCTGTGCCCTCGATAACGCCGGTGAACATCGGCGAACGATCCAGGGCGGCGCGCACAATCTCGTGACTGCGCTCATTGGTATAGGTAATCCAGCAGCAGCGTTGCTCCGGGTGCTCTTCAGCGCTGCCCATAAAGGACATCACCGGCGCGGGCTCGTCACCCCACTGCTCCTCAAGGTCTGTGAAGTCCACGCTGCCCGCATCGATACGCGGCGGTGTGCCGGTTTTCAACCGCTCTACCCGGAAAGGCAGATCACGCAGGCGTTGGGCCAACGCGATGGACGGTGGGTCTCCGGCACGCCCACCGGCATGGTTGTCGAGGCCGATATGAATTTTTCCGCCCAGGAAGGTACCCGTAGTCAACACCACGCAGCGCGCCCGGAACGAGAGGCCCATCTGGGTGACTGCCCCGACGGCGCGGCCATTTTCAATGATCAGGTCATCAACGGCTTGCTGGAAAATCGACAGGTTTGGCTCGGCTTCCAGGATCTGCCGGATCGCATTCCGGTACAGCACCCGGTCAGCCTGTGCACGGGTAGCCCGCACCGCTGGCCCCTTGCGCGCATTGAGAGTGCGGAACTGTATACCGGCCCGGTCGGTGGCACGCGCCATGGCCCCGCCGAGGGCGTCCACTTCCTTGACCAGGTGGCTCTTGCCAATACCTCCGATTGCCGGATTGCAGGACATCTGCCCGAGCGTATCGATGCTATGAGTCAGCAGCAGGGTACGACAACCCATACGGGCAGCCGCCAGGCACGCTTCGGTGCCGGCGTGTCCGCCGCCGATGACGATTACGTCGTAGCTGTCGCTGCTGTGGGCCATGTCGTGATTGCCTGCCTGTGTACTGGCGACCCGTTTCAGCGGGTATGCCATCAAGGGAGCGCGATTATAAAGTGATCGACTGGGCTGATCAAAAGATGATCACGTAATCTTTAATAGAAAATAGTGAAAGAAATATATAGGTATATATAGAAGTAATACTGTCGTTATTAATAGCCTCCCGATTTCTGGGGGAAAGCCTGATAAAACTAGCTATATCAATGGGTTAAGCTAGCAATAACCCGGTAGTATCCCCTGATACTGGCGGTAATTAGGGCTGCAAGGAACGGGGATAAGCATGGACTTCGATTGCGCCTGTCCCGCACTCCGTTTCTCTTCAACCACTTACTCACGTGTGTGCTCAGTGACAGCCCACAGCTTGTTAGTCACGCTGCGTGCGCGTACCCGGCTTATTGCCGCGTGCTGTTAACTTTGATAACAGACACTGGGTAGCCTGTGGATGGTATTGGAGATAGCTGTGGGTTATTTGCCGATGCAGAAGCTTGAGAAGATTTCGCCCAACAGGGCGTCAGCGCTCATGGCCCCGGTTATTTCACCCAGTGCCGCGTGGCAACGCTTGAGATCTTCAGCCAGTAGTTCACCGGCCCCATGTTCCACTTGTACGCGGGCATCATCCAGGCACTGCGCCGCCTGTTGCAGGGCCTCGATATGGCGTCGACGGGCAATGAAGCCATGAGCTTCATCTGCCTCGAAACCCATGCTGGCCTTGAGGTGCTGCCGAAGTAATTCCATACCGGCGCCGGTCCTGGCGGACAGGCTGATCACGGTGGCATCGACATGTTGCGTCACCGCCGGTACTGAGCCGGTCAGATCGCACTTGTTGTGAACGATGGTCACTGGAATATCTGTTGATAGTTCCCGGTGTAACTCCGGCCAGAGGGTGTCGGTATCCGCGGCCGCGGACTGCGAGTCGCTGGCGTCCACGACCAACAGCACCTGGTCGGCGCTGGCCATTTCCTGCCAGGCACGCTTGATGCCTTCCCGCTCGACCAGGTCGTCGCTGGCACGCAGGCCTGCTGTATCGACGACGTGCAGGGGCATGCCGTCGATCTGGATGTGCTCACGCAGAACGTCGCGGGTCGTTCCCTCTATGGCGGTAACGATCGCCGACTCCTCACCGCTGAGAGCGTTCAGCAGGCTCGACTTGCCGGCATTGGGGCGGCCGGCGATCACCAGCTTCATTCCGTCGCGCAGTATTCTGCCCTGTCGTGCGCTGGCGGTCACGATGGCCAGCTGTGTCTCTATATCCTGGAGTCTTTCCGCCACCTGCCCCTCGGCGAGGAAGTCGATTTCCTCTTCCGGAAAGTCGATAGCTGCCTCGACATAGACGCGCAGCGCCAACAGCTGCTCCATGAGCGTGGCGATCTGTCGGGAGAATTCGCCGGCCAGGGAGCGGTTGGCGCTGCGCACGCCGGCCTCGGTAGTGGCGCTGATCAGGTCAGCGATGGCTTCCGCCTGGGCCAGGTCCATTTTGTCATTGAGAAACGCGCGCTGGCTGAATTCTCCAGGGGTCGCCAGCCTGGCTCCCAGTTGGCAACAACGTTCCAGCAACAGGTCCATCACGACGGTGCCGCCATGGCCGTGGAATTCCATGACCTCTTCACCGGTGAACGAATGGGGTGCGGGAAAGTAAAGCGCTATGCCGCTGTCCAGGATCTGGCCATCGGCATCCAGGAAACGGCAAAAGTGTGCGTGTCGCGGACGAAAATCACGTCCGCAAAGAGTGTTGCCTATGCGGTAGGCGTCACGGCCGGACAGGCGCACGATGCCAATACCGCCCTGGCCCGGTGCGGTAGCCACGGCGGCGATGGTGTCCTGCTCAATGGCGGGATTCACATTCGCAACGACAGCGTCAGGCTTTGCTGCCGGTCTGTTCTATTTGCCGGGTGATATACCACTGCTGCGCGATGGACAGCAGGTTGTTGGTCACCCAGTACAGCACCAGGCCGGCGGGGAACCACAGGAAGAAGAACGTGAATACGATCGGCATCCACTGCATGATCTTGGCCTGCATCGGGTCCGGCGGTGGCGGTGCCAGCTTCTGTTGGAACCACATGCTGGCGCCCATGATCAGCGGCAGAATGAAGTATGGGTCCATGACCGAAAGGTCCTGGATCCAGCCGAAGAAAGGAGCCTGCCTGAGTTCTACACTCTCCATAAGTACCCAGTACAGGGCGATGAATACCGGCATCTGGACAAGGATAGGCAGGCAACCGCTGAGCGGATTGATCTTCTCCTTCTTGTACAGGTTCATCATTTCCTGGGACTGCTTCTGCTTGTCTTCCGCATAGCGCTCACGAATGGCCTGAAGCTGCGGTTGCACCCGCCGCATATTGGCCATGGAGCGGTAGCTGGTGGCGGACAGCTTGAAGAAAGCCGCCTTGATCAACACGGTCAGGAGGATAATTGCCACGCCCCAGTTATTGACGAAGCCGTAGATTTTGATCAGTAACCAGAACAGGGGCTGAGCGATCCACCACAGCCAGCCGTAATCAACGCTGAGGTCCAGGTACTCCGAGATTTCTGCAAGGCGATACTGGTCTTTGGGACCGGCATAGAATTCCGCAGCGATTCTGCCCTGCTGGCCGGGGTCCACGGTGATGGCGGGTGAAACAAAACCGGCAATATTGAAACCGGTGTTGGTCACCCGGGTACTGTAGTTGTGGGTCATTTGCGCATCGGGAATCCAGGCGCTGAGGAAGTAGTGCTGGATCATCGCAATCCAGCCGCCGGCGACCTTTTCCTTGAGAGGCTTTTCCGCCATGTCCTCGAAGTCGTACTTCGCAAAGCGCTCGTCGGGCAAGGTGGTGGCGGCACCGAGGAAGGGAACCATACCCATACCGCTGGACAGTTCAGCGGAGGGATCGCCGCTGCTGTCACGCTTGATCTGTCCAAACAGGTTGGCCTGCCAGCGTTCTGTTGAATTGTTGGTCACCAGGTATTCGACCCTTACCAGGTAATCACCGCGGGTGAAGGTGAAGCGCTTGGTCACTTCAACCTCGCCGTCGGTCACGGCCTGGAGATCGATGACGAGTTCATCTTCGCCGTCGCCCATCGAAAAGCTGTCTGCACTCGCGCTGAAGCGCGCTCGCCCGCTGGCATCGATACCGTCCTTGCCGATCAATCCGCTCTGGGCCACGTAACTGCGGCGCTCGTTGTCTTCCAACAGCAGGAAAGGTACCGCCGGATTCTCCAGACGGGCGGGAAAGTCAAAGAGGGCGACTTCTGTAATGTCGCCACCCGTCAGGTCGATCTGTACCTGCATGATGTCGGTGCTGACAGAAATGCGTTCGCGGCCACTGGGGACTGGCGCTGCGGGCTGGCTCGGTGAATCTACGACAGGGATGTCTTCACTCTCTGTTGTCGTCGGTGCCTGCGGTAATTCGGCGACTGCGGCCTCATTGGCCGCAACGGCGCTGGGGGGAATGGCGGAAGGCGCACGAGCTTCCCTGAAGTTGACCCACTCGGTCAACAGCATGAAAGACAGCACGGCGATAACGCCAATCAACAGTGATCGAATGACATCCATAATCGAATCTTCAGGAATGAGTGGTGGAAGGTGGCACCGGGTCGTAGCCGCCTTCGTGCCAGGGGTGACAGCGGCCAAGGCGTCTAAGGGTTAGCCAGGCGCCGCGCAGGGCACCGTGGCTTTCTATCGCCTCCTGCGCATAGTGAGAGCAGCTTGGGTGGAATCGGCACTGGTTGCCGATCCATGGGCTGAGCAGCAGGCGGTACAGTTTGATCAGGGCTACCAGTGCAAGGACGGGAAGGTCGCGCCAGCCAATGCCGTGTGCGAGGTTGTCTGACTTTGTGCTACTACTCATCCGGATGCCTTGTTCGCTACTGTTGCCTGCTTCTCGGTCAGCTTTTGCCACTGCTGGCGCACTATAGAGGAAAGCGCCTTGTTGTCCAGCGCATCCACGCCCTTGCGGGCCATCACAACCACATCAAGGCCTCGCGCATCTGGGGCTCGGTTGCGAAACACTTCCCTCACGATACGTTTGAAGCGATTGCGCTGCACAGCAAGCTTGACGTTTTTCTTGGCCACAATGATGCCAAGGCGATGGTGATTCAGGGTGTTGGGAGTAGCGAGGAAGAGAAGGTATTTGTGAGAGGCGCGAAGTTCGGCCGCGTCAAACACGCGGCCGTAAGCGGCGGCATCGAGCAAACGGTCCTTCCGGGGGAAGGAGTGGTCGTGCATTGCCGCCAGTACCGGGCATCAGGCGGCGAGGCGCTTGCGACCCTTTGCGCGACGGCGGTTGATGACCTGACGGCCATTCTTGGTGGCCATGCGTGAGCGAAAACCGTGCGTGCGCTTGCGCTTCAGTACACTGGGCTGGAACGTTCTTTTCATGACAGAAGTCCTGGTATCTATTCGTTAATCTTGTATGCGGCCTGGTTGCTAACCGAGGGCTCTCTACTAGCTGAGGGCTCTTAACCACTAAGGGCTCTTAACCAGCTGACGGCTCTAATCCCACTGGGGGCCGCGCAAAAGGGCGTGTATTCTAGTGAAACGTGGTCACAGATTCAATCAGTAAATCAATGATATAGCGGCGATCTTCGCCCTGACTCCGAGGCGCCTGAGGCAACCCGAAAGCGGCGCGTTGAGGAGATAGCCGCCTGTCGTGTCGCCCTCTCTTCGGGTTCGCGCAAGCCGCTGAATTTCATGGATTTTGTCTCGAGATAAACAAGTTTTCTGCCCTTCAGCAACAACTTATCCACATGTTAACAACAAGAAAAAAATATTTTTCCTGAACCGTATTGACAGTTTTTGAGGTTCTGTAACTTACTGATAAGTATAATGAAAAATGAAATGTGACAGTTTTCTGAAGGTGTGGATAACTCATCCAAGCGCGGCTAGAATGCATGGACTTCGCGGGTAGAACTATAAGCACCGGCCAGCACGGGTGTTTGTGACCAAAGAGACCGAACCAGGTCTTTGGAAACAACACCGTTTCCGCAGTCTGGACCGGTTCGGGAAATCGCTAACAATGGCGATTGGTCCCGTTTGGCCCGCCGAGAACGTTGCCGAAACGCTGAATATTGAATAGCTGAATAGTAGCTGTGTAAAGGTGCCCTGCGATATGTGCCCCCAAGGCTACGGGGTTTCGCTGGCGCTGATGTAGACAAACCGGGCTGGAAATCGCCCGGAGTATAAAAGAAAAAGGGGTTTACGTTGCCAAGTCCGGTATGGGAAAAATGTGTCAGCTGCCTGCAGGATGAGCTGCCATCCCAACAATTCAACACGTGGATCAAGCCACTCAAAGCCGAGCATCTCAAGCAGGAAGCCGGTGAACTTTGCCTGTATGCGCCGAACCGCTTCGTCAAGGAGTGGGTGACCGACAAGTTCCTGGAGCGGATCAGTGAATTGGTGTCACAGGTGTCCAGCGGCGATGAGTGCCGCGTGGTACTGGCGATCGGTGCGCCGCAGAGAATGAACGGTGTGACCCGCGAGGTTCCAGGCACTCGGGTCGAGCAACGCCGAGCTGGCCTTGAGCCTTCGGCAGAGGCTGGTCTGCAGCGTGTAGCGAAGGGGAATATTGAGCTGCCGCCTGCGGCGGACGTTTCAGTGCCGGCCAGTGGGTCGCGAGCCGCGTCAGGTACCGGTCGCCAGGTGGAAGTAGAAGGTGCCATACGGCACCAGAATTACCTGGTGGACCACTACACCTTTGATAACTTCGTTGAAGGTAAATCCAACCAGCTGGCACTCGCGGCCGCCGGTCAGGTGGCCGAGAATCCCGGTGGTTCATACAACCCACTGTTTCTCTACGGTGGAGTAGGCCTGGGTAAGACGCACTTGATGCACGCGGTTGGTAACGCCCTGTTGCAACGGAATCCAGAAGCCAAGGTGGTCTACCTGCATTCAGAGAGATTTGTTGCAGACATGGTGAAGGCGCTGCAATTGAATGCTATCAATGACTTCAAACGCTACTACCGTTCGGTGGATGCACTGTTGATCGATGACATCCAGTTTTTTGCCGGCAAGGAGCGATCTCAGGAGGAGTTCTTCCATACGTTCAATGCCCTGCTCGAGGGCGGTCAGCAGATGATTCTTACCTGTGACCGCTACCCCAAGGAGATCGAGGGACTCGAGGAGCGCCTGAAGTCCCGGTTTGGTTGGGGCCTCACCGTGGCGGTCGAACCGCCGGAGCTGGAGACCCGGGTGGCTATCCTTATGAAGAAGGCGACCCAGGCGCGCATCGAGCTGCCGCCGGACGCGGCATTTTTTATTGCCCAGCGTATTCGGTCTAATGTGCGCGAACTGGAAGGGGCGCTGAAGCGCGTGATAGCTAGCGCTCACTTCACCTCAAGACCCATTGATGTGGAACTGATCAAGGATAGCCTGAAGGACCTGCTGGCATTGCAAGACAAGCAGGTCAGCCTCGATAATATCCAGCGCACGGTGGCAGAGTACTACAAGATCAAGGTGTCAGACCTGATGTCCAAGCGCCGTAGCCGATCTGTAGCACGACCGCGGCAGGTGGCGATGGCTCTGGCCAAGGAACTCACCAACCACAGTCTGCCGGAAATCGGTGATAGCTTCGGTGGGCGCGACCATACCACTGTGCTCCACGCTTGTAGGAAAATTCGCGAACTGCGCGAGACTGATTCCGATATACGAGAAGATTATAAGAACCTGCTGCGCTCTCTGACGACCTGAGCTCGGCCCACGCTACCTCCCAGATAGGAAATCGCTAGATGAAGTTCACCATTTCACGGGACGCCCTGTTGAAACCCCTCAACCTGGTGGCCGGCGTTGTTGAACGTCGCCAGACACTGCCAATTCTGGCAAATGTGCTAATGGTGCTGGATGGTGAATGGCTGTCGCTTACCGGGACAGATCTCGAAGTGGAACTGGTGGGGCGGCTGAAGCTGGAGCAATCCAGCGGAGACAGTGGAGAAATTACCGTTCCTGCTCGCAAGTTGGTGGATATCTGCAAGTCGCTGCCAGAGGGCTGTGATATCGAATTTTCTGTCGAAGAGGGAAAAGTTACGGTTCGCTCGGGCCGCAGCCGATTCACGCTGTCTACGCTTCCTGCTCGGGACTTCCCCAACGTGGAAGACAGTATCGGTACGCATAAGGTGACCTTGTTGCAGGGGCAGCTGCGGCGCCTGATTGATCGCACTGCTTTTGCCATGGCACAACAGGACGTACGCTATTACCTCAACGGGATGCTGTGGGAGCTGCACAGCAAGGGATTGAGGGTGGTGGCCACGGACGGGCATCGCCTGGCGATGTGCGCCCTGGATACTGAATTCCCGGTGGACGACAGCAAGCAGGTGATCCTGCCGAGAAAAGGTGTATTGGAGTTGGCGCGGCTGCTGCAGGAAGACGGTGCCGAGGTAGCGATAGTCATCGGCAACAATCATATTCGCGCAACCACAGAGGACTTCACGTTCACCTCAAAACTGGTAGACGGGAAGTTTCCCGATTATGAGAGAGTGCTGCCCCGCAACGCGGACAAGGTGGTCATCGGCGAGCGCGAAGAGCTGCGCCAGGCTTTTACCCGAACAGCAATCCTCTCAAATGAGAAATATCGGGGCGTGCGGCTGACTCTGGCTTCGGGGGCTATGGAGATTGTTGCCAACAATCCTGAACAGGAAGAGGCGGAGGAGACTGTTTCGGTAGAGTATGATGGCGACGGTCTCGAAATCGGTTTTAACGTGAGCTACCTGTTGGATGTACTGGGCGTCGTGAACAGTGAAAAGGTCAAGCTTTCCCTGTCGGATCCCAATAGCAGTGCTCTCCTGGAAGAGCCGGAAAACGGCGATTCCCTCTACGTCGTTATGCCCATGAGGCTGTAGGCCGATCGGTCGGTGTCCCTCGAACGCCTGGATGTCCGGGGAGTTCGCAACCTCGAATCCCAAAGCCTTCGCGATCTCGCTGCGGTTAACGTGTTTTATGGCGTTAACGGCAGCGGCAAGACCAGTCTGCTGGAGGCCGTGCATCTGCTAGGCCTCGCACGGTCCTTTCGAACCGCGCATATCAAGTCAGTGATTACCCACGGTGAAACGTCCTGTACCGTTTATGGAGAGGTACGGAAGTCGGGGAGTGTGCTTCCGGTAGGCGTGCAACGGGAGCGCGACGGCAGGCTGGATGCCAGGGTCGGCGGCACCGGTATCAGGACTCGAGCTGAGCTGGCGCAGGTATTACCCCTCCAGGTAATCCATACCGATAGTTTCAAAATCATCTCCGGTGGCCCCACAGAGCGACGGCAGTTCCTGGATTGGGGTGTGTTCCACGTGGAACATCAGTTCCTGACCGCATGGCAGCAATATCAGAAGGCAATCAAGCAGCGCAATAGCCTGCTGCGTCGTGGTAAAATCTCTCCTGATTTATTGCGTCCCTGGGACGAACAGATGGCGGTAGCCGGGGAGCGCATCGATAGTTCCCGTGCTACTTACATGGGGCAGCTGGAGCCGGCGTTTCAGCGCTGTCTCGATGAGCTTACCCCCCGAATGGGAAGTCTGGAATTGCGCTATCGCCGAGGCTGGGACAAGAACGCGTCTTTGCTAGAGGCACTTTCCCAGTCAGAGGCGGCTGATCAACAGCAGGGCTTCACCCATGTTGGTCCTCAGCGAGCTGATATCCGCATGCTGATAGACGGTAAGCCGGCGGCAGAAAACCTGTCGCGGGGGCAGATGAAGGTGGTTGTGTGCGCGTTGAAATTGGCCCAGGGAGAGCTGATGAGAGTGCAGGGCTCAGTCCCCTGTATCTATTTGGTAGATGACCTGACCGCTGAGCTCGATATAGAGCACTGCCGTAAAGTTGCAGAAATGTTGGACCGCATGGAGGTGCAGCAATTTGTCACCTGCATACAGCGCAAGGATGTCGAGTCTGTATGGCAGTTAGATGAACAGAGAGATCTGGCTATGTTCCACGTGGAACATGGGGCCCTGAACCGCTTGGCCGTTTGAATGGCCCTTTAGCAGGCTGATGTCTGGGTTTAGTTAGAGGGTAGGGGCTGCTGCCAGTGGCCTGCCCGGTTACACAGATGTGCGTTGCCGCAAGCATTGTGAGCACGCGAGTTTTGGTTGAGATGAGCACAATATGAGCGAAGAGCATCAGTATGACTCCTCCAGCATCAAGGTCCTGAAGGGCCTGGATGCGGTCCGCAAACGCCCCGGCATGTATATCGGCGACACGGACGACGGAACCGGCCTGCACCATATGGTGTTTGAACTGGTTGATAACTCTATCGACGAGGCCCTGGCCGGCCATTGCAGTAAAGTCACCGTGGTGATCCACCCTGACGAATCGGTGTCTGTTGGCGATGACGGCCGCGGAATACCCACAGAAGAGCACGAGGAGGGGGTTTCGGCGGCCGAAGTTATCATGACTGTGCTGCATGCCGGTGGTAAGTTCGACGATAACTCCTACAAGGTATCCGGCGGCCTTCATGGGGTGGGCGTATCTGTTGTGAACGCGCTCTCAGAAGAGCTGGTCCTGACGATACGTCGCGAAGGCAAAATGTACGAGCAAACGTACCGCCATGGTGTTCCCGAAGCACCGCTCGCCGTTGTTGGAGAGACAGACGCATCCGGTACCGAGGTGCGCTTCAAGCCCAGCGCTGAAACTTTCAGCAATATCGAGTTCCATTTTGACTATCTCGCCAAACGCCTACGGGAACTGGCGTTCCTGAATTCAGGGGTGTTCATCCAGCTGGTGGACGAACGCAGCGGTGAGAAGGAAGACTACTGTTATGACGGTGGTCTGAGTGCGTTCGTTGATTACCTCAACCAGAACAAGAACCCGATCAACAAGGCATTCCACTTCGATGTCACCCATGACGACGGGATCGGGGTCGAGGTGGCCCTACAGTGGAATGATTCCTTCCAGGAAAACATTTTCTGTTACACCAACAATATTCCCCAGCGGGACGGCGGTACGCACCTTGCCGGTTTTCGCGCTGCGCTGACTCGCAACCTGAACAACTACATTGAGAAAGAAGGCCTCGCCAGAAACGCCAAGGTCTCGACCACTGGCGACGACGCACGGGAAGGTCTCACCGCGATCATCTCTGTGAAGGTCCCTGACCCGAAGTTTTCCTCACAGACCAAGGACAAGCTGGTGTCTTCCGAGGTCAAGCCTGCAGTAGAGCAGGCCATGAACCAGTATTTTGCGGACTATCTGCTGGAAAACCCGCAGGAAGCCAAGGCCGTTGTCGGGAAGATGCTGGATGCGGCCCGTGCCCGGGAAGCGGCCCGCAAAGCCCGGGAGATGACCCGGCGCAAGGGCGCCCTGGATATAGCAGGCCTGCCAGGTAAGCTGGCTGATTGCCAGGAAAAAGACCCGGCACTTTCCGAACTGTACCTGGTGGAGGGTGATTCTGCTGGAGGCTCTGCCAAGCAGGGCCGAGATCGCCGCACTCAGGCGATCCTGCCACTCAAGGGCAAGATTCTCAATGTCGAGAAGGCGCGCTTCGACAAGATGCTGTCTTCCGCCGAGGTCGGCACCATCGTCACGGCGCTGGGTTGCGGCATTGGCAAGGATGAATTCGACCCCGACAAGCTGCGTTACCACAGCATTATCATCATGACCGATGCAGATGTTGACGGGTCACACATCCGAACCCTGTTGTTGACGTTCTTCTTCCGTCAGATGCCTGAGCTGGTAGAGCGAGGCCATATCTATATCGCCCAACCGCCTTTGTACAAGATTGCCAAGGGCAAGCAGCATCAGTATTTGAAGGACGATGCAGCACTCAACGACTACCTGACCCAATCGGCGCTGGAAGGTGCCGCGCTATATGTCAGTGCGGACGCGCCGCCGGTAGCGGGCGAGGCCTTGGAAAACCTGGTCAACGACTACCGTGGCGTCTGCAAAACGGTAGACCGCCTGAGCCGGCTTTACACCGCTGATGTGCTGTGGGCGATGCTCAAGCTGCCGCGACTGCTGCAGGAAGAGTTGGAAAACGAGGCCACTGTGAGTGAGTGGGCCAGCGCCTTGCAGACCCAGCTGGAAGATTCGGTCATGGATGGGAAGGTATACACTTGCCTCGTGCGGCGCGACAGCGAACGCAGCATCTACTTCCCGGTGGTGAAGCTACTGTCTCACGGAGTGGAAACCGACACCGAGTACCATCACGAGTTTTTCGGTTCGGGTGAATACCGTCAACTCTGTGATCTCGGCGAGAAGCTCAGCGGACTGATCGAAGCCGACGGCTACATTCAACGCGGCGAAAAGCGCTTTGAAACCCAGAGTTTCTACGCGGTGTTCGACTGGCTGATGGCGGAAGCGGCCAAAGGTTACAACATCCAGCGCTATAAGGGTCTTGGCGAGATGAACCCGGACCAGCTCTGGGAAACAACCATGGACCCGGAAACCCGGCGCATGCTGAAAGTCACCATCGAAGACGCCATCGCCGCAGACCAGATCTTCACCACGTTAATGGGTGACCAGGTCGAGCCGCGCCGGGACTTCATCGAGGACAACGCCCTGTCAGTGGCCAACCTCGACGTGTAGAGCGCCTGGCGTGACCGCGCGCCTAGCGCGCGGGGGCCAATTCGGAAATATCAGCGACCTGCAGGAACTGGTCATGCAACTGGCCGAGTAATCCCAGCCGGTTGTTGCGAACCGCTTCATCGTCTGCCATCACCATGACATCGTCGAAAAACTGATCGACCGGTGCCTGCAGGCTCGCGAGCGCCGCCAGCGCCTCGGTGTAGGCACCAGCAGCCATATGAGCATCAAAGTCAGGCTGACAGCTGGCCAGAGCCTTCGCCAGCGATTGCTCCGCAGGTTCTGTTAGTAAGCCCTCGCTTACTTCTAAGGCCTGGCCATCCGAGCCTTGTTTGCTCAGAATGTTGGAAACTCGCTTGTTGGCTGCCGCCAGCGCTGCGGCCTCTGGCAGTGCTGTAAAGGCATGCACCGCCCGCACACGGTGGTCAAAATCCAGCGGGGTAGATATATCCCGCGCATCCACCGCCTTGAATACCTCCACCGGGATGTCGGCATCTTCGTACCAGGCTCGTAAACGCTCCAGCATGTAGCGGGTGACGTCTTCCACACAGCCTTCCTGCAAGGTACCCGCAGGATAGTTGGCGGCAGCCCAGCCCAGTGCATCGCGCAGGTCGATAGGCAGTTCCTTCTCCACCAGGATCCGCAGGACTCCGAGGGCCGCGCGGCGCAGGGCAAACGGATCCTTCGAACCCGTCGGTGCCTGGCCGATGCCGAATATGCCGACCAGGGTATCCAGCCTGTCGGCCAGCGCCAGGGCGGTCGCCACCGGTGCCTGTGGTAGTCGGTCGCCGGCATAGGCAGGCCAGTACTGCTGCTGCATGGCATCGGCAACATCGGCTGTCTCACCGTCGTGTTCGGCGTAGTAGCGCCCGGCGATGCCCTGCAGGTCCGGGAACTCCCCGACCAGCTGGGTCAGCAGGTCTGCCTTGCTCAACAGGGCGGCGCGGCTGGCCTGCTCAGGATCGGCACCCACGGGTACCGCCAGGGCCTGGGCCAGCGCCTGCAGGCGTTCGGTCTTGTCGTGCAGGGTTCCCAGCCGCTGCTGAAAAACGATGCTCTTGAGCGCCTCTACCCGTGACGCCAGGCTCTGCTGGCGATCGGTTTCAAAGAAGAAATCCGCATCCGCGAGCCGGGGCCGAATAACACGCTCGTTTCCGTCTACTACCTGGGCGGGATCCTGGCTTTCAATATTGCTTACAAAGATGAAATGCGGCAGTAGCTTGCCGTCGGCATCCACCACCGGGAAATACTTCTGATGTTCCTGCATTGAGGACACCAGCGCTTCTTGCGGAACCGTCAGGAAGCGCTCCTCGAAGCTGCCCGCCAGCGCTACTGGCCACTCTACCAGGGCCGTGACCTCGTCCAGCAGAGCTGGCTCGATACTGGCCTCGGCGCCGAGTTCTTGGGCCAGGGCTGCGACCTGCTCCTCGATCATCGTCCGCCGAGCATTCAGGTCGGCGACGACTCGAGCGGCGGTGAGAGACTCTTCGTAGTCTGCAGCGCGTTCCAGGGTGATTGCCTCAGGTGCGTGAAAGCGATGCCCGCGGGTTTGCTTGCCGGCCCGTTGGTCGAGGACTTCGCAGTCAACCACGGCATCGCCTAGCATCATTACCAGCCAGTGAACCGGCCTTACGAACTCGCTGCGCGAAGCCCCCCAGCGCATGCGCTTGGGAATCGGCAGTTCCCGCACCGCCGCAGAGAGAATCCCGGGCAGTGCGTCAGCAGTCGCGGCGCCGGTCGCCAGCTTGCGCGCGCACAGACGCGGGCCCTTGTCGGTCTCGACGATCTCCAACTGCTCCGGCTCCAGCCCCTGCTTGCGAGCGAAGCCGGCGGCAGCCGGCGACCAGCTGCCGTCTTCCTGCCGGGCCTTGTCGGCAGGCGGGCCCAGGGCCTCTACCTGTTCGTCGTCGGCCTTAAGCACCACATCCTCGATCAACACCGCAAGACGGCGTGGCGTGGCGAAGCTGCGGTGGGCGCCGTGTTCGAGCCGGTTCTGCGCCAGCCCGTCAATAATGCTGGCGCTGAAGGCCTCAGACAGGGAGCGCAATGCGCGTGGCGGCAGCTCCTCGGTGCCCAGTTCAATCAGCAGGGTTTCGGTGCTCACGATGCGGCCTCCACCAGGGCGTCGGCGCGCAATTCCTCGGGCGCCAGCGGGAAACCGAGCTCGCGACGCGCGTCGAAGTAAGCCTGCGCTACGCCACGGGCGAGGCCGCGCACCCGCAGGATAAAGCGTTGCCGCTCGGTCACCGAGATCGCATTACGGGCGTCTAGCAGGTTGAACGTGTGGGAGGCCTTCATCACCATTTCGTAAGCGGGCAGCGGCAGTGATTGGTCGATCAGCTTCTGGCTCTGCTGTTCGTAGAAATCGAACTGGTGCAACAGTTCACCGACATCCGCCTCTTCAAAGTTGAAACGCGACATCTCCACTTCGTTCTGGTGGAACACATCGCCGTAGGTCACCGGACCCTCGGGGCCTTCCGTCCACACCAGGTCGTAGATGCTGTCCACGCCCTGCAGGTACATGGCAATTCGTTCCAGCCCGTAGGTGATCTCGCCACTCACCGGGAAGCACTCCAGGCCGCCCACCTGCTGGAAGTAGGTAAACTGGGTCACTTCCATGCCATTGAGCCATACCTCCCAGCCAAGGCCCCAGGCGCCGAGGGTAGGTGACTCCCAGTTGTCCTCCACAAAACGGATATCATGCACCGAGGTGTCCACGCCGATGTAGCGCAGGGAATCGAGGTACTGATCCATGATGTCCGGGGGTGAAGGTTTTAAAAGCACCTGGAACTGGTAGTAGTGCTGCAGGCGGTTCGGGTTTTCTCCATAGCGGCCGTCACCGGGCCGACGACAGGGCTGTACGTAAGCGCTGTTCCAGGTTTCCGGGCCAATGGCTCGCAGAAAGGTCGCCGGGTGAAAGGTGCCCGCGCCGACCTCGAGATCGAGCGGCTGGAGGATGACACAACCCTTCGAGGACCAGAATTGCTGCAGGGCAAGTATCAGGTCCTGAAAGGTCTCGGGATGGCTGTTTGGGGTGCTCACCGCTGGGCCTGTCTGTGAAAAAGCGGCATATTATACATAGTCTGTCGTCGCAACGAATGCGGGCATTTCCCCCTATTCGAACGCCTCAACCTGGATTGCTTCACAATGATTGGAAAACTCCTCGGCGGCCTGATGGGCCTGCTGGTAGCCGGCCTTCCGGGCCTGATCCTGGGTGTACTCGCGGGTCACGCTTTCGACCGCGGTCTCGCCAGAACACTCGGACTGGGCAGCCCGGAAGCCCTTGCCCGCGCCCGCCAGACCTTCTTTGAAACCAGCTTCCAGCTGATGGGCTGTATCGCCAAGGCCGACGGTCGGGTCAGTGAACAGGAGATCGCCCAGGCTGAATCACTGATGCGGCAGCTGGGCATTGCTGGTGAGCAGCGAGAAGCTGCCATCGCCCGATTCAAGGAAGGGTCAGCCACGGGCTTCGATGTTGCGGCGGCGATAGCGCGCTTCAAATCCGACTGCGCCGGGCCGCGGCAGGTGTCTCATACCCTGTTGGTCTTCCTGGTCGCGATGGCGCTGGCTGACGGCGTGATGGCGGAGGATGAGCGCGCCCGCCTGTCCGAAATAGCGACGGGCCTGGGTTACAGCGCGGCGGAGTTCGAACAGCTGCTGGCCATGGTGGAGGCCCAGAGCCACTTCCACGATTATGCAGCCGGCAGCGGACCCGCACCCGCGGATGCCCTTGCGGATGCCTACCGGGCGCTGGGTGTAGCGCCAGATTGCAGCGACGCAGAACTGAAACGTGCCTACCGAAAGCTGATGAGCGAACACCACCCCGACAAGCTGGCAGCACGTGGAGTACCGGAATCGATGATGAAAGTCGCTACCGAAAAGGCCCAGGAAATCCAGGCTGCCTACGAGTTGGCCCGCCGCAGCCGCAAGACCTGATACATTACCTGATTATTCAGGGGCTCCCTGTTCGCCGATGGAATAACGCACCAACACGCTGGCGCTGATACGCTGCTTCCCGAAGCGGATTTCCGGCGCAGCTGAAGATTCCATCGCCAGCATCCTCGGAGCTGGCGCCATCGGGCCGGCGCCCAACTGTTCCTCGGCGCTGATGACCTCCCCCAGTTCCAGGTCGAGGGTGCGCGCCATGCGCCTGGCCTTTGCCTCGGCATTGGCAAGTGCCGCGTCGATGGCGTCAAGCTGCAAACTCGCCAGCTGGCTGTGACCGGGTTGCGGCTGCCCCATCGAGTGGATATCCAGGCGGGACAGCGCCTGCAACAGCTCCCCGTAATTATCCAGCTTGCGGAGGATGAGCTGTATATCACGCTGCACGGTCTGGCCGCGGTAGACCTGCTTGCCGTCACGCCACTCGTATTCGGGACGAACGCTCACTCGTGAACTGTCCACATCGTCTTCCGCGACGCTGTGTTCACGCGCCGCCCGCAACACCTGCTGCGACGTTTTCTCGACTGCGCGCTGCAGCTGCTCCACATCCTGGCCGGTGGCCATCAGCGTGAGGTTGAGGCTCAGCAGATCCGGAACCGCCTCGACCCATCCGCTGCCGCTGACCAGGATATGCCGGTCGCGCTGGTCTGCCTGTACGGTTAGCGCGGCCGACAGCAGCACCAGCAGTGCCAGTATTCTCATAATCCTTGTCCTCAGCTGTTGATGGTTCAGGGTCGCCAGAAGGCCGGTGTAAACAGGACCAGTACTGTGAACACCTCCAGCCGGCCCAGCAGCATGGCGCCACACAACAGCCATTTTGCCGCCTGGTTTATGTCACCGTAATGATAGGCGACATCGCCAAGGCCTGGGCCCAGGTTATTGAGTGATGCACCCACGGCGGAAAAAGCGGTCTCGAAATCCAGCCCGGTGGCGACCAGGGATATCATCAGGATGACAAAGGCCACCAGGTATACCGCCAGGAAGCTCCACACCGCGCTCACCACCTTGGCCTCTACCCGGCGCCGCCCTACCTTGAGCGGTATCACCGCGTTGGGGTGAACCAGCTGCTTCAGCTCCCTCACCCCCTGTTTACTGATCAACATCAGTCGCATTGCCTTGATGCCGCCACCGGTGGACCCGGCGCAGCCGCCCATGAATGCAAACACCAGCAGCATCAAAGGCAGGAAGCTGGGCCACTGGGCATAGTCAGAGGTGGTAAAGCCGGTGGTCGTGGTGATGGAAATCGCCTGGAACACCCCGTGCAGCAGACCCTGGCCGGTGTCGAAGGTGTCGGTGGCGAGCAGTACCAGGCAGGTGATCACGATGCACACCGCCAGCACGCTGGTAAAGAACACGGTCTCCGAGTCCTTGAAATAGGGCCCCAGCCCGCGCCGGCGCCAGGCGGTGAAATGCAGGCCGAAGTTGATGGCCGCAACATACATGAACAGGCAGCAAACCAGGGTAATGGCAGGGCTGTCGTAGAAGCCCATGCTGGCATCGTGGGTGGAAAAACCGCCAATGGCCACGGTGCTGAAGGCGTGGCAGATGGCATCAAAGGTACTCATGCCCGCCACCCGGTAGGCAAGGCCACAGAGTACCGTCAGCAGCACATAAACCGTGAACAGCGCCTTGGCGGTTTCGGTAATGCGCGGCGTCAGCTTGCTGTCCTTGGAAGGCCCCGGGGTTTCCGCCTGGTACAGCTGCATGCCGCCGACGCCCAGCATGGGCAGGACGGCCACCGCCACCACGATAATCCCGATCCCCCCGAGCCACTGCAACTGCTGCCGGTAGAACAGCAGTGACCGCGGCAGCTCGTCGATGCCGGTGATCACCGTAGCGCCGGTGGTGGTCAGGCCGGAGATGGATTCGAATATGGCATCGGTGGCATCGAGGTCTATGCCCTCGTGCAGTGCAAACGGAAGAGCGCCGAACAGCCCCAGCACGGTCCAGAAGAGGGTGGTAACCAGGAAACCGTCGCGCGTGCGCAACTCCTGGCGGGACCGGCGGGTAGGCAGCCAGAGGGAAAAGCCGCTCAGGAAGGTAATCGCCAGTGCAGTGCTGAAGCCGGTGATGGTCTCATCGTGCAGGTACAGGGCCAGCAGTAGTGGCACCAGCAGGGTGATGCTGAACAGCATCAACAGGACGCCCAGTATTCGCAGCGAGATCGAGAAATGCATCGCCTAGAAGAACGTCAGCCCGACCTGGAACAGTTTTTCGACATCGCCCACCTTGCTCTTGTCTACCAGGAACAGGATCACGTGGTCATCCGTTTCCACTTCGATATGCCGGTGAGCAATCTGCACCTCCTTGCCGCGCACAATAGCGCCGATGGTAACCCCGTCAGGCAGGTCGATCTCATCGAGCCGTCGCCCCACCACCTTGGAAGACCTGGCATCGCCATGGGCAATCATCTCGATGGCCTCCGCGGCGCCCCGGCGCAGAGAGTGCACGTTGTAGATATCGCCGCGACGTACATGGGTCAGGAGGCTGCCGATGGTGATCTGCTGCGGTGACAGGGCAATATCGATTTCATCTCCCTGCAGCAGGTCGATGTAGGCGGGGTTGGTGATCAGCGTGATTACCTTGCGCGCGCCCATGCGCTTGGCAAGCATGGCGGTCATGATGTTCACTTCGTCGTTGTTGGTCAACGCGCAGAACACGTCTGTACCTTCGATGTTTTCCGACGCCAGCAGCTCGGTGTCGGAGGCGTTGCCGTTGAGCACCATCACGTGCTTGAGCTTTTCCGACAGTTCGCGGCAGCGCTTATAGGATTGCTCGATCAGCTTGACCTGGTATTCGCCGTCGATGGCCTCGGCAAGCCGCGAGCCGATGTTGCCGCCGCCGGCAATCATGATCCGCTTGTAGGGCTTGTCCAGACGGCGCAGTTCAGAAGTCACCGCGCGGATGTGTTCCCTGGCGGCGATAAAGAACACCTCGTCATCCGCCTCGACTACGGTATCCCCCTCCGGGATGATGGACTGGTCGCGTCGGAAGATGGCTGCAACCCGCGTGTCCACCTTGGGCATGTGTTTGCGAATTTCCTTGAGTTGCTGGCCCACCAGCGGTCCGCCGTAAAAGGCTTTCACCGCCACCAGCTGCACGCGGCCGTCAGCAAAGTCCAGCACCTGCAGGGCGCCGGGGTTGGCGATCAGTTCGCGCATGCTCTTGGTGACCAGCTGTTCCGGGCCGATCAGCACGTCCACGGGAACGTGGTCATTGCTGAACAGGTCTTCATGGGCAAGATAGTTCGGAGAGCGCACCCGGGAAATCTTGGTCGGCGTCTTGAACAGCGTATAGGCGATCTGACAGGCCATCATATTGATCTCGTCACTGTTGGTGACAGCAATCAGCATGTCGGCGTCTTCGGCGCCGGCCCGATACAGGGTGTTGGGGTGAGAGGCATGCCCGGTGACGGTTTGCAGGTCGAGCCTGTCCTGGAGGGCGCGCAGCTTTTCCGAGTTGGTATCAACTACCGTGACATCGTTCTGCTCGATGGCCAGGTGCTCGGCCAGCGTTCCGCCGACCTGCCCCGCGCCGAGAATGATGATCTTCATAGTGACGCGGCATCCCCGCGAATTGACTGGGCCAACAATAAAGAATTAGGCCGCTGATTGTAAGTGCGCAGCCGGCAAACAGCCTCAGGCCGCTTTCTGCAGTAGCGCATAATAGAGCCCGTCACAGCCGCCCGGTGAACTCAGTAGCTGGCGGCCCACTCCGGCCGGCTCTCCCCAGTCGACTGGCAATGCGAGGGGGGTGGCCTCGCTGCAACGGTCGAGGAAAGCTGCCATCATCTCACTGTTTTCCTCGGGCAGGACCGAGCAGGTGACATAGAGCAGCCGACCGCCCGGTTTCAGAAGCGGCCACAAGCCCTCGAGAATACGCAGCTGCTGCTCTGCCAATGTAGCCAGGTCCTCGGCTCGACGCAGCAGCTTGATGTCCGGGTGGCGACGAATGACGCCGCTGCCTGAGCAGGGCGCATCGACGAGAATACGATCGAAGCTGGCGGGCTCAAGCTCTGCCGGAGGCGCGCCGGCATCGCCGCAAACCAGGGCGGCAGGTAATTGTAGTCGCGCGAGATTGTCCTCGACCCGGGCCAGCCTGGCCGCTTCACTGTCCATGGCGACCAGCTCGGCAATGGCGGGCTCCGCCTCGAGCAGGTGACAGGCCTTGCCCCCCGGTGCCGCGCAGGCGTCGAGAACGCGCTCGCCGGGTTGTGGATCCAGCAGCTCGGCGGCGAGTTGTGCGGCTTCGTCCTGCACGCTCACGTGGCCGTCCTTAAAGCCGGGTAGCGCATTGACATCCATCGGAGCAGCCAGGCGGATGCCGGTATCGGTCAATTCACAGGGTTTAGCTTCAATGCCTGCGCTGCCCAGGCGCTGCAGGTATTCATCGCGTGTTACCTGCCGCAGGTTTACCCGCAGGCACATGGGCGGGTGCTGGTTGTTGGCCTCGACCAGCATTTGCCAGTGCTGCGGCCAGCTCTGCTGTAGGGCGCGCAGTAACCAATCGGGGTGACTCAGGCGCTGGGATTCACTGAGCCCGGATTCGAGGCTGTCTGCCTCGCGCAGGCTGCGGCGCAGGATGCCGTTGACCAGCCGGGTCGCCCAGGGCTTGCCAAGGCTGCGGCAGGCCTCCACGCAGGTAGACAAGGCGGCGTGGTCGGGAATGCGCAGCTCGAATAGCTGGTGCAGGCCAATCAGCAGCAGCGCCTGAATATCGGTATCGCGCCGTTTAAGGGGTTTGTCGAGATAGCGTGCAACGATGCCGTCCAGCCGGTGGTAGTGTCGCAGGGTGCCATAGCAGAGCTGCTTCAACAGGCCCTGGTCGCGCACTTCTACCTCCAGCAACGCGTCTGCCAGCGGGCCATCGAGTGCTTCACCGGCGTCGATCACTCGCGCCAGCGCAGTGGCCGCCGCCGCCCGGCAGTCCGGTTTGCGCCTAGCCCCCAACGGCTGGTCCGAACTTCTTGCCGGGCGCCAGCAGTTCACTGCGGGCACGCAGCAGTTCCTGCACGGGTAGCGGCTTGCCGCCCGGTAGCTGAAGGCGCGTCAGGCGCAGGGCGCCGTTGCCGCAGGCCACCAGCAAGCCCTGGTCTTGCGCGGCGATGATGGTGCCTGGCTCGGCTGCCGATGCGCTATTTTCCACGACAGTGCCCCACACCTTTACACGCTGGTCTTCCAGGAAGCTGAAGCAGACGGGAAACGGGTTGAACGCCCGCACCCGGCGATCCAGAACCGCGGCCGGTAGCCGCCAGTCTATCTCGGCTTCGGCTTTTTCTATCTTGTTGGCATAGGTGGCCAGCGCATCATCCTGCACTCTGGCGTCCGCCAGGTAGTGCTCGAGGTCGCCGAGCACGCCAAGCAACAGCGGTGCGCCGGCTTCGGCCAGCGCGTCGTGCAGTTCCGCCGCGGTCATATGTGGCCCGATATCGACTTCGGCAGTGGCAAGCATGGGGCCGGTGTCCAGGCCTGCTTCCATCTGCATGATGGTGGTGCCGCTGCGGCTGTCGCCCGCTTCGATGGCGCGCTGGATCGGTGCCGCCCCGCGCCAGCGCGGCAATAGTGAGGCGTGCACGTTAATACAGCCGAAAGTCGGAATATCCAGCACCGCCTGGGGCAGTATCAGCCCGTAAGCCACCACGATCAGCAGGTCGGGTTGCAGCGCTTTCAACTCTTCCTGGGCTTCCGGCGCGCGCAGGCTGGCGGGTTGCAGCACCGGAATATCATGATCCTGTGCCAGCTGCTTGACCGGGCTGGCGGAGAGCTTCTTGCCGCGGCCGGCGGGCCGATCCGGTTGCGTGTAGACGGTCACCGGGCTGATATTCACATCCAGCAGGGCGCGCAGGTGGAGTGCGGCAAATTCTGGCGTCCCCGCAAAAACAATCCGTTCTGCGGTCATGCTGCGTCTGCTGTGATCATCAGGCGCGGAGGCGGTGCTGCTTTTCCAGCTTTTTGCGTATCCGCGTGCGCTTCAGGGAGGAGAGGTAGTCGACAAACAGCTTGCCGTCGAGGTGGTCGATTTCGTGCTGGATGCACACCGCCAGCAGCCCTTCCGGCTCCATGGTAAAGGCGGTGCCGTCGCGGTCCTGGGCTGTCACCCGCACGTGCTGGGGCCGCTGTACGGTTTCATAGAAACCGGGCACCGACAGGCAGCCCTCGTCGTACTCATCCAGTTCCTGGTCCAGCACTTCCACTTCCGGGTTGATGAAAACCAATGGCTGGTCCCGCCCCTCGGACACGTCGATCACGATGACCCGCTTGTGGACGTCGACCTGGGTTGCCGCCAGCCCGATACCCGGCGCCTCGTACATGGTTTCGAACATATCGTCGATTAGCTGCGACAGGACGCCGTCAAACTCGGTAACAGGCTCTGCCACCGTGCGCAGCCTGGGGTCGGGAAATTCAAGAATATTCAAAAGCGCCATGTTAAAGACGGAATAACAGCCGTGACAGGAGTCAGATTAACGGATTATAGACTTGCGCTGTCGTTTGAGCGCCAGCACACTGGCCTATATTATACAGCGAGCGCAGGGCATGCCCACCGTACCTGTGCCAGGACGTGAAACAGACCGTAATAATAAGGCGTGCGACGACACGCGAAGGAATGCAGGTATAACCGATGAAAACGATACTGATAACAGGGTATCTGCTGCTGGCGAGTATGCTTCCCATTGCGGCCCACGCAGATGTAGTCCGGCTTGCCGAGAACGCACCGGAGGTCTACCTCGTTCAGGAGGGCGATACCCTGTGGGGCATTGCCACAATGTTCCTGGAAGACCCCTGGCTGTGGACCGAAGTCTGGGATATCAACACCCAGATCGACAACCCGCACCTGATTTTCCCCGGTGACGAAATCTACCTGGTATGGGTCGATGGCCAACCGCGCCTGCGGGTGCGGCGCGGCCTTGCTTCAAAGACCGTCAAACTCACGCCGCAGATGCGTATCGACCCGCTGGATCGCGCCATCCCGGTCATTTCCCTGGAAGATATCGGCCCGTGGCTCAGCGGCCACCGCATTGTGCAGCCGGAAGATCTTGAAGATGCACCCTATGTTATCGCCGGCGCCAATCGCCACTTGCTGAGCAGCGCCGGCGACCGTCTGTACGCCCGCGGCATGCTGCCGGAAGGGGAAACCGGCTTCGGTATCTACAGGGCAGGGAACCTGTTCGTGGACCCGGAGACGGGTGAAGCGCTGGGGCTGGAGGCCAAGGACATTGGCAGCGCTCGCCTACGTGAGGACCACGAGGAAGACATCCACCAGTTCGAGGTCACGCGCATGACTGAAGAGGTGCGCAACGGCGACCGCATGCTGGCCAATGAAATCCGTGAGATTGCCGCCACCTTCCAGCCCCGCGCCCCCGGCAGCGACCTGGACGGCGTAATGCTTGCAGTGGATTCCGGTGTTACCCAGATCGGCAAGCTCGACGTGGTAGCCGTCAATCGCGGCGCCCGCGAAGGCGTGGAAGAAGGCTTTGTGCTGGCGATATACCAGCGCGGTGAAATCGTCCGCGATGAGATTTCGAACGAAAATGTTCAAATTCCTGATGTACGCGCCGGCCTGCTGATGGTATTCCGTGTGTTTGAAAAGATGAGCTACGGCATCGTGCTCAAGAGCGACCGCCCGCTCAAGGTGTTCGACAAGGTCACCTCGCCCTAGGGTAGTCCGTTCGACAAACAATGGCCGCCGGCATGGATCATGGACGATCCAGTGAAAGCAAACGCACAGCACATGGATGGCACCGAACTGCGTCACTGGTTGACGCTCGCCCACCTGCCTGAATTGCCTGCTGCCGCACTGCGGCAGCTCATGGCATACAGCGGCAATCCCCAGGCGATTCTTGAAGCCCCCAACCGCGAGTGGTTGCGTGCCGGAGCCGGCCGCGCAGCTTGCCGCGCGCGACGCAGTTGGGCCCGGGGTGGCCCGCGCCACCCCCTGCGCACAACGGTAGAGCGGGCCGCGAGCGCCCTCGACGAGCAGGGTGCGCGGCTGGTGATTTTGGGCCGGGCGAATTACCCGCCCCTGCTCAGCCAGATCCATGACCCACCGCCGCTGCTGTACGTCGCCGGCCGGGAAGAGGTCCTGCTGCAAACCCAGTTCGCGATAGTCGGCAGTCGGCGCTGCAGTGAAGCCAGCGCCAGGGCAGCGGGCCTGTTCGCCGAGGGTTTGGTGGAAGCCGGCTTCTCGGTCTGCAGCGGCATGGCGCTGGGGATCGATGCCGCCGCCCATCGCGCCGCGCTCAATGTGGGGGGCGCGACGCTGGCGGTGCTCGGCACCGGTATCGATGTCACCTACCCGGCGCGCCATGCCGGGCTGCGCAAGCAGCTCGGGGAATCAGGCGCCGTGATCACCGAGTTCAATCCGGGGGCGCCGCCGCGCCGGGAGCAGTTTCCCCGCCGCAATCGCATCATCAGCGGCCTGAGCGTTGGTGTGCTGGTCGCGGCGGCCAACCTGCGCAGCGGGTCGCTGATCACTGCGCGGCTGGCCATGGAGCAGAACCGGGAAGTCTTTGCCCTGCCGCACTCCATCTTCGATCCGGGCGGCCGCGGTTGCCATCAGCTGCTGCGCGATGGCGCCGGGCTGGCAGAGTCGGTGGCAGACCTGTTGGATGCCACTGCAGCGCTGAGCACCGCCCACCGCGAGCTGATCGCGGGTTCAGTCCCCAGCCCTTCACCAAAGGGAAGTCTGCCGGCCATCGGCTACGACCCCATGAGCGTCGACGAACTGGTGGCGGCTGGGCTGGGCAGCGCCGACGAGGTGCTGGTCGCGCTGCAGCAATTGGAGCTGGCCGGCGAACTGGAGCAGCGCGGCGGCTTCTTCAGCCGCAAGGTATGCTAGACTCTCGCGCTTTTCACGGTCGCAGCCGGCGGCCACGGGCACTTCGTTTCAGCGAGGCTGGCAGGTCGGATTCATGGCATCACTGAGAATGGCACAGGCAGTTCGTATCCTGGCTGCAGGCGGCGTAGTGGCCTGCCCCACGGAGGCTGTGTGGGGTTTGAGTTGCGACCCCGCCAATGAGGCTGCAGTCATGCGCCTGTTGGCCATGAAGGACCGCCCTGTGGAAAAAGGCCTGATCCTGGTGGCGGCAGACATGGCGCAGTTTGACTGGCTGCTGCGAGACCTGGACGGCGCAGCGAAATCCAAGCTGGAGTTGTCATGGCCCGGCGCCACCACCTGGCTGGTACCGCACCACGGCCGTGTGCCCGACTGGGTGTGCGGAGAGTTCGACACCGTTGCCCTGCGCGTTTCTGCCCATCCCACCGTACAGGCCCTGTGTCGCGCCTTTGGCGGGCCACTGGTGTCCACATCGGCCAACATCGGCGGTGCCCAGCCGGCCCGTGAACAGTTCCAGCTGTGGCGCTACTTCGGTGAGCAGCTCGACGACGTGGTGCCCGGTCGCCTGGGGGGTAATGCGCGGCCTTCGACGATTCGCGACCTGGCCAGCGATACAGTAATCCGCGCCGGTTGAGGCCTATTTTTGGGCGCCGCAGAGCGCCGGGTGAACACAGGGAAATCGAGGGGAATCAAGCATGCCGGAAGTATCCACCGACGCTGTAAAGCAATATCTGCTGGGCTTACAGGACAGCATCTGTGAGGGCCTCGAGGGTGAAGACGGCACCGCCCGCTTCCTGGAGGACGGCTGGGAGCGAGAAGAAGGTGGCGGCGGCCGCAGCCGAGTGATGGCCGAAGGCGCAGTCTTCGAGAAGGCCGGCGTCAACTTCTCCCACGTGGCCGGTGCTTCTCTGCCGCCCTCGGCCAGCGCCCAGCGCCCAGAGCTGGCCGGGCGCAGCTTCCAGGCCATGGGGGTGTCGCTGGTGATCCACCCCCACAATCCCTATGTGCCGACCTCCCACGCCAATGTCCGACTGTTTGTAGCGGAAAAGCCTGGCGAAGAGCCGGTCTGGTGGTTTGGCGGCGGCTTCGACCTCACGCCCTACTACGGCTTCGAGGAAGACTGCAAACACTGGCACCAGGTGGCGGCGGATGCCTGTGCGCCTTTCGGAGACGACGTCTACTCTCGCTACAAGACCTGGTGTGACGAGTATTTCTACCTCAAGCATCGGCACGAACCGCGTGGCATCGGCGGGCTGTTTTTTGACGACCTCAACGAATGGGACTTCGACACCAGCTTCGGCTTCATGCAGGCAGTAGGTGACGCCTACCTTAAGGCCTACCTGCCGATCGTGCAGCGGCGGCGCGATGTGGAGTACGGCGAGCGCGAGCGCCAGTTCCAGCTCTACCGGCGTGGCCGCTATGTTGAATTCAACCTGGTCTATGATCGCGGCACCCTGTTCGGACTGCAGTCCGACGGGCGCACCGAAGCCATTCTCATGTCACTGCCACCGCTGGTACGGTGGGAGTACGAATACCACCCGGAGCCGGGCTCCGCTGAGGCAGAGCTGACCGAGCACTACCTCAAGCCGAGGGATTGGCTCAGCCAATGACCCGAGCGGATCGCTACGCGGTATTCGGCAATCCGGTACGGCACAGCAAATCACCCTGGATACATGCGGCTTTTGCCGAGCAAACCGGCCAGCAGCTGCAGTATCGCGCGGTGCTGGTGGAGCCCGGCGAGTTTGCCGCCGCTGCCGATGCCTTTTTCGAGGCCGGCGGCCGCGGCCTCAACGTGACCGTACCTTTCAAGACCGACGCTTTCAGCTATGCCGGTGAGCACAGTCAGCGTGCCCTGCTGGCCGGTGCCGTCAACACCCTTGTGCGCCAGGAGGATGGCAGCATTCGCGGCGACAATACCGACGGCATTGGCATGGTGCGCGATATGGTGGCCAACCTGGGTTGGCAGATTCGCGGGCGGGAAGTGGCGGTACTCGGGGCCGGTGGTGCCGTGCGCGGGGTGCTTGGACCGCTGTTGCGAGAGCAGCCGTCGGAGTTGCTGGTGGTGAACCGCACGCCGGACAAGGCGCTGGCGCTGGTGGATAGCTTCGCCGAACTCGGCGAGCTCCACGGCGGCGGCTATGATTGCCTCGAGGGTCGACAGTTCGACCTGATTATCAACGGTACCAGTGCCAGCCTTGGCGGCGAACTGCCGGAGCTGCCGGAGTCGCTGCTCAACGAGAAAAGTTGCTGCTACGACATGATGTATGCGGCCGAGCCCACACCGTTCATGCGCTGGGCCGCCCAGCGCGCGGCCTGGGCAGTGAGCGACGGCCTGGGGATGCTGGTGGAGCAGGCGGCGGAGTCCTTCTACCTGTGGCGGGGTCTGCGCCCGCAGACTGGTCCTGTGCTGGCGGAGCTGCGTACCGTCATCGCAGGAGGTTGAAAATGAGCAAACGCTTTATCGCCGGCGCGGTATGCCCGCGCTGCGGCGAAATGGACAAATTGGTGGTGGATTCAGAGTCCAACCAGCGCGAGTGCGTGCGCTGCGGCTTTACCGACCAGCGCCCCACCCCGGCCCAGACGGAACTGCGCACCCGGGTCAATCGGCCGGCACGCCGCGTCGAGGCAGAGGTCGAAGCGGTCACCCTGGTGATCCCCTCCTCCAAAGACGACCAGCCCGACTCCTGACCGCGCACAGCTTCTAGACTTCCAGTCGCAGCCCGACCGCTACCTCTCGGCTCATGCAGGGCAGGTTCAAACGCTCGGAGGGCGCGTCCCGGTGGCCCGCACCAAGGGGCTCGAATAAGCTACTGCGGCTCGCCACCAGTTCAACGCTGTGAGCGACCAGCCCCTCCAGGCGACTGGCCAGCGGTTCACCCACCAGGTGATGAGCGATGATATTGGCGCGAGTCATGTCCACGTTGACCAGCGGGTGCCCGTGGCTGCGAATGAAACGGTCGTTGACTTCCTCGATCAGGCGCAGCGTGAGAAAGGCTTCATCCATAAGTGCCTGCAGGCCGCCGTCAGCCGGGACGGCGTCCGGGGGTGCCAGGAAAAAATCCTCTGCCATATTCAGCAGGGCATTCACTTCGGCGCCCGCTTCCCGCACCAGCGCCTGCTCCCGCACCTGCTCCAGGAACTGGGGTACCTGGTCTATGTAGCGGCGGCTGAACTGCTCCAGCGCACCTACAGGATCCTCTTCCGGCAACACCAGGTGGGCTTTGAGCACGTCAAGATGGTCTTCAAAATAGCGACGCAGGGCCCGGGCCTGCTGCTCCTGGCTGCAGGCGTCGCTGATGACTTGCCGTATCGTCGCCGTTCCCATGGCTGGTTCCCTGGCGAGAGGTATTCCCAAGGCTAGACCATGGGTGCCGAAGCGCTAGTCGCCGGTCAGGAGTCGAGCCAGCCGTCGCGGGCATCCAGCTGCCGGTAGTACAGGTAGAGGCTGACACCGCGGGCGCCGTTGAAGGCCAGGAAAGCCAGCCACAGGCCGTGATTTCCCCACCCCTGGGACAGCCACCACAGCGGCAGATAGACCAGCGCCAGGGACAACACCATGCCGTACATCATGAAGCGGGTCCTGGCGGCGCCGATGAACACCCCGTCAAGCAGGTAGGAAGGTGCCGCCACCAGCGGCATGGCCACCAGCCAGGGGTGGAATTCCCGCAACAGGTCCCGCACCTCGTCGTGGGCGCTGAAAGCGGGAAAAAGCAGCGGCGCGGCCAGCAGGTAGCAGGCACTCAGCAGCCCCGCGGTGCCCAGGGACCAGTGCCAACAGGCGCGGACGGCGTGCCGGAAGCGCGCCAGGTCACCGCCGCCCGCAGCGTTGCCGGCCAGCCCCTCAGCTGCATAGGCAAATCCGTCGAGACCGTAGGCGGCTAGCATCAACAGGTTGAGCATAATCGTGTTGGCGGCCAGCGTTTCGGCTCCCAGGCGCGTGCTCATGGCGGTGAAGAACGCAAAGCTGAACAGCAAGCACACCGTGCGCACGAACAGGAAGCGATTGCTTTCCAGCAACTCCCGGTAGGCTGATAGCCGCATCAGTTCGGCTCGCAGGGAATGCAGCGGCGGACCCTGCAGGCGCCGGCTTACCAGCCACAGCGCCAGGGCGCAGCCGGTGTACTCTGCACACAGCGTGGCCCGGGCGGCACCGGCACTGTTCCAGTCCAACACCACGATAAACAACACGTCGAGGAGGATATTGAGCAGGTTGGTGACCACCAGGATCACCATGGGCCAACGGGTATCCTGGTGGCCGATGAACCAGCCCAGCACGGCGTAGGTGAGCAACACCGCGGGGGCGCTGTACACCCGGATAGACATGTACTCTTCCGCCAGCGGCGCCAGCGCCGGCCCTGGCGCCATGAAGCGCAGGCCGATCTCGATCCAGGCGGCCTGGCTGGCGATGACCAGCACCGCGAGGCCCAGTGCCAGCACTACGGACTGCAGCAGCACCAGGGTTTCCCGCCGGGTATCGCCGGCGCCCACGGCACGGGCCACCAGTCCGGTCGTTCCCATGCGCAGGAAGCCGAATCCCCAGTAGATAAAGGAAAGAATACTGGCGCCGATGGCCACGGCACCGAGGTATACCGTGCTGTCGAGGTGGCCGAGGATAGCGGTATCGACAATACCAAGCAGCGGTGTCGAAATGTTGGACAGAATTGCTGGCCAGGCAATCTGCCATATCTTGTGGTTCAAACGCTGCGATTGCGCCATATATTGGTGTGTCCACGTCTTGTGCGGGTACTACTACTGCGCGCCCGGAGGCCCCGGATGGCGCGGAATCACCGGCCCCCGGCTAGTGCTCTCGTATGTCAAATCGAGTATACTGCGCCGCGATTTGCACCATCCGGAACAGTCCCGTGGTCCCCTTTGCAAGCGCACCTGCAGCCGCCCAGACGGCTCAGATGTCAGGCTTTTTATCGGGGTACTTCACGACCGGGTGACGGGGGCAGTGCGAGTTGATCACACAACTTGCACTCATAACAATCAGAACTGAGGAGACGCGCAATGTTGCGTAAGGCGAGAAGCGTTTTTTGGCTCGCAATGTTTCCTGTATTCCTGCTGTTGAGCGGCACAGTCAGCCCGGCCTGGGCTGACGAGAAGGCTGACCGCAGGTATCAGGTGAACATGGAACCGGGGGTAACGGATGTAGGTGCGGATATATTCAGCCTGCACATGCTGATTTTCTGGATCTGCGTCGTTATTGGTATCGTGGTGTTTGGCGTGATGTTTTATTCCATCTACGCCCACCGCAAGTCTCGCGGCGTCACACCCGCCACCTTCCATGAAAGTACCAAGGTCGAGATCGCCTGGACGGTCGTCCCGTTCCTGATCCTGCTGGGCATGGCGGTTCCCGCTACCTCTACGCTGATCGAGGTCTACGACACCGAAGACGCCGAGATTGATATTCTGGTCACTGGCTATCAGTGGAAGTGGAAGTACGAGTACCTGGCGGATGATGGAGAGAACGTCAGCTTCTTCAGCAACCTGAAAACCTCCCAGGAAGAGATCTACAACGAAGACGACAAGGGGCAGTTCTACCTGCTGGACGTCGACGAGCCTATCGTGATCCCGGTAGACACCAAGGTGCGCTTCCTGGTGACGGCCTACGACGTTATTCATTCCATGTGGGTGCCTGAGCTGGCGGTGAAGAAGGATGCCATTCCGGGCTTTATCAACGAGACCTGGACCCGCGCCACGAAAACCGGCATCTACCGGGGCCAGTGTGCCGAGCTGTGTGGCAAGGACCACGGCTTCATGCCGGTAGTCGTGAACGTTGTCGAGCGCGAAGAGTATGACCAGTGGCTGGCCGAGAAGCAGACCCAGGCGGCGGAGATCGCGGCGCTGATGGAGCAGACTTTCACCATGGATGAACTGGTGGCGCGTGGCAAGAGCGTGTACGACCGCGCCTGCCTGGCCTGCCACGGTGCCAACGGCGAAGGCGGTGTCGGCAAGGCCATCGCCGGTAGCGCCATTGCCATGGGCCCGTTAGGCGGTCATATGGATATCGTTATCAACGGCTCGCGCAACAACGCGGCCATGCAGGCTTTTGGCGGCCAGCTCAACGACGTCGACATGGCGGCGGTGCTGACCTTCCAGCGCAACGCATTCGGCAACAACATGGGCGACATGATCCAGCCCATCGACGTCTACAACTACAAGCAAGGCCAGTAGGGGGTATCTGATAATGGGAGATCATCATCACGGTCCGGCCAAGGGTTTGAGCCGCTGGCTGTTTGCTACCAACCACAAGGACATCGGCACGATGTACCTGTGGTTCAGTTTTGCCATGTTCCTGGTCGGTGGCGCCTTCGCCATGATTATCCGGGCGGAATTGTTCCAGCCCGGCATGCAGCTGATCCGTCCGGAATTCTTCAATCAAATGACCACCATGCACGGCCTGATCATGGTGTTCGGTGCCATCATGCCGGCCTTCGTGGGCCTGGCCAACTGGATGATCCCGATGATGATCGGGGCGCCGGATATGGCACTGCCGCGCATGAACAACTGGAGCTTCTGGATCCTGCCGCCGGCATTCCTGCTGCTGCTGGCCACCATGTTCATGGAGGGTGGCGGCCCCGCCTTCGGCTGGACGTTCTATGCGCCGCTGTCGACGACCTACGCACCGCCGTCGGTCACTTTCTTTATCTTCGGCGTACACATTCTGGGCCTGTCATCCATCATGGGGTCGATCAATATCGTCGCCACGGTGATGAACCTGCGCGCACCCGGCATGACCTACATGAAGATGCCGCTGTTCGTATGGACCTGGTTCATTACCGCCTACCTGCTGATCGCAGTCATGCCGGTACTGGCCGGTGCGGTCACCATGATGTTGATGGATATCCACTTCGGCACCAGCTTCTTCTCGGCTGCCGGCGGTGGTGACCCGGTACTGTTCCAGCACGTCTTCTGGTTCTTCGGTCACCCCGAGGTGTACATCATCATCCTGCCGGCCTTCGGCGTGGTCTCTCAGATCATCCCGGCCTTTGCCCGCAAGCCGCTGTTCGGCTACGACTCCATGGTGTATGCGACCGCTTCAATCGCCTTCCTGTCGTTCATCGTGTGGGCACACCACATGTACACGGTGGGTATGCCGATTGCCGGTGAGCTGTTCTTCATGTACGCCACCATGCTGATCGCGGTACCGACCGGTGTGAAGGTGTTCAACTGGATCACCACCATGTGGCGCGGCGCCATGACCTTCGAAACTCCAATGCTGTTCTGCATCGGCTTCGTGGTGCTGTTCACCATTGGCGGCTTCACCGGCCTGATGCTGTCCATCGCGCCGAGCGACTTCCAGTATCACGACAGCTACTTTGTGGTAGCGCACTTCCACTACGTGATGGTGGCAGGCGCGGTGTTCTCCATGACGGCTGCGGTGTACTACTGGCTGCCCAAGTGGTGCGGCAAGATGTACAACGAAACCATGGGCAAGACCCACTTCTGGATCTCGTTCATCGGCTTCAACGTGACCTTCTTCCCGCAGCACTTCGTGGGCCTGGCGGGCATGCCTCGCCGGATTCCGGACTACGCCCTGCAGTTTGCTGACTTCAACATGATCAGTTCCATCGGCGCGTTCATTTACGGCGCTTCCCAGTTGCTGTTCCTGTACAACGTGATTGCCACCATCGTCGGCGGCAAGCCGGTCAGCGACGAGAAAGTCTGGGAAGGTGCAGAGGGCTTGGAGTGGACGGTGCCGACGCCCGCGCCGTTCCACACCTTTGCCACCCCGCCACAGGTGCGCTAACAGGTAATGCGCCTGTTTGGAGACAACCCGATTACCCTCACCGTGGTCAAGATGGCCGCGGTGGTGGTGATCATGTTCTCCTTTGTGTTCGTGGTCATGGTGCCGCTTTACAACGTGCTGTGTGATGCCCTCGGCATCAACGGCAAGACCAGCGGTCAGCGCTACGAGGCTGCATCGATCCAGGTGGATGAAAGCCGCGAGGTCACCATCCAGTTTATCGCCACCAACAGCGATGGCATGCCCTGGGACTTTCGGCCCGCGCAAACCATGATGAAGGTAAACCCGGGCGCCGTGAACGACACGGTATTCCTGGCCCGCAACCCTCGGCCGCAGGCCATGGTGGCGCAGGCCATACCCAGCGTATCGCCGGCCCGGGCCGCTGAGTTTTTCCATAAGACAGAGTGCTTTTGTTTCAACAACCAGCCGCTTGACGGACTGGCAAGCACCGAGATGCCGCTGCAGTTCATCGTCGACCAGGACCTGCCGCGGGACATCAGGACAATAACCCTGTCCTATACCATGTTTGATATTACTGAAATGGCGCCTGACGCAGTCGCGCAGCGCTAACGGGGAGATTTCAATGGCAATTCAAGAGACTGCCACACACGAAGAATATTACGTGCCGGAAAAAAGCGGCATGGCGGTCAGCGCCACCATCGGCCTGGTGATGAGCATTTTCGGGGCGGCCAACGTCCTCAATGACATGACCTTTGGCGAGCCCGGCGCCCAGACCAATTCCTGGACCATTCTGCTGGCCGGCCTGTTCTGGTTTATTGGTACGCTGTTTGTCTGGTTCCGTTCCACGATCCGCGAAAATCTCGCCGGGATGAACTCCGGCCAGCTCAAGAAATCCTATGTGCTGGGCATGTTCTGGTTCATCTTCTCGGAAGTGATGTTCTTCTTTGCCTTCTTCGGCGCCCTGTTTTATGTGCGCGTGCTGGTGGGCCCGTGGCTGGCCGGTCAGGGTGAAGCCGGTGCCATGAACCACCTGCTGTGGAGTGGCTTCGAGTTCAGCTGGCCCATGATGCAGACCCCGCAGGAAGCCGTGGGTGGCGTTGCCGGGCAGGCCATCGCCAATAACGGTGAATTTGTTTCCCCCGGCACCAGCATGGCTTTCTCAGAGGTCAGCGCCTGGTACAATTGGCTGCCGCTCTGGAACACCATCATCCTGCTGTCGTCGAGTGTCACTGTGCACATTGCCCACCTGGGCCTGTTGAAGGGCGACCGCAAGCAGTTCAATGTCTGGCTGGCTATTACCGTGGCCCTGGCAATGATCTTCCTGTATGTCCAGTACGTGGAGTACCACGAGGCCTACGCTCATTTCGGCCTGACCCTTAACTCGGGTATCTACGGCTCGACCTTCTTCATGCTCACCGGGTTCCACGGTTTCCACGTGGCAATGGGTATGACCATGCTGTTGATCCAGCTCATTCGTTCACTGCGTCACGGCCACTTTACCTCGGACGATCACTTCGGCTTTGAGGCATCCAGCTGGTACTGGCACTTTGTTGACGTGGTATGGGTGGCGTTGTTCCTGTTCGTCTATATCCTTTAGAGGCTCTGTGACGAACTAGCGGTCCCCGGCTTTTGCATCCGCCGGGGGCTGCACTGCCTCTCCCGCCACCGCGTGCCGCTCCCAGGGTGCCTGGGACTTCAACTTGCCAGAGCTGACGCCGTAAACGAGCACCACCATCAGTGCGACGGCCAGCGACAATCGTATTCCCAGTGAATGAAACAGGCGGCGCTTGCGAATATCGCCCTGGTCGACCATCAGGAAATAGAAGCCAGTGCCCAGGCTGACCAGCAGGGCGAGCAACAGAACGACTAGCAGGAACTTCAGGAACATAGCGGCCTCTCAGAGGGGCGTGACAGTATAGCGGAAGCCCATGCCCGGCACAGCAACACACTCCCCGCGCCTGCGCTGGGACATCGAGTGGCGCACAGCAGCCTTTGCGCTGCTGCTGGTGCCGCTGTTCTGTGCCCTGGGCGTCTGGCAGCTGGGGCGAGCGGAGGAAAAACGCGCCATCGCCGAAGGCTGGGAGCAGCATCGGCTACAGCCCGCCGTGGCGTTGGATGCACTCCCGGACAATCCGGATACACTGCGTTACCGCCCGGTGGTGCTGAAGGGCGAGTTTCTGACCGGCCGTGATTTCCTGCTGGATAACCGCATCCGCCAGGGCCGCTACGGTGTAGAGGTGATCACTCCGCTGCGCGGGCCGAGTGGTGAGCTGGTGCTAGTGAACCGCGGGTGGCTGGCCGGCGACCCCTACCGGCAGGCCTTGCCCGAAGTCGTCGAGGCGCCGGGTGAGCTGGAACTTGTCGGCTATGTCTACGTGCCGCCGGGCGAAAGCTTCACACTCGGGGATATTGCTGCCGACACAGGTTGGCCGCGCCTGGTGCAGGCCATTGACCCGGTAGCGATGGCAGAGATGCTCGGCGAGCCGGTCTGGCCGTATACGGTTCGGCTGAACGCCGACAGCCCGGCGGCATTGCTCGCCGACTGGCCGCTGGTGAATGCGCGCCCGGAAAAGCACGAGGCCTATGCCGCCCAGTGGTTCGCCATGGCGGCGGTACTGGCACTGTTTGCTTTGTGGAGAAATACCAACCTGTCCGACCTATGGCGGGCACGCAAGGAATAGGAAACATGGGAGCCCCCACTACAGATACGACCCACAAGAACCGCATGGCCCTGCTGCTGATTGCCGGTATTCCGGTGATCATCATCCTGGCTTCGACCTGGCTCTGGTACTACGTGGCCAGCGGCAAGCTCGACCTGGTGAGCGTGCTGGGAACGGCCAACAAGGGCCAGCTGTTGTCGCCGCCGGTATCGATGGAAGAGCTTGGCGCAGTGCAGGCCTCAGGGCAGGCCTTTACGGCCCGCGGCGAGCGGCCGTTATGGCGCATCATGATCCTTGGTGGCGAGTCCTGTGATGAGGCCTGTGCGGAGCTGGTCTACTACACGCGGCAGATTCACACTGCCATGGGCAAGTACAGCAATCGCATTGAGCGCCTGTTCCTGGCGGAGGGCGCCGCGGCGGCGGCCGTCACCACGCCGACCGCCAACCCCCCGGGAGCGCTGGCGAGTGACTACCCGGAGCTCAATCTCCTGTATACTTCCGCACCCGCCGGCCAAACCCTGCGCGAGGCCCTGGCAGGCGCCCTGGCGGAGCCCGCCTACTTCGTGGTGGACCCGGAGGGCTGGGTCATACTCGCCTACCCCGCTGAGGCGGATGGCAAGGACATCATGGCCGATCTCAAATTCCTGCTGAAAAACAGCAACGGCTGACGCCGCTGCTGTCAGCGGCAAGCAATAGACTGCGGTAAACGAAGGAACTATGTTCAACGCCCCCGACCAACGTAAACCCACCTTCCGGCTGGCCCTGTTCGGCGTCTGCTTCGCCATGTCGGTGATCATCCTGGGCGCGTTCACTCGCCTGGTCGATGCGGGGCTGGGTTGTCCGGACTGGCCCGGCTGTTATGGCCATGTGTTGTGGCCCAACAACGCGGAGGAAATCGCCACCGCGAACCAGGCTTACCCGGATGCACCGGTTGAACTCGACAAGACCTGGCCGGAAATGGTGCACCGCTACCTGGCGACTACCCTGGGCGCCATCGTACTGGTCCTCGCGGCCCTGGCATGGCGCCACCGTGGCCCCGACCAGCCCCTGAAACTGCCACTGTTCCTGCTTGGCTTTGTCATCCTGCAGGGCATGTTCGGAATGTGGACAGTGACCTTGAAGCTCTGGCCCCAGGTGGTGACAGCTCACCTGCTCGGCGGGTTTACCACGATCAGCCTGCTGTGGCTGCTGACGCTCAGGCTCAACAACCATCGCTGGGAACTCGGCCCGGAAGGCAGTGCCCGGCTGGCGCGCCTCAAGCCGCTGGCGGCCACCGCGCTGGTGGTGGTGGTATTGCAAATCACCCTGGGCGGCTGGACGACGTCCAACTACGCCGCGGTTGCCTGCCCCGACCTGCCCACCTGCCAGTCCCAGTGGCTGCCGCCCATGGACTTCGCTGCGGGCTTTGACGTGTTCCAGCAGGTGGGGCCCAACTACCTGGGGGGCACCATGACAAATGAGGCGCGGGTCGCCATTCACATGAGCCACCGCATCGGCGCGATCATTACCCTGCTGGTGGCAGGTGCCCTGAGCCTGCGGCTGTTGCGCGACCCCCTGTCCAACCTGCGCCGCCTGGGCAAGGCAGTGGGTGGCATCCTGTGCCTGCAGCTGCTGCTTGGCCTCGGTAATATCGTTTTCCAGTTCCCGGTGTGGGTGGCGACTGCCCACAATGCGGTGGGGGCGCTGCTGCTGATGAGCGTGGTCACCGTCAACTATTACCTGCTGACGGCGCGCTGCAAGGTCACCGCGAACGTCGCGGTGGCGCAAAGCGCCAGTCTGTCCGCAAGGGCGGCTGCCTGAATGGAACAGGTACTGCAACAGGCCACCTGGCACGACTACCTCGAGCTGACCAAGCCCAAGGTTGTTGCGCTGATGCTGCTGACCGCGGTGATCGGCATGTTCATGGCGGTGCCTGGCATGGTGCCCTGGCAGGCACTGGTGTTCGGCAACCTCGGCATCGCCCTGTGCGCCGGATCCGCGGCCGCTATCAACCACCTGGTAGACCAGCGTATCGACCAGGTCATGGCGCGCACGCGCAATCGGCCCATGGCGAAAGGCCGCGTCGGAACCCCGCAGGCGGCCCTGTTTGCGCTGGTGCTGGGCCTGGCAGGAATGTACCTTTTGCTGGCCTACGTGAATGCCCTCACCGCCTGGCTCACCCTGGCCTCATTGCTCGGTTATGCACTGATCTACACGGTATTCCTGAAGCGGGCGACGCCGCAGAATATCGTGATCGGCGGCCTGGCCGGTGCGGCACCGCCGCTGTTGGGCTGGACCGCGGTCACCGGTGAAGTGCACGGCCATGCCCTGTTGCTGGTGCTGATCATATTCGCCTGGACGCCGCCGCATTTCTGGGCCCTGGCCATTCATCGCCGTGAAGAATATGCCGCTGTAGACATCCCCATGCTACCGGTGACCCACGGCGTGGCCTTCACCAAACTGCATATCATGCTGTACACGCTGATCATGTTCGCTATCACCCTGCTACCGTACGTCACTCGTATGAGTGGCCCGCTGTACCTGGCCGGGGCCGTGCTGCTGGGAGGTCGCTTCCTCTGGCATGCAGGCCGGCTGATGTGGGGTGATGATCGGCGCGCAGCCATCGATACCTTCAAGTACTCCATCACTTACCTGATGCTACTGTTCGTGGTGATGCTGCTGGACCATTACCTGTTCCCGGTGGCGACCCTGTGACTGAGATGACCGCCGTGAGCCGGCGCGACCGCAATATCAAGCTGACGGTCTTTGGCCTGGTACTGTTGATCGGGGTCATCGTTGCCGGCTTCGTCTACCAGGTACAAAAGCCCAGGGTGATGACTCCCAGCGAGTTGAAGATCAACGGCGCCTTCATGTTTGATACGCCCCGCGCCCTGCCCGACTTCGCGCTGGTGGATCACCGCGGTGAGCCCTTTACCGGCGCCAGCCTCGAGGGTCAGTGGACGCTGGTGTTCTTTGGTTTCACCTACTGCCCGGATATCTGCCCCACCACCATGGCCTTCCTGGCCCGCTTCATGAGAGAGCTGGAAGGGCTGCCGGAGCACGCTGACACCCGCGTGGTAATGGTGAGCGTCGACCCGGCCCGGGATACCCCGGAGCGGCTGGCCGAGTACGTGCCCTACTTCGACCCTTCCTTTACCGGCGTCACCGGTGAATTCCTGGATATCCACCGTTTTGCCACGGCGCTCAATACCCCGTTCCGCAAAGTGCCGGGGGAAGACGAGAACTACCTGGTCGACCACAGCGCCAACGTGGTTTTGATCAATCCGCGAGGCGACTATCATGGCTTTTTCAAGGCGCCGCTGGACCTCGCAAAAATGAAAGTGACCTATCGCTCCATCCGCACGGTGTGGGATTTCTGAGATGGCCTCGCCGGTAGTCCTCGTTGACGGCTCGTCCTACCTTTACCGGGCATTCCACGCGCTACCACCGCTGACCACCTCCAGCGGCCAGTCCACCGGCGCGGTCAAGGGCGTTACCAGCATGCTGCGGCGGCTGCAGAAGGATTACCCGGATTCGCCCATTGCCGTGGTATTCGATGCCAAGGGCAAGACCTTCCGTGACGAGATCTTTGCCGAGTACAAGGCCAACCGACCGCCGATGCCTGACGAGCTGCGCGAGCAGGTCGCGCCGATACACGCCATTGTCGAGGCCATGGGCCTGCCCCTGCTTATCATCGAGGGCGTGGAAGCCGATGACGTGATCGGTACCCTGGCGGCGGAGGCCGAAGCCAGGGACCGCGAGGTAGTGGTCTCCACCGGCGACAAGGACATGGCCCAGCTGGTAAACGCGCGGGTCACACTGGTCAACACCATGACCGAAACGGTGATGGACGAGGCCGGCGTTGAGGAAAAATTTGGCATTCCGCCCGACAAGGTGATCGATTTCCTCGCCCTCATGGGCGACAAGGTGGACAACATCCCCGGCGTGGCCGGAGTCGGTGAGAAAACTGCACTCGCCCTGCTCAAGGGGCTTGGGGGCCTTGAAGAGATTTACGCCAACCTAGACAAGGTCGCGGAGCTCGACTTCCGCGGCGCCAAGAGCATGGGCGCCAAACTGGAATCGGAGAAAGACAAGGCGTTCCTGTCCTACGAGCTGGCCACTATCAAGACGGACGTGGAGCTACCGGTGCACGTCGGCGAACTGGCCAACGGAGACGTTGACGAAGAGCGACTGCTGGAGCTGTTCAAGGAGCTGGAATTCAAGGGCTGGATCGACGAGCTGCAGGACAGCGGCGAATCTGCCGCGGCTGCCAGTGAGGCCGGCGACTACGAGATCATTACAGACGAGGCCGCATTCGAAAGCTGGCTGGAGGCCCTGGAGGCCGCCGAGCTGTTCGCGTTCGATACCGAGACCACGAGTCTCGATTACATGCAGGCGCGCATCGTGGGCGTGTCCTTCGCGGTAGAGACCGGCAAGGCCGCCTACCTGCCGCTGGCCCACGACTACCTCGGCGCACCCGATCAGCTCGATCGTGATACCTGCCTTGCCAAGCTCAAGCCGCTGCTGGAAGACCCGCAGCGCATCAAGCTGGGCCAGAACCTCAAGTACGATGTCAGCGTGTTGGCCAACCACGACATCAACATGCGCGGTATTGGCTTCGACACCATGCTGGAATCCTACGTGCTGGATTCCACCGGCACCCGCCACGATATGGACAGCCTGGCGCTCAAGTACCTGGGCCACAGCACCGTGCATTTCGAAGACATCGCCGGCAAGGGCGCCAAGCAGCTCACCTTCAACCAGATCAAACTCGAAGAGGCCGGTCCCTACGCGGCTGAAGACGCCGACATCACCCTCAGGCTGCACGAAGTGCTGTGGCCGAAGCTCGAACAGGAGCCCAGCCTGCGCTCGGTGTTTGAAGACATCGAGATTCCCCTGGTGCCAGTGCTGTCGAGTATCGAGCGCAATGGTGCCTTGCTGGACCGCGAGCAGCTCGACAGGCAGAGCGGGGAGCTGGGCAAGCGCATGGGAGAGCTCGAGCAGGAGGCCTTCGACCTGGCCGGGGGCGAATTCAACCTCGGCTCCCCCAAGCAGCTGGGCGAAATCCTGTTTGAGAAGCTCGAGCTGCCGGTACTGCGCAAAACCCCCAAGGGTGCGCCATCAACGGCGGAAGAAGTGCTCCAGGAGCTGGCGCTGGACTACCCGCTGCCGAAGGTGATTCTCGAGCACCGCAGCCTGTCCAAGCTGAAGTCTACCTATACCGACAAGCTGCCGTTGATGATCAACGCCGAGACCGGCCGCATCCACACCTCCTATCACCAGGCGGTGGCCGCGACCGGTCGGCTGTCATCCTCCGACCCCAACCTGCAGAACATTCCCATCCGCACGGCAGAGGGCCGCCGTATACGCCAGGCCTTTGTCGCCCCGGAGGGCTACCGCATCCTGGCGGCCGACTACTCCCAGATCGAGCTGCGCATCATGGCGCACCTGTCCGGTGACGACGGCCTGCTCACCGCCTTCCGGGAGGGCCTGGATGTACACCGGGCCACCGCTTCGGAGGTGTTCGACACGGCCCTTGATGAGGTGTCTGACGAGCAACGCCGCAAGGCCAAGGCGATCAACTTCGGCTTGATTTATGGCATGTCAGCCTTCGGCCTGGCGCGCCAGCTGCACCTCGGCCGCAACGAGGCACAGGAATATATCGACCTGTATTTCCAGCGCTACCCGGGGGTGCAGGACTACATGAACGACACCCGCGCGCTGGCCCATGAGCGTGGTTACGTGGAAACGCTGTTCGGTCGCCGACTCTACCTGCCGGAAATCAACGCGCGCAACAAGATGCGCGTGCAGGCGGCCGAGCGCACAGCTATCAATGCGCCGATGCAAGGCACCGCCGCAGATATCATCAAGCGCGCCATGCTGCGGGTGGATGACTGGCTGCACGAAAGCGCGGTCGATGCCCGCATGATCATGCAGGTACACGACGAGCTGGTGCTGGAAGTGGCGGAACCGGCGTTGGACGAGGTCAAGGCGCGCATTTGCGAGGAAATGGCGGCGGCCGCCGACCTGGCCGTGCCGCTGCTGGTAGAAGCCGGTGTTGGCAGCAACTGGGATGAGGCCCACTGAGGAACTTATCTCGCCCGGGCCAGTCATAGTAAGTGTGACGCGATGTCACGGCGACCCCTGGTCGCGCCGTCTCACTTTCCCCAGAGACGTTGTTTGCCCCGGCTGTTCCTAACCCCGACAGCTGGGGC
>JAZBOY010000094.1:0-2218 GCA_036351375.1 Halieaceae bacterium
TAGCAGGCCCTCACGCGGCAGAACACCTGTTCGGCGGGGCGTGTGGTGAGGCGCGCTGCCGGCCGGACGCGGCCTGGGTCGAGACACTCGAAATCGAAGCGGCGCACCAGGCGGGCAATGATCAGCGCGCTCTCGGTCTGGGCAAAGCCCGCACCGACGCAGGTGTGGGGCCCCTGGCCGAAGGGAATATAGGCACCTGGCGTCAACTTGCTCTCGTTCTCCGGCAGGAAGCGCTCCGGCAGGAAGGCGTGGGGCGACTCCCACAGGTCACGGTGCCGGTGCAGGGTCCAGGGCGCGATCATCACCAGGGCGCCGCGCTTGAGTTTGCGCGGCCCCACCCGGGTGGCCTTGAGCGCCACCCTGGGAATAAATGTAATGGGCGGGTAGAGCCGCAGGGCTTCCTTGAATACCGCGCGTACCAGCGGCAGCTGTTTCAAATGTGAAAACTCCACGGGGCCCGGGCCCACCACCTGCTCGACCTCGTTTCGCAGCCTGGCAGCCAGCTCCGGCTGCACGCTGAGAATATAGAACACCCAGGTGAGCACGCTGGCCGTGGTCTCGTGGCCGGCCAGGAAAAACACCCCGAGCTGGTCGATCAGCTCCTCGCGGCTGAAGGGCTCGCCGCTGTCGGCATCGCGGGCTGCGATCACGGCACTGGCGATGTCGTCGTAGCGGGCGTCGGCCGCCAGGTGGCTGTCCACCAGTCTTCCCAGGTGTTCGCGGATGCGCTCGCAGGCTGCCAGCACCTCGGGCGGCTGCGGTGCCTCGCTCCAGGCCGGCGCGAGAATCAGGCGCTTGATATCGACCTGCGCCACCGAGCGCTCGAATACCGTGAAGTCCTCGAACACGTCCATGGCCACCTGGGAGTCCAGCGATGTTGAGAACACCGTGCGGCAGATGATGTCGGCGGTCAGGTGGCTCATGGCCAGGTCCAGCGAGAAGGCCTCGTCGCTGGCCGCACGCGCCTCCAGCACCGTTTCGTAGTCATCTACCGCGGCGCGCATCGCCGGGAACGCATGCCCTATCCGCAGCTGGGAAAAGGCGGGGTCGATCATCGCCCGCTGGCGCCGCCACTTCTCGCCGTCGGTCACGAAGATCGACTCGCCGATCAGGGGTTCCAGGGCGCTGACCATCAGGTCGCTCTTGGGGAAGACCTCCTGCGGGTCCTTCATGATCTCGCGCACCAGTTCGGGGTCATTGAACAGGACCGTTGAGCGGCGCGAGTAGCCGAGGTTGCCCACCTTGAAGCGGTAGGCGGCCGCGGGCAGCAGCTCCAGCAGGTTGCCGTCGCCGCGCCATAGCACCCTGACCAGGGCGGCAACAGACCACAGCGAGTTCGGTTTGGGCGGGATATACTGTTGGGTGACGGCCGTAACCCCCGGGGATGGTAATGCGGCGCAGTATGGGATGATCAAAAATTCATGTCCAGCCACAGCCTGTTTGAAGTGCTTGTCGCCATTCATATCGCCACCGGGGCCACCGGCCTGCTGGTGTTCTGGGTGCCGGTAGCCGGGCGCAAGGGTGGCACCAACCACCGCCGCTTCGGCACCCTGTTCACCCTCACCATGCTGGTGACCGGTACCGTGGCCGTGGGCATCTCCCTGACTACCCTGTACGATCCCGTGGGCACCCATCCTCACCTCATCGACCACCCGGTGTTTTCCGACCCCGCCATGATCAGCGGCATCTTCGGCTGGATGATGTTGTATTTGGCGATCCTGACGGTGAACCTGGCCTGGCAGGGCTGGCTGGTCATCAACAACCGCCGCGACCATAGCCGCAACTGCGCCTGGCACAACCTGCTCTCCCAGGTGGTTCTTACTGTGGCGTCGGCCAACTGCCTGTGGCAGGGCTGGCTGATCGGCCAGCCGATGATGATGGGCATGTCCATGGTGGGCTTTGCCACCGTGGCGACCAACCTGTGGTTTCTCTATCGCATCCCGCCCAGCCCGGTGGCGCGCATCCGCGAGCACATCAAGGCCCTGGTGGGAGCGGGCATCTCCGTATACACCGCCTTTTTTGCGTTCGGCGCCGTGCGCCTGGTCCCGGAACTGGCGCTGACGCCGGCCCTGTGGGCAGTGCCGCTGGTGGTGGGCCTCACCCTGATCATCTACCACCGCCGCGCCGTGGCGCTGCGCATGGCACCCGCCAGGGCCTGATTTGCCGGCCAATCCGCGCCTTTTTGGGGCGCAATCGCACAGAAAACCGCAACTTCCTA
>JAZBOY010000095.1:0-4660 GCA_036351375.1 Halieaceae bacterium
GCGTCCTCGCCCCACAGGGCATAGTGGCACCAGGCATCCGCCTCGCGCAGCTCAGCCTTTGAGAACACGATGTACTTGGCAAACGTGTCCCGCGCGATCTCGAGACAATCCCGTTCCAGCACCATGAGCAGGCGCTCGCTGTCCTGCTGCAGCAGCCTGAAATCGCAGACCATGCGCCCCTGGGGGTTGCAGAAGGCACCGACCAGGCTGCGTTCGGCGGAAAGCTGCTCGAGATCGCAGGTTGTTTGCCCCTGCAGGAACTGGCGGCTGTCAGGGCCCTCGAATTCAAGGGCGCCGCGATGGGAGAGTCTGGCCAGGTAAGTTGTCACGGCGGCTATGATAGGTGCTGCTTTGGGCCCTGTCAGCTCTTATACTTCCGCCATGGATGCAAACCTCGATTACAACCGTATCATCTGGGCCAGCCGGCGCGGCATGCTGGAGCTGGACCTGGTGCTGGAGCCTTTCGTTCGCAATGCCTACCGGGACCTTTCCAGCGAAGACCAGGCCCGCTACCGGGCACTGCTGGAGTGTGAGGACCAGGAGCTGTTTGGCTGGTTCCTGGGGCGCCTGCGGCCCGAGGACGCGGAGCTGGCGAAAATTGTCGACACCGTGCTGGCGTTTACCCACCGCAAGGCTTGAAGGCGCAGTTTGCTCGCGCTGCGCGCAGCGCCTGGCAGCAGCACTCTACGGTCTTCTACTTACCTATTCCTGCTTGATCGCGAGCGGCTCCGCGGGCGTCGGGCCAACGCTGGCCTTGCTGCTGCTGGCAGGCGTTGCGCTCGGCTGGGCACTCAGGCGATACCATCGTCGCAGTCACGCCCTGGTGCTTGAGTTTCACGACGGCCGCTGGAGCAGTGCCGACGGCAAGCCGCTGGCCCTTGAATCGAGTTACCTGTCTGACTTTTTGCTGGCAGTTAGCGTGGTGGTGGGTGAGCAGCGCCACCGACTGCTGGTGACGCGTGACCAGCTGTCGAAGGAGCGCTGGCGACGCCTGCGGCTGGCGCTGAGCCTGCGGCCCGACCCTCAGCCAGCCTGGCCGACGGGGGCCAGCACCGTGTCACCCGCCTCCGGGTCGAGCTCCGGATAGTCCAGGGTGTAGTGCAGGCCGCGGCTCTCGCGGCGGGCGATGGCGCAATTGATCATCAGCTCTGCCACCATGGCCAGGTTGCGGAGTTCCAGCAGATCATTACTGACCTTGTAATTGCTGTAGTACTCGACAATTTCTTCCTGCAGCAGCTCGATGCGATGCCGGGCTCGTGCCAGGCGTTTGTCGGTGCGCACGATGCCCACGTAGTCCCACATGAAACGGCGCAGCTCATCCCAGTTATGTGAGATCACCACGTCTTCATCCGAGTCGGTCACCTGGCTTTCATCCCAGTCCGGTGCCGCGATCGGCGCCGGCGTGTCGGGGCTCTGGCAATGATGTCCTGCGCGGCAGCGTGAGCATAGACCAGGCATTCCAGCAGTGAATTGCTGGCCATGCGATTGGCGCCGTGCAGGCCGGTGCAGGCGGTTTCACCGATGGCGTACAGGCCGGGCAGGTCGGTCTGGCCGCGTTTATCCACCAGCACGCCTCCGCAGGTGTAGTGGGCGGCAGGGACCACAGGGATCGGCTCGCGGGTGATGTCGATGCCGAAGTCCAGGCAGCGGCGGTGCACCGTGGGGAAATGCGCCTGCAGGAAGCGCGCCGGTTGATGACTGATATCGAGGTAGACGCAGTCGCTGCCGGTGCGTTTCATTTCGTGGTCGATGGCCCTGGCCACCACATCCCGGGGCGCCAGTTCGCCACGTGCATCAAACCGCTCCATGAAGCGGCTGCCGTCCGGGAGCTGCAGGCGGCCGCCCTCGCCGCGCAAGGCCTCCGTAATCAGAAAGGACTTGGCCCGCGGGTGGTACAGGCAGGTGGGGTGGAACTGATTGAATTCCAGGTTTGCTACCCGGCAGCCGGCGCGCCAGGCCATGGCAATACCGTCGCCGCTGGCGCCGTCGGGATTGCTGGTATAAAGGTAGGCCTTGCTGGCGCCGCCGGTGGCCAACACCACGAAGCGCGCCTGGTGCAGGTTTACGCTGCCGCTGTTGCGGTCCAGCACATAGGCACCCTGGCAACGACCCTCGGCGCTGACCAGGTCCACCGCCACGCCGTCGGTAACGATCTTGACGTTTTCACGGGCCAGGGTCTGCTGCACCAGTACCTCTGAAATGGCGCGGCCGGTGGCGTCGGCGGCGTGTATTACCCGGCGATGGCTGTGTCCGCCTTCCATGGTGAGGTGGTATTCACTGTGCTTGGGGGTTTCGCGGCGATCAAATTCCACGCCCTGGCTGACCAGCCATTCGACTACCTCTGCGCCCTGGCCGACCACGAATTCCACGACTTCCCGGTGACAGAGGCCGACACCGGCGGTCAGCGTATCCTCCACATGGGACTCGATGGTGTCGTCCTTGTCGAGCACCGCGGCCATGCCGCCCTGGGCCCAGAAGGTGGAGCCCTGGGTCAGCTCCCCCTTGCTGAGAACGGCAATATCAAGGCTGGCAGGCAGGCGCAGGGCCAGTGACAAACCGGCTGCGCCGCTGCCGATAATGAGGACGTCGTGCTGGAAGCGCTGGGGCATCGGCGGCGGTATCGGGGCTGTTCAGGCTGGTGAATTGGTGTATTTTAGGCTGCTCCGGCACAGCTTGCCCGGGGTTTCCCGCGCTGCGCCGGCTGTTTCAGACAAACATAATACGCAGCAGGGAATCGAAAGGAACTTTTTTATTTTCCTGCGATCAGACATGCCGGGATAAGGGGGCACAATTGGCTGCGGCCGCAACAGACCAGCAGTTGGTAGAACGGGTACAGGCCGGTGACAAGCGTGCCTTCGATCTCCTGGTATTGAAGTACCAGCCCAAGATTCTCGGGCTGGTGTCACGCTATGTGCATGACAGCCACGAGGTGCAGGACGTAACCCAGGAGGCGTTTATCAAGGCCTACCGGGCCCTGCCGCGTTTCCGTGGCGACAGTGCTTTTTACACCTGGCTTTATCGCATAGCCATCAATACCGCCAAGAACCATCTGGTGGCCCGCGGGCGACGTCCGCCGGGCAGCGATGTCGAGGTGGAAGACGCCGAACACTTTGAGAACGGCGGAGCGCTGCGGGACATGGAAAACCCCGAGAACATGCTGTTCAGCCGAGAGCTGGGCGAGGTCGTACACCAGGCCATCAGTGATTTGCCCGATGACCTGCGCAGCGCGGTAACTTTGCGCGAGTTTGATGGTCTGAGTTACGAGGAAATTGCGGAAATCATGGATTGCCCCGTGGGGACGGTGCGCTCCAGGATCTTCCGGGCCAGGGAAGCCATAGACAAACGCGTGCGTGCGCAGGTTGATGGCGAGAACGCACCCTATGAATAGTCATTGCTGGCGAACAGGCAGCAATAGGCGGCAAATAGAGAAATGAATAGTCGTATGCACGACCGGGACCGACCCGGCAACTGCTGCACCAGAAGCAGCCATACAGAGACGCAAGGCCGTGCCAGCAGCGTGCGGCAAGACCTGGGAGGTCATTGATGAACGAAAAACTTGGCGAAGCCCTGTCCGCGTTGATGGACGGCGAAGCCGACTCGCAGGCGCTGGACCAGGTGCTGGACAATATCCAGGATCCGGCCGTGCGCGACGCCTGGCGTCGCTTCCATAATGCCGGCCATGCCCTCGAGCGCAGCCCCGTGGATACCACGACTGACCTGTCGGGACGCATCATGGCAGCGCTGGAGCAGGAGCCTGCCCACGTGCCGTCGAGCCTCGAACAGGACGAAGCCGTTTCCCCATTTGCTGAGTCTCTCTCCGCCCTGATGGACGGAGAGGCCGACGACCAGGCGCTGGACCAGCTGCTGGATAACGTGCAGGACCCGGCGCTGCGCGACACCTGGCGACGCTTCAATACCGCCAGCCAGGGCCTGCAGCCGGGCCCTATGGCCACGGGTACCGATATCTCATCTCGCATCATGGCAGCGATCGAGCGGGAGCCTGCCTACAGTGCGCAGCCTACTTCCGCCGAAATTCCCGAGGCCATCCAGCCGGTGGCGAGCTGGCAGCGCATGCTGCGGCCCGTGGCGAGTTTTGCCGTGGCGGCGTCCGTATTCGCAGTGGTGCTGGTCGGCAGCCAGTTCTACGGCAGCGGTGACACGGCCGGCGCAGGCGGCAACCCGGTGCCGGTGATTACCGCCGGCGGAGATCGACTGGCGAGCCCCGGAGTCGTCACCCCGGGTGGCGGCACCGCCAACCTGGCAGGTTATGCGTCGCCGGCAACCGTGGTTACGCGACCGGCGCCGCCGGTTCGTGAGGCGACTCCGAACACTGACTACGACGCCATCGCTCGCCAGCGGCTCGAGCGCTATATGCTCGATCATGCCGAGGAAGCCTCTCTCAACGCACCCCAGGGCATGATGCCCTACGCGCGGGTGGCCACCTTCAGCACCGAGGAATAGAACTTGCGCTCACCCGTACTGGCAGCCCTCCTGGTCGTATTGAGCTGGGCGCCTGTTACCGCGCTTGGCGAGTGCCCCGAGGCTGACCCGGTGGCATTGCGCTGGCTCGACAAGATGTCGCACAGCCTGCGTGAAACCAGTTACCAGGGCGTGTTCACCTATCAGCACGGCGCCGCCGTGCAGTCGATGCGTATTTCCC
>JAZBOY010000096.1:0-8590 GCA_036351375.1 Halieaceae bacterium
GCCACCTCCTCCGCCGCCAGCATCAATACAATCACCGCGATAAACGCCACCACACCGTGCAGGGGGCCGTGGAAGGCCAGGGCATCGCCAAAGGCAAAGTCCACGGCGCCGAGCATCACAAACTTGGAGCCGAACAGGATCAGCCAGGCGGTAAACAAGCGCAGGAAGCGCGCCGCGGCGCTGGTGCGGCCCTCGAACACGCCAGCCACCTTGTGCTCCAGCGCCAGGGTGACTTTCAGCAACACCTGCAGCAGGATGGCGGCGAGCATCGACACGGTGAAGGAATCCAGGCTTACCCACTCCCAATATTCCGCACACAGGTTGATTACGGTCAGGTCGATCAAAACCGCTGTGAGGTAACGGCTGTAGAGTCTCTGGGTGTTGGAAGGTACATCGGTAAGCGCTACGCCGCGGATCTCTTCGCTCATACTGGCCCTGTATTCTTACGGTAAAAGCCTGCCTGTATAGCAGATCAGGCTGCCCACAGCGAGGCCATTTCGCTGGCCAACCCGGAACGCAGCGTCAATACTAGGAACATGCCGCGCTCATTCACCGTCAGTTCGGACCTCGCCACCCACGCCGACACCCTGTGGCAACACGCCGTGACACCGCTGGATATCAACGCCGAATTCCGACCCCTGTTGAGCATGAGCTTCCCCGATGGCATGGATGACATCACCGCGGGCTGGCAGCCCGGCTGCCACCGGTTCAGGAGCTGGATAAAACTCGGCGGCCTGCTGCCGGTGGATTACGATGACATGGCTTTGGCGGAGGTGGAACCCGGCAGCCATTTCTATGAAGTGTCCAGCCTGGCCAGCCAGGCGGTCTGGGAACACCGCCGCGCCATCGCCGCCCTGCCGGGTGGCGCCCGCCTGACCGACAGTGTGAGTTTCACCTCGCGCATAGCGTGGCTGGAGCCGCTGTACGAGTGGGTGTTCCGCTGGGTATTCCTGTGGCGCCATCACAACCTGCGGCGCATGTACGGAAACCGCTTCGCCACATCGGCAAAGGACGAACAATGAATTTCGAAATCGCCGCCATCGATCACCTGGTGCTGCGCACCGCCAACATGGAAGCGATGCTCAGGTTCTACTGCGAGGTGCTGGGGTGCCCGCTGGAGCGGGATGCTCGAGACGAGTTCGGCCTGGCCCAGCTGCGGGCCGGCAGCGGGCTGATCGACCTGGTGGATGTGGACAGCAAGCTGGGAAGGCCCGGCGGCGGCCCACCCGCGACAACCGAGAACAACCTGGATCACTTTTGCCTGCAGGTTGATACCCTCTGCGAGCAGGACATCCTCAAGCACCTGGACGCCCACGGTATCGAGCATGACGGCTTTGACCGGCGCTACGGCGCGCAGGGCTACGGTAATTCGGTCTACATCCGCGACCCCGACGGCAACACGGTCGAGCTGCGCGAGAGACTCTAGGAGGCAGCCCCATGGCATTCAATGACAAGCTCGCCCACCTGCTCGATGAAGCGCGCATTGTTACGCTCACCACCTACAGCGCCGACGGCCTGCCCCATGTGACCGCCGTGTGGTTCCTGTACGAGGACGGGGTTATCTATATCACCACCAACCAGGAAGCCAGCAAGGCGCGCAACCTGCGGAAGGACCCACGCATGGCGGTGTGCGTTGAATCCCGGGAGGATGGCAAGGAATCGGGTATGAGCGCCTGCGGTTCTGCGGAACTACTAACCGGCGAGGCGGCAGCACCGCTAGCCAGCCGCATTAATGCCAAGTACCTCACACCGGCCGCCCTGGAGCACCCGGTGATTGGCCCGGCGTTCCAGGGCATGTCCGACGTGGTTATCAAGTTGGTGCCCGAGCGCTGGATCTCCTGGGATATGGAGGCTTTGGGCGCAGAGCTGTTCGGTGAAGACGTGGATGAATCCCTCTACTTCAAACCCACCCTCAAATAGCGAGCCTGTCATCGCCGCCACCCGGCGCTGGGTAGCGCGGGTGGTGGTGGGCCATAATCTCTGCCCCTTTGCCCGGCGCGAGCTGGAAGCCGACTCGGTGCGCTTTGCCGTGTCTGACGCCAAAGATGAAGAAGGCCTGCTGTTGGCGCTGGTGGAAGAACTGGAGCTACTGCGACGCCTACCCACCATCGAAACAACCCTGTTGATACATCCGCAGGTGTTGCAGGACTTTTTCGACTACAACCAGTTCCTGGGCGCCTGCGAAGCGCTGCTGCTGGAATCAGGACTGGAAGGTGTTTTCCAGGTGGCCAGCTTTCACCCCGACTACCAGTTTGCCGGCACCCGGCCCGAAGACGCGGAGAACTACAGCAACCGCTCACCCTACCCGATGCTGCACATACTGCGCGAAGACAGTGTGGCCCGCGCGGTAGCAGGCCATCCCGACGTCGAAGGCATACCGGAGCGCAATATCGCGATGCTTGAGAAACTCGGCGCCGAACGGCTGAGGGCCACCCTGCAGGACTGTATCAGCGGCGAGGGGTGAGCCCGCGCGACTAGCCGTGGAAGTGGGTGATGTCGTTCAGGGCAGCCCGGTCAGTCCGACAGCGGTTCGAGGGATGGGACTCGTCCTCGAAGCCAAAGGAAATACCAAACAGCAGCTTGTTGCCGTTGTCGATGCCGAGTTCGTCGCGCACCTGCTGGGCCAGGAAGCTCAGCGCTGTCTGCGGGCAGCAGCCGAGGCCATGGGCCACCATCGACAGCATCAGGGTCTGGGCGTACATACCCAGGTCGCAGGCCTCGCGCAGGCCGAAGGGCTCCGGCAGGAACAGGAAGGCCACGTGGGGCGCGTCGAAGAAGGTAAAATTGCGCATGAAGGCCACGTTGCGCTTGTCCTTCTCCTCACGCTTGATGCCCATGGCGCTGTACAGCGCCTCGGCGGAGGCGTACTGGCGCTCTTTGTAGACCCCCTCGTACTTTCCGTCGTAGGGGAAGTCCATAGTGAACTCGCCTTTCATGAAGGCTTCCGGCAGCGCCTTGCGTAGCGATTCCAGCTTCTCACCGGAGGCCACGTGGGTCTGCCAGGGCTGGGTGTTGCAGTTGGATGGAGCCCGCAGGGCAATACCAAATACCTGGTCCAGCAGTGCCTGGGGCACCGGGTCGGGCTTGAAGCCGCGGGCAGATTTGCGGGAATCGACAAGTTCGGCGTAAACGCCTGCCATATCAGCGGCCGACGCAGGTACGGGGTCTTGCATCAAAAACTCTCTCGGTTAGTAGCAGCGAAGAGGAGTTATGGTAACGCTACTCGCCCTTGAACACAGCCTTGCGCTTTTCCTTGAAGGCGCGCATGCCTTCCTTCGCATCCGCCGAACCGAACACCGGACCCGCCAGTGCGTCGGAGGCTTCCATGGCGGCGGCCTCTTCCATATCTTCCTGCTGTTCGCGTAGGGAGCGTGTAATGGCGACAATCGCCAGCGGCGCGTTCTCGCACAGGCGTGCAGCGATGCGACGTGCCTCCGCGAGGCTTTCGCCCTTCGGTACCACCCGGTTGATCAGCCCGTACTGCTGTGCCTGTTGGGCGGTGATGGTTTCTCCCAGCAGCAGCATTTCCGCCGCCAGGCAATAGGGAATCTGCCGGCGCAGGCGCACCGTCGAGCCGCCCATGGGGTAAAGGCCCCGGGCCACCTCGGTCACCCCGAAAATCGCATCCTCGGCGCCGACCCGGATGTCCGTGCCCTGCAATATCTCGGTGCCGCCGGCCAGGGCGTAGCCCTCCACTGCGAGAATGATGGGTTTGCCGGGTCGATTGTCCCGCAGAAGGGCCTGCCAATGCACGTTCGGCACCTCGGCCATGACCTCCATGAACTCTTCGGTGGCCTGCGGGTTGCCCTCCGCGCCGGCCTTCAGGTCCATGCCCGCGCAGAAGGTATCGCCGACTGCGGTGAGAATGCCGCACAGCAGGCTGTCATCCTCATCCAGCAGTCGCCAGGCCCGGTACATGCCCAACAGCATTTCCGGAGTGAAGGCATTCCTGGCCTCCGGGCGGTTAAGGGTAACTGTCAGCACCGGGCCGTCGCGCTCCACAATGCAGTTGGCGGTACTGATATCGAGTTCTGCCATGGGCTGTTCCTCAGTCGGCCAGGTAATCGCCAGACAGTGCCAGCTCCCGGGCCTTTGGATAGGCGGGCTTGCCGCTGGGTGCCCGGGGTATCTCGTCCACCAGGTGCAGCTCCCGCGGCAGCTTGTAGCCGGCGATATGTTTGCGTGCCTCTTCCTGCAGACCGTCGAGGGTGAGGCTTTGGCCGTCACGGAGCTTTACGACCGCGGTGACCTTGCTGCCATAGCGGTCGTCCGGAGTATCCACGACCAGGCAGTCAAACACGCCGGGGTGATTCTTGAGCGCCTCCTCGACCTCTTCAGGAAAAATCTTTTCCCCACCGGAGTTGATGCAGTTGGAGCCGCGACCGAACACTGTGATGGAGCCGTCCTGTTCCAGGCGGGCGGCATCGCCGGTCAACATCCAGGTCTTGCCGTCGACATCGACGAAGGTCTTCGCCGTCTTTTCCGGGTCGTTGTAATAGCCCGTGGGGATATGACCGGAGCGGGCGAAAATTCCCATCTCACCGGGCGCTACATGCCGGTGTGGTTCGCCGTCACCGCCGCCGATCACATCCATGTAGTCCGACTTCTGCACGTTGCCCAGGCCCTTCTCGTCGCCCTTCTTTTCACCTGAGTCGAAACCCATATTGCCCCCCTCGGAGGAGCCGAAGGAGTTGGTAATGAAACAGTTGGGGAAATGTCGCTTGAAGGCCTCCTGCTTGGAAACGGAAAACACCGCGCCGCCGGAGCCAATATTGAAAATCGCGCTCAGGTCCCAGCGCCCGGGATTCGCTTCCAGGGCATCCAGCAGGGGTATGGCCATGGCGTCGCCGACGATGGTCAAGGAGTTCACCTTTTCCCGCTCGGCAATCTCCCAGACTTGCTCGCCGTCCAGGTGACGGTGGGGGTTGAGCACCACGGTATTGCCCGCCAGTAACTGGATGCAGGCATACCACCAGCAGGCACCGTGCATCAGCGGCGCCAGCGCCATACCGACAATCGGGAAGTCCGCAACCCGGCCGGCGATCTGGCCCGGCTCGGTAATGGGCCCGTCGGGGTGAAACCAGCCTCCGCCTCCGAGGGCAGCATAGAACAGCTCCTTGTGAGGCCACATCACGCCTTTCGGCATACCGGTAGTGCCGCCGGTGTAGAGCAGGAACAGGTCGTCATCGGCGCGCGCCCCGAAGTCGCGCTCCGCTGATTGGCCCGTCAGGGATGCCTCGTACTCGGGTGAGCTGCAGGCCGTGTCGCTGCCATCCTCTACGTAGAGCAGGGTCTTGAGTTTGGGCGCCTCCACCTTGCCGATCAGCGGCGCAAACTCGCGGTGGTGAATGCAGGCTACCAGGTCGGCGTTGTCAAAGAGGTATTCGAGCTCCTCCTCCACATAACGGTAATTGACGTTGGTCGGCACCGCCCGCAGCTTGAAGCAGGCCATCATGGCCTCGAGGTATTCGTTGCAGTTGTACAGGTACAGGCCCACATGGTCGCCTGCGCCGACGTCCTGCTGCGCCAGGTAATGAGCCAGCCGGTTGGCGCGCTGCTCCAGCTCCAGGTAGGTGGCACGATGTTCGCCACACACCAGGGCGGTGCGCTCCGGCACGGCGTCGGCCACCATTTCGTACAGGTCTGCCAGGTTGAAGGCCTTGCTCATACTGTCCTCTGGGTTCCCTGCGTGGGCCGCCCTGCGCGGGCCGCCCTGCGCGAGAATAAAGTTATTCTTTATCTGTACTGACCACCCACATCGCGTAGAACTGGGCGCCGCCGCCGTAGGCATGCCCCAGGGCGGTGCGGGCGCCGTCGACCTGGTGCTCGCCGGCATCGCCCCGCACCTGGCGCGCAGCCTCGGCAAAGCGGATCATGCCGGAGGCACCGATCGGGTTCGAGCACAGCACGCCGCCGGAGCAGTTCCAGGGTATGTCGCCACCTTCGTCCAAAGAGGTGGCGCCCTCCATGGTAAGTTTCCAACCCTCCCCCGCATCAGCAAAGCCCAGGTTCTCCAGCCACATAGGTTCATACCAGGAAAAAGGCACGTACACCTCGGCACAGTCGAGCTGTTTGCGCGGGTTGTCGATACACGCCTGGGCGTAGACATCCGCCACGCAGTCGCGCCCGGCCTGGGGATTCACTTCGTCACGACCGGCATACATGGTGGGTTCCGAGCGCATGGCGCCACCGCGAATCCACACCGGCGGCCTTGGTCCGTCCTTTGCGAGGCCCTCATCGGCAATCACCATGGCACAGGCGCCGTCGGAGGAAGGGCAGCTCTCGAGGAAGCGAATCGGGTCCCACAGCATCGGTGAGTCTTCCACTTCCTGCATGCTGATTTCCGGCATCTGCAGGTGATTTAGCGGGTTGCGTGCCCCGTGCAGGCGGTCCTTTACCGCCACCTTGATGCCGGTATCCCAGGGCGCGCCACTGCGGCGCATGTACTCGCGCATGATCGGCGCAAAATACCCGCCGGCGCCGGCATTGAGGTGCGGCGAGAAAGGCTGCGGGTTGGACAGCGCCCACATGGCATTGGATTCCGACTGCTTCTCGAAGGTCACGGTGAGCACCCGCCGGAACGTACCACTCTGTACGTGAGAGGCCGCCACCAGCGCAGTAGAGCCGCCCACTGACCCCGCGGTGTGCACGCGCAGCATGGGCTTGCCGTTGCAGCCCAATGCATCCGCCAGATAAATCTCCGGCATGATCACGCCTTCGAACATGTCCGGCGCCTTGCCGATGATTACCGCTTCGATGTCGTCCCATTCCAGGCCGGCGTCATCGAGTGCGTTACGCGCGGCCTCGTGCACCAGCCCGGCAATGGAAACATCGCCACGCCGCGCTTTGTACTGGGTCTGACCTATTCCCGTGACTGCGGCGTATTGCATCAGGCGGCCTCCAGCACTGCGACCAGGTTGTGTTGCAGGCAGGGCCCGCTGGTGGCGTGTGCCAGGCCGCGGCGGATGTCGCCACTGATAATGCGAGTGGCCACCTCGCCCACCCGCGACAGCCCGGATGCCATCATCAGGTTGCCCGCCAGCACTCCCCCGGAGGGATTGATCTCGGTACCTTCATCCAGGCCCAGGGCGCGACTCAGAATAATCTCCTGGTGGCTAAAAGGCGCATACAGCTCCGCCACCTCGATCGGGCCATTGGCTGCGCCGGCTTTCTCGGCCGCCAGCTCGGTAGACAGCGACCGCGCAAGATCGCGTGCACCGATGTTATGCGACTCCATGCGATGGTCGATGCCCTTGATCACCGCATAGGGAAGCCCCCAGTCCCGGGCTTTCTCGAGCGTACAGATCACCATGGCCGAAGCGCCGTCTGAAATCGGGCAGCAATCGTGCTTGCGCAGCGGTGCGACCCACTCCGCCTCCGCCAGCAATTCCTCCACCGTTACCTCGCCAGCCAGTTGGGCGTGGGGATTATTCGCCATGGCGTTGGCCCGCGAGCGCGCCACCACTGCTGCCATATCCTGCTCGCTGATAATGCCCTGGTCGAGCAACACACGGGCCTGCAGGGCGGCAAGGCTCACCGAGTCCACCCACAGGGGCGCCAGGTAGTAGGGGTCTAGCTGCTGTGACAGCACGGTGGGCAGCTCACCCGGCGAAGATTTGCCGAAACCGTAAATCAGCGCCGACTCCGCCTGCCCCATGCTGATCTTGAGCATCGATTCATACAGCGCCCAGGCGGCATCCATCTCCACATGCGATTCCTTGATCGGCGGCACGGCACCGAGAGCATCCACGCCCATCACGAAGGCGAAGGCCGCACCCTGCTGGTAGTCGCAGCTGCCGGAACAGGTGAAATCCACGTCCTGGGAGTTCTTCAGCCCCACAGCCTGCAGTGCCTGCTCGATCACCGGCATGATCAGCTCTACCTCGTTACAGGCGCCGGCATCACGCCGGCAATCGGACTGGGCGAAGGAAACAATGGCGATGTCTTTCACGCTTCGCCCTCCCAGCCGGCCAGCGGCACCTTGCCGATCATTTCAATCGGTACGTCCGGCTCGTCCAGCGGCCGGAAGTAGCGAATATTGTCCATCGCGTAGTCCCACTCCTCTTCCGGTTTCCACACCGCCTCGACACGCTGGCCGATGTGCACGCTGTCGTTGTCGCATTCACTCATGAGGTGGATGAATGAGATGTTGGCGCCGTCGGGCACCAGGTTGGCGACGATATAGGGCGGCTGGATCGGGTTGTTGGGAATCGGGATCCAGACAATGGTGAAAGACTGCACCGTGGCCTTGTTGCCCAGTTCCACCTCCTCGGTTGTGGGCAGGCCGCAGGCGGCGCAGGAACCCCTGGCCGGGGCATACACATTGCCGCAGCCCGGGCAGCGTTGGCCCATGAGCTTGCCCTGCCGCACCTGGTGCAGGAAACGGGTAGTCGCCTCACCGGCAGTGAAGTTGTACTTGAGGTAGACCGGGGTTTCGATGGCGGTGATGCTATCGCCGGCGTCTTCGCTCATGCGGCACCTCCCGCTGACTCAGGCTCGAAACAGACGATGTCGGTGATATAGCCGCGGGTTTCTTCAGCCCAGCGCGCCTGCACCCGCATGCCGGTTCGCATCTCTCCCTGCTCCGCAC